>JAGXHW010000033.1 GCA_024635995.1 Clostridiaceae bacterium
ATCGTAAAATGCCACTCATTCGATACGATACCGGTGATGGCGCT
The DNA here is from genome assembly GCA_024635995.1 of Clostridiaceae bacterium. Taxonomy (GTDB): domain Bacteria; phylum Bacillota; class Clostridia; order Peptostreptococcales; family Tindalliaceae; genus Anoxynatronum. The sequence continues at coordinate 45 of JAGXHW010000033.1, forward strand.
ATTATTGAGGAGAAAGGGATCAGAATTAAGGGCCGTTATACCCATGATACTATTCCAAATTTAATTGGCAGGAATTTGGAACTAATCGATATTAGTACGAAGGTTTTTCAGGAAGGAGTATTCGCAGTTTGTACAAAATGTCAGTTTGTTCAAAATGAACCAGGATTTGTTGAGATTAATATGTTGGATAAAGACTATACGACAAAGAAACAGCAGTTAGGAGCATTTCTCACAAAAAGATTTAATGGTGTACTTGATTTTAGGATAAACCAGTGCGAAGCATTGGAATTGACTCAAAGTGGCAAACAGAAAATGCTGATTCAAAACATTAGAGATTTGGATGATGGACGATACCATTGACCTATCCCGCAAAATGATTGAACTGGTTTAGGAGGGGTTATGTGAGTAAAATTGGGGTAATCGGAACAGGGTATGTGGGCTTGGTGTCAGGCAGCTGCCTGGCAGATTTTGGACATGAAGTGGTGTGTGTGGACGTTGACCAGCAAAAAGTGAATGAGTTAAGTAACGGAAAGATTCCTATTTATGAACCGGGTTTGGAAGAGTTGGTCAACCGAAACATCTATTACAAACGTATTGGGTTTACCACTGACCTGATCAGCGTCATACAATCCTGTGACATTCTCTTTGTGGCAGTGGGGACACCCCCCGCCTATGACGGAAGCGCTGACCTGACACAGGTGTTGTCGGTGGCAGAGAGCATTGCCGAACACATGAACGGGTATAAAATCATTGTGAACAAATCCACTGTGCCTGTGGGGACGGGTCATCAAGTCAGGGAGCTGATTGGGACAAGACTTAAGGAACGAGGCGTTAACCTTGACTTTGATGTGGTATCCAATCCAGAGTTTTTAAGGGAAGGTTCGGCGGTGTATGACTTTACACATCCGGACAGAATTGTGGTGGGCGCAGACACAGAACAGGCCGCTCAGCACATGAAAGATATCTATAAAGTGCTTTACATTAATGAAACACCCTTTGTTATCACCAATATCGAAACGGCTGAAATGATTAAGTACGCTTCGAACGCCTTTCTGGCGATGAAAATCACCTACATCAACGAGATTGCAAACATCTGCGAAAAAGTGGGCGCCAATGTGCAGGATGTTGCCAAAGCCATGGGGAAAGACGGCAGGATCAGCCCGAAATTTCTTCATGCGGGTCCCGGGTATGGGGGAAGCTGTTTTCCTAAAGATACGAGGGCATTGGCGGATATTGCCAGAAAAAACCATGTGCCCATTACCTTGATTGAAGCCACCATTGAGGCCAATGAACGGCAGAAACAACGGATGGTTGATAAAATAATCGAAAAAATGGGTCCTGATCTCAAGGGAAAAACCATTGCTGTTCTGGGAATCACCTTTAAGCCAAACACAGACGATTTGAGAGAGGCGCCTGCATTGGTAATTATTCCACGGTTAATTGAATGCGGCGCAATGATCCAGGTGTTTGACCCGGCAGGGCATGAGGAAGGACAGTGGCGTTTCAAAGACAATCTTGATTCTATCGACTTCCGATCAAATGAATATGAGGCTTTGGCGGATGCCGATGCCCTGGTGATTTTAACGGAATGGAACCATTTCCGCAGCCTGGATTTCAAACGGGCCAGGGAATTGATGAAGGGCACATACTTCTTTGACTTTAGGAACATCTATTCACCGGAAGACATGACATCCCTGGGGTTTGAGTATACCAGTGTGGGGAGATGAAATATGATGATAAAGATTGCTATTATGATTTCTTCCCTGACGGGGGGCGGTGCAGAACGGGTTGCGGTGAACCTTCATCGTTATTTTCTGTACCACATGCAAGGGGAGTTGACCTGTGATTTAATCATCCTCAACCATACAGGGGATTATCACATTGACGAAGAAGCCTATTTTATAAACGAAAATTATAGCGCCAACCCGGTGAAAAAAGCCCTGTATCATTTTTGGTTATACCGATACAAGCTGAATCGCCTTAAAAAAAAGCGGCAGTATGATGCAGTCGTCAGCTTCTCAACCCTGTCAAACAGACTGAATATCAGCACCCGCACATATGAGAAAGTCATTGTCTCTGTGCGGAATTACGCCTCACTGATGCATGACACTGAAACCCAAAAGAAGCTGGGAAAAGTATATGCAACAGCTGATAAAGTCATTGCTGTGTCAGAACAATGCAGAAATGATCTGCTGAATGTGTTTGGGCTTTCCCCCCATCAAGTGGCCACCATCTACAATCCCTACCGGATCGATCATATTATGGAGGAAGGCTCCCGACCAGTGGACCCGGAGGAGAACTCTCTTTTCGAAGGCGGAAACACAGTCATCAGCGTGGGACGGTTTTCAGATCAAAAAGCTTTTTGGCGTTTGATTAAAGCCATTGCTGAGGTTAAGAAAACCATTCCCCAGGTTAAATTGGTGCTGTTGGGCAAAGAAGAAAGGGGAAGCAAGCAAACAGAGTTGCTTCAGTGGTTGATCAATGCCTTTGAACTGGAGGGACAGGTGTTTTTTCTTGGGTTTAAAGAAAATCCCTATGCCTATATCAAAAAAAGCCGGTTGTTTGTCTTGTGTTCCAAATACGAAGGGTTTCCCAATGCGTTAACAGAAGCCATGTGCCTGGGAATCCCGGTGGTCAGCATCGACTGTTTATCAGGACCCAGGGAAATTTTAGCCCCTGAGATGGATGTGGACACACCATTAACTGAACCTCTGCAAGCATCCTATGGGGTGTTGGTACCCCAGTATCCCGCAACCGAGCTTGAGAAAGATATGATGGCACATGACCGCCTGCTGGCATCGGCAATGTGTGAAGTGATGGAAAATGAAGCCTTGCACAGGCATTACAGTGAAGCGGCAACTGAAAGGGCACAGCATTTTGACGCGGGGATTATTGCCCGGCAATGGGTGGATCAGCTAAAAAAGGTTATTTCTGAACACCCACAAAAGACCATAAGACAGGGGGCAGGGGAATGAAAAAAATACACATCGCATTTCTGTCGGAACATGTTTATTCGCTGTTCAATCCCAAATGGAATACTCCCTTTGGTGGGGGAGAAGTGGATTTATATAATTTGGCGATTTATCTGGCCAAGAATTCGAAATACCGGGTCACCTTTTATGTTGGCGATTTTGGACAGACGGATGAAACAGAAGTCTTTGAAAAGGTACACCTGAAAAAAATCAAATACTTCGGTCGTCGCAAGAAAAGTTTGACACAGAAGGCAACTTTTTACATGGACCTCTGGAAAACACTGTGGCAAAGTGACGCAGATATTATCCTCACAGAAATGGCTAGTCACCTGGTGGGATGGGCCGCACTCTTTTTCAGAGTTCTAAAGTCAAAACACTACATTCACAGGCTGGCGCATGACAAAGACACCACCCATACCAACCCTTCGGTAGCAGGCAGCCGCCGCATCTATTACCTTTACCGCTTTGGATTGAAACGGGCAGATTATGTCTTCAGCCAAACCTTGAAGCAGCAAAGAATGCTTAAGGAACAAATGGGTGTTGACAGTGAGGTCGTTCCCAACGGGTTCCTGATTGACCAGGAGGTTGCATTTAACCGGAAGAAAACGATTTTGTGGGTGGGAAGATGTGTGAAGGTGAAACGACCCCATCTGTTTGTAGAATTAGCTAAAAGGTTACCGGAACAGACATTTTTGATGATCATGCCGCCTTATTCAGAGATGGAATCGGAGGCATTCAAGGAGTATGCCGATGGATTGATCGAAGAAGCAAAGGCACTTCCAAACATGACCTTTACAGGGTATGTACCATTTGGTGAGGTACAGCGGTATTATAATGAAGCCCGTCTTTTTGTCAATACAGCGATACAGGAAGGGTTTCCCAATGCCTTTATACAGGCTTGTCTTGGGGGCACACCCATCGCTTCACTCAATGTGGATCCGGATGAGTTTATAACCAGAAACCAGCTGGGAATCCATTGTCATGATGACTTCGAAAAACTGGTGGCCTTTATTGAATCATTTTCGGAAGAAGATATGGTCCGGTATGGCGAAAATGCACGTGCTTACGTGACAGAGCACCATAACATGGACTTAATGGGGCAGCCATATGAACGTGCCATTGAATCACTGATGATGGAGTAAGCGGAAGCCGACTGGAGAACGCATTTTAGGGCCGGTTTTTGGGAGCTTGATAATGGAGGTTGGACAACAGTGAAGACCACAAGAAAAAAGAATTACATTGGTCTAATGATATTGGTTCTTATAACCGCAGCCCTTTTAATGCAATGGGGATTGCCCTCGAAACAGGACCTGCCGGAAGATGAGCCAGTTGAAGTGGAAGAGCCGGATGAACCGAAAACAAAAATGGAATTGACGGATGAACAACGGGGCCTTGTGCGCCACTTGTCCAGAGAAGTGCCGCTAATTTCACATCATGTTGCTGACAGATATGTACCTTTACATGAAATTTCAACCACAACAGCTGACTTTGTATTGTCATGGCAGCTGGATTATGAAGGACTGGGAGGGTGGTCCAAAGATTTTGATGACAAGATCTATACCCGTGAATGGGACGGTGATGAACCCTTATCCCACACATTTACCCAGGATAACCAAATACCAACCTCGTCCATCGATAACAATGCCACCACAACCCATATGCTTTATCTGGCAGCTGTTTATGACCAGTATGGGGGCGAAGCTTACAAACAAGCTATTCTTAAAGCCATGGATATGATTCTCCATATGCAGCATGACCAGGGAAGCTGGGGAGAAATGTACCCTGAGCAAACCTTTGAAGCGTCTCGTTTTGAGAACAGAGGGACTATTTTACAGATGGTGCATTATAATATCATGTCAATGTTTCAAAAGATACTCAGGAATACACATCCTTTCGACAATGATTTGTTTGATACAGAATACAAAGAAAAAATCCAGGAATCTTACGACAAGGGATTGGAATTTATCCTGGATTCCCAACTTGAACAGGAGGGAACCCTGGCTGCCTGGGCAGGAAAATATGATGAAAAGAACTACGAACCCATCTGGGCCAGACACTTTGAACCACCAGCAATAGTAGGATTCGACACGGCCATGATCTTGTTCCACCTTCTCTCCATAGAAGATAAAAGTGATGAGGTTATTCAGGCCATCTATTACGGAGCCATGTGGATGTACGAAAATGTGACACTGGACATGGAATACCGTGTTAAGAAGGCTCCCTATTTTTTTGAGGTACCAGGTATGAAGATGTGGTATAAATTTCACGATCTGGAAACAAATGAGGGAATCTACGCCTTTGATTGGGAAGTATTGTACGATATCATGGACCTGCCGGAAGAAAGAAGGCATGGGTATGGATGGGCTGCGGAAAGAGGTTTTCAGATCTACGACGAAACTGCACGGTACCTGGAAATAAGCAGTGAAGCGATAAATGACTAAGGTTTGTTGTTATTTCAATGGGTTTAGGTTAGTTTGACCTAGTGTAACACGGTTTAAGGAATGCATATAAGGGTAACAAACGTAGTATACAGAATTTAGATCTATCCCCCGAGGCAAAGGCCATATAAGTGTTATGTGGAAAGGATTGATTCACTATGAATCCGCAGATAATAAGTATCGGAAATTTTACTTTTTACCAAACGTCACTGAAAGACCTTATGATGATTGAGACTAAGATTCATGTTGATCATCGTGGAAATAATATTGAGGGCTATAATAAGGACTTGTTTCAGCAAAGCGGTATTAATAAAGAATTTGTACAGGAAAACCAAAGCCTGTCAAAAAAAGGTGTCCTTAGGGGTCTTCATTTTCAAAGGAATAATCCACAGGGAAAATTGGTGCGGGTTCTGCTGGGTGAAGTGTACGATGTAGCAGTGGACCTGCGAAAAGAATCGCCAACCTATGGAAAATGGGAAGGGGTGTTCTTGTCGGAAGAAAACAGACGTATGCTCTACATTCCGGAAGGTTTTGCTCACGGGTTTTTGTCTCTCACTGAGGTAACGTTGTTTGCCTACAAATGCACTGATTATCGCTTTCCCGAAGATGAAGACGGGATCATGTATAATGACCCCAGCCTTGGCATCCAGTGGCCGACAGAGAAAGTTGATAGTATTATTCTATCAGACAGGGATAAAAAGCTAAAATCGTTTCATGAATATGATCATCTTTGATCATCTTTGATCATCTTTGGATCATCCATGTTCGTAACCCTGTTCACAGAGCGCCTATAAAATGGAGGGTTTGATATGCTTAAGAAAACACGTATAGGGTTGGTTGGCACTGGTGTAATCGCGACAGGTTTATACCATACAATCAATAACTCGGAAGATTTTATTGTATCAAGATCACTGACAAGACGTTCCATTGACAGTATTACCAAGTTTCCCCGAGAAATATTGACAAATTCCCCCGAAGAGCTAATCGAGCATTCAGACATTGTCTTTGAGTGTTCAGGTGATGTACTGCATGCAGCCGATGTTATCCTTATGGCTGTCACAAGTGGCAAAAAAGTTGTCACAATGAACGCAGAGTTTCATGTCACAGCCGGCACATATTTTGCTAAACACGGGCATTATATTACCGAAGCAGATGGAGATCAGCCCAGCTGTCTTGCCCGTTTAAAAATTGAGCTGGAGGGGATGGGCTTTGAACCAGTCGCTTATGTCAATTTAAAAGGATACCTAGACCCAAACCCGTCTTTGGAAAGGATGAAGTACTATGCAGAAATGCAGCAGTTGAGCTTATACCAAAACATCTCTTTCACTGATGGAACAAAACTGCAGATCGAACAAGCTTTGGTAGCGAATGGCTTGGGAGCAGCGATTGTAAAAAATGGCATGATGGGATCGACGGTGAATACGTTATCGGACCTGGATTATATGGTAAGCGCCTCCGAAAAAGTGGGACAGCCAATCAGTGAATATGTTTTATGTGAAGGGTCTCCACCGGGGATTTTGATTGTCGCTAAAAATTCGGTAGCAGATCGAATGCCAGGGTATAGGGCGTTTTCAAGGTTGAAAACGACTGGAGGCAGTGCCTATGTTTTAGTGCGACCGTACCATTTGGTGTTCCTCGAAGCGGTGAATACCCTTCGAAAGATTATCCAGGGTGAACCAGTTCTGTTAAACAATTCCGCGTCACCGACAGTAACGGTCGGGGCAGTGACGAAACGAAAAATAACAGCCGGTGAAATCATTGAACGTGGAGCAGGTGGATTTGATACCAGGGGAATGGCTGTGAATATAAAGGAAAACAAGGATGTTATACCCATTTGCCTGCTGGCCAATACACGGGTTAAACGAAATCTCGAACCTGAACAGCTTATTCGTTTTGAAGATGTGGAGGTGGCACCAAGCAATGCACTCCAGTTTTATTTGGATAGTATTGAATAACCATTGAACTGAATGAATGAGATTTATGAGGAGGGAACAGATGTTGAATAAGGAGATGCCGGTTGTGATTCTTTGTGGTGGCAAAGGATCCAGGCTCAGCGAAGAAACCATCGAAAAACCAAAACCAATGATTGATATTGGGGGAAAACCAATCCTGTGGCACATTATGAAAATATATTCTCTTTATGGGTTCAATAAATTCATCCTGGCGTTGGGGTACAAGGCAGACTACATTAAAAGCTACTTCTATAATTACCGGATCAGCTCCCGTGATTTCACCCTCTCCATGGATGCGGAGACAAAGCTACAATACCACAACAATTACGACGAAATGAAATGGGAGATCACCTTTGTGGATACGGGGCTTGATACCCTGAAAGGCGGAAGAATTAAGCGTCTTGAGGAATATATCACACATGACTATTTCATGATGACATACGGAGACGGTGTTTCGAATATAAATATCAACGACCTTCTTAAGTTCCACATGAAACACGGAAAAATTGGCACATTATCTGCTGTCAGACCTCCATCACGGTTCGGTATGATTGATCTAACTGGTGATATTGTGAATACATTTGAAGAAAAACCCCAGTTAGCGGAAGGATATATTAATGGTGGTTTCTTTGTCTTCAACAAAAAAATCATGGACTATTTAACGCCGGACGTTAACTGCGACTTTGAGTTTGGTCCTATGCAGAAATTAGCGGCAGATGGCGAGTTGAGAGCCTATAAACACAAGGATTTCTGGCAGTGCATGGACACAGTGAGAGACAGAAACTACTTGGAACATTTATGGGAAACCAACCAGGCAAAATGGAAGTTGTGGTAAAAAACAACACAACTGGAGTGTGAAAGAGTGATGAAAAAGATACTCGTAACAGGAGCAGATGGAATGTTGTCGACAGATTTCATCAAAACTGCCGCTGCTGAAAGTGGTATTGAAGTGTCTGGGATGAATCGAGACCAGATGGATATATGCGACGCTGCCAGTGTTAGGAAAGCATTTCACGAAATTAAACCGGACTGGGTTCTCCATGCAGCCGCTTTGACAGATGTGGATTACTGCGAAGAAAACCCTGAAAAAGCTTTTCGGGTGAATGCGGAAGGCACAAGAAACGTTGCGATTCAAGGGGAATCAATGGGTGCTGTGATAGTGTACATCAGTACTTGTGGATTATTTGGAGATGAGATAAAAGCTTATGTTGAAACGGATCCTGTGGAACTGAAAACAAAATATGCGCAGTCAAAATATGCAGGTGAGAAGACAGTTATCGATAAATGTTCAAAGTATTACATCATCAGGCCTGGCTGGCTTTTTGGCGGATTACCCCACCATCAGAACAATTTCGTCTATCAACGATACCTGGAAGCGAGGAACAAGTCATCGATTAACAGTGTTGTCAATCGATACGGATCTCCCACTTACACGAAACATTTGAGCGGTAAGATTCTGCAGCTGCTAAAATCGAATTATTTTGGCCTGTATCATATAACGAACAGTGGTCATGCAAGCAGCTATGAATATGTGCGCAAAATCATTGAAACCTGGAAGCTGCCAACTGAAGTCATCCCAGTTGATTCAAACATGTTTCCCCGGAAAGCGCCTGTTCCTGATTGCGAAATGCTGAAGAACCAGCGTTTACAGCAAAAGGAATTTGAATTATTACCTCATTGGCATGAGGCGATAGAAGAATATATCAGTGAAGTAAGGAAAAAGCAAGCATAAGAAACGGGTGAGCATATGAGGGAATCATTACTTCAAAACTATCAAAATAAAAGAGTACTGGTGACGGGACATACGGGATTCAAGGGGTCCTGGCTTTCGGTATGGTTGCATATGTTGGGGGCGGAACTCACTGGGTATGCGCTGGATCCCCTGACACCAGATGACAATTTTGTATTATCCGGAATGCAGCATAAAATGCATGATAATCGGGGAGATATAAGGGATCGGCAACATCTTTCAAGGGTATTTGAAACGGTTAAGCCTGAGTTGGTTTTTCATCTTGCAGCACAGCCTCTTGTCGGTCGATCCTATGAAAACCCGGTTGAAACCTATGAAACAAATGTGATGGGAACCATGAATGTGCTTGAATGTATTCGCAATACACCTGAAACAAAAGTCGGAGTAATTATCACCACTGACAAGTGTTACGAAAATAAAGAGTGGATTTGGGGCTACCGGGAAAACGACTCACTGGGAGGATATGATCCTTACAGTTCAAGCAAAGCATGCGCCGAATTACTGGTTTCCTCATACCGGCAGTCATTTTTCAATGACTTGGAAGATCAGGATAACACCAAATATATTGCTACTGTTCGGGCGGGAAATGTTGTCGGTGGCGGTGACTGGTCTAAAGATAGAATTATCCCTGACTGTATACGATCCCTGGAGCAGAATCGGTCAATCATCTTACGAAATCCCAGTGCAATCAGGCCATGGCAGCATGTTCTTGAACCCCTTTATGGGTATTTATTGTTGGCAGTTCGTTTGGCGGAAAGAGAAAAAGCCTTGATTGGCGCGTGGAATTTTGGACCTGAGTCAGAAAGCATGATTGAGGTGGAGAGAATTGTTCAGAAAGTGATTAAACACTGGGGAAAGGGCTCCTATGATAGCATGAAATCAAAACAACAGTTTCACGAAACGAACATGCTGTGCCTAGACATCAGTAAAGCAAAAAGGGTATTGAAATGGAACCCTGCCTGGTCCATTGAAAAAACCATTGAGATGACAGTTGAATGGTATCGTCAGTATCATGAAGAAGATGTTTACACGATTTGCACAAGGCAGATTAAACAGTATTTGGAAGATTTGAGTGAGATGGCGAAAGACAATCTGTGAGGGGTGAATAGATATGAACAGTGATCCGTTGGTTTCCATCTTAATGAACTGCTACAATTCAGAAAAGTATTTAAAGGAAACATTGACCAGTGTTATGGAACAAACCTATCAGAACTGGCAACTTATATTCGTTGATAACCATTCTGTTGACAGAAGTCATGAGATCTTGAAGGCGTTTTTGCCTGATGCGAGGATTAAATATTTAAAAACCCCGACACATATGCATCTGGGTGATGCACGAGAGTTTGCCATGGATTATTGTGAAGGTGAATACATGGCGTTTTTAGATACGGACGATCAATGGGTGCCTCATAAATTGGAGGAGCAGGTGAAACTGTTTGAAAGTGAACCTGACGTTGTTTTCTGTTATTCATCTTTTTATGTCATTGATGAAGAAGGTAAAATGAGCAGGCAAACTGATCTGGAATATCGCAAGGGAAATCTGTTTGGAAGAAACCTGATAACAAACGAAATCTGTTTCCAAACAGCCATGATTAGAAAAAGTGTCCTTGACCGGATGGAGCGGCCGTGGTTTGATCCAAATTTACAGTATGCACATGACTACTATTTATTTATGCGTGTTTTTGCAGAGGGGATCGCTGTTTGTATGCCGGAAAAATTGGCGTACTACAGGAAAACGCCAAATACATGGACAAAAAAACTGGCTCACCGATGGGGAGTAGAAAGAGAATATACATACACCCAATTGGAGAAATCAGGCGCTATTGAAAAATTTAGTACAAAAGAACAGCAGGAACAGGCAAAAACAACGACTGAGATTGCGAAACTAAATTATTATTTAAAGATACATGACTACCCGGAAGCTCGGAAAATACTGAAACCCCGAAAAAGGGAAAATGCACGATTTTTTGGGCTATATTATCTTAGTTTTTTTCCAGGGGTTTTGCGTCGCCTGCGTGAGTCGTATGCCAGAAAAAAAGCGGCAAAGTAATATTCAATTGAGTCAATACGGTCTGCACGTTTAATGCCTGCATCTGCCAGATGCAGGTTTTTTCATAAGTTGGCCCTATTGACATGCACTGTCGTTATGTTAACTTGAAGGTGAAGAGGTAAGCGGTATATTTTGAAAGACATTGGTTGATAAGATGAGGTACGATTGGGGTGATTTTTTGTGAAAAGTGGTTTTAAGAATCTATTCAGAAAAGGGATTGCAGCGTTGTTGACAATTTTGTTACTAGCCCAGGGGCTTTCAGTAGTGGTGGCAGCAACATCCATCAAGTCGGAGACTATTTTAAACGACTATTCACTGACTATTTACGGAAATGATTCCATGAACATTTACCCAAACGAAGCCAGAACCCGTTATAGTGCAATACTTCGCGGTCCGGAAGGTGAAATGTCCAGGGGGTTGAAATGGTCTGTTGCGGGTGTCGAGGGTGTTTCCATTACACAGAAGGGTTTGCTCATTGTCGATCCCAATGCACAGGAAGGCACAGTAGTGATTACTGTTGCGACAACAGAAGCTCCACGGATACAAGCAACCCGTGCAGTTTCTCTGACGTACTATGACGAGGCACTATCGAATCCGGCTGTTAAAGCCATGTCTGATGAAAGAAATGATATGACCACTAAGAACAGTGAAGATTCAGGCACAAATCAAGAACCTGTCAGTCAATCAGCTCATATAACCAGCAGTACGGTTCTTACCCAGTACCAAAAAGAACTGGTGGAATACTTATCAAAGGAAATCCCTTCTAAAACGCGGCATGTTGAAGACAAATACATCCCATCCCGAGATGTGTCCACTCAGATTGCAGATTATGTGATCAGCTGGCAACTGGATTATGAAGGATTGGGAGGATGGGGCAAAAATTTCGATGATAGAATCTATTCACGACAATGGAACGGGTCTGAGATAAAATCACACACATATACCCATGACAATAAAGTGCCCACATCATCCATCGACAACAATGCCACAACATCGCACATTCATTATCTAGCGGCTGTTTATGGCAAGTATGGTGGAGAACGCTATAAGAAATCCATTCACAAAGCCATGGACATGATTCTTCACATGCAACATGAGCAGGGCAGCTGGGGAGAAATGTATCCTGAACAGACATATGGGCCTTCGCGTTTTGAAAACAGGGGCACCATTTTGCAGATGGTGCATTATAATAATCTGTCGATGTACCAGAAGATATTAAACAACACCTATCCTTTTAACAATGATCTTTTTAGTGAAGAAGACAAAGCGAAGATTCGCAAGTCTTACGACAAAGCCCTGGATTTTGTCATTAAATCGCAGGTCAAGCAAGACGGCGTGTTAACTGGCTGGGCAGGAAAATACGATGAAGAGATTTATCAACCCAGGTGGGCGCGGAATTTTGAGCCGCCTTCCATTAATGCTTTTGACACAGCCATGATTTTATTTCACCTGATTTCCATACCAGACAAAAGCGATGAGATCACCAACGCCATCTACCATGGCAACATGTGGATGTACAATACGGTTAAACTGGATATGGAATACCGCAGCCAGGAGCCTCCATTTTTCCACACGGCACCAGGGATGAAAATGTGGAACAAATTTATTGACATTCAAACCAACGAAGGCATTTATGCCGCACACAGCAAGATTTTACATCACATCTCTGAATTGCCAGTGGAACGATTGTATGGTTATGGATGGGCATCAGAACGAGGGTTTCAATTCTATGAAGTAACCGATGCGTTTTTACGCAGTCACTCCCCGTTGTAGAAAAGCAACCAAAACACTGTTTTGCATTCAACCCCCCAAAAGCAGTAATGGACGGAAGTCCTGTGATGTTTACCCAATGGTCCTATTGATATACTTTCTTCGTGTGTTAACATAATATACATGAAGTACGATCATGAAAAAGGCAAACTTACCGAGAGGTAAGGACGCAAAACTACGGATCTCAAATAATTCATGAGAAAGCCGGGTTGCCATGATGGGTCAGCATAGCATGTTTAAAAAGCATGTCTGAACATCTCTTTTTCAAACAGATCGTATGATTTGAATCAGGAGGTGTTTTTTATGTCAATAACTCGTAAGAATGTCATTCAAAAAGGAGCGGTATGGCTTCTTATCACAATACTTATCATGTCTGCACCGTTTGCAGCCTACGCAAATAGTTCACTGTATCCGAACCACACAATTACCATCTATGGAACCTCCAGTATGTCGATCTACAACACTGCATCTGAATCACAATATTCAGCGATTCTGAGAAGTCCGTCAGGTGAAGAGAACAAAGAACTGGTATGGTCAGTGGGTGGACTGTCAGGCGTATCCATCACACAGGCAGGCCTTTTACAGGTAGACCCCAGCACAAAAGAAGGAACTGCGATAATCACTGTAACCATGAAAGAAGATGCTTCAGTTGTTGGCACTCGATCGGTGTCACTGGTGTATCACAGCTCCAAGACGGTTACAACAGAACCAGCACCAACACCAGCACCAGAACCAGCACCAACACCAGCACCAGAACCAACACCAGCACCAGCACCAACACCAGCACCAACAGAACCAGCACCAACAGAACCAACACCAACAGAACAAGTGTTGGAGACAGATGTATCACATCAAGCGAAAGCCCTTGTGGATCAATTAACCAGGGATATGCCTGGTAAAACCAAGTATGTGAAAAATGCGTATACTCCCGAGCATACGGTATCAACAACCATTGCCGATTATGTAGTTTCCTGGCAAATGGATTACCAAGGACTGGGTGCATGGAGTAAACGGTTCGATGACAGAATCTATACAAGAGCATGGAACGGCACTGAATTCAAATCACACACCAAAACACAAGATAATAAAGTACCCACATCCTCCATCGACAACAATGCCACAACAACCCACATTCAATACCTGGCAGCGGTGTATGGAAAGTATGGTGGCACTAAATACAAAGATTCCATTTACAAAGCAATGGACATGATTCTTTACATGCAGCATGACCAGGGTAGTTTCCCAGAACATTATCCGGACCAGACCTGGCCTTCATCCAAGTTTGAAAACCGCGGTACGATGCTGCAAATGGTGCACTTCAACGTGATGTCCATGTACCAGAAAATTTTAACCAACACGTACCCCTTTAACAATGACCTCTTTGATGCAGCATACAAACAAAAGATACAAGAATCCTATGACAAAGCGTTGGATTTCGTTATCAAATCTCAAGTAGAACAAAACGGCGTTCTTGGCGGTTGGGCAGGAAAGTATAACGAAGCCACTTATGAGCCAATATGGGCAAGACTCTTTGAGCCACCTTCAATTGTACCTTTTGACACAGCAATGATTTTGTTCCATCTGATCTCAATACCGGATAAAAGTGATGAAGTGGTGAATGCCATCTATCACGGCTCCATGTTTATGCATGACACGGCCATGGTGAATACGAAATACACGCACAATAGCTCCCCGTATTTTGTATCATCATCAGGTGATAAAGCATGGCACAAATTCCTGGAGATTGGTACCAACACAGGCATCGTGGCAGAGAACGGAAACATTTTCTACACTATATCGAGTCTGTCTGCAGAGCGGATTGCCGGTTATGGCTGGGGATCTGACAGAGGTTTTCAGTTTTACGATGAAACGGCTAAATTTTTAGCCAGTTATCAGCCACCAGCACCAGAGCCAACACCAGCACCAGAGCCAACACCGGTACCAGAGCCAACACCGGTACCAGAGCCAACACCGGTACCAGAGCCAACACCAGTACCAGAGCCAACACCAGTACAGGGTTATGAAAACTACAGGATAACAATCTATGGCAGCAAAAGCATGCAGATATACAACACTGAGGCACAAACACAGTTTTCTGCAATCATCCGCAACAAGGGTGAAGTGAATGGGGAACTGGTTTGGAAAGTGAGTGGCCTTGACGGTGTCAGTATCGACCAAAATGGTCTGTTGAAGGTTGATCCCAGTACAAAGGAAGGGACTGCCATCATAACGGTTAGCATGAAAGAAGCACCATCGGTTGTTGGCACCTATTCATTGCCTTTGACCTATCATAGTTCAAAAGTCCTTGCACCAGAACCGGCACCAGCGCCAGAACCAACACCAGAACCGGAGCCAGTGGAAGAAGTATCGAAATATGATGGTTATACACTAACAATCTACGGTAGCAGCACCACCAAGATCTATCCGAACGAGGCACAAACTCAATACTCAGCCGTACTACGTGGCGGAGGGAAAGAGATTTCCGGGGAACAGCTTACATGGTCTGTGTCTGGAGACAAGAATGCTTCCATTGATCAGAATGGCTTGATGAGAATTAAGTCAGGAACAAAAACCGGCACTGTGACGATTACAGTTAAATTGAATGCAGAAACGTCGGTTACAGGCACCTACACAGTTCAATTGGTTAACTGGAAATAAATAAAGATCCTCTAAGATAGTACTCGCTAAAGCTCATAAGACAAAAAACTAAAATGCTGGCTCCCTTTGTTGGGAGCCAGCATTTTTGGTGCGCCAGGCATCGAATCCATCCTCCTTATATGTAATTCATGTCATCGCAAATCACATATTGATCAACGGAATTGATTAAGTGCCATTAACCAAGATATAGGGAAAAGTATGACTGCATTATTCATAGATTCACATCAGTTCTCCCTTTTTTCGCTGACTTCCAGAGGTTGCTTCAAACATACCTTTTATCATTAAACAGCTCATCATAAGAAACCAGGGAAATGTGATGGTCACGAATCCAGTTCTTCATTTCTTCGCTGGTCAGGATCTCCAGTTCTTCCCCCCGTTTAGTGTTGTAGCCGCTGATGGCCATCAGCTCATCGTCCACAAACCCGGGATGACACATGATTTCAGTCACCCCTGGAGGCGCTTCCAAAATCATATTCTTTAGAACATCCATGCTGACGCCTTCTTCAAAAAAATGGGTTGTAAACTGATCTGCTGAGCGATAAATATCACGCCGAATAAATTTTTCAAAAATTCTTCTTTTGAGTGACGTTTTACCATAGTTGATTTTTCGCAAGGGCACCTTGTATTCATTGGCAAGTTTAATAAAAATGTGTCTAAATTCACGCCTCATATGGATGGAATGATGTGTGTCCAGATGAGACAGTTTTATTCCAAATTCTCTGAACCGTTCAATTTGTTCTCTTGCTTCCTTCTCAATTTCCTTAGCACTAAACTTTTGCGTGATCTCATTCACTCCTTTAAAGTTACCGTCCCTCACCTCAAGGATAAACCGGCCGTTTTCATTGACCAACGATGAGACTTCCTCTCGGGGCAATAACGACGGCCCCTGTGAAATGTTTATGTGGACACCCATAGCCTGAATCTTATGCTGACGGGCTAACGCAATGCCGTGATCTATTTTTGGCATATTCATCATGATGCTTGTGCTGGTGACAATGCCTTCTTTCATCGCCTTGATAATGCCTGCATTGCACCCTTCTGTCATTCCAAAATCATCCGCCGTAAGGATAAAGCTCTTCTTCACCACAATTTCACTTCCTCTCAAATGATGCACAAAATCTAAGTTTATCCGAGGACTACCACCGCAAAAAAATCCTGTTAATAAGTGCCGCTGAATCCGTGCATTGTTTTTATGTTGTGCAGATTTTCTTTAATGCGCTCTATCTGTGTTTCAATTTCACCATTTCGGTAGATAAAAAACCCTTCCAGATCCACGATCATAATTCGGTTTTCAGTTTCATCATAAACCAGATTTTGCAGATCCCAATCACCATGAATATACCCAAATTCATTTAGAAATTTCTCCAGATTGCAAATCAGCTCATTGGCTGACTGCTTTAGTTTAAGGTGAACATTCCGCTCGATAATGGCAGCGCCCTCAAGCACTTCTGCTAAATTATACCCGTTTATATAAGGCGACACATACCCACCATCACGATATATCTCAACAACCTCTACGATATGCTCACTCAAATATTTCAACTTTGTCAAACCTCTCAGTGTGTTGCAGAAATCAATGTAGTCTTCCTCTCTTCGGATGGAACGCACAAAATGGCGGCTGAACCTCGTGTCTTTTCTTGGGATTTTGACAATATATACCGACTCACCATCCCGTTTTAAGAATACTTTGTAGACACCATGCCTGATCTTATCTCCCAACACCAGGTCCTCGTACATTTTTTGTTTTTTATAGTAAGACCACCTGAAAGGATTGATGGCTTTGTAAATCGTTTCAGGTCTCCAGAATTCCCGATTCCTTTTAACCAGGGATCTTTTCATTCTGGCCATCGATCTCAGCCACAATAAGTGACCATGAGCATTTTGAGTCTTGACCCAACTAACAAAGCGACTGGTCAAAATGATCACCTCCTAACACACAGTATATCCACCAATATACCCTTATTGGCTTGCATTCCATCATATAAAGTGAGTTTTTAAGCTTGTTTGATCTGTCATTTTTTCTGTTGAACACGTCAAACTGTACTATTTTAATTAGCCTTTTTTGTGCAAGAAAGACTGTGAAACACAATGAATGATGAGAGTTAGATTTGCGAGTTGGTTATTGGGGTATTAGAAAACCATGATCTTTATTATAACCAACGAAATTTTCCCTTCATGAATCCTGGCCATATACATTTGCAAAAGGAGGTTTGTCAGATGGTCCCTTTTTTCAGAAACCTGTTGAAGTATAAGTATTATTTTATCGGCATCATTTTGGTTGCCATCGTATTAAATTATTTTTTTGTGATTAGAAATTTTGAAGCCACTTACCGTTCTCAGACAACACTGCTCATCAGTAGACGAGGTGTTGAAACCGAACCTAATGTGCTGCAAAACGAGGATGATGCAATTCAGGAAGACCAGTTATTTGAAAATACACAGGAGTTGCTGCAATCGTTCCAGGTAAGCGAAAGACTGGTGAATGACATACCTGGTATTATTATGAGTACACGGGTATTGGATGAAATCAACCGACATTTGATTGAAAGCGAGGTAGGGATATCGTCTTACTCGATGACCAACTTTAGAGATCAGCTGACAACAGAAATTATTACCAATTCAAGAATTGTTGAAGTGTCAATTGCAAACAATAACCCGGCGGCAGCACAATTAATTGCACAAACCATAGCGGAAACAACCAGGCAAATTGTCATTGAAATATATGAGCAGGACTATGTCAACATCATCAAAGAGGCAGAGGAACCACGACAACCCGATGGCATTGTGCAGAAACATTTATGGGTCATTGGCGCCTTCGGTGGGATTTTAATTGGTTTCTTACTGATACTAATCATAACAATTGTCAATAACCATCAATTGGATGGAAGGGATGAGTCATACACCACTCATTCGTATAGGTAAGCATTAGGCTAACATGATCAGACAGACCCAGTCATTAGTGGTGATACCGAGTTAAATCGTTAAGAAAGAAGCTGAAGCTATGATCAGTCAATTAGACAGATATTGGATAGGGTTATTAATGGTTGCAGCACTTGGAATGAGCGTCATGTTATCGATGGACACACCCATGATGGCGTTGATTATTCCTGCTGCCTTTATTCTGGCGGTACTTCTTCTGGGAAACAGCCAGCGTAGTCTTTTCATTTCCATCCTCGCGTTACCCCTCCTTGGGACTGTGATCATGGGAACCAATGTCTTGCCTGTACCTGGCGCGAAGGTCAGTAATTTTATTCTTATTATTGCACTGGTAGGCTTTCTCATAAACGAAAAACTGGAATTTTCCGATGTAAAACCGGCAGTGATTTTTTATGCAGGAAGCATGGTGCTTCTATTGGTTGCAGCTTTGCGATCAGGTCACGTCGCGGCACACACCATGGAATTTTGGAACGAAAGTTATTCGCCGGGAAAATTCTTTTTTTCTCATGGCATTATCCAGGCACTGAGAAGTGTTCCCTTTATTATGATTGTGGCATCAGTCAGGAACAGGGATGAAATCTATCAACTGGCAAAATATTTGGCTGTTTCCATGGTGCTGTTATCAATGACGATCCTGGGGATTTTTATTGTTGAAGTTCCTCCAAACACTGAGTTTTTTATAGTTCGGGGAATAATAGCAGAATACCTTGGAATGCATGGGAATAATCTGGCTGATTTTCTGATAGTGGGTGTGCCATTCTTACTGACATTTTCGCTGGACAAAAAAAATCCATACCGAATGTGGATGTATGCAGCGGTGGTATTGGCTTTAGGGGCAACGGCGGTTACCTACTCAAGAGCAGCCTATTTTTTAATTATCCTGTCATTCATTGCAGTGATCTTCATGACGAAAAAGTATAAGCTAATTATTCCCATTATTATAACAGGGCTTATGATAAGCTTCTTTATGCCCAGCGTGGTTGACAGGGCAATGACGGGCTTCGATACTGGTGATCCCAGTGTTTTATCTGCAGGACGGACGGATATGATTTGGCGATCAGTTATAAAAGACCTTAAAATAGAATGGCAATCAGCACCTGAGAGAGTTATTTTTGGGTACGGCCGATATGGGGTGCTTGATCTCCGGGATTTCAAGAATCAGAAGATGATTCGAACAACCCAGGCTCATAATATGTACCTGGACATTATCATAAATTCAGGCCTGCTGGGATTGTTTTTTTACCTGGCTTTCTTTTTCTGGATAATAGGCAAGCTTGTGATTGCTTTTTTCTCGGCAAAGGTGAGGGAGCATGAGCAGAATCTCTATCTGGTCACAGGGTTACTGGTTTCAATTGGTGGGTTTTTAATCAGAGGGTTTACAGACAGCTTTTTCTCACCCCAGCTTTCCAATGCCTTTATGTACATCGTTGTAGCCATTGCTTTTGCAGCGCTGAGTAAAAATGGACCACTGGTAGACGATAAAACAACTGATGCACCCCATGATCTCAGTCAAATGAGCTCGTCGAAAACCGTGACGACAATCACTCAATCATGACAAATGGCTTTAAGGAGGATTTGTATGAAGAAGTCTGATCTGTTAATAACAGGCGCAGCGGGGTTTATCGGTTTTCATCTTTCCTTGTCATGCCTGAAAAAAGGGGAAAAAGTGGTCGGCATTGACAATTTGAATGATTACTATGACCCGAATCTGAAAATGAAGCGTTTGGAAATACTGAAAGAATACGACAGCTTCACTTTTCTGCAGATTGATCTTAAGGACAAAGACAGGTTGGACAGTCTCTTCACATCTCATGCCTTTGACACGGTGGTCAATTTAGCTGCCCAGGCAGGCGTCCGCTATAGCATCGAGAATCCGTATGCATACATGGATTCAAATATGACCGGCTTCTTAAACATACTGGAAGCCTGCCGCCGACATCCTGTACGGCATTTGGTCTACGCATCTTCCAGTTCAGTGTACGGGGGAAATCAAAAGGTGCCTTTTTCAACTGATGATTCAGTGGATCACCCAGTCAGCTTATATGCAGCTACTAAAAAAGCCAACGAGTTAATGGCACACACCTACAGCCATCTCTATGGCATACCAACAACTGGGCTCCGTTTTTTTACGGTTTATGGACCATGGGGAAGGCCGGACATGGCCTATTACTCTTTTTCTGACAACATTATGAAGGGTATACCCATTAAGGTTTTTAACCACGGTAAAATGGAACGGGATTTCACCTACATTGATGATGTGGTGGAAGGAATTGAGAGAATCATCCCCCTTGCCCCCACTTCAAAGCCACCCTATAAAATCTATAACATTGGGAACACCAATCCAGTTCAGTTGGAAAAATTCATAGGCATTCTTGAGAGATACCTTGGAAAAAAAGCGCAGAAGGAATACATGGACATGCAGCCGGGTGATGTAGTGAGAACATACGCAGACATCTCGGGTTTAACAAAAGACACAGGCTATACACCGTCGACAGGGATTGAAGAAGGACTGGAAAAATTTGTCGGGTGGTTTAAAGAATACCATCAAACAACGTAATGCTGTCGAAAGCAGATGAATAAGACCAAATAAATTTTATGAGCAGTGCCGGTATTTAATCGGACTGTCTTTTTTTTGTCAAGAATGAAACAAACAAAAAGGAACTGCGTAATGTATGGAAGAAGCAATAATGAAAGAACCAGGCGGTGAAATGATGGGAACAATACTCAAGTACATTCTGAAAAATATCTGGGAGAAAAAGTTTCGCACTTTTCTCATTGTGATCGCCATTACTTCTTCGGCGGCGCTGTTTTTTGCCTCCAACGCCATTGCCGGTACCATGACAGTGATGTATGAAAACCAGATGCGGATGCAAACGGGCCAAGCCTCACTGCTAATTCGGGCGGATGACCAATCTCCCTCCCGGATGTTCCGCATTGCGGCTGATGCCGTGGAAGGGGTGGCACTGACAGCAGGGGAAGTTTCCATGGGAGGGACATACACTGTGCCACGGAATGGCGGCGAAAGTGTTCATCCAGAAACAGCACAGTTACAGATTCGAGGGTTCAGGTTGGATGACTTGGATGTGTTCAACCCTGTTAACTTTCAGCAAAAAGCTGTAGGAAGGCCCTTCGCCGGCAACCATATCATCCTCAATCAACGCTTTGCAGACCAGTATGGGTTTCAAACGGGTGATGTGATTAATCTGGAAATCATGGGGTCAAAACGTCGGCTGGTGGTGTGGGGCATTGCCCGGCCTACGGGTGTGTTCCAGGACTCGCCTCAGTCGGAAACCCGTACTGCCGTGATACCTTTGGACTATGCCTCATCCCTGTCCGGGGTGCAGGGCAGTGTTAGTACCGCCTACGTGGTTCTGGCACCCGGGGCAGATGAGACGCAAGTACAGGCACGGCTGGAAGCCATCTACTCTCGCTATGATGTCAGTCCACCTTTTTCTCCCGAAGATATCTCCGGCATGCTGGACACGATCATCATGCCCTTTTTTCTCATGACCACCATGGTGTTGTTCATCAGTGTGTTTATTATCTATTCAACCTTCAAGGTAATCACGGTGGAACGGCTGCCGGTGATCGGTACTTTTCGCAGCGTTGGTGCCACCCGAAAAACCACAGACGCAGTACTTTTGGGTGAAAGCCTGGCTTATGGTGTATTGGGAGGGCTCCTTGGTTTGGGCGCCGGAGTAGGTATCTTGTACGGTATGACCTCCATTTTAGCCAACGACCCTTGGAGCGGGCAGATGGATTTTTCAATGGAATTCGGGCCGGGGCATTTAGCCAGTGCGTTCATTTTGGCGGTGTGTGTTTCCGTGATCAGTTCCTGGATTCCCATTGCCAGGGTTTCAAAAATTCCCATCAAAGAGCTTGTGCTGAACCTGGTGGATAACCACAGCCGCCGAAAAAACTGGAAGTCAGTGGCAGCAGTGTCGCTGCTCCTCTTTGGTACACTGGCACCCCGTCTGGCACCGCATATACTGGCGCTGCCTGCCAGTGCGTTAGGGATTTTTGCCACCATTACGGGAGTTGTCATGGCCGTGCCGTTGCTGACCAGTGCTTTTCTCTTGCTTTTCGGTCACCTATACGGCTTGATTTTTGGAAACGAAGGTATTCTGGCAGTGAAAAACCTGAGGGACAATAAAAACATCCTAAACAACATCACCTTGCTGACCATTGGTATTGCCGTGCTTTTGATGATCAACACCATCAGCTACAGTGTGGGGGTGGAGGTGCTGAACGCGTACCGTGACTGGCAGTTTGACCTCATGGTCAGCGTCGCTCAGGCAGACCGGAGTACTGAACAATCACTCCGTGCTGTACCGGGGGTAGCGTCCACCTATGCTGCCCGTGAGCAGTGGGGGGAGGTCACTGTCAGCAGCCATGAATACCCTTTGCGGTACCTGCAGGGCATCGACCCTCTCACTTACCGGGATTTCATAGCCTTTCGCCCCCTGAACGGGGCAGATGCCGATGAATTGCTGACAAAATTAGGGGAAGGCCGGTATATTATTCCTGCCAGTATGATGCAAAAAACCCTCCAACTTGAAGTGGGAGACGCATTGACCCTGGAAATGCCCGGCGGGCCTAAAGAGTACCAAGTGATCGGTTTCTATGACTCTATGATGATGAATGGCAGCAATGCCATCATTCACCAGCAGTATTACAGGAGTGACATGGGGAATCGGTTCATTGATACCTATTTTGTCCGCATCGATGAGGGAGCAGAAGCCGACCAGGTGTTGGCAGACATCCGCAGCAAATTTCAGCGTCGTGGCTTCTGGGGGCAGACCAACCAGGCCATGGAAGACA
This sequence comes from Clostridiaceae bacterium, assembly GCA_024635995.1. Classification (GTDB taxonomy): domain Bacteria; phylum Bacillota; class Clostridia; order Peptostreptococcales; family Tindalliaceae; genus Anoxynatronum. The sequence goes on from JAGXHW010000033.1 coordinate 23,393, forward strand.
TGAACATAGAGTCTAACAAACAGTTTTTCGTGATTTTAAAAGGGTTCTCCATCCTGGCCATGGTCATTGGTGTGTTCGGGGTGTTCAACAATTATGTCATCAGCTTTATTGAACGCCGCCGCTCCCTGGCCATTATGAAATCGGTTGGCATGAGTCGGCGCCAGGTGATTAAAATGATTTTTGCAGAAGCCATTACCGGTGGCTGCATTGCCGGAGCTGTGGGGGTGCTGGGAGCTATTCTCATGCTGCTGGGGGTACCCTACCTCATGGACGCTACCAATGTACCCATTGGCATACACTTTGTCAACAGCTTCTTTGCCACGGCCATTCAGGGAGGCATTATCATTGCTGTACTGGCCTCTCTGAGCCCGGCCATGAAAAATGCCCGGATGAACATTGTGGAAGCCATTAAATATGAATAGATCAGTTCTAATACGCGTCAACAATCAATAAGAAAGAGGGATAAAGATGCCTGAAGCCATCAAAATAGAAAACCTGAACAAGACCTATTTGCTAGGAGAGGTCCCAGTGGAAGTCCTTCAAAACATCAACCTGACCATTGATGAAGGGGAGTTTGTGACCATTATGGGTCCTTCCGGATCAGGAAAAAGCACACTTTTGTACCTTATGGGCGGACTGGATCAGCCCACCTCCGGGAAAATACGGCTGGCGGGAACAGAATTGTCCGGGCTGTCGGACAAAGAACAAAGTATCATGCGCCGGCGTCAGGTTGGGTTTGTGTTCCAGTTTTACAACCTGGTACCTAACCTGACGGTGGAAGACAACATTTTACTACCGCTATTGTTGGATGGAAAAAAAGCAAAAGAACACCAGACACGACTGGAAGAAATCATGGCAACGGTGGAACTGACAGACCGGCGGAAAAACACCCCGCGAGCTTTCCGGTGGTCAGCAGCAACGGGTGGCCATCGCCCGGGCACTGATGAACAACCCGGACATTATTCTGGCGGACGAGCCAACAGGCAACCTGGACAGCCGCACCACGGAAGAAGTGATGCAGTTATTGGCCAGGATCAACCGGGAACAGGGAAAAACCATTGTCCAAGTGAGTCATTCTGTGGAGACGGCGGCTTACGGCAATCGAATTATACAGGTGCGGGACGGAAAGGTATGGGATGAACATGAAGAAATTGCATAGCGGTGAGATGAAAAAAATTGGGTTGGTATTGGCGCTGTTTGCGACGCTTATGCTGACAGCCTGCGACAGTGCCAACGGCGAGACGGAAGTGGAAGAAGTGGACCTGTCTGTAGTGAGTCATCAGGTGGAAGCTTTTGGCCGGGTCAATGTGAGTGAAGAAATGAGTGTCAGCCTGGATGTTAGTGCCAGGGTGGCAGAGATGCTGGTGAAAGATGGTCAGCAGGTCACAGCCGGAGAACCGGTACTGGCCTTGGACCTGACAGAGTACCAGCATCAGGCAGCGGAACTGAGAGCCGAATTGGATGTCGCCCAGGCAGAAGTCCGAGCCCAGGCGGCTGAATTGGGACAGGAAACAGATCGTCTTGCACAGGACTTGGCTTTTGCTGAGGAGGAACTGGCTCAGTCTCAGAAAGACCTGGAAGCACGGCTGGCACTGCAGGAGGCCGGTGCCATTGCCCAGGAGGAAGTGGACCGGTACTTGAGAGAAGCCGCTTCTCGTGAAAAACATGTACAGGATCTTTCACTGAGACTAAATCAACAATCCGGTATTCAGCAACTGAACATTGGCCGAGAGAAGGTGGCTGCCCTGGAAGGAAGCCTGCAGCGAATGGAAGAACGCCTGAATCAGATTTTTCTGGATGAAAATCACATCGTTTGTCCTTATGACCGGGGGGCTGTGGTGGACCTGGAACTGAATGAAGGTGACCGTGTGGACGCCAGCCAGCGATTACTCCAGTTCATTAACCTGGATACACTGGTGGTGGAAGCGGATGTGCTGGAGGAATTTATCCGGGACGTGAACATTGGGTCAAAGGTCACATTGGTACCGGCAGCGGATCGCAGCAGGTCCTATCAGGGAAAAGTCACAGCCATTGCAGATACCGCCTTTGTGGTGAATAATGAGACTGTGGTGCCTGTCACGATTTCAATTGAAAATGCCGATGATTTTCTGCGCCCTAATTTCAATGTGGATGTGTTCATCGATATCCCGTAAAACCCTTAGGATTATCTAATTGAAGACAAAGGAATGGCCGGAACACAATCTAAAAATCCCGTAGAAATCTACGGGATATCTTTTATTTTTGCAGCACGCTGTGAATATCCGTGCGCTGTGGTTTTAGCGATCTTTCTGAGGGTATATTTAAGTAAAGGATACTTGCGTTGTGAATACAGACACTAAAGGAAGTCAGTGGTGATTTTTGTGAGAACAGATATAACGGCAAATGAATATAAACTGGAAGGTTCACATCTGGAAATTGAGACGCTGGGCCGTTTTGTTGTGAGGTGCGACCAAAGAATCTTAACATCGGAAGCACGAAGTTCGAAGAAAATATGGACACTGTTCATGTATCTGTTGACCTACAGACAAAAGAGTCTTTTGCCAGAAGTGATTGTGGATCATCTCTGGCCTGAAGCGAACTTTGAAAACCCCAGGGGATTGTTGAGGACACAGATGCACCGTCTTAGAAAATTGATGAACATAGACACTGCTGAAGATGGAAGCAGTATCATATGTTTTGATAATGGCGCCTATTACTGGAACCCGGACATACAGTACCAGATTGATGTAGATATCTTTGAGTCTATGTCAGCGGATGCGCGGGAAATGAGTGCCAGTGATCCACAGGGGGCTGTTCAGCTATATATGAGGTCATTGGAATACTATCAGGGTGATTATCTGCCTGAATGTTCAGGGGAAGACTGGGTGATTCCTGCAAAAATGTTTTACCGCAGGTTGTTTATGAACGATGTAATGGAAATCTGCCAACTGTTGACTGAAATGAAACAGTACAATAAAGTGTTGAACGTGTGCGAAAAAGCCATGTTTCTTGAGCCGGCAGAGGAGACGTTCCACCTGATCTACCTGAAAACACTGCTTAAAATCGGAAAAATAAAAGAAGCGCAGCATCATTACCAATATGTGACTTCTCTCCAATACCGGGAGTTGGGAATTGCGCCAAGTGCATCGATGAAAAGCATATATCATCAGATTACCACTCATCAAATCCCGGAGCTGCTACCGAAAAATGCAAGCGAAAAACCCCCTGACACAGCGTTTTACTGTCATCCAACTGTTTTTGAATCGATTTATCAGTTGGAAAAAAGAAAATGTGAACGTAATGGAACCTGTAACCAGTTGTGTATTATCACCTGGAAACCCAATGAGGCTGACCAAACCAGGGCATCTCTGGAAGAAACTGAAATGAGTATAAAAAATGATTTGTTACACCATTTGCGTCGAAGCGATGCACTTACACGACTGAGTGATCGGCGTTTTGCAGCTCTATTTCCGGGACTCACAACAGGTCAGACGAAACTATTGATTGATCGGTTGATTGATTATTTTAATGATGAGAACAATGAACTGGGTATTCAGATGACCATCACGATTCAGCCTCAGATGGGGGAATCGGTGTATGAAGAAGAGGAGGACGAATCTTAGATTTGGATTGACGAAAAATGATAATAATCCTGTTTTTGGAAGTGTCTTTCTGGTCTTAAAATGATTCAGAAGAGGCACTTTTTTTCGTGAAACGATAACGTAACGCAAAAGTAACGGCAATGTATCGGTGATGTATCAATGGTGTCACACCCGATAACCTATAATAGAAACATAAGGATCGCTGTCCTCTTTGCAGAGATGGTGGCGGTATTTTTGACTCCGTAAAGGGGGGGAAAGTATTGAAAACGACAATGCAGGAGAAAGAAGAATTTCGTGTGCCCGGGGGCACTAATTTTCTTATTCGAATTCAGTATGATCAGCATCATACGTGGCAGGGAAGAATTCAATGGCTGGAGAGCGGTAAGACCACGTCCTTTCGAAGTATGTTGGAATTAATCCATTTAATGGAAGATGCCATACAAATTCACACGGGTGAAGAATGGGGAAAACAGTTTCGCCACTGGGAAAACAAGGAAGAAATGGGATAATGCAGTTGGTTTTAGAATGGCAGATTGGAGGAATACAAGATGAGAAAAAATAGAAGACGCATGTTAGCGAGGAGCCTTTCGGTGTTGTGTGTGTGGGTGTTGAGTGGAATACAAGCCTTCGCAGCCGAAAGTAGCCTGATGACAGCTACAACGACCATAAACCAGGCTTCGGTACTCACTCAAACTGGAAGTTTGAATGTGATTGGATACATCGCAGTTGGTATGGCAATGGCAGGGTTTGGGTTTATGGTACGAAAAAAAATATAACCTATCGGTATAATATGTAACATTTCGGTATAATATCTAACATTGAATGTCATACAACACGAAAACCTCCTGTTTTTCATCAGACAGGAGGTTTTTGAGTGGGATGAACGCTACGAATTATCTACCTCAAACTTCCAGGCATCTCTGACCATGTCTTCAACGCTACGCGTGGCTTTCCAACCCAGTTCCTGTTCTGCTTTTTCAGGGTCAGCAAAACAGATAGCGATGTCTCCTGGTCTTCTCCCGACAATTTCATAAGGTACATCGACATTGTTTACCTTCATAAATGCATTCACAAGTTCCAGCACGGAAACCCCTGTTCCAGTCCCCAGGTTATAGACATTAACACCCTTTGAGAGGTTCTCGATGGCCTTCACATGTCCTTCGGCAAGGTCCATCACATGAATGTAATCCCGAACACCGGTGCCATCCGCTGTCTCGTAGTCGTTTCCAAAAACGCTTAAACGGGTCAGTTTTCCTTTCGCCACCTTTGTCACAAAGGGCATCAGGTTGTTGGGGATTCCGTTAGGGTCTTCTCCGATCAATCCGCTTTCATGGGCACCTACAGGGTTGAAATATCGCAAGAGACTCACAGCAAAGCCATCATTTGCTTGGGAAACATCAGTAAGAATCCTCTCGCTAATGGCTTTGGTCTCACCATAGGGATTGGTGGTTTTCTGTAACGCCATTTCTTCTTTCAAAGGGGAGGGCTGGTCACCATACACGGTGGCAGAGGAACTAAAGACAAACTTTCCAATACCATGTTTTAGGCACATTTTGCTCAGCACCATGGTGCTCACCAGGTTATTATAATAATATGCAATGGGTTTGGAGACTGACTCGCCGACGGCCTTAAGGCCTGCAAAGTGAATCACACCGTCAATTTTATGAGTCAGAAAGATCTCTTCCACTTTTGCTTCGTCGGTGACATCGATCTGGTAAAAAGTAGGTTTAACGCCGGTTATTTCATGAAGCCTGTCCAGTACTTCTATTTTTGAGTTGACGAGACTATCTACTATGATGACTTCATGTGCATTTTTTACTAATTCGATGACAGTGTGGCTGCCGATAAACCCTAAGCCTCCGGTAACGAGTATATTCATCAGATTCCTCACTTTCTTCCGTATTCATCATCAAACCGGACAATATCATCTTCTTCAAGATATTGACCCATTTGTACTTCGATAATTTCCAGGGGTGTCTTGCCTGGGTTTTCAAGACGATGTTTTTGTCCTTCTTTTATAAAGATACTTTCGCCGGAACGAACAAATTTTTCTTCACCATCAACCGTCACTTTTGCCATGCCTCTCACGACCACCCAATGCTCATTCCGATGATGATGCAGTTGGTAGCTAAGTTTTTTACCCGGGGTTACCGTAATTCTTTTTATTTTAAAAGTATCTTTCTCCTCTTCTAACACCTTGTAATAACCCCAAGACCGATAATCCTGCACATGGTATTCGGTTCTTAAATCTTTCCTGCTTTTTAACGTTTCAACAACCTCTTTGACTTTTTGCGATTGATCTTTTTTACAAACTAAAAGAGCATCCCTGTTGTCAATGATGATTAAATCATCAATTCCCACAGCTGCAACAATTTTACCGGTATAGGATTGAATCAGATTGTGCTTTGAGTCAATGATGATGTTCTCTTCATGAGAAATATTATCATTTTTATCATGCAGGAACACCTCGAAAAAAGAATCGAAACTGCCTAAATCATTCCAGCCAATGTCCACTGGCACAACCGCTGCTTTATCGCTCTTTTCCATGATGCCATAGTCGATGGAGATTTTCGTATGAATCTTTGAAAATGCATCACTGAGATTGTCACTTGTCTCAAAGGCATTATAAATTTCAGGAGAATGTTTTTTAACTTCTGAAGAAAAAACCTGTGAATTAAACATAAAGATGCCTGCATTCCAGTAATAACCTTTACTGATATATTCTTCTGCTTTTTCTGGCGTTGGTTTTTCTTTGAAGGAATTAACCACAAATCCATTGAATATTGCTTCGCCAGGTGATAGATACCCGTAGCCGGTATTAGGCCCATCGGGTTTTATACCAAAGGTAACAATGGAGTCTTTGGTTAAGGCTTTCGATTCTTTGATGATAGTTGCAAAGGCTTCACTTTTGGAAATCATATGGTCTGACGGGAACACCACAACCGTATCATGACCATTCTTCATAATTTCGTTAACGCCAGCATAGATGGCGGGCAGTGTATTTTTAGGTTCCGGTTCCACGAGGATGTTGGTTTCTCTGTAAGCATAACCTAACTCTTCAACAGCACCCATCACTAAAAATTTATGTTTCTCATTGGTGACAACATAAATGTCATCCAGGTTTGACAGTAACAAACTTCTTTGAAATGTTTCCTGAAAAAGAGATTCTTCTTTTCCCTGTAGTTTTATAAATTGTTTAGGATATCGTTCTCTGCTTAAGGGCCAAAGTCTTGTCCCGCTTCCCCCTGCTAAAATAATGGTTTTCATCGGTTTCCTCCTTATCACACCATGTGCTTCATGGTTAAAAACAGATTCATACTAGTATTATACCATTATGCAGCTTGCTGTAACATAAACAGGAGTCTTAGCGGTGGTAGTCATCGGATAAACACGTCAATCAAGCATAGGAATTACGAAACGAAGTAATAACCTATTTTCAAAACAGTTTTTCGGTCATGATTTACAGACGCTTAGGTTAGTGATAAAATAAGTTTAATTTATCAGAAAAATGTGCCATATTTGAATAACTGGAAGGTTATGAATGAAAAGTGAACAAATGACCAAAGGCATTGAACGCACACCCCACCGCTCCCTGTTGAACGCTTTGGGGATGAGCAAGGAAGAAATGAAACGGCCAAAAATCGGTATCGTCAGCTCCTTTAATGAAGTGGTGCCAGGCCATGTGCATTTGGATAAAATCGTGGACGCAGTGAAAATGGGGGTGGCCATGGCTGGTGGTGTGCCCATGGTGTTTCCTGCCATAGCGGTTTGCGACGGTTTGGCCATGGGTCATCCGGGAATGAAATACTCCCTGGTAACCCGGGAACTGATTGCCGATTCCACAGAAGCCATGGTCATTGCCCATGCTTTTGATGCCTTGGTCATGGTGCCCAATTGCGATAAAAACGTGCCTGGTTTGTTGATGGCAGCGGCCCGGTTGAACATCCCCACTATCTTTGTCAGCGGCGGCCCCATGCTGGCCGGCCGTGTGCGTGGGAAACGTACCAGTCTTTCCTCTGTTTTTGAAGCCGTGGGAGAACATGCAGCGGGAACCATGTCCCAGGAAGAGCTGGACGCCTATGAAGCCAGCGCCTGCCCCACCTGCGGATCCTGTTCAGGTATGTTCACTGCCAACAGCATGAACTGTCTGACAGAAGTGCTGGGCATGGGTCTTCGAGGAAATGGCACCATTCCGGCGGTTTATTCATCCCGGATCCAACTGGCCAAGATGGCGGGGATGCAGATCATGTCATTGCTGGAAGCGGACATCCGGCCCAAGCACATCATGACCCCTGATGCTTTCCACAACGCCCTTACCGTGGACATGGCCCTGGGCTGCAGCACCAACACCATGCTTCACCTGCCAGCCATTGCCCATGAGGCAGGGGTGCCCCTGGACCTGGAAATGGCCAATGATATCAGTGAAGTAACCCCAAACCTGTGTCACCTGGGCCCGGCTGGTGATGCTTTTATGGAAGACCTGGAAGAGGCAGGCGGTGTGTATGCCGTGATGAATGAATTAGATAAACTGGGTCTCATCCGGAAAAACGCCCTAACCTGCACCCAAAAAACCGTGGGAGAAAACATTGCCGGTTATACCAACCTGGACCCTGACATCATCCGTCCTGTGGAGCACCCCTTCAGCAAAACCGGTGGTATTGCTGTATTGAAAGGTAATTTGGCCCCGGAGGCTTGCGTGGTGAAAGCGGCTGCAGTGGCACCGGAAATGATGAAACACAGCGGTCCCGCCCGGGTTTTTGACAGTGAGGAAGAGGCATCTGCTGCCATTACCGGTGGCAAAATTCAGGCAGGTGACGTGGTGGTCATCCGTTACGAAGGGCCCAAAGGAGGTCCAGGTATGCGGGAAATGCTCAGCCCCACGGCTGTCATCGCCGGCATGGGCCTGGGCAGTAAGGTGGCCCTCATCACTGATGGCCGGTTCAGCGGGGCCACCCGAGGTGCCTCCATCGGCCATGTGTCCCCGGAAGCGGCGGTAGGCGGTCCAATCGCGTTGGTGGAAGAAGGGGACACCATTGACATCAATATCCAACAAAAATCCATTCAGCTCCGTATTTCCGACGAAGAGATGGCCAGACGCAGGGAGGCGTGGACTCCCAGAGAGCCTAAAATTACCAGCGGTGTGCTGGCCCGTTACGCCCATATGGTTACCAGCGGCAGCAAGGGTGCCGTATTACAAATTCCAAAGACAACAGAGTAAACAAAATCATTTTTTTGAACAAGACAAAAAAACTGCAGAAAGAAGGAAGGGTGATAGGCCGCCCTCTTTCTGCGGTTTTTTCGTGCCGAAAAACTTGGAATATGATACAATGACTTCAGTGAAAAAGAAGTGCTCGCCGCCTTTTGAGGTGAGCGTAAAATAAAACCAGAGGATGAACAAATCATGGAGGAAAACAAAGAACAACAGATATCCCAAGAAAAGGAAACCTCTTTGGAAGAGGGAAATCAGGCTAAAATGGCAGATGAACCGGAAGACATGATGTCCCCAAAAGAGTCCGAAGAGAATGAATCCCTTGATATTGAAGAGGTGATCACCCGGCTGCAGCTGGACGATAAAGAGATTATCCTGGTAGGCACGGCCCACGTTTCCAGGCGCAGTGCAGAGCAGGTGAAGGCCATTATTGAAGAAGAACAACCGGACAGCGTGTGCGTGGAACTGGATGAACAGCGGTACCAGTCCATCATTTCCGGCAGCAAGTGGAAGGAAACGGACATTTTCAAAATCATTAAAGAAAAAAAGGCCAGTTTATTGCTGATGAACCTGCTGATTGCCTCCTTTCAAAAGCGGATCGCCAAGCAGTTTGGTGTCATGCCGGGAGCAGAAATGCTGCAGGGTATTAAATCAGCGGAAGAAGTGGACGCCCGGCTGGTGCTGGCAGACCGAAACATTCAGGTTACCTTTGCCCGTGTGTGGCACGGACTGGGTTTAAAAGGAAAGGCACAGTTAATTCTGCAGATTTTCATGAGTCTTTTTGAAGGGGCAGACATTTCAGAGGAAGAACTGGAAAAATTGAAATCCAAAGACACCCTCAATGCCATGCTCAGTGAATTTACCGAGGCTTTTCCCCAATTGAAGGTTCCTCTCATCGACGAACGGGACCAGTACCTGTCACAAAAAATAAAGGAAGCCCCCGGGAATAAAGTGGTAGCTGTATTGGGCGCTGCCCACGTACCAGGGATCATGATAGAGATTCATAAGGAGCATGACCTAAAAGCCCTGTCACGGGTGCCGAAAAAGCGGAAAGGACTTGGGTACATTGCCTGGATCATTCCCCTGGCCATCATTGCCATCATTGGCTATACTTTTTTCCTGAACAGGGACATGGGCATTCGTCAGTCCATCAGCTGGATATTATGGAACGGTTCTTTCTCTGCCATTGGGGCCATCCTCGCTTTTGCTCATCCCCTGGCCATTTTGACAGCCTTTGTGGCCGCTCCCATCAGCTCCCTGAACCCCATGCTGGCCGCCGGTTGGTTTGCAGGGGTTGTTGAAGCCTACATTCGCCGGCCAAACGTGCAGGATTTTGAAGATCTGGCAGAAGATGCTGTGAGTTTAAGGGGATTCTGGAAAAACAAAGTGACCCGTGTGTTGCTGGTGGTGGCATTGACAAACATTGGCAGCAGCCTGGGTACCTTCATTGGCGGCGCAGACGTGATCCGCCTGTTTCTGGAGACCATCCGGGGATTGTAAAAATAATGCCTGAAGAATCAATTTGATTCTTCAGGCGTTTTCTTTATGTGTTGAAGCTTTCGGTAGAGGGTGCGCAGACTGATGCCCAGTATCTTAGCGGTTTTTTCTTTGCCGGATTTGTCCCATCCATGTTGATGCAACAGGTTTTCAATGGTTTGTTGTTCGTAGTGCTGTACCTTTGATTTTATCTCCGGGAGGTTGACGCTGTCGGGTTTAAGGGCATCTGTCAGGCGTTTGGGCAGATGTGAAGGGGTTAACCAGGTTGTATTTGCAAGGCTAACAGCATATTCCACAGCGTTTTCAAGTTCCCGGATGTTTCCCGGCCAGTTGTGGCAGGTAAGCATTTCCAGTGTATCAGGAGTAAAATCAGCGGTGGGTTTGCAAAGTCGCTGGCTGTAATAATCCAGGAAATGACGGCAGAGATCCGGCAGGTCTTCTTTTCGTTCCCGTAAAGGAGGAAGGTGAAGTGGGATCACATTAATGCGGTAATACAGGTCGGCACGGAAACGTTTTTCCTGGACCAGTGTTTCCAGCTGTTGATTGGTGGCAGCTATGATGCGCACATCCACTGGAATGGGACGTGTGCTGCCGATGGGCTCTACAACGTAGTGCTGAAGCACCCGCAGAAGCTTAGCCTGAACAGGAAAGGGCATTTCGCCAATTTCGTCCAAAAAAAGGGTTCCTCCCTGGGCCATTTGAAAACGGCCAGCTTTCCCTCCCTTTTTTGCGCCAGTAAAGGCTCCTTCCATGTACCCAAACAATTCACTTTCAAAGAGGGTTTCCGGTATGCTGGCACAGTTGATGGCCACAAAGGGACCATTACGCCGGGGACTGTTGGCGTGAATGGCCAGGGCAACCAGTTCCTTTCCTGTCCCGGTTTCTCCGGTAATGAGAATGGGTGAGGGCGTGGGAGAAAAACGGAGCAGGTCTGTTTTTAAGGATGTGATGGCAGGGCTGCTGCCGACGATGTCTGCCAGTGCGGTTCTTCCAGGGTCCTGTGGTGAACCAGACAGTGCCTCTATCTGGTAATGTGAAACGGGTTGTTGAATGGTGAGAACAGCCCCGGCAAAAACTTCCTCCAGGTGTACCGGTGCCACAGACAGTCGGCCATGAAAGTGAGAGGTGTTCACCGGCCTGTCTTCCATGGGTTCTCCCGTAAGAATACTGCTAAGAATGGAGGGTGGAAGGATCTGTTTTAAAGCGGTGGTGGACAGGTTGCAAAATGAAAACAGTTCCAGGGCCGCTTCGTTAAAGTGTGTTAC
>JAGXHW010000034.1 GCA_024635995.1 Clostridiaceae bacterium
ATGCGTTCATCGTCGTAACGGCTGCCCTGAAGGATATCCTGCGGCATTTTGTCTTCTGGCACATCCAGCAACATAAGTGTTTCCCGCACAGTTTCGCCCCCGATGAAGGTTTTCACCAATCCGCGAAAAATTGATTGGATCTTTTCACAGGTACCGGGCAGACCACCGAAAAAGACAGTTGCCACAGGGCCTCCCTGATGAGCTAGGAGGTGTTGCTGCTTCATTTCTTCCAACAGAAAACCCACCATGTTAACGGCATCCTCCTGGTCAAGCCGGTAGCTGAGTCCCAGGCGGTTGATGCGGTTTTGGCGAATCCAGTCAATCACTTCTTTTCGTTTTGCTTCGTGTCGGTATTCCTCCAGTGCCCGGCCAGTCTTATCATCAGCGATGATCACTTCATAGCCGCATTCTTTCAGCAGTTCTGCCGCCGAAGTGATGCCCAGGGTATGGGCGTCCAGTGATGGTTTGATGAAACCGTATCGGACTGCTGTAATATCGAAGTTATCAGGCACGGCTTTTCTCCCCCCTTAAAAAGGACGCAATATCAAGTTTATTCTCCCCTTCTTGGAGGAAAACCAAATTTCTGCCTTCCTTACGGAAATCCACGTCCAGCAATTTAATCGCCAGATCGATGATCAGAGTGGTGTAGGTCATAGATAAGCCCAGCTTCAATCCAATTGCCTCCAGGGGCACCAGGCCGCAGGGAACGTCTTCAAAAATGTAGCGGTGCTTCAGGGACCCCGGTGCCTCGATGGTTTTATAGGCTTCGTTGTGTTGGATACATTCGAATAAATCGTTTCCGGTGACATGATAGGTTCGCATCAGCCATTCCCGGGTGGTTTCCACTTTTAGGCCCAGTGTTTCAGATACCAGTACCCGTTCTTCGTCAATGTGTTCCAGCATTTTAGACACGGAAGGGGTGATGCCGTCGTAATAATGCTTATAAGTGCTGTTTTTGCTTTCTGTCCACCCTGTGTTTAACAGCAATGGCGCGCAGTGGAGCACCATGCCCACATTACCGATGGAGGTTTGAATCATGGATGCTGCCGGAGTGAAGTAGGGTTGCAGGCATTCCGGCAACCGGTGGATCAGGTCCTTGTTTTCTTCGGCTTTTAAAGAGGCGATCAATACCTTGTCTTTAAACGTGATGATGTTCACTGCGTCTGCAGCTGTTTTACGGCAAGTGTAAATGATTGTCTGGGTTTCCGCAATGTCTTGAGGGAGGGAAGGATTGTGTTTTCTGTACACTTCCTGAAACTCCAGAGCCCCAAACGTTCTCCCCGGGTTCAGGACGATGAGGGTTTCCCTGGTGATGTTGCTGGCAATTAAAGCGGCCAGTTCTTTATGGGAATAGGCTGGAGTGGTGATGAGGATGATATCGGGATCTTCCAGTGCTTTCTTGATGTTGTCCGTCGCCAGGTCAATGGCTACGGTTCCATGGATCACACCTTCACAGTAAATAAGATGTGTTTCCATGAGTTTGGTGATGTTGGTTTTTGAACGGTTCCACAAACTAACCCGGTGACCTGTCTGGCTGAGATGGGCTGCCATCGCCAGCCCGGAATTTCCGGCACCAATGACCGTAACGTTCATACCAATTCCCCCTCGGATGTCTGATGTAAGAAAAAAAAAAGCAAAAAAAACACTCATAATTCACTTGAATTCCAGCATTATCTAATGTATTTATTATATCATGCGAATGGTTGAAGCTTCTTTATTATAACATTAATTGAAGGTTCAGAATAATTCTTACTTATTTTCAATACATTCGAGAGATAAGAAGACTGAATGAAAGCATTCTACTGCGGAGACGGTCTGTTCGCACATTTACAGTGTTTTCAAGCGTTTGTTTGTCTGGTGGAGATATTCTTGATGGATTTTGGGTATTTATTAATGGTGAAGTTCAATGTTTCTTGTCTGGATGATTCCAGAAAAAATTGCAGGGGGTCTAACAGATGAAATCAAAAATCCTAAATTATGTCGATTTTGAAAAGGCGAATACTTTGTTAGAAGGTTTTAACAAATCAACAGGTTTTGTAACTGCCATTCTAGACCTCGATGGAAATATCTTGTCTAAATCAGGATGGAGACAAATCTGCACTGATTTTCATCGAATTAATCCCGAAACTGCTTTGAATTGCACGATTAGTGATACCAAATTAGCTAACAAAACGAGAGAAAACAAAAAATATAATTTCTATAAATGTGTTAATGGATTAATTGACATACAAATACCTATCGTCATTAGAGGTGAACATATTGCCAACCTCTATTCAGGTCAATTCTTTTTTGAAAATCCTGATGTTGCTTTTTTTAAAAGTCAAGCCAAACTATATGGATTTGATGAGAGATCCTATCTTGAAGCTCTCGAGAAAGTGCCGGTGGTTTCAAAAGAAAAAGTTGAAGTTGTAATGAAATATTTGCTAGACATAATCCAAATGATTATTGAAATGACAGCTGAAAAATTAGAGCAGATAGAGCTGAATGAAGCGATTAAGAAAAGTGAAGCGGCTCTTTGGGATACCCAGGTAAAGCTTCAGCAGAATATGGACGATTTATTGGAATCACAACGGATTGCCCATTTAGGAACATGGAGGTTGGATTTAGCGACAAAACAGGTTGTGTGGTCGGAGGAGCTTTACAGAATGTATGGGTTTGACCCAACTATGCCACTCCCGTCCTTCTCAGAGCATATGAAGCTATTCACTCCGGAAAGCTGGGATAAATTATCGACCTCCGTTGAGCAAACAAGAACAGCCGGAACCCCTTACGAACTGGAGCTGGAAATTGTGACCAGTGATGGATCGAATGGATGGGTGTGGGTGCGGGGTGAAGCTTTAAAGGATTCGAACGGCAACATTACCGGTCTCTGGGGAGCAGCCCAGGATATCACAGAGCGCAAGAAGATTGAGTATAAATTAAAGCAGAGCGAGGAAAAATTTCAACTTCTCTTTGACAAAGCACCTCTAGGGTATCTGGCTCTGGATTCAGAAGGCTGTTTTATTGAAGTTAATCAGAAATGGCTTGATACATTTGGATATAAAAAGGAGGAGGTTATCGGTAATTGGCTTGGCGATTTCTTATGCCCTGAATATGTATACGCGTTCCGTGAACGCTTTCAGATATTCAAAGCCCAGGGGTATATTCAAAGCGAAGTTGAGATGCTGAAAAAAGACGGCAGACGTATTTTTATAGCCTTCGAAGGGAAAATTGCGTATGGCTCCGACGGAGAATTTAAGCAGACGCACGGCATTATGCAAGATATCACTGAACAAAGGAAGACTGAGAAAGCGCTAATAGAAAGCGAGTCAAAGTATCGCCGAATTACTGAAAACATGTCGGATGTCGTCTGGACCACTGACTTGAATCTAAACACCACTTACGTAAGTCCATCGGCTGAAAAGTTGTTTGGAGAATCAATCCAAACATATTTGACTCGTTCTGTTGAAGAGAAGTTTGTACCGGCTTCTTTAAGGGAAATACACCTGGTTTTGGCTGAAGAATTGGAAAAAGAGAACGACCCAGCAAGTGATAAAAAAAGAACCAGAATCATTGAAGCAGAGCATTATCGAGGCGATGGTAGTATCATTTGGGTTTCAATGCATGTGGCTATTTTAAGGGATGAAAATGGTGAGGTCATAGGATTTCAGGGAGTGACGCGTGACATAACAATGCGTAAGAAAGTTGAAAGAGAACTGCTGTATTTAAGCAATCATGACCATCTAACAGGATTATATAATAGAAGGTTTTTGGAAGAAGAATTAAGAAGATTAGACACAAAAAAAACCCTCCCCTTGTCCATTATTATGTGTGATGTCAACGGATTGAAACTGGTCAATGATTCATTTGGACACGATTCAGGAGATACACTTCTTAAAAACGCAGCGGAAATAATCAGGAAAGCATGTCGAGAAGAAGATCTTATTGCCAGAATCGGGGGCGATGAGTTTGTTGTAGTATTGCCTAATACTACAGCAAATGAAAGCGTAAAAGTTGCAAACCATATAAAAGAACTGGCGTCTAAAGAAATGGTTGCGAATATTGAGTTGTCCATTTCCTACGGATATGATACCAAGATGAATGATAAACAATCAATTATCGAGACAATTGCAAACGCTGAAAACTACATGTACAGACACAAGCTGTATGAGCGTTCAAGCATAAGAAGCAAAACAATCGACCTGATCATGAATACGTTATTTGAAAAAAGCAAGCGAGAGGCGGCTCATTCAAGTAGAGTGAGCAATATTTGCCAGGCTATCGCATCTAAGATGAATTTCAACAAAGATGAAGTCAATCAGATGAAAATTGCAGGATTGATTCATGATATTGGTAAAATAGGTGTGGATGAAAAAATACTAAATAAGCCGGGAAGTCTAACCATGGATGAAAGACGCGATATTGAAAGACATCCCGAGACAGGTTGGAGGCTGCTGAGCTCTACAAATGAATTTTCAGAATTGGCGCAATTTGTTCTTAATCATCATGAAAAATGGGATGGCAGTGGATATCCCAATGGACTCAAGGGTGAAGCAATACAGCTTGAAGCGAGGATTATTTGTGTTGCTGATGCCTATGATGCAATGACCAGCGATAGAAGTTATCGAAAAGGGTTGACACGGGAGGAAGCCATTAAAGAACTGACGAGATGTTCCGGTACACAATTTGACCCGAATATTGTAGATATCTTAGTGAATCAAATATTGATGGCCTAAGGTGTTATTCAGAATATGATTTGAAAAGAAGAACAAAGTATAGATGAAAAATGAAGGAATAATAATGGATGCTACAAAGATACCAATTGATGCATTTCAAACATCATTGTTAAAAATCGAAGCGAAAGGTGGCGCCAGGTTAAACAGTGCATCTTCCATGTTGATTTGTTGGACAGTATTGGGTTTGAAAGCCATAATATCCACCTTTCCGAATCGTCTGTGATACTTTTATTATACCACAAATATGGCGGAAAGTGTTGATATTGCAATGTTATTAAGGTATTTGTTAGGTGTCTAAAAGATAGTTGCTATTAGTTCTTTAAGTTGCTTAAATGAGTATCCATTGGTGTGCAATTACTTTTGACACCTAAACCATAGTTAATTGACAAAAGAAGTACCACCTATTGATAAAGGTTTTATCGATAGGTGGTTTTGTTTTACTCCGACCTTGATAAGCAATAGAAAAATGCTAAAATGAAATCAGTAATATTTCAAAAAAAAGGAGGGACAAAGCTATGTGGGGAGTACAAGCTGAAAAAACAGAGTTTGCGAGATTGTATCCATTGTTTTATGGAACGCAAGATGAACGCAATTATGCAAAAGGAATCAAAACAATAAAAAAGCTTGCTGATAATGGATTTGTACCAGCGATTGGTGAACTTGGCATTGCTTACTTTGACCACTTAGGAGTTCGTAGAAATTACAACGAATCCTTTAAGTTCTACATGGTAGCTGCTGAAGAAGGATATCCCACCGCAGAATGTGGAGTCGGAAATTTTTATGCCATGGCATTCCCAAAACACAATGCCTGCGAAAACGATTCCGTTAAAGCTGCCGAGTGGTGGCTTAAGGCTTCAGAACATGGAAACCCAGGAGCGCAGTGCAATTTAGCAGGGTGTTATTTAAGAGGAATGGGCGTACAACATAACCCTGTGGAAGCATACATCTGGGGAGCAATGGCAGTTCACTGTTCTTATATCAGGTTTAATTCAGCCGAAGTTTTCAGAGATCAGGCGATAGCATTAATGAATGAAGAACAAATAATAAGTGCGAACAAAAGACTAGAAACACTCAAAGTGATTCTGCCATATGATTGGTCTGATCATACGACATACTGGAGAAGCCTGCATCAGAAATACCAATAGCAAAAAAAGTTATGCACAAGCAGTACGAACATAAAAAAGCTGAAACAGATAGTTTATTTCAGCTTTTTTTCTGATCATAATGTTATTAAGGCTCTTCTTGTCTACCGTTTGACTGGTCCAATTGGGGCTACCACACGGCCATAGATTTCATTTAAAACCTGAGCCATAGCGGTATAAATTGCAGAAAGTCCACAGATTATTCCTTCATAGCCAGCGAGTATCTTTATAGTGGGATTTTCTGTAATATCACCCAAAGCTAAAAGAAAAAAGAGAATGACTAAGGTACCAAAAACGAATTGTAAAGCTTTGCTGATTTTCAGAGTACCAAGAAACATAAAGAAACTATAAATTCCCCACAAAAAAAGATAAGCTGCCATAGAGACATTATCGGCTGCATCAGCCCAACCAAGCTTTGGCATAATAATTATAAAGACCAAAGACAACCAAAAAAGTCCATAAGATGTAAATGCGGTAGTCCCAAAGGTGTTGTTTTTCTTCCACTCCATGATACCAACAAAAATCTGGCCTAAACCTCCCACGAAAATTCCCATAGCCAGAATCATGGCATTCATTGGGAAAAACCCTGCGTTAGATAGATTTAGTAACACTGTTGTCATCCCAAAACCAAGTAAACCCAAAGGTGCGGGATTTGCTGTTAAATCTTTGATGCTAATCATTGATACTGTTTGTTCCATTTCTACCTTATCCATTAATTCACCCCCCCATATATTATTTGTGTTTTATGTTTTTTGCACACATTTTAAATTATACATGGTATTTGTGCTATTGACCAGAAATAGTTTGAAATTAAAAGAAAATTAAAAGACCAATTAAAGACTTTGATACAGCAGATTCATTGTTAATCTGAGTAAATGTAACAACTGAAGAGGAATAGATAGGATAAATATAGGGTATTAAATAAAGTGATGATGCAGGAAGGCTTCTCGGAGAAATTGCTGTGTGCCTTGATGCGCAAAAAGGAGGAACGGTAGATTTTTGCCACGCAAAGAATCAAGTGTATGCTGTAATGAAAACGAGGAGGTCTGAAAATGAAAAACAAGACATCGTTGACTGTCATTCAAATGAACGATACCCATGCCTATTTTAACTTACATCAGGAGTTGTTCTGGCAAGGAAACCAGGCAGAGATTATCGAGAGAGAACTGGATCCATTCAAAGGTAACCTCGACACGATTGTGGGCGAGACTGCGACGGCGCTTAATCGTTATACGATGCTGGAATCAACCATGGATAATTTCCTGTTGCAATCCTTGCTGGAAGTTTCAGGTGCCCAGCTGGCCTTTTCAAACGGCTGGAGATATGGCGCCCCTGTCATTCCCGGACCGGTCACTTTGAATGATCTTTATAATATTATTCCCATGAATCCGCTCATTGGTACAGTTGAAATAACGGGTGAAGAATTGATGAATATGCTGGAAGAAAATCTGGAAAAGACCTTTGCGGCTGACCCGTATGAACAAATGGGTGGCTATATCAAACGAATCCTTGGACTAACAGTTTACTTGAAAATTGAAAACCCGGTCGGCCAACGCATCCAAGAGGTGTTCGTCGGAAATGAACCGTTGGAGCGGACGCGCATATATCAAACGGCATTTGTAACCGAACAAGGTATTCCGAAAAAATACGGGCGTCAAAGAAGAGAACTGGAGATACATGCAGTAGAGGCAATGAAAGAATACCTGGAGAAGCACAAGCCTTTACATGCAGAACTTCGCGGAACTTACACAGTTATTTAGTTTTGGACATGATAGTGAACCTTCAGACTATAAAGGATAAACGCCATGGATAGAAAGCTTCAGCTAAACTCAGATAAATCATATCTTTACTCCGCATGGGTGGCACTGGAACGGAAAGCCCGGCACCTAATCTGGGATCAAACGACCCAGTGGACCAATCCCAGGATGTCGCTTACGACCGGGGCGCCTACGCCGATAACAGAACAGTGTCTGATATGGGAAGACCATCGATTGCAGTACCAACCAGCGTTTTCTTATCAGTTCCCAGGGAATGCGTTTACTGGAAGACAACCTGGGAAAGAAATCAATGGTTGAACCGGCAACCCTGACAGATTTCATCCGCTATATAGAAAGCAATTTCCCGGTAGACCGCTATTTGCTTATTTTCTGGGATCATGGCGGCGGGTCTGTCACAGGGTATGGGTATGATGAACATTTCAAAGGTGACCACATGACACTGGATGGCATTGAACGGGCATTGTTCAATGCCGGCACCCAGTTGGATTTCATTGGCTTTGACGCCTGCCTGATGGCAACCCTGGAAACAGACTTTGTGGTGGAACCCTATGCCGATTATCTTATTGCCTCAGAAGAACTTGAACCGGGGATCGGATGGTATTACACCGGCTGGCCTAATGAACTGTCCCAAAATTCATCCGTGGAAACAATTGAACTGGGCAAAAAGCTAATTGACGATTACGTGCTTGAAGTTAAAAGACAAACCCCCAACGACTGGAACATTGAAAACCTGGCCATCACAAACCTGAATTACTTGATGAGCTACAAGATCATTGATATTTACGGAAACAGTTATTGGACCCCGGCGATCACCAACTATAGAAAGGAAGATTTAATGATACAAGACATCAGGCCACGCATTTTTAACAACAAATTCACCAACAAAAAAGCTGAACCCAAGGATTTGTTTTTATCCTATAAAGAGGAAACGGTGTTAGTAAAAGAAGAAAAAGATAAACTGTGGTACCCTTCCTTTGCTGATTTTCAGGATACTCATCCTGCATTAAAAAATGAGGCGCAGTTTTTGTTTAACATTGACGAGATCAACTATTTTTTAGTAAAGCAGCAAGACCTGGATACTGTGAAAGGCTGGACTTACGTTACCACAGGCAGGTTTCGCACTGAACTCAAATACTGGCGGTCATTTGCCGGTACCGTGGGATGGCAGCTGAACCGTTGGTACCAGAACCATAACTTTTGCAGCCGCTGCGGTCATCAGATGAAATCATCTGAAAATGAAAGGATGCTTTATTGTGAAGGCTGCGGTTTTCAGACGTATCCTGTCATCTCACCCTGCGTCATTGTGGCGGTCCATGAAGGAGACCGGTTACTACTCACAAAATACGCCGGTCGGTCGTACAAAAATTTTGCATTAATTGCAGGGTTTGTTGAAATTGGAGAATCACTGGAAGAGACAGTTCAAAGAGAAGTGATGGAAGAAGTGGGTCTGAAGGTGAAAAACATTCAGTTTTACAAAAGCCAGCCCTGGCCTTTTACAGACACCATTTTGGCTGGCTTTTTTGCAGAGCTTGACGGAGACGATAAAATCATTATCGATGAGGACGAACTGTCCATGGGTGTTTGGATGGACCGTGACAAGGTTCCCCCTGATGAATCAAGAATAAGCTTAACCGGTGAAATGATGGAAGCCTTTAGAACAAAACGGATGCCTTAGTAAGGCAGCTAGAATCCTGTTTATTCTTCCAGCAAGTCCATCGGGGCAGCGTCCATGATCTTGTCTTTAATACAAAAATTATCAATGATACGGGCATAAATTTCCACCGTGTTAATCAGATCTTTAATAGCGATTCGTTCGGCTTCTGTATGGGACAAACGAATATCTCCCGGGCCAAAGACAACGGTTGGCATTTTACCATAGACCTTAAGAAGGGCAGCGTCTGTCCAACCCCTGCCCAAGGTTATCTTGGGATCTCGCTTGATGACTTCCCGGATGGAGGTTTTGACTGCATGAACAATGGGCTCTGTCACAGGTGTCACTAAAGGGGGATGGTTCATGACGGTGTCATTTTCGGCGCTTTTGATAATCGTTGCCTCCATGGCAGGGTCATCTTCCTGCATGCTTTCAAGAATGTCTTTGTATTCCTGCAGCACTGATGCAACGGTTTCACCGGGAATGTAGCGCCGGTCAATTTTAACCGTGCATTGATCCGCCACGGTGCTTTGCCCCAGACCACCTTCGATGATGCCGATGTTCATCAGGGAGACGCCCATAAATTCATCTTCCCGTTGGCGTATTTTTGGGTACAAATCCCTTTTTGCCCGGTAAATGAACTCAGCCGCTTTCTCAATAGCGTTCACACTGTCTTCCAGGCTGCCACTGTGGGATGCACGACCTTTAAAAATAACATCAAACCACTCCAAACCTCTATGGCCCACAGCGTAATCATAGTTGGACGGCTCACCAACGATGGCGGCATCGGCCCTGATCCCAGCATTAATAAGATGCTCAGTGCCTTCGCTTTTGCCTTCTTCACCAATAACACCTGCAAATATTATGTCACCGTCCGGGACAACACCAGCTCGCTTAAAGGCAATCATGGTCATGATCATACAAGCCAGGCCGCCTTTCATATCAGCAGCTCCCCGGCCCCAAACAAAGCCATTATGAACGCTTTCGTTAAAAGGATCAATGATCATGCGGTGAGGGGTGATGGTGTCGGTATGGCCATTGAGCATCAATGAATTACCAATCCCGCTGCCACGAAGATAGGATAAAACGTTTTTTCGCTGGCCCACCACTTCCTGCAGTTTTACTTCCAAGCCATGAGAACCACAGTAATCATAAATAAACTCAGCCACTTCCTTTTCCCGGTGAAGTACCTCTTTATGACTGGGTATGCTGATGAGTTTTTGCGTTAGTTCGATGATTTCATCATGATGGTAGTATTCTTTCACATTAAACAATGGAAGACAACTCCTTGATAAGGTAATGGCATAGATTAGTGGGGCAAACCAACAGTACGTTCCACATCAAGCAACAAGGCAATGCCTTTGCCAGGTTGATTTATTTCGGCTTTTTCCATAATCGAATCCATGACTTTGTCTGCCTTCGTTGATTCCACCAGGATTAAGACAATCTCTTTCTCGGGAGTGATGGGAATATCCAGGTTAAGGCTGCTGTCAAGGGACCCAATACCTTTTCCGGGAATTACCGTTCCACCAGTGGCGCCCTCTTTTTGTGCGGCATCCAACACAATGGAAGATCGCCCCTCATCTACAATGGTAATCACAAGTTCGTAGCCACTTTGCACCCGTTTTTTCAACATGATCCCCTCCTGAATTTCTTCGTAACTGCCGATCACACCACGCGCCTGTTTTAAATCAATCACAAAGGATATTCCTGCAGACGATCGGGATAGATGCAATTGTTCGTCAATGTGATTCATTAATCCATCAACCAGATCTTCATGAATCACCGTCAGCAGCAGTTCTTTTCCCTGTTCAGACAGTTCGGCTTCCTCAGACCAGTGATTCCAGGGAACAGTTCCTTTCGCTTTGATAATGGTGCCACCTTTGGCACCGGCTGCTTTAACGGTTGACAGCAGGGTGTCATTTAAGTTTTGAGATACGACTGTCATCACCAGCTTCTGAGAGAGCAAAAATGCATAGAATGAAACCATATGGGTGAACCCCTTTCCTTGGAAATGAGTTGTATCATTTTCATTATACATCAATTAATCATCAGGTCAAAAATCAAATTAACACTGAATGGTTTAAAGGGAAAGTGATGAAATGAGTGGAGAATCCATGTTGATTTATGGTAATCTGGGTATAATTGAAAAAATGAAATTAATTGGCAGCTAAACTTGATGATAGAACCTAAATTGAGATGACTAACATTGGAATGAGGTGAACGCGTGGATCATCACGAATACAAAGCAATGATAAAAACAATTGAAGGGTTGGGTTCTGATGTTGTGATAGGCGAATTTGCAGGGAGAGACAGTGCTGCGGCTATCATCAAAGCGATGGAAGAGAAGGATATTAACCATGTGCTTCCCATGGCAACCTTTGCACCCACAGAGTATGGCGATTTTAACAGTCTAAAGTACAACGTAAAATCCACTAAAAAGCGAGTAGATGAGATCCATGGAAATACCAAGACCGTGGATGACCTTGTGACCTATAGTAATTCGGATTTATGGAGCGTTCTCAATGGACGTTTTGCCTATTCCCTTAGGGAAAAATATGGATTCTTCAGCTCCTGCATTGGATGTCATGCGTATTTTCATTTGGTGCGCATCCCCTTTGCATTACAGTTAGGGAAACGCATCATATCGGGAGAACGAGAGAGTCATGACGGCCGGATTAAGATCAACCAACTGGGACCATGCCTGGATCTATACCAGAAGATAACGGCCTATTTTGGCGTTCAATTGCTTATGCCACTACGCGGAATGCAGGAAGGAAGGGATGTGGTTGACTTACTGGGCTGGGACTGGGAAGAAGGAGGCAGCCAGCCTGCCTGTGCCTTAAGCGGTAATTACAGTGACACGAAAGGCAATGTGCACTATGATCTTGACGCACTTACGTACTTTCTTCATGAATTTCTCTATCCGGTGGCCATTGACCTGGGAGAACTGATCATTGAAAACCCGAAAGCAGACCGGCAAACCATGCTGAAAGCAATTAACAAAAGGATGGGTGAACAATGAAAACAATTGTGTTGTTACTGGATGGCTTGGGGGATATTCCTCACCAGGCATTAGAGGGAAAAACACCTTTGGAAGCAGCCCATACACCTCATTTGGATCAGTTATGCCAGCAAGCTGAAACCGGCATGATGATTCCATGGAAACTGGGGGTTCCAATGGGTACAGAAGCTGCACATTTTTTGTTATTAGGGTATGACATTGATGATTTTCCTGGTCGTGGTATTATTGAAGCTTTGTCTGAAAATATACCACTGGAAGACGATGGGGTCTATATTGCCACCTCATGGACGAGTGTAATGGAAGAAGATGGACTGGCCATTAAAGAAGGATGGGCCAGTGATTTGACTGATGAAGAAATTAAGGAGTTTCAACAATCGTTGCCCGATAAAATAGAGGAAGTATCTTTTTCCTGGACTCGCTCGTCCGGACCTCATGGTGTGTTGCATCTAAAAGGAAAAGGAATTAGTGCATCCATTTCGGATAGTGATGTCTTTCGCCATCCCGGACACATCCTTACCATTAAAGCCTATGATACAGAAGCGGAGGAGGCAGTACATACGGCAGAAATCATGAACCGCTATTTGCTAAAAAGCTATCAAATTTTAAAAAACCACCCTGTTAATCAGAAAAGAGTGGCAGAAGGAAAAGTTCCAGCTAATTTTTTATTGACAAAATGGGCTGGTCAGAAACCCAACATTGAAAGCTTTGAAGCATTCAATGGCATGAAAGCCTGCATGGTGGCCAAAGGTCAGTTAATGTACGGTATTGCTCAGATGGCGGGGATGGCGTTTTCCCCTTGGAAAACCTTTAAAGAAGGTGTAAAAACAGCCATTGAACTCCCCCATGAATTTATATGGTTACATACAAAAGAGCCTGACGAAGCGGCTCATACAAAAGTGCCACAACGTAAAAAAGAAGCATTGGAAGCCATCGACGCTCAGCTTGGACCTCTTGTGGAAGCTGTTAAAAGTGAGGACCTTTTACTCGTGGTGACGGGTGACCATACCACGCCAAGTTCCGGGAGCATGATCCATTCAGGTGAAGCGGTACCCATCATGTTTATCGGTGGTCCGGTACGTATAGATGATGTCACCGACTTTGGAGAGAGAAGCTGTGCAAAAGGCAGTCTAAGGATGAGCGGATCTGACCTAATTCCCATAGTGTTAAACCTGACAGAGCGAGCGCAGTTTTTCAATTTTCGACCAGGTGGAAAGAAACGCCGTTACATTCCCAGAGAATACAATCATTTAAGACCTAAATGATAATTTGATTGGTTTGAAAAGAGTGGGTGTTACATTTTTTATATAAATGGTTATTTCTTATTGACAAATAGGTATTGAAATACTAAAATAGTGATAAAGGCAAAAGGTAAATAAAATATTCAAACATGAAAAGAAAAGATATTTCATACAAGGAGGAATTTTGTTGAAGCGTAAAATAATTGAGATAAAAGAAGAGCTTTGTAACGGGTGTGGTCTTTGTGTGGACGCCTGCCATGAAGCTGCCATCGAATTAGTGGATGGGAAAGCACGTTTAATCAGTGATGAATATTGCGATGGACTGGGAGATTGCCTGCCAGAATGTCCAACAGGTGCCATTTTAATGATTGAAAGAGATGCCGCAGCCTATGACGAAGAACTTGTGATGAGTCGTATCCGTGAGAGAGAAGCAGCGGAAGATCAGGTGCTTGCTCCGCATCAAGAAAAAACAGAGTTGTCCGCCTCAACATGTGGTTGCCCGGGTATGGCGGCAAAATCCATTCGTACTCAGACAGACTACGTTGAACAACAACCACATCAACGTAAAAACCATTATGATCACCAACAACAGGAAGTTCCATCGGAATTGAGGCAATGGCCTGTACAGTTGAATCTGGTTCATCCCCAGGCACCCTACTTAAAGGAAGCAGACCTTTTAATTGCAGCAGATTGCACAGCCTATGCCTACGGAAATTTTCATAAAGATTTTATGCAGGGAAAAGTGACCCTCATTGGCTGCCCGAAACTGGATGACAATCAATATTATATTGAAAAACTGGCGGAAATATTTCGATTGAATTCACCGAAGAGCATCACCGTGGTAAGAATGCAGGTGCCATGCTGTGGCGGCATTACCGCTGGCGTTCGACAGGCAATGCTAGATTCCAAAACAATTGTGCCTTACCGTGAAGTCACCTTAAGTGCAGATGGTCAAATCATACAATAGAACTGACATCAGAACTGACAACTAAGTGAATAAGAGAAAACCGGCATTACTGGACAGAGTGGCCTCCTCCAGTAATGCCGGTTCTTTTGTTAACTAAAAGCAGAAATCTCATCGGTGGTAGTCATTCGGGTAACTGACTGACCAGTGAAGCGTAAAAACGGCAGGCATCAGTAATCTGACTCACAAGACAGTTTTCATCCCGCATATGGGCCAGCTTGTACTCCCCAGGTCCAAAACCAATGGTGGGGATTCCCTGTGCAATACTTGTGACTGCATTTGTGCTGAAATCCCAATAGTCGTAGGATGTTGGTGCTTCACCAAAGGTCTGTTCATAAGCCTGTTGACATGCCATTGTCAAAGGATGATCCAGGGATATTTCCCAGGCTGGGTGAAGTGGTTCGTAGATAACAGGTAGCCCAGTCCAGCTGGTACGGTGAAGGGTGCCCACCTGCCAGGATGCCGCTTTCCCCTCAATGATCTTATCCATTTCAGCTTCAACAGTATCTTCTGTTTCGCCAACAACCATCCGACGATCCAGGTAAATTTCACAGTAGAATGGCACTGCATTTAATGAAGCACTTAGACTGGAAATTTGAGATAACACCAGGGTCCCACGGGGAGCTGGTTTTTTTGCCAGGGTTTCGTTGGTGGCTTCCACCCGTTGGATGATCTCAGCCATTTCATACACGGCATTCTTTCCTTTTTCGGGTGCTGAGCCGTGGGCAGACACTCCCTGGGTCTGTATGACAACTTGCGCTTTACCTTTATGACCAAGGGTGATGATATTATCAGAGGGTTCGCAGATCACCATCCAATCGGGCCTGATTTTCAATTCTGTAAACAGGTGCTTCAGGTTTTCACCGTCACAATCCTCTTCAAGCACTGTACAGGAAACATACACGGTTTTCCCCTCGGTCCAACCTTGTTTTTTTGCAAGAATTGCGCCGTAAATTGAAGCAGCAGCGGACGATTTCATGTCAACAGATCCTCTTCCATACAAACATCCATCAATGATTTCACCGCTGAAAGGAGGCACAGACCATTCTTGTTCATCTTTTACCTCCACCGTGTCAACATGGGAGTCGAACATAATCACCTGATCCCCCTGACCGATACGTCCCACCACATTCCCCATGGCATCGATGGTTACCTCATCATAGCCTAGAGACTTCATCCTGGCAGCGATAAAGGTGATGATGTCCTTTTCCTGTCCGGAATAACTTTTGATTTTGACCAATTCCTGGGCGAAAGTCACAAGCTCATCGTTCATTAACCGGTCAAAATAATCCATAGTATGGTTTTCTTTTTCCATGCAGAGCCCTCCTTTAATAGTGGTGTTGTTCATGTCCGAGATTGAGACATGATGACTGCATAAAACAGTTCACACTTTATTAGTTCGCCGTAGAATTGAAAGTTCCTTCAATTATTCTGACCGTCAGTAACAAATTTCAATCGTAACTTGTACTAATAATTAAACTGTATTCCAGAAAACTATATAGTGACCAGTCATTTTTTTATTGTTTGACATCTTATGATACAATAATTCATGAAATATTTACCAGAAATAAAAATATTTACCAGAACTAACGAAAAGGAGGAATAAAATCTCTGTGTAAGCAGAGAACCAAAAGGCAAAACACGGGAGGATACTTATGCGATTAAACAAAAGGACGGCGATCCGTAGGTTGATCATCATTGTATTACTTATAATGCTTTCGACCACACAGGCTTTTGCCTATTCAGAAGCTACACTGCTTCGAAAAGAGATGGAAAACTCCAGTGTGATGAAATTACAAAACGATTTACATGGGCTTGGTTTTTTAACAGTGAATCCTACAGGTTATTACGGTTCCTTAACAGAAGCAGCGGTGATGAACTTTCAACGTCAGTATGGGTTAACATCTGATGGCATAGCTGGAGGAAAAACCATCGCCCAGTTGAAACAAGTTTTACAGGGTGATGACACAACCATGCCCATTGTGACCAGGGGGAGTACGACAAGAACCCCCAGCAAGGGAGACATCGAGTTGCGTCCCTGGTTTGGTGATATTGAACATTTTTTTGCACGCGGTGACGTGGCCAGCATTGTTGATGTCGCCACTGGACTGGTGTTTAAAGCTGAGAGGACCTACGGCACCAACCATGCAGATATGGAGACCAGCAGTCAAGAAGATACTGAGATTTTGAAACAGATTGCTGGGGGTGAATGGAACTGGGTGAGAAGACCCATCATCGTTGAAATTCACGGTGTTCGTCTGGCAGCCTCCATGACCGCCAGACCCCATGCCGGACTGGATCGTATGCCGGCACTGCAGACTGTCAGCAACCGCAGCGGCGGTTTTGGAAAAGGCATGAACCTGGACCAAATAAAAGGCAACGGGATGGACGGGCACTTTGATATTCATTTCCTGAAGAGTAAAACCCACGGTTCCAACAGTATTGATGCTGATCATCAAAAAGCGCTGCAAAAGGCTGCTAAAGCAAGTCTTTAAATGCAAGTATATGCCACAACTCCCTTACAAAGGGGGTTGTTTTTTGTATTACAAGAGCCCACTAAGCAAATGATTGTCACGCCTGTTTCGGTATATAAATCAATCAATTTGAGAAAACAGTTAAATTCTACCACAAATATTTGAAATGGTACAAAAAATTGTATATAGTATAATAAGAGTATCTCAGGAGTAATTTGAGTCTTTTTATACCTCAGAAATTTGATGAGACATAACTTGCAGCGTACATAGGGTATTACATTTGTTTTAGTAAATTGTATAGGAATAAAATGAACTGAAGGAGGAAATCACCAATGAAAATTCTGGCCATCAACCCGGGCTCAACATCAACCAAAATTGCTCTGTACGACAACGAGCGGGAGATTTTCACTCAAAACCTGGAGCATTCCAACGAAGCCCTGGCACCATACAAAGAAATCGCAGACCAGTACCAGTTTCGAAAAGAAGCCATTGCAAAGGTATTGGAAGAGCGGGGTGTTAACCTGAAGGAACTGAAAGCTGTGGTGGGCCGTGGAGGCATTTTACCTCCTGTCAAATCCGGCGCTTACCGTGTCAACGAATCCATGGTGGACCGTTTGAGAAACCGTCCTCTGGCAGAACATGCCTCCAATTTGGGAGGGCTCATCGCCCATGAAATGGCGGAATCCCTGGGCATTTCTTCCTTCATTTATGATTCTGTGGCTGTTGACGAGTTTCAACCCATTGCCCGTATTTCCGGACTGGCTGACATCCAGCGGAAAAGCCTGTCACATGCCCTGAACATGCGAGCAGCGGCCATCCAGGGGGCTAAAAATGCAGGTGGCCAATACAAGGACATGACCCTGATTGTGGCTCATCTTGGCGGGGGTATCACCGTTAGCGTTCATCACAAAGGCCGGATGATTGACATTGTGTCGGATGATGAAGGTCCATTCTCACCTGAACGGGCTGGCCGGGTGCCTTGCATGGAGCTGGCCAAGCTTTGCTACAAGGAAGAGCAATCTGTGATTTCCAAGAAACTGAGAGGCAAAGGCGGCCTCATTTCTTACCTGAACACCAACAGCGCCATTGAAGTGGAAAAAATGATTGAAAAAGGAGACGAGAACGCCAAGCTGATTTATGAGGCCATGGCATACCAGATTGCCAAAGCCATTGGCGAACTGGCAACGGTGATAGAAGGTAAGGTGGACAAAGTGATCATTACAGGTGGCATCGCATACTCTGAAATGATGACGGACTGGATCAAGAAACGGGTGGAATTCATTGCCCCGGTTGAAATCATTCCAGGGGAAAATGAACTTCGCTCACTGGCCATGGGTGCCCTGCGAGTGATGAAGGGTCAAGAGGAAGCCCTGGAGTATGATCTGGATTAATTAACCTGCAGCCGTAGATGAAGTTTTTGTACCCGGCTGAGAGTCGGTCACTAACATATTAAAAGCGTTGAATAGGTTTTTTGTATCCTAATCAACGCTTTTTATTATTTCCTTATGGCCGCTCCAACTGCTGGATGGCCTCCAGCACACGTGGTACCACCTGTTTTTTACGGGATACCAGGCCATGAATGAAAGCCCCCTGCTCCGAGGAAATCTGAAAAGCGGAAGGAACCAACTGTTTGTTTTTGCATTGGTAAAACAGGTATGACCCTTCTTTTAGTATGTCTGTCACCAGGATCATGGTCAGCTCCAGGTCCCGACTGCTATGTACTAGTTGGATGGTGTCCATGATTTCATCACGCCGGTTAAAAACCTCTTCGATGTCAAGGGTGAACACTTGGCTGATCCCTGCTTCAAAGTGACCCACCTGAAACTTTTTATAGTCTTTATAAAAAATATCATTCATGTCCTGACCTTTTAAAGAAGTGCCTTCCCGGAACATTTCCATGGCAAAGGTCTCCATGTCTACTTTCACCGACCGGTTCAGTTCTTCCGCAGCCTTGCGGTCTGACAGGGTGGTGGTGGGGGATTTGAAAAATAGCGTGTCAGACAGTATGCCAGACAGTAGCAAGCCAGCAATGGGCCTTTTTGGTTCCAACCCATGTTCCTGGTACATCTGGTAGATGATGGTGCAGGTGCTGCCCACAGGCACATTGCGGAAAGAAATCGGCAGGTTGGTGGAAATATCTCCCAGTTTATGATGATCCACAATCTCCACTATTTCAGCTTCGTCCAGCCCCTCAACACTCTGGTCATACTCATTATGATCCACCAGAATCACCCGTTTTCTGGTGGGGCTCAGTATGTGTTTTCGGTTGAGGAAACCGGCCAGGGTATTGTCATCGTTCACTACGGGATAACTGCGGTAATGAGACCGGCTCATTTCATCCCGCACATCTTCCAGATAATCTTTGGGATAAAAGCGTACCACGTCACCGGTACGCATAATGGAAGAAAGATAGTTGCACTGGTGCACAATTTTTGAGGTGTAGTAGGTCTCCTTTGGCACTGAAAGTATGTTGATATTAGCTTTTGTGGCCATTTCTACAAATCTGTCCGGAACCAGCTTTCCACCTGTGATGATGACTAACTGTACCTTGGATTCAATGGCATGTTCAATAATGTCATACCGATCGCCTACGATGATAATGCTTTCCGGCCCAAAAGTGCCTTTGATGGTGCCTACATAAAAGGCGATGACAGACACTTTTCCATCCACTTCATCCGTTGAATGAACCATTGCTGTGGCGTTGAGGTCTCGTACAAGGTTCTCAATGGATGTGTGCAACCGATAATAATCACCTCGTATTAACCCCATGGCAATGTCCTTCATACTGACAATGCCTTGAAGGTGTTGGTTTTCATCCAACACAGGCAGCGTTGGAAACTCTTTTTCTTCCATAATCTGGTATGCGTCTAAAATAGAAGTAGTGGGTGGTACTCCTGGAATTCGTTCCAACACAAGGTCTTGCACTTGCGTTTTTACATCCTGAATGATTATGGGAGGATTGATGTCAAAACGTTCCAGAACAAACTGCGATTCTTTTGTGATGACACCGGCCACAGCGGGTATGGCATCGATGCCCAGCCTTCGCTTCAAAGCTGCATAACCGATGGCCGAACAAACTGAGTCGGTATCTGGGTTTTTATGACCGACAATAAGTACTGGCATGGTAATCTCCTTTGCTATTTACATAAATTTAGTCTATCAATTAGTTTGTTCACCTAGACCAGTGACGTAGCACCGCTAATCTTCCTCTTGCAGAAGAGGGGGTCTTAGCGGTGGTAGTCATCGGATTAACACACTTTTATACAGATACCCATTAAAACGTGTAAATGAACATTCTGTAGTCCGGTTACAGGCATTATAACATGATAGAATAGAAGTGACAGACGATCCAGTGCTTTAACGTTGGGCAATGGATTCAAATGGGGTATAGATTGAATAAGTTAATGTAAAATGCAACTTTTTGGAAGCAGATTCGTATTAATTATATATGAGAACTATTATCAACGGAAAGAAGGTCATCGTATGAGAATTAAAAAACATTTTATGGATGTGGTATACAGATTTTCTGTCAGTTTTAAGCGTTTTCCGATACCGATGTTCTTTGCAGTTGTCACCGTTGTGCTATTAATGATTCTTAACCATACGGATTATAACCAGACAGAGTTGCTGGAAAACTTGAGGCAAATGGCCATGGCTACGGCTATGGGTGTTCCCTTGAGCCTGATTGTAAAGGTTTTTTGGGAGCGGAAGGGTAACAGACAGCTAATTTATGAAGCCTTGTCCTATATAGGTGTTGTCTTATTGGTGGTATTGGCCTATTTCTTTTTGTTAGATGAAATGGATATGGTGCAGGGAACACGTTATACAGCCTATATGCTGGCACTATTTCTTATCTTTCTCCTCACCCCCTACAGCAAGCAGCAGGAAGGGTTTGAAAGTTATGTGGTGAAGTTGTTTACATCTTTCTTCATCACTTATCTTTACTCAGTGATTCTTTTTGGTGGCTTGGCGGCCATCCTTGGAGCCATCGACGTGTTGTTTGAAGTGGACCTGGATAACAAGTTGTACTTTGATATGTTTCTTATTGTGGCGGGTGTGGTGGCCCCGGCAGTGTTCCTGGCTGAAGTACCAGCCTCTCAAGAGGATATGAAATCCTTTGAGTATTCAAATGTATTGAGGGTGCTGATGCTTTATATCGTGATGCCGCTGATTGTGGCCTATACAACCATCTTATACGCGTATTTAATTCGGTTGCTGATCATACGTGAGTGGCCACGCTACATGGTCTCGAATTTGGTTGTCTGGTACGGCATTATTACTGCTATCGTCATATTCCTCATCGTTCCTTTGCGCAAAGATCATGGCTGGGCACGCACCTTTTCACAGTTTATGCCATTTGCAGTGGCAGTTCCCTTTGTCATTATGTTTACAGCCATGGGTATCAGGATCAATGCCTACGGTCTTACAGAACCCAGGTATTTTGTGGTCCTCACAGCCCTTTGGCTGGTAGTGGCCATGGTGCATTATGTTGTGTTCCGTAAAAAGGTGAAACATTGGCTGGTGGTGGCGTTGCTGGCCGCTATCGCCGTGTTGTCTGTCACCGGCCCCTGGAGTGCCTATTCTTTGTCAAAATGGAGTCAGTCAGGCCGTTTTGACCGTCTGCTGGCACAGCACCAGTTGCTGGATGAAAGTGGTCAGATTCAGCAAAACAACCTGGTGCCAGAGGATGCAAAAAAAGCCATCAGCTCAATTATCAATTACTACGAACGTTTCCATGACGTGGAAGACCTGACAGGCATACCAGAAGACTTTACCATGCAGGACATGGAACAGGTTTTTGGATTTGAACCGATCTACGATTATCGGGTTCCCCTGGATGGAAATGAATACTTCTATGTAAGCAGCCAACAGGATAACCAGGCTATGGCCATTGATGGATACCAGTATTATGCTTATGTCACAGGTTATTTTGGCAGACAGTTCGAGGACGAAGAGGAATTGGACCAAGGTTATTCAGCCCGGCTTAATCAGGAACAAAGGGAGCTGGAAATATTTTGGAATGATGAGTTGCTTTACAGCAAACCACTAACTGACATGGTGACACCCATCATTGAAAGCGTGGGTGTGATGAATCCGGAACCCATAGCCAGGAAGGATATGATTTACCATGATGAAAGCAGCGATATGAAGGTTATGGCAGTTTTTAGGCACATTAACGGTTATTGGAATCGAAACAATGATACACCGGAAATAGAAAGCTTGGAAATGGACCTATATTTCACCGTGAAATGATCCTGAAAGGTCCTTCCATTGAAATTTGATTAAAATATGATAAAATTGACTGGGTTGATGAAAATCAACAATATTTTAAGATGGAGGTTTTGTATGAAAAAAGCACAGATTGAAACTAAAAAAGGCACCATGGTGGTAGAACTATTTGAGAAAGATGCCCCAAACACTGTGGCGAATTTCGAAAAACTAATAAAAGAAGGGTTTTATGATGGTTTAACTTTTCATCGGGTGATCCCTAATTTCGTAATCCAGGGTGGTTGTCCCAATGGCACAGGCACCGGAGGACCAGGCTATACCATTAAGTGCGAACTAAAAGGCAACCCCAACAAACATGAGCGGGGAAGTCTGTCTATGGCCCATGCAGGCCGTGATACCGGAGGCAGCCAGTTTTTTGTATGCCATAGCCCTCAACCCCATCTGGACGGCAACCACACTGTGTTTGGTAAGGTAGTGGAAGGTGTTGAAGTGGTGGATGATATCCGTCAGGGAGATGTGATGGAGAAAGTCACGATAATCGAGGACTAAATCCCAGAAACTGTTACTCATTCTGAAACGGTCAGAACTGAGATGTATCGACAACTGGATTTTGAAAAATATGAAAGACTGCAGTCACAGTGATGTGAACTGCAGTCTATTTTTTTCGGATGTTTAACGATCAGATGAGAAGTTTCTCCATAATGGTTACGTCCACCCATTGTCCATCCAGCAATCCCTGACGATAATACGTGCCCACTTCCCTGAAACCACTGCTTTTATAAAGTTGCTGGCCTGGAATGTTATCAGCGAACGTGTTGAGTACAAGTTTATGAAAGTCGTTTTTTTTGGCAACGTTTTCTAAACCTTGCATGAGAATTTTTCCATACCCATTCCCCTGAGACCCGTTTTCGATGTAGATGGAGACCTCAGCAATGCCGGCATAACAGACCCGGTGGCTGAAGGGGCTGAGTGATGCCCATCCGATGACCTGATTTTTGTCATTTTCAAGTACGATGACCTGATAACGTGGATTACGGTTATGATACCACTGTTTCATATACTCCATATCTTTTGTTTCGGATTCCATGGTAGCCAGGCGTGTTTCGATGCCCTGGTTATAAATTCTCAATATTTCCGGTAAATCTGCAACCCGGGCAATTCTAATAGTAGGAGTGGCTTGTGAGTCTTTATTTGTCAATTGGTCCTCCTCCTTGCAAATC
Organism: Clostridiaceae bacterium; assembly: GCA_024635995.1. Lineage (GTDB taxonomy): Bacteria > Bacillota > Clostridia > Peptostreptococcales > Tindalliaceae > Anoxynatronum. Next base: position 23,437 of record JAGXHW010000034.1, read on the forward strand.
AAGTGCTTGATTCAAATAAAGAAATAATATAGTTTAGAATAACACAATTAGGCCAATTAATAAACAGGATTCTTAGCTTCTGGTGGAGTTTAATTCCAGTTTAACTCCATCAAAGGTTAGAATGCGTTATCCATAAATAGATGGCCCAAAAAAATGCATCAAAAATTTGATTAAAAACCCTTGACACCGGAATCTGATCTGTGATAATCTGAATCCAATTTAATAAGATGACTCTTATAAAGAGCAGGCGGAGGGACTGGCCCGATGAAGCCCGGCAACCGGCAGATACACTGCACGGTGCTAATTCCTGTAGGTTTATACCTAGGAGATGAGAGATGGGCAGCTATCAAACCTCTTGATGTATATTAACCTATACACAAGAGGTTTTTCTGTTTTACTCTCGAAAAAAAGAAAAAGGAGAGATTCACATGACAAAACAAGACGAACGAAAGCTTCAGTTTGAGACATTGCAGGTGCATGCAGGGCAGGAGGCCGATCCTGTAACGGGTGCGGTGGCAGTGCCCATTTATCAAACTTCCGCCTACAAATTTGAAAGCACTGATCACGCTGCAAAATTGTTTTCCCTTGAAGAGGAAGGAAATATATATACCCGGATCATGAACCCTACCACAGATGTGTTGGAAAAACGCATGACAGCCCTGGAAGGTGGCGTAGGCGCATTGGCCACTGCCTCTGGGCAGGCCGCCATGACCACGGCCATCTTAAACTTGGCAAGCGCCGGCGACGAAGTGGTGGCAGTGAACACCCTTTACGGAGGTACCTACACCCTCCTAAGCTGCCAACTGCCCAAATATGGTATCAAAACGCATTTCGTGAACCCGGACGACCCTGATCATTTCAAAAAAGCCATTACCGAGAAAACCAAATTGGTTTTACTGGAAAGCATCGGCAACCCCAACACAAACCTGGTTGATTTGCCGGCCATTGCAGAAATTGCCCATGGTCATGGAATTCCGGTGGTCATTGACAACACCTTTGGCACACCCTACCTGTATCGTCCTTTGGAACTTGGCGCAAACATTGTGGTTCATTCCGCCACAAAGTTTATTGGCGGGCATGGCACTAGCATGGGCGGTATCATTGTGGATGGAGGTAATTTTGACTGGAATGCCAGCGGCCGTTTTCCCGGCCTCACAGAACCAGACCCTTCATACCATGGTATTTGTTACACCGAAACCTTTGGTCCAGCCGCCTACATTGTAAAAGCAAGGGTACAACTCCTGAGAGACATGGGTGCCGCTCTAAGCCCATTTAACGCTTTTTTACTGCTACAAGGGCTTGAAACCTTATCTTTAAGAGTAGAACGGCATGTGGCCAACACGCGAAAAGTCGTTGAATTTTTGAAAAACCATCCCCAGGTAAGCTGGATCAATTACCCTGAATTGGAAGACAGTCCCTATTATAACCTGGCCAAACGTGATTTTCCTCTGGGTGTAGGTTCAATCTTCACTTTTGGCATCAAGGGCGGTCTGGAAACAGGAAAAAAATTCATCGATGCCCTTGAACTGTTCTTATTGGTGGCTAATGTGGCAGACGCCAAGTCCCTGGTTATTCATCCAGGCAGCACCACCCATTCACAGCTGACAGAAGAACAGCAGCGGGAAGCCGGATTAAAACCGGAAATGATTCGTGTTTCAGTTGGTCTGGAGGGTGTGCAAGACCTGATCGATGATTTGGAGCAAGCCTTTCAGAAAGCGAAGGAATAGTCCCCAAAATATAGATGCTGCAAACAAAATGTCTGTTAGCAGATCATACAGATCATAGAAAGAAGGGAATCAACATGCCAGTCAAAATACCAGATACATTACCGGCAGCAGAAATATTGTCCAATGAGAATATATTTGTGATGAATGAAAGCAGAGCCTATCATCAGGACATCAGACCTCTACGAATAGCAATTCTTAACCTGATGCCCACAAAAGTTACTACAGAAACACAGCTGTTAAGAATGCTTGGAAACACAGCGTTGCAGGTGGAAGTGGTGCTGTTGCACCCCCGAAGCCACCAGTCAAAAAACACGTCACAGGAACATTTATCAACCTTTTATAAAACCTTTGATGAAATAAAAGGCGAAAAATTTGACGGCTTGATCATGACAGGGGCTCCAGTGGAACAAATGCCCTTTGAACAAGTAACCTACTGGGAAGAGCTGAAGGAAATCATGGAATGGCGAAAACGTCATGTTTTTTCTTCCTTATTCATTTGCTGGGCTGCACAGGCTGCGCTGCAGTATGATTACGGCATTGAAAAATACCAGCTGGATCATAAGGTTTTCGGTGTCTACCGGCATAAAGTGCTAAACCCCTACGTCAAGCTTGTGAGAGGGTTTGATGATGAATTTGACGCTCCTCACTCCAGACATACCGAAGTCCGGGAAATTGACCTGGCCAATGTTAAAGGGTTGGAACTGCTTGCAACATCTCCAGCCGCCGGGGTTTATCTGGCTGCCACGAAAGATGGTAAAAATGTATATGTCACAGGACATTCGGAGTACGATGCTTTGACTTTAAAAGCAGAATATGACAGGGATGTGGCGGCAGGACTGCCCATTGGAGTACCTGCCAACTATTTTCCGAATAATAACCCTGTTGCAGAACCAAAGGTAAGCTGGAGGAGCCATGGCAATTTATTGTTTGCCAACTGGTTAAATTATTATGTCTATCAGGAAACGCCTTATGATTTAGATGAAATATAATAAAAAGACTCAGCCATATCAAAATGTGATATGCGCTGAGTCTTTTATGTGAACTTTGTTTATTTTTTGCCCCTGTTTACTTCAGTGAGTGGACGAATAACCCGCTTCGTAGCTTAGGTTCAAACCAGGTGGATTTCGGTGGCATTATTTTATCCTTGTCTGCTACCTGCAGCAAATCTTCAATGGTGGTGGCAAACATTGAAAAGGCCACTTTCATGTCTTTTTCAACCCGTTGTTCCAATTCGCCGATGCCTCTTATTCCCCCAACAAAGTCAATGCGACTGTCAGTACGAGGGTCATTGATTCCTAAAATTGGTTGCAGCAGGTGAATTTGCAGAATGCTCACGTCCAGCTGAGAAATCACATCGTCTGGATCGTAGGTATGGGATTTAGCCGTTAATTTATACCATTGTCCCTCCAGGAACATGCCAAATTCGTGTTTTGATTCAGGTTGGTAAGCGGTGGTTACCGTTTCGTATTCAAAATTGGCTTCCACACGGGTTAAGAATTCTTCCGCTGACATGCCATTAAGATCCCTGACTACACGATTGTATTCCATGATAAATAAATCTTCCTGTGGGAAAGTTACCGCCATCAGGTATTGGCTTGGGTCATCGGGATCCAGATCTCTTTCCTCTTCACGACGGCGAAGGCCTATTTTAGCGGAAGAAGCAGTACGGTGGTGTCCATCAGCGATGTAGAGGAATTCTATTTCATGGCGAAAAATTGACTGAATGTTATCAATGTTTTCTTCGTCGTTGACCGTCCATAGGGTATGACCAATGCCGTCTTCTGTTACAAAGTCATACACAGGGGTCTGTTCCCGTGCAATGATGTTTAACATACCTGTTAAATTATCATTGCTGCGGTGGGTCAAAAAGACTGGTTCAGTATGAGCATTACACACATCAAAATGTCGAATGCGGTCTTCTTCCTTTACCGGTCGGGTTAATTCATGCTTTTTGATGGTACCATTCATGTAGTCATCAATGGAGAAGGTGGCAACGATACCCAGTTGGCTGCGACCATCCATCACCTGACGGTAAATGTAAAAAGAAGGGGTGTCATCCTGTATCAGAACTTTTTCTGACAGCATTTTTTCAAGGTTCTCAGCGGCTTTCTCATAGACAGCCTTATCATAGGAACCCACATCCGGGCTTAAATCGATTTCGGAGCGGATCACATGCAAAAAGGAGTTGGGCTTATCCTTTGACATGCGAAGAGCTTCTGAGCGATTCATAACGTCATAAGGTAAGCAGGATACTTCTCTGGCCACGGGAGCATCAGGTCGGATGGCTCTAAATGGTTTGATCAACATTTAATATGATCCTCCTTTGCAAAACGCCTCGAAGATTTCAATCAATTCTCCACCAATTCGTTCCTGGGCTTCATTGGTCGATGCACCGATGTGTGGTGAAGAAGACACATTTTCGTGGCTCAACAGGTCTTTATTTGGTGTGGGTTCAGTTTCAAAAACGTCCAGCGCTGCACCGGCCACCTTGCCGCTGTTCAGTCCCTCTAACAGGGCGTCTTCATCAAGTGTACCGCCCCTTGCGCAATTAATCACATATACTCCGTCTTTCATCATGTCAAATTCCGATTTGCCCAGCACTGGTGGTTCGTCGGCAAACTTGGGAACATGCAGGCTGATGAAATCCGCTTTTTTCAACAGTGTTTCCTTGTCGACAAAGGTGTAGGTTGTAAAATCCTTGACTTCACCCATGATGTCGTTGTAAATGATTTTCATGCCAAGGGCTTGGGCTTTTTCAGCCAGGCTCCTGCCAATGCGGCCAATGCCGATGATTCCCAGGGTGCTGTCGGCAAGCTCCACACCCACATATTTTTTCTTGTTCCATTCGCCGTTGCGCATGGTAAAGTTTGATTTTTGCAGGTGACGCGCAAGGCTGAGCATATGCCCCAGCACCAATTCAGCAACAGCCTGGCTGCTGGAATTCGGGGTGTTACGCACTTCAACGCCAAATTCCTTGGCCGCTTCAAGGTCGATGTTGTCTAAACCAACGCCAGCACGCACAATCAGTTTTAATTTACTCTCTTTGCCCATGGCTTCAAAGGTGGAACGCTTAACCTTTGTAGCAGAACGCACGATAAGTGCATCATATTCTTTAAGCTTATCAGGCAGTTCTTCCGGGCCGTAGGACGCTTCATCCACCTGGCATCCCATGGCTTCAATCGCTTCCACAGCAGTTTTTACAATATCATCTGACGCTAACACTTTTAATTTATCCATCAAATCGCCTCCAAATTGTTTGTATGTGTAACTAAACATGAATAACTAAACCTGTATAACTAATCTGTATAACGTAAGTTTACAACTAAATTAACGTATTGATCAACTCAAGCAATTCTTTGACTTCATTCACCTGGCGGTCGCCCATGTGTGCGATGCGGAATGTCTTTTCTTTCAGATCCCCATAACCATTGGAGATCATGTACCCTTTTTCTCCCAGTTTTTTGTTTAAATCGCCCACGTTAATGCCACGGGTGTTTTTGATGGTGGTCAGGGTGTTGGAAGCAAATTCCCGGTCTGGAAATAAGGCAAACCTGTCTTCAGCCCAATCTCTGACAATCTCAGCCATTTCAAAGTGTCTTTCAAACCGGTTCTCAAGTCCTTCTGCAAAAATACGGTCCAACTGATAATCCAGAGCGTACATATGAGAAAGAGAAGGAGTGGAAGGGTATTGATGATCCTTTTTCTGAATGTACTTATACAAGGAAAGAAGGTCTAAATAATACCCTCTGAACTCCACTTGTTTGGCAGCTTCAACAGCCTTTTCCGAGAAAGAGCAGATGGCCATACCCGGGGGCAATCCCAAGGCTTTTTGTGTTGATGTGATACAAATATCCACACCCAGGTCATCCACATCAATTTTTGTGCCAGCCAGGGAACTGACAGTATCAAGGCAGAACACAATCTCAGGGTACTTTTTGATAACGTCAGAAATGGCTTTCACTGGGTTCATAACGCCTGTTGATGTCTCATTGTGGGTGATGGTTACCAAATCGTATTTTCCAGTGGAAAGAGCCTCCTCAACCATTTCAGGTGTGGTGGGCTGGCCCATTTCAGATTCAAACAAATCTGCAGGCACATTATTGCCTACGGCTAGTTCATGCCATCTTTTACCAAAGGAGCCCACAGAAAAAACAGCGGCTCTTTTTCGTGTGCAGGAACGGATGGCCCCTTCCATTAACCCGGTACCACTGGTGGTGGAGAGCATAATCTGGTTTTTCGTATACATAAGCTTCATCATTTTTTCAGAAATACTTTTTTGAAGAATGCTGGCGTCTTTGGTTCTGTGCCCAATCATCGGTGTCGCCATTTTTTCCAATACTTCTGGTAAAACATCAACCGGACCTGGAATAAAGAGTTTTTTGTGCATCATAATCCTCCTTCAAATTTTTAGTTGATATTCATATTATACTCTAAATAGTTGGAATTTTGCATTGTCGATAATTTGCATTGTCATAAAAGGTAATCATCAGATGAAACAGGCGTTGCTTATGATTCAACTTTTATTTCATACTCAATAAGCCCTGCCTTTTTTAACATGGCACTGACACCACAGTATTTTTCTTCAGATAGTTTTACAGCTTTTTCAAGCTTTTCCATGGGTAGATCCTGCCCCTTAAATTTGTATGTTACATATATTTTATCATAGATTTTTGGATGATACTCCGTTTGATGAGCCGATACAGAAATACTGAAACCTTCCACATCAACACGCATTTTATTGAGAATGGATACAACATCAATGCCGGTGCATCCTGCCAAGCTGGCCAATAAAAGTGGTTTAGGGGTGGGACCCCTGTTTTCGCCTCCCAGTTCCGGGCTGCCGTCCAGGGTTATGTGATGACCATTAATGTCCACGTCAAAAGCCATCTTATCCACCCAGGTGCATTCTATTTTTGGTTCCACATGCATCACTCCTTCAGATTTTGATTGTACTGGGGGCTATCCATAGATTAGATCGTATTAATTCATTATACCTCATCTCAGTATTGAAAAACAAAATACCACTAGATTCATAGAAAGAAATCCACCTATTCATACATTGATCAATCTAAACGTAAATACTGGAATATAACACATAATTGAAAGAATTGAAAAAATTGAATAAATTTCCCCAAAAAAAATTGACAACAGGAAACCGATTTCCTATAATAAAAGTAGGAAAGCGGTTTCCTGGACTGGGTTCCTAATAAAGTTAAAGGAATGGGACCAAATGAAAATAACCATTAACGAAGTTGCGAAGTTGGCAGGAGTATCCAAGGCAACTGTTTCCCGTGTCATGAATAATTCTAAACCAGTTAATCCAGAAAAATATGAACGGGTTTTACGTGCCATAGAAGAACTTGAATTCAAACCTAATCCTGTCGCTCAGGGATTAGTACACAAAAGAACAGGCCTCATTGGTGTGGTGATCCCTGATATTACCAATCCATTTTTTGCCGAGTTGGTAAAAGGTATTGAGGAAGTGGTACGGGAGAAAAACTATAATATGATTTTATGCAACACAACACATAATGGGAATAAAGAACTTGATTATCTGAACATGTTAAAGGAAAAGTACGTGGATGGTGTTATTTTTATGACAGCAAAAGTGTCACATGAGCATAAGGAATTTTTCAGAAAAAGCAAGTTACCGGTGACGTTCATTAACCGCAAATATGAAGACATTAATGTTGCCAGTTTAGACATCGATAATTATCAAGCCGCTTATGATATGACGACTTTTTTTCTAAAAAGAGGTCATCGACGTGTGGCCATTATAAGGGCACCTTTAACCGATAAAACCTCTGGTTATGAGCGCTACCGGGGTTATCAGGATGCCATGGAATTTTATGACATCAAACCGGATGATGCATTGGTGATGCGCAGTAACTTTAAAATCGAGAGTGCGTATAATGCTGTAAAAAAATTTCTGAAGGAGCAAAAACCGGTAACGGTTATCTTTGCCACCAGTGACCTTATGGCTATAGGCGCCATCAGGTGCCTGCGTGATCACAACATTCATGTGCCAAACCAAGTGGAAGTGGCAGGGTTTGATGACATCCCCATGGCTTCCTATTACAGTCCTTCCATCACGACAGTAAGACAACCCATTTTTGAAATGGGCAAGAAAGCCACGCGCCTGTTAATAAAAGAAATAAAAGGCGAGCCAATCAATAGCAGGAACATCATATTTCCCTACCAGATTATCCTTCGGGAGAGTACGTTAAAGACGCCTGTGACAGGAGAATAGCCATGCGATTGGATGATAAAATTAATTTTGAGGCAAGTCTATACGATGTGGTCACCATGGGTGAACTGCTCATCGACATGATCTCCATCGATTATGTGCCCACACTAAAAGAGGCGATTAATTTCCAGAAGACCTTTGGTGGTTCACCAGGGAATATTGCCGTGAATTTGGCCAAAATGAACTATAAGACAGCCTTGATCAGTAGCATTGGAGCGGATGATTTTGGAAGATTTTTAATGGGATTTTTACAGGAACAATCGGTTGACACGAAAGGCATTCAAATTTCTGACACAAACACATCCGTGGTTTTTGTCACAAAAAGCAAAGAAAACCCACTATTTCTGCCAGTGAGGTTCGCAGACCTGGCGCTTTCGTTGAAAAAAGAACAATTATTTCTCATTGATAATACAAAAATATTTCATTTTACTGCCTGGGCTCTCTCCCACGAACCAATTCGAAAGGTGACCATGGCATTGCTGGAATACGCCAGAAGCAAAAAGAAATTGATAACTTTTGATCCAAACTACAGAAATGTGTTATGGGAAAAAGGACATGATGGCCCGGATTTCATTCGCAGCAAAGTATTACCACTGGTGGACATCATCAAACCTTCTGAAAGTGATGCGGAACATTTACTGGGAAAAGGATCCCTTGATGACTATGCCATGAAGTTTAAAGACACCGGGAACCTGCTGGTTATGATGACCTTGGGAGCGGAAGGGCTCATGGCCATGGATGATGAAGAAATCATTTATATACCCAGTCATGCAAAAGAAGTGGTTGACACAACCGGAGCGGGTGATGCATTCTGGTCAGGTTTTATGGCAGGGATTTTAAATGGAAAAACAATCCGTGAAGCCCTGCTGCAGGGAAGTTATAGTGCTGCTTACAAACTGGAAACAATGGGAGCTGTGTGTGAACTGCCGGACGCGTTAACCCTTGAGTTATGGGCTCGCCAAAGTTGAAACGTTGCAGTGAGACCGCTGAAAGGAGTATAAAAGATGCACATTGCCTTTTTCAACCCTCAGGGCAATTTTGATAATAATGACAGTTACTGGACGGAGCACCCTGACTTTGGTGGCCAGTTGGTTTACGTCAAAGAACTTGCTTTGGCATTAGATCGCCAAGGACATGAAGTGGTGATTTTTACACGGCGCATCGATGACCCCCAATGGCCAGAATTTAGGGAACCAGAGGAAACGTACCAAGGCTCAGGGGTGAAAATTGTCCGCTTACCTTTTGGGGGAAACACCTTTTTACGTAAGGAAGAGCTGTGGCCGTACCTTCATTCGTATGTAAAGGAAGTAAAAGAATGGTACCACCAGTGGGGCAGATTGCCTGATGTCGTCACAACCCATTACGGAGACGGTGGTGTAACAGGCGCCATGTTTCAGGAAATGACAGGCATCCCCTATACCTTTACCGCCCATTCGCTGGGGGCTCAAAAACTGGATAAGCTACTCACCCATGAAGACAATTTTTCTGCGTTGGATAAACAGTATCAATTTATTATTCGGCTTGCCGCAGAAAGAATCGCCATAGATCTGGCAATCGTGCGCATTGTCAGCACGGAACAGGAGAAAAATCAGCAGTATCAACACTCATTGTATAAAGATCTGTTTGAATCGGATACAGACAAACTATTTGCAGTGGTCCCTCCAGGCGTGAACCGCTACATTTTTTCCGAACAAAAAGCAGCTATCGATGTCATGGTGGAACAGGAATTTACCAGGGTGAGCAACAGGGATATTGACCATAAACGGCAAACACTACCCATTTCCATTGCCTCCAGCCGACTTGACCCGAAAAAGAACGTAACAGGACTGGTGGAAGCCTATGGTGAAAACAAAGAATGGCAGCATAAAAGTAACTTGATGCTTGCCGTCCGTGGTTTGGATGAACCAGGGAAAGACATCCATCAACTTAAACCGGAAGAGCGGGTGCAGATGGAGATTATTTTACGTATAATGGCGAAACATGAGCTGGCTGGTAAGGTGACCTTCATCAATTTGGGAAGTCAACAGGCCTTGGCTGCAGCTTATCGGATCGTCGCCAAAAACAAGGGGGTCTTCTGTTTAACCTCCCTTTATGAACCTTTTGGTTTGGCAACCATTGAAGCCATGTCTTGTGGCGTACCTGTGGTTGTGACAGAAAACGGCGGGGGATCTGAAATCCTGAAAGATCATAAAGAAACCTTTGGCATATTGATTAACCCTGAGGATAATTCATCCATATCCGAAGGCGCTTTGCGGTTACTTTCTAAGGAAGAAAATTGGACACATTATCGCAACCAGGGACTTTTTCGAGTAAAAACAACCTATACCTGGGAAGCAGCGGCAAAAGGATATATAACATCAATATCAAATGTTAAGAAAATAAACAATTTCAATGATTATGAGGAATTAATGGGTATGAATACGGGTATAAATACAAAAGAATTGACATATTTCAAGCACCCAAGCGTTAAAAACAGGCATCAGCTTTATTATTTAGAGGAAAAAATCAATACATATATACGTCAGATATCCAGCAAATTACGGCAGAATGATTAATAAATAGTACTGAATCGAAAGTAAAAGGTTGATTAAACGTTGGCTAAGCGGTTAGCAAATCACTAAAGGATGGTGAGTGAAAGGGGGGTCTCCATGGGAAGTCGTAAGAAACGTTCTGAACTGGCCAAACGGGAAGAAAGAACAGCGTATAAACTCTTGTTGCCTGCATTGATTATTTTATTGGTCATTGCCATTTATCCCTTAGGCCAAGTGTTTTACACAAGCTTCACAAATCGTCAGTTTGCCAGCAGCCAGGAAACGGATTTTGTGGGTATTGATAACTACAGAAGTTTACTAAGTGTAACAGTGCAAAAGCTGGATCAGGAATTGGATCCCGACACAAATCAACTGATGTTTGATGATGAGGGGAATCCTGTTTATGAAAGACCCATCGCTGTGTTACCAAGGGAACCAATTCGTTATCGTGAGTATAAGCAATTCTCTCTCTTTGGAAACAGGTACGTGCTGGGAGCCACAGATGTTGATTTTATCGATGCAGTCTTCAATACCATCCTCTTCACACTTAGTTCGGTAATCTTGGAAGTTGTGCTGGGACTTGGGATTGCCCTTGTTGTTCACAGTAATTTTAGGGGAAGGGGCGCCACCCGTACGGCAATGCTGATTCCCTGGGCAGTCATCACAGTAGTGTCCGCCAGAATGTGGGAATGGATGCTGGCCCCTAACCGTACAGGCTTTTTTAACACACTCTTAGATTATGTTGGTGCTGGAAATGGAAGAATCGCCTTCTTAGCCAACAGTGATCTGCAACTTTGGGCAATGGTGGCCGTAGATGTATGGAAGACAACACCCTTCATGGCGTTACTGTTACTGGCAGGTTTACAGACCATACCCAATGAACTATATGAGGCTGCAGCCATCGATGGCGCCAGCCCAGTGAAACAGTTTTTTAACATCACTTTTCCACTGCTGAAACCAGCCCTTGCTGTCGCTTTGATTTTTAGAACATTGGATGCTTTGAGGGTGTTTGATGTGTTCCAGGTACTGTTAGGTCAAAGCCAGTATTCCATGGCGACCTACAACTATTTTCAACTGATTGGCAACCGAAACATGGGCCTTGCTTCCGCCATTGGTGTGGTGATCTTTATCATCATCTTTGGGTTTGCCATCGGTTACATTAAAATGTTAGGAGTTGATATGGATGAAACAGGCTAAAGGGTTTAAAAACGTCGCCTTAAAAACCGGGTTTTATTTTATCCTGTTGATCATCTTCATCTATCTGTTGTTTCCATTTTACTGGGCCATCAATTCTTCGCTTAAATCTGAAGCACAACTTCAAATGACGCCTGCTACGATGGTTCCCAAAAATCCGGTAACAGACAGCATCGATCCCTATTTTACCAACTACAAGGTAATCTTTCAAAACCAGCAGTTTGTAAGAGGCCTGATCAACAGCACCATCGTTGCCACAAGCACGACTGTGCTGGCCCTTGCGGCAGGATCTTTTGCGGCATTTGCGCTGGGAAAACTGCGGTTTAGGGGTAAAAAGCCAACCCTTTATATGATACTGGCCATGACAATGTTTCCCCAGGTAACAGTATTAGCCGGTTTGTATGCTGTTATTACAACGTTGCAGCTGCCCACTCTCTTGAGCATGATCCTGTCATACATGATCTTTACATTGCCCTTCACCACTTGGGTGCTGACGGCTTTCTTTAAAGATTTACCACTGGCACTCCTGGAATCGGCCCAGGTAGATGGCGCAACACCTTTTCAAACATTCTATAAAATACTGTTGCCCTTAACCGCGCCTGCAATGGTCACAACAGGACTACTGGCCTTTATCGCCGCCTGGAATGAATACCTCTTTGCACTCACCTTTACGTCCATAAATCCTGGCGCAAGAACGGTGCCCGTTGCCATTGCTTACTTTACAGGAGCGGTGGCAAGGCAGGAACCATTTGGAGAAATCATGGCGGCAGCCGTTGTGGTAACGGTACCCATTGTTGTGCTTGTATTGATATTCCAGAAGAGAATTGTTGCTGGTCTTACAGCCGGTGCAGTCAAAGGTTAAATAGCATCTTAGAACGATGAAAGGAGTGAAAAACCACCACTAATGTTAATCAAGTCAACCTGTCTAACGTTAATTGTTTGATGAAGGGGGAATGATGTGTGAGAACGAAGAAAATGAAATGGTTAATGATGTTATTGGTCATCATGTTGATGGTAAGTCTGTTGGCTGGTTGTGGAGGCACCGAAGAACCGGCTGAACCCGAAGAACCAGCAGAACCGGCTGAACCCGCAGAACCAGCTGAACCATCAGGAGAAGATGTGACGATAACGGTTGCTGCAGGTGCAGTCGGCCAGGAATTGGAATTGACTCAGGCAGCCGCAGAAAGGTTTATGGATGAGAATCCTGGAGTTACTGTAAACGTACTTGATACGCCTGACTTGGCCCAGGACAGACTGGGGCTTTACCTTCAATTTTTTGAAGCACAAAGTTCAGAAGTTGATGTGTACCAAATTGACGTCATCTGGCCTGGTGATCTGGCAGAGCACTTTGTAGACCTGAATGAATATGGTGCTGGTGATGTAATCGATGAACATTTTCCGGCCATTGTTGAAAATAATACAGTTGACGGCAAATTAGTGGCAATACCCTGGTTTACAGATGCCGGTTTGCTTTATTACAGAACTGACATGCTTGAAAAATATAACTTTGAACCACCAACCACCTGGGATGAACTGGAAGAACAGGCAGCGTTAATTCAGGAAGGTGAACGCGCAGATGGGAATCCTGATTTTGTCGGTTTCGTGTGGCAGGGTGATTCCTATGAAGGTTTGACCTGCGACGCCCTGGAATGGATTGCCTCCAACGACGGTGGAACCATTATCAGCCCGGACCGGATGATTACCATTAACAACACTAATGCCATCGAAATAGTCGACCAGGCAGCTGGTTGGATTGGTACCATTTCACCCACAGGAGTTACCGGTTTTGGTGAAGAAGACGCCCGTGCCGTATGGCAGGGGGGTAACGCAGCCTTTATGCGCAACTGGCCCTATGCTTACAGTTTAGGTCAGGGTTCTGACAGTGCTGTTGCCGGAAACTTCGATGTGTCTCCGTTGCCAGCTGGCGATAGCGGTGCCGGTGCAGCCACCCTTGGTGGTTGGCAGCTGGCGGTCAGCAAATACAGTGAAAACCCTGAGATAGCAGCAGAAGTGGCGCTGTTCATGGCGAATTACGACAACCAAAAAATACGTGCAGTCGAAGGCTCATTAAACCCAACCATCATGGCACTCTATGACGATGATGAAGTGCTGGAAGCCAACCCATTTTTCGGAAGTCTGTATGACGTGTTTATTAACGCAGTCGCACGTCCGTCCACAGCCACGGCACCAAACTACAATGCAGTTTCAACCGCCTTCTTTAGAGCTGTTCACAGTGTGCTGACAGGCGACACAGATGCAGCAACAGCCTTTGAAGAACTGGAGCTTGACTTGCAGGATATCACCGGCTTCGACATAGAATAACTGACTTCAGCAAATTATAATGAATAAGAGTATTGGTGTTCAGATCTAACCATGGACTGCCCCTGCAAGGGCAGTCCATACATAGTATTTAAAATAATGACATGATTAAAGACAAGGAGCATTCCCATGGGCAAAAAAGATAACAGGCAGAAAGCACTCTATGGAAAAGATCCGTGGAAAATTGTAGAAACTGAATTCAGTCCGGACTCGAATTTTCTGGACGAAACGGTTTTTGCCCTTGGTAATGGTCACTTTGGAACCCGTGGGACGCTGGAAGAAGGTTATGATGGCCCGGCAGGCACCTCCATGGAAGGTACTTATGTTAATGGTTTTTACGAAAAAGTACCCATCCATTATGATGAACCTGGTTATGGTTATGCCACTCACACAGAAACCATGTTGAACCTTCCAAACAGCAAGGTGATACAGGTGATGGTTGAAGATGAAATTTTCAGCATGTTCACAGGTTCCCTGGAACATTACCACAGGGTATTGGATTTACAACAAGGTATACTATGGCGTGAAATGCGCTGGATCTCTCCCAAGGGCAAAATAGTAAACATTGAAACACAACGACTGGTTTCATTTGTTGATGACAGGCTAATGATGATCAAGTACACCATTACGCCGGTCAATTTCTCCGGAAAAATCATGCTCATTTCCATGTTGGATGGCCATGTACATAACCATAAATCAGAGAATGATCCGCGCATGGGTACAAGTTTACAGGGTCAAACCCTCCGTTTAGAAAGAATTGACCAGCTGGGGGATATGTCCAGGCTATTACAGGTGACCACTTATTCGAAGCTGCAGATATTAACAGGCGTTTCCCATCTCATTCAATCAGATCAACCCTACAAACGTGAAACGGAAATTCATGGACAAATGGCGCAGCACCGTTATGAATTCAGTGCGGAACAGGGAAAGCGAATTGGATTACTTAAAGCGGCAGTATACCTGCGCGGCGATCGAAACCATCAGGAGAATCTCTGGGAAATGGCGGACAAAGTATTAAATAGTGCCCTCGAGCAGGGATGGGCACATTATCATTTTCTGCAGCAGCAGGTTTTGGAAGACTTTTGGAACAACAGTGAGGTGACCATCGAAGGTGATGATTTGCTAAACCAGGGAATTCGGTTTAACATGTATCATTTGTTCCAATCAGCAGGAAAGGATGGTTACACAAACATTGGCGCAAAAGGGTTAACGAGTGAAGGTTATCAGGGCCATTATTTCTGGGATTCAGAGATTTATATATTACCATTCTTTCTTTATACACAACCCTGGAGGGCAAGAAAATTACTGGAATATCGATATAATACCTTAGACAAAGCCAGGGAAAGAGCAGCCACATTATTTAGAAAGCCAGGCGCATTGTACCCATGGCGCACAATCACAGGTATTGAATGTTCTTCTTATTTTCCCGCAGGAACAGCCCAGTACCATATCAATGCCGATATCGCCTATGCCATACGCCACTATGTAAAAGCAACCAGTGATTATGATTTTTTGAAAGAATACGGTGCAGAAATTATTTTTGAAACGGCCCGCGTTTGGATGTACCTGGGTACTTATTCTCTTCAGAGGAATAATTCTTTTTGTATTAATACTGTGACAGGCCCTGATGAGTATACCGCCATCGTGAACAATAATTTTTATACCAATGCCATGGCAAAGATGCATTTACACTATGCCGTGGAAACAGATCAGTTATTAAAAGATCTATACCCAGTTGAATATCAACGCATTGCTGCAAAAATACAGTTAAAACATCAAGAAGTAACAAAGTGGGATGAAGCGGCCAGTGCCATGCTGCTGCTTAAGGATGAAGAGCTTGGAATTCATCCGCAGGACGATACCTTTCTGGAAAAAGCCTGCTGGCCCTTTGATAGTACACCGTCTGAAAATTATCCTTTATTAATGCATTATCATCCTCTCGACATTTACCGTCACCAGGTATGCAAACAGGCAGATGTTTTATTGGCCATGTACTTACTGAGCGATCAGTTCACACTGGAAGAAAAACGGGCTAACCTGGGTTATTACACACCTATTACCACTCATGATTCATCTCTTTCGCGATGTATTTTCAGCATCATTGAAGCGGAAGCAGGTAGTGCAGAAGAGGCAATGAATCTCTTTATAAAAACAGCCAGAATTGACCTGGATAACCATCAGGGAAATTCTCATCATGGCATTCACACTGCCAGTATGGCAGGCGCCTGGCTAAGTTTAGTAGCTGGTTTGGCTGGCATGAGATTGAAGGGAAACGAGTTATATTTTTCACCTCATTTTCCGGAAAAATGGAAATCTTACGGGTTTCGGCTGAAATTCAAGGGTAATTGTATTAAAATGACAGTCAGGGAAGACATTGTTGAACTGGAATTATTGGAAGGAGAAAAGGTATCAGTGACAATCTTCGGGAAGAAGTATCGGGTGAGCTCAGACAAAACACTAACGATCGAGGGAAGAGGTGATGTGTAATGGCAGGCTTAAAACTGGTGAATGTGAACAAGATTTATCCAAACGGGTTTCATGCAGTGCATGACGTGAATTTAGACATTGAAGACAATGAGTTTGTTGTATTTGTTGGCCCTTCAGGCTGTGGCAAATCCACTGCCCTGCGCATGATTGCAGGTTTGGAGGAAATCTCCAGCGGTGAACTGTACATTGGCGAAACAATGGTCAATGACGTTTCTCCAAAGGACAGGGATATCGCAATGGTGTTTCAAAACTATGCCTTGTACCCTCACATGACCAATTATGAAAACATGGCCTTTGGGCTAAAGCTCCGCAACATACCAAAGGCTGAAATTGATAAGCGGGTACAAAATGCCGCTGATATTTTAGGAATACAAGAACTTTTAGATAATAAACCCAAAGAACTCTCCGGCGGTCAACGCCAGCGTATTGCCCTGGGCAGGGCCATTGTTCGAGACCCACAAGTGTTTTTGATGGATGAACCATTGTCAAACCTGGATGCCAAATTAAGGGTACAGACCAGGGCTGAAATCAGTAAGCTGCATCAACGATTGAAAACCACCTTTATTTACGTTACCCATGACCAGACAGAAGCCATGACCATGGGCACACGTATTGTTGTGTTAAAAGCTGGCCATGTGATGCAGGTGGATACTCCCACCAACTTATATGAGTATCCGAAGAACAAGTTTGTAGGCAGTTTTATCGGGTCACCTCAGATGAATTTTATTGAAGGCACACTGGAAGAAAAAGACGATGCTGTAACCTTCCACTATTCTAGTGGTTCCATTGATATTACTGGTGAAAAAGCGGATAAGCTGAAAGAAAATGGCTTTGAAACGAAAGAAGTGATCTTGGGCATCAGGCCGGAACACATTAACGTGAAAACCGATGAGCCAACGGAAGGTTCTCCCAACAGAGCTGTCATAGAAGTCACCGAGTTGCTTGGTTCGGAAACCTATCTTTTTGTGAAAGTGAAAGAAGAAAGTCTGGTCGCCAGAATTGACCCGTCCATTAAAGTAAAAGTGGGCGACTTCATTACTCTGGATCCCAGACCGGATAAAGTGCATTTGTTTCATCCTGAATCAGAAAAATCACTGCTCCTGTAATTGAGATAACTGTTGTGACAGTTCTTCCGGGCTTAAATGGGCCAAGGAGGGTACCACCAAAGCTGCTCCGGTAAGGTTGTTCTCACTGCCGACACCCACAGCGGTCATACCTGCTGCCCGGGCAGCTTCAATACCTGCCTGTGCATCTTCAAAAACGACACACTCTGATGCTGAGACCTGCAAAAGATTGGCACCCAGTAAAAAGACTTCAGGGTCCGGCTTCGCCTTCGTTGTCATGGTGCCATCCACGATGCCATCAAAAACTGACAATAATTCCAGTTTTTTTAAAATTGTCTTGGCGTTCTTACTGGCAGAACCCAGGGCAATTTTTATGCCCAATTTTTTTGCTGCAGCAATAAATTCATAAGCCCCTGGCAACAAGTGATTTTTATCAAGGGTTTCCAAGTATTCGACATACCAATTGTTTTTTTTGGATGCCATTTTTTCCTTTTCTTCCGCAGAAGCGGTAATATTTCCCATCTCCAGCACAATGTCCAACGCTTTCATGCGACTGACACCCTTTAAACGCTCGTTTTGTTGTTCAGTGATGGAAAAACCCAGCTCCTTTGCCAGTCGGTTCCAAGCCAAATAGTGGTAATATGCAGTATCTACAATTACTCCATCCAAGTCAAAAATATAAGCCGGTAATACAGTAGTCTGGTTTGTTTGTTGATTCATATAAATACCTCCCGAAACGTTATGGTTAAATAAGATTAAGAATCAATCTGAGGGGAACATTTTATAGAGTGATTTCGTATAGATAAAGAGTGTGATATATTGTTTCATATAGCAAACATACCCAAAGTACCTATGGTATACCAGTGTTTGACCATAAGAAAGAGTACATTTTGAAGGAGCAGTATGGATGAAATCGCAACCACTTGTCATTAACCCAAACCAGTCGCTTAACAAACAAATCATGTTGTTAGCCGGCCCGGCCATCATGGAAATGCTAATGCACACCCTGGTATGGACAGCTGACACCGCCATGGTAGGTCGTTTAACACCAGCTGACATGGCAGCTGTTAACCTGGGAGCCCATATGATGTTTACCATCGTTGCCATTTTTGGCGCACTGGGTACGGGGGCAACAGCCATGGTGGCCCGCTACATTGGCGCAAAGGATGTGCAAAAAGCAAAACAAACAGCTTCCCAGGCCATTGGAATCAGTCTCATGCTGGGGCTGCTCATCGCCACAACGGGTATACTGTTGGCCAGGCCAATCTTCATCCGTCTGGTAGCAGACCCCCAGGTGATCTCTCTGGGAACAGAGTACACAAGAGCTGTTTATATCGGAGCCTACTTTTTAATTCCTCAAATGGTAGGCAACGCCATCATACGGGGAACTGGCAACACATTTATTCCCTTTCTGTCAGCTGCTGTGGCCAACATCTTCAACATTGTGGCCGATTATGTGCTGATTTTCGGTAAATTGGGGTTTCCTGCACTTGGTTCACAGGGTGCGGGCATCGCGACTGGAACAGCACAAATCTTGGGTGCAGCGGTGACCTTTTATTATTTATTTAGAGGGTCAGGCATTATAAAATTATCTTTCCGAAAACTGTTTACCTTTGAAAAAGAAAGTGTCAAAAGCCTTGTCAGGCTCAGTGTACCGGCCGGTTTGGAAGTAACCATGAATGAAGGAAGCCGTCTAATCTCTTCCTTCTGGATTGCCCAGTTAGGAACCGTGGCCTATGCAGCCCATTCTGTGGCTGTTGCAGGAGAATCACTGTCCTTCATGCCCGGCTACGGTTTTGCTGTTGCGGCAGCAACCCTGGTGGGACAGCGACTGGGAGCAGGGCAACCAGAAGCGGCAATGGAAAGTACCAAAAGAAGTGTGCTGTTGGGCGCATTGCTCATGGGTACGGTGGGTGTTTTGTTCTTTACAATACCTGATATAATCATGGGGCTTTTCAGTACTAATGAAGATACGGTTTATTGGGCGGCAAGAAGTATCCGCATTGGGGCTTTCGAGCAGGTGCCCATCTCCATTGCCATGATTATTTCCGGTGCCTTGAAAGGAGCCGGTGATACTGACGGCCCTTTCCGAATTTCATTAATTACAAATCTTTGTGTGCGCCTGCCCCTTATTTTCTTAGCGGTTTTTGTCTTCAGATTTCCGTTGACAGTCGTCTGGATGATTTCTGTGACACAGTATGTTGTGGAAGCGCTTCTTATGACACGCCGTTACCGAAAAGGAAAATGGAAAACCATAAAAGTATAATTTCACCCTTTATTACCAGCGACTTATCCGTTATACTAATAGACTAAGGGTATTCCAAGTTAAAGGAAAAGTTTGAGTAAACTTAGAATGGAACAGATGAGGTAAAAACAGATGTTTATAGGCTGAAATGTGAGGGAGTCTGTGTATGTACAAGATCTTGATTGTTGATGACATGCTGGTAAATCGAAAACTGATGAAGAAAGTGTTAGCTGATATTGTCAGTGGCGTACAATTTGTCGATGCTGAAGATGGTTTTCAGGCACTTGAAATACTGAGAAAAAAGGAAATAGACCTTGTGATTTTAGATTTGATGATGCCCGGAAAAGACGGGTACGAAGTGTTGAAAGATATGAAAGCTGACCACTATCTGGCAGACATACCAGTCATTGTTAACTCTGCCATAACAGATATGGAAAGCATTAAAAAAACCCTTGAATTGGGGGCCATGGATTATTTTACAAAGCCAATCACACCGGAACAAATGAAGGTGATAATTCCCCTTAAAGCGACAAACGCTCTAAAGTTCTATGAACAGCGAAAAGCACTGAAACAGATGAATAATCGCATGAAAAATGAGTTGAAAATAGCCAGTGTGTTGCAACATTCATTAATTCGCTCTCAGGGTGAATACCAGCGGTTTAAGGTATACCAAAAATACATGGCATGCGAAGAGTTAGGCGGAGATCTTTTTGACTTTGTTGAAACAGAGAGCACTAGCTGGTTCATGATTGCAGACATTACTGGTCATGGCGTGGCAGCGGCACTGGTGGCTTCAATGCTGAAAGTTGTGTTCAATAATGCCATTAGAACGCATAAAGAACCCGCTTCGATACTGAAAGACATAAACCATACTTTTTACCGGCTTATGTCAGACAGTGCCAGTTTATGTTTCTCCGTTTTTGTGGGAATGATCGAAGACAATACCATAACCTATTCAAATGCCGGGCATCCCTACCCGATTCTACTGAAAAAGAATTTTGATGAATGGCAGATGCTTGAGATCAATGGTTACTTGATTGGTCTGTTCGACGATGCTGAGTATGATAACAAAACGGCTGAATGGTCAGGAGGGGAAGCCATATTTACCTACACCGACGGACTGTTTGAAAACCCCGGAAACCCTGAGCAAAGCAAAAATTTTGACGATGTCATGCAACAGGCAGGATTGCTGGAAAAACGGGCACTGGCTGACCCGGAATCTTTTATGGAACAGTTACTGGCTTTCTTTGGAAAAGCAGATGAAAACCAAATTGATGATGACATCGCCTTAATGTACATCATGCGAAAAGAATAGGCAAACCTTACAATAGACTGCACCCTTTATCCTATAGGAGGGCGCTGGCTTTTTTTGTCTAAATGTTAATTTACATAAACAATTATCCGATTCCTCCGTAGTATAAAGTGAATGAAATAATGTGGCCATTTGATACATTCATATGAAAAACAGTAAAAGCACAATATAAGGAAGGAGATTATGAAAATGGAGAAACGATTTTATAAATCAAAAACAGATAAGAAGCTGGCAGGTGTTTGTGCGGGGGTTGCTGAATATTTTGAAGTAGACCCAACATTGGTCAGATTAATATGGGTCGTCTTTACCTTTGCAGGTGGCGCCGGAATACTGGCATACATCATTGCGGCTATCATTATGCCAGAAGCACCTACAGGCAGCCAGCCCGTAAAACGAAAAAAAAAGTCTGAGAATCAGCCACACCCCATGAATGACAATGGAGAGGAGAGCATCACAGAAATTGAGGAAGACCCGGATCATGATTATGAGAATGGTTATGATGATGAGTACGATGATGAATATGTGGAAGATCCAACTGAAGATGAGTTTTATGAAGTAGAAAAAGTTGATAAAAAAAAAGACGATAAAAACAGCATGGTACTTGGAGTAGCCTTAATATTCATAGGCCTGATGTTCTTCAGCCGTAACTTTTTCAAGTGGTTTTGGATCGATTTCAGTTACCTGTGGCCCATTCTACTGATCTTGTTAGGGGTTGTGTTAGTTGTTAACAAAAGGAAGTGATAAGAATGAACAGAGATAAAATTGCTCCTGGATTAATTTTAATTGGTATAGGCATATTGTTTTTACTACGAAACATGGGAATCATTCACTGGTGGACCATCGGCAGCCTGTTGCGATTCTGGCCGTTGATCCTTGTGGTGATCGGCATTAACATCATTTTCCGTAACCATCCCGTCGTTACCACCATTACCTGGGTCGCCTTTTTCGCCATTGTGGTGGGTTTTGCCATCGCAAACCCGGCTCAACCACCCTGGAACAACATGCGCGGTAATTCGTCTGAACCAACAGATATTTCCATACCCATGGAATCAAATCTGGATGAAGCGGTGCTGAAACTAAGCACCGGTGCAATGAAATTGAAGATGGAAGCGGGAGACCAGGAATTACTCTTGGTTGAAGATTTTCCCTTTGAACCTGAAATAAAGCTCAATGATTCGAATAATGGCAGAAGAAAAGAAATATCAATCAGCACCAATTCCATCAATATCATCGGCCCAAACGATGAATACAGAGAATCGCTGATCCAGCTCAATAAAAACGTGCGATGGGACATTGAGGCAAAGTTGGGGGCTGCAGCCAGCGAAATGGACCTGAGGGAACTGGATTTTGAAAAGGTAAGTATGGAAGTTGGTGCAGGTGATTTCAAACTGTTACTTCCTCAGACTGAGTCAGATAGCCAGATAACCATCAACGCTGGTGCAAGCCAGGTGGTGCTTGAATTACCCCGAGAAGTCAATGCACGCATCGAAGCCAATAATGTCTTGTCTCAAACCTCGATTGACGGCAGACACTGGGACCAGCAAGGCGATGTGTATTATTCAAAATCCTATGATGATTCAAAACCGGTGGTAGACATCGAAGTGACAATGGGAGTAGGAAGAGTAGAAGTCATTAGTTACTAGGGTAGAAGTCGTTAGCAGATGATGTCATTCGTTGTGAAAGTAGTGTGGCCTCCGACGAGGACTCTTAATGAGTCTGTCTGGAGGTCTTGTTTTGTTTCGTGAAATAGAACTTTATGGAATACCAGAGCCCCAAACCGGCAATGATTGTTCCTGTGACAAGAAAAGCCAGTGAAAAGTCAGTGAAAATACTGAGGGAACCGAATGTAAAGGAGATCAACCCGATAGAAAAATCAATGATACTCTCCTGCACAGACAGCACGGTGGCGCGTTGGTCCACATTGGTTATATCAATTAGCCATGCAGACAGTACGGAGAGACCCCCGTTAAAACCTATGCCAGTCAACCAACTGCTGATCAGTAAGACAATCCATTGCCCCTGTTCCATAAAATACAATAAACCTAATCCGACACCAAGCAGTATGATGGATGGCCATGCAATGGCCGCTCTGCCCCAGCGGTCTGACAGATGACCTGAAAGAAAGGTGAAAAAGAGGCTGGCAAAGCCGAAAAAGATGAAATAAATGCCAGGGTTTTCGATGCTTGTAACCGTCTGAATATGCAGTGAAACAAAGGATAACAGAGCCCCGTAAGAGACAGCCGTCAAGGCAATGCCAAAATAGACCAGCCGATAGTGTGGCTGGAATAGCACACGCCACATTTTCATAGCAGGTGGTGCGTCAAAGCTTTTCTCAGCAAGGGTAAAAGGAATGAGCAGCAAAATAAAAACGGATAGCACTCCGATCAATCCACAAATGAGAAACCATGTGTTGTAGTTGGTTAAGCGGACAACCATAATGGCCAGCGCCGGACCTGCCAGTAATGAAAGTGTGCTTGACAATCGGTAGGTGCCCATGACGGCACCCACTTTACCGACAGGTGCAAAATCAGCGGCAGCAGACATAGAACTGGATAAAAAGGCTGATAACCCGGCAGACTGAATTAATCGAATGAGCCCAATCATCCACACCTGATCAGTGAGGGTGAATAAAAATGAACTAATGGTGAAACAGACAATGCCTATCAGCAGGGGCGTTTTACGTCCAATATTATCGGCCAAAGGGCCAAAATAAAAGCGCAGTAAAATGGAAGCAAGCAAAAAAAGCGCTGTCTGCAAACCAGCGATAAACGGAGTACCACCCAAAGAAATCAGGTAGAGAGGTAGAAGTGTAAACGTTGAATTAAAGATCAGCATCATTAAAAAAACAACTAAGTACAACAGTAACAGCGGTCGTTTGGTCACTGGGTCACACCCTTTCACAGTCACGAATACAGCATAACACAAATAAAGAAACACACACAATCTTAACATACCTTTTCTTGACAGAGGGGCTCATCAAAGGAAAAATATAACTATAAATATACATAATCAAAAGGATTATTGCAGTGAAACGTTGACCATGAGGAGGAACTTAAATGCGTAAAAAAGTCGCTTTTGTGTGTGTACACAATTCCTGCCGATCGCAAATGGCAGAAGGATGGGCAAAAAAACTGGGCAGCGATGTGTTGGAAGTATATTCTGCCGGAACCGAAGAATACCCTGAAGTGAAGCCGAATGCCGTCAAGGTGATGGAAGAAGTCGGTGTGGATATGAGTGAACACAAGCCAAAATTACTGACAGAGATACCCGAAGAAGTGGACATTCTAATCACTATGGGCTGCAACGTCGTATGCCCTTATTGGCCTAACCAACACCAGGAAGATTGGGGTTTGGATGACCCTTCAGGTGGTCCGTTGGATGATTTCCGGACAACAAGGGACATCATTAAGGAAAAAGTGGAAGATTTAATTGAACGTGTTAAAAAAAGCACATTATAACACAATGAAAAAGCAACCATCATCAAAAGAAGATAATAAAAACGGGGATGTTCTTGATGAGCATTCCCGTCCTTGTTATTTGAATATCATTCTCTATTGACATCCCTGACAGTAAGGAGTAGTCTTAAAATAGATTAACATCAATCTAAAGAAATGCTTTTTAGGTACACAGAGGAGACTCAAGTATGTCCGATATCCAAATAATGAAAGCAACCAGTGAACTTAGCAGAACGGACCAAATTGGTGCTATAAAGGTTCGCCTTGGTGTGCGCCGCAATCAGTATACCGTCAAACCCGGGTTATATGCTCTGGGTGTGCCGGACCCATCATCGCCGGTGTTGGTAACAGCGAATTATAAGCTTTCATTTGATACACTAAGAAGTCACTTAAAAGGCTTAGATTTATGGATCATGGTGTTGGATACAAAAGGCATTAATGTATGGTGTGCTGCAGGAAAAGGCACTTTTGGCACCAATGAACTCGTGCGCAGAATTAAAGCCACCAGGTTGGAAGAAGTGGTAATACACCATAACCTAATCCTTCCACAGCTGGGGGCACCTGGTGTGAAAGGCTTTGAAGTAACAAAGGCAACCGGGTTTAAAGTGGTCTATGGTCCAATCAGAGCGGCGGACATTCCGGCCTATCTGGCCAATGGCATGCAAGCCACAGATGAAATGAGAAAAGTAACCTTTACCTTGAAAGAACGTTTAATGGTGGTGCCCGTAGAAATACATTATGCCATCAAATTGTTACCAGCCCTGTTTGTATTGTTACTGCTGTTTAACATTATTAAACCCACCCAAACAGGGTTTGAAAATGGGATGGCATGGGCCTTAATACTGAAAGTATCCT
This sequence comes from Clostridiaceae bacterium, assembly GCA_024635995.1. Taxonomy (GTDB): domain Bacteria; phylum Bacillota; class Clostridia; order Peptostreptococcales; family Tindalliaceae; genus Anoxynatronum. Next base: position 48,873 of record JAGXHW010000034.1, read on the forward strand.
TCTTTCAATTAATACCACATGCTGTCGCCTTTTTATTAGGCACCATTGGCATTGCTGCACTGCTGCCCTATATACCTGGAAAGAGTTTCTCCCTCAAAGGTGTTTTGCTGGGTGCATTGTGGGCTCTATTTGTGGTTCGCTATGCCACTGTTTTCAGTTACCCGGACAGCCATTTGGTTGTGTGGGCACACGGACTCATTGCAGCAACCATCACCTCGTTTTTTTCCCTTAACTTTACCGGCAGTACCACATTCACATCACCCTCGGGCGTTCAAAAAGAAACCGTGATAGCCATACCAATCATGGCAATAACAACCTTGTGTGGAGTAGCCATGTTGGTAATCTTTAAGATTCAGCGATAGGAGGCAATTCTAATGGCATTGAAATATATGGAAAACGTTGTATCCCTGGAACTGGACCAGGATCAATGCTTTGGGTGCCAGATCTGTCTGCAGGTTTGTCCTCATGAGGTTTTTAAAATGAACCAGGGTAAAGCCGTCATCATCAACCGCGATGCTTGTATGGAGTGTGGCGCCTGTTCAAAAAACTGTCCCACATCAGCTATAAACGTAAAATCAGGTGTTGGCTGAGCCTATGCCGTTATTTACGGGAAACTCACTGGTAGTGAGCCAAGCTGTGGTGGAAATAATGAACCTTCGGATAGTGGCTGTTGTGGCAGTGGCACTTCAAAAAATAACAGTTGTTGTTAAAATGACATCGTGCCAACTGGCTTTGCCGGTTGGTGTTTTTTATGGCATAATGAATAGAAAAGCAGACGAGCGTTAGGAGTAGAGAACATGAAAAAAAACCATGAAAGTGATAACATAGCACCTTACCATAATATCAATTCCCTTATGGAACTAAAGTATGAGTCAAATGTTGACGCACAGTCCAGTATGATTTGTCGTTTTAAACCTGACACCACACTAATGTTCGTCAATGAAGCTTATTGTAAAGCTTTTAATATTTCTAAAGAAAATTTACTGGGGCGAAAATTTTTGGATTTTGTGCCAGAATCAGAACATCAACAAATTAAGGATTGGCTTGGTGACTTTAGTAATGACCAGGAGGTAAAAGAATATGAACACCAGGTGACCATGCCGAATGGTAAGATTGGCTGGCAAATTTGGACAGATACGGCTTTTTTTGACCAGGAAGGGAACATTTTCGAATTCCAATCCGTAGGCAGGGACATCACCCGCCAGAAAAAGGCAGAATTGGTCCTCAACCAAACCCTCAGTCGTCTAAGAGCACTCCTGGAATACAGCCCAGTGCCCATTGCCATTATTGACGATAAAGGAACATACCTTGACGTTTCCGAAGCCACAGCCCGTGTGCTGGGGATGACGCCTGAGTATTTAACGGGAAAAAACTTTTATGACGTCTTTACAAAAGAGAAAGCCGATCGTAAGATGCGCATTCTTCGGGAACTTGTCGAAAACAAAAAGCCTATGGTGATTACTGAACATAATGAAATAGAGGGTAAACTTCGCACATACGAAACACGATTGTTTCCCGTTGATTATCCGGAAGAAGACCGATCAATTTTTGCAGGTATCTCTATTGATTTGACAGAACGTATACAGGCAGAAGAACGGATTAAAGCCGAGCAACAAAGGTTGGAAAACATCATTGATGGCACAAGAGCCGGTACATGGGAAAGAAACCTGAAAACTGGAGAAACAAAAAACAATGAACAATATGCTGCGATTCTGGGTTATACACTTGAAGAAATGGCACCATTGGAGTTAATGACGTGGCTGGACTACCTCCATCCTGAAGACCTTGACATCGCATGTAAATTATACAATGAATACAAAGAAGGTAAACGAGAGCATTATGAGTGCGAAGTGCGCATGAAACACAAAGATGGCCACTGGGTCTGGATTATGGACAGAGGAAAATTTACCTCCTGGTCAGAAGACGGAGAGCCCTTGGTCATGCAAGGCACCCACCTGGACATCAGCCATTTAAAACAAGCGGAAGATGAACTGAGAAAAGCCAACCTTGAAATCAAAGCAACAGCAGAAAAAGCAGAAAAGTTGGCAGCTCAAGCGGATGCAGCGGGGAATGCCAAAAGCGAATTTCTTGCCAATATGAGTCATGAAATAAGAACACCGCTGAATTCAATCGTTGGGTTCAGCCATCTCTTGCAACGCACTCCGTTGGATAATAAGCAAAAACGGTACCTTGATAACCTTCAAGATGCATCAGAATCCTTACTTCATCTTGTCGATGACATACTTGATTATTCGAAGATGGAAGCAGGGCGCATGGAAATTGAATATAAACCAACCGACCTTCGTAACCTATTACGTCGGATCATCAACATGTTTTCAAACCAAGCGGCCTTAAAGAACATTAGCCTGGAATTAATGATCGACCCCAATTTACCGGCCTATATGCTGGTAGATTCCCTGCGATTAAGACAAATACTGGTGAATCTTCTGGGTAATGGGATTAAGTTTACAGAAAAAGGTAAAGTGGAAGTGTTTGCCACCTTTTATCCCGAACAACTTCATACAGGCACCTTTATCTTTACTGTTAAAGACACTGGAATTGGCATTAACAAGGAACAAATCAAGAAGCTCTTTGAACCTTTCTACCAGGCAGACGCTTCCACCACCAGGGTGTTTGGAGGTACTGGTCTGGGACTGCCCATATCCAACAAACTGGCAAACTTAATGGGTGGCAGGCTCACAGTAGACAGTGTTCCCGGTAAAGGGTCCTCCTTCACCTTTTTGCTGGAGGCACCTTATTGGCAAGACGCTGGAGGTATTCCTGCTATACATCAGCACAGCCTGCATGAAGACATTCCCACAGAGGGGAAAGACATTATAACCCATGAAGAAAAGACAATTTTAATATCGGAAGACATATCCATGAACCGGGAATTAACACGGGCGATCCTTCTTGAATTATTGCCTGAAGCCAAGATCATAGAAGCGAGTGATGGGGAAGAAACGTTGCGATCAATTCGCACACACAACCCTGACATTGTGATCATAGACGTTCAGATGCCAAAACTGGATGGCTTGGAAACGGCACGTATCGTTCGGAAGGATGAAAAACTTACTAATAAACATATACCGATGATTGCATTGACAGCAGGTGTTCTACCAGAAGAAAAAGCAAAATGTTACGAAGCAGGCATGGATGACTTCTTGACAAAGCCGTTAAATTATGCAAAACTGAGGATAACACTTGCTAAGTATCTCGGCAGCGATGTGCTGAGGAACGATGCAGTTGCAGAAGGCCTTTTTGAGAAAGTAATGAATGAACCTTCACTGTTTATAAAAATTTCCACTCAGTTTGAAAAAGACAGCTTGACATTGCTGGCTTTACTGGAAGAAGCCGTTATAAAGAAGGACAATGAGGCACTGGTAAATTTATCCCATGCATGCAAAGGCATATTAAATGCCCTGGAAGCCACAGAAGCTTATGTATTGGCTGGTCGGTTAGAAGAAATGGGTAGACAACTGGATTTTGAAGCCGCAGAAGAGATCTTGCTGCGGTTGAAAGAAATGGTCAATGACATGATCATTGTTTTTCAAAATAAACGTAAACAGTTGCAAAATAAAGAAAAAAATTGAGGGATATAATATGATAGATGTCATTCTTGCAGATGATCAACAATTACTGATAGATTTGTTAACCATCGGACTTCAACAATCGGATGATATTCGTGTTGTGGCCACAGCCAATAACGGCCGCGAGGCAATAGAACTGGCGATTAAGCATCATCCCGATGTGATATTGATGGACATCATGATGCCAGAGTGTGATGGGATAAAGGCAACCAAAGAAATAAAAGCCATCGATAAAAGCATTAAAATTTTAGTGCTTACCAATGGCGATAAAGGCACAGATCTTCAAAAAGCAATGGAAGCCGGAGCTGATGGATATGTGTTAAAAAATATATCCCAGCAGGATTTGCTTTTGGCCGTTAGAGGGGTGTGTGCCAATATGAAAATAGTAACAAAAAACAACGATGATGAATCATATTCACAATTGTATAGTAGAAATAACTTGCATAACTATAAGAAACAGGTTATGATAAATGACGAGCTAATAAACTTGTCACACCGTGAATTAACATTAATAGCAATGGTCGTTGAGAGTATGGAAATTGCAGAAATGGCAACAATATTGGAATTATCCGAAGGCAGCGTGCGCAATCTGATTTCAGGATTAATCACAAAGTTTCAGGTGAAAGACAGAACTCAACTGGCCGTGTTTGCGTTGAAAAATCAATTGGTTGAAGCCTACTAAAGAAACACAAACGAAAAGCAAAAACACCTACACAGCCTTGTGCAGGTGTTTTGACGTTTAGGGGCAATATGAATAGTTCATATACTTATGAATCGTTCACTATATTGATTGGAAATGCAAATTCAGTCGATACAATACATAATTCACAAGAAATAAAAAAAACAAGGGAGGTTTTTAATCATGTTACACGTAGTCGAAGTCAACACACGCGGCAGACGGAAATCAAACAAACGAAGAGGGAACATGGTAGAAGGAATAAAATCCATTGCCTTAAACCTGTTTAATCAATGGGGCTACAGAGGAACCACAGTCAGGGATATATGCAATGAAATTGAGATAACCGCACCATCGCTTTACTACTATTTTGATTCGAAAGAACTCATCTTTTCGAATTTGTTAGAAGACTCTTCTGAAATGTTGATTGAACACGTAAAGGAAACAATGGAGAATTGCAGCGAAGCAAATGCACCTGAAAAAATGAAGGCTTTATTCAATGGTCTTTTAGAATTTAACAAAAAATACCCTGCCCATGCACTCTTCATTGTTAAAAACAGATGCTTTGAAGAAAAAGGGTTAGACGATTTAGTTGCTTCTTATACAGAAAAATATGGCAAAGAATTGACAAGTATTGTCAGTGAATTTGTCAAATCCAGCCAGAAACGCCGCATGCCAAAAACATCAGTGAATGACATAATCCTCGCTTTCGATGGGTTTACAACAGGTTATATGCTTCAACTTCACCAGGGATTAATCAATGACACTCCTGAACAGGCACAGAAGTCATGGGACTTGTTCTGGGATGGCATTAAATAGTCATACCAGGTCAACAATGTTATAAACAATTAACCACCACACACCAAGTGGTGGTTTTTTATAGGTGACAAACATCCAGGTCTTGACCTGCAGCGCATTTTCATTTAACATGAAATGAATGAATACATATATGAATGAATACCGTTGTAAAAATAGATTTTCGATTGCATGAAAAACAGTAAAAGAAAAGGGGTATGAGTGTGGCGGTTACAGAACTATCAGATTTGGAGTTGGTAAAGCAAGCTGTTTTGAGCCAAGGCAGGGTTATTGGTAATGATATATTAAAGGTTGACAGCTTTCTCAATCACCAGTTAGACGTAGACTTACTGAATGCCATTGGACGAATCTTTCATGAAAAATTTGGACACCTGGCCATCGACAAAATCATGACAGCAGAAGTGTCAGGCATTGCCATTGCGGCCATTGCTGCGCAATATTTCAAAGTGCCTGTTATTTTTGCGAAAAAAACCCTGTCAAAAAACCTTGATCCCGATACCTGGGAAGGAACTGTTTATTCCTATACAAAAAAGCAAACCTATCAAATAAGAGTGGCAAAGCGCTATCTTACTCCAGGAGAAAAGGTATTGATACTTGACGATTTTTTGGCCAATGGAGAAGCCATTAAAGGCATGAAACAAATCATCGATGATGCTAAGGCAGAAATGGTTGGTTCCGGTGTGGTCATCGAAAAAAGCTTTCAGCCTGGTGCCAGTCTTCTGCAGCACCTGGGCATTCCAGTTTATCCAATCATTCAGGTTGAATCCCTTGATAATGAAAGTATATCCCTTAAGTAATTGTAAGCATCAAAACAAAAATACCAAATACAAAATTCGGGGTTTACAATCATAAACCCATCATGTATAATGATGTTCGTGGCAAAAATAAGTTATCAGCTAGACCGTAGCATCATCAAGCTGTTGTAGCTCAGGAGGTAGAGCACTTCCTTGGTAAGGAAGAGGTCCCGGGTTCGAGTCCCGGCAACAGCTCCATATTTTGAAACTATCCCAGAGGTTTTCGCCTCTGGGCTATTTTATTTTGCAGCTAAAAAATGCGTACTAAGGACCTATTCCTTACCAAGGAAGTGCTCAGCTAGATTTGAAAAAGATTGACAAATGAATATGAAATACACTATATTGATAATAGATATATCTAGTATCGATATAGGCGCTATGGAGGTGCTCCAATGGCAAGAGAACAATTAAAAACATTAACAGAGCCCATGTACTACATACTATTGACTTTGATAGAGCCCCAGCACGGTTATAGCATCATGCAGGAAGTGGATAGGCGTACTGAGGGCAGGGTAAAGATAGGTGCCGGTACTTTATATAATCTTTTATCCAGATTTGAGGAAGAGAAAATCATCGTACAGGTATCGGAGGAGAATAGAAGGAAAGTATACACAATAACGGATAAAGGCTTATATATTTTGAAGGATGAATACCAAAGATTGATGCAGTTGGTTTCAGACGGCAGGGATCTTATTGAGGGGAGCGGAGGATCTAATGAAGAATAAAACGAAGCGAGTGTTTTGGGGATTCTTTGCCCTTGACTACAAAGTCATAAGCATCTATCTGGAGGAAATGGCTGAAAAGGGATGGATGTTGGAAAAGGTTGGGCGAATGACAGCCAAATTTAGAGCGATAGAACCTCAAAGGTTAAAATTCTATGTCGATGTGTTTAAAGATGAAGGTCCCCTTACACCAGTAAACACGAAAGAGTCAGAGGAATATAGGAGCCTGTGCCAAGCGTCAGGTTGGACCTTCATCACATCACAGGACTATCTGCAATATTTCTATGCTGATGAAGGCAATGATCCTGTTCCTATTCAAACCGATGAAGTGCTGGAACAAAAAATTGTGGAGACCACTTTATTCAGAGGTGAGTTGCTGAGTACACTACTGTTTTTGATTGTTGGAATTGCAACATTGGTTTTGTATTTCCCTGTAAAGCATAAAAATCTATTAAGTTTTACAGGTGTTGCCGGAACAGTTTTATTTCCCATGCTTTTTATAGCTGTACTGGTTTCCACTGTCTATACCGTGACAAGAGTACTAAAGGCCAGGAAAAATATCAAGAGAGACTTACCCTTGGAAAAACCCACCTTAAAAAAAGCACGAAGGCGTATTGTTGCACTACATGGCACTGTATTGACGATTGTGTTTATTTTTATATTGGCAATTATTGTTGACTCATTTTTTGAGCCTCGTAGTATGCTATCCTTACTTGGGCCAGTTCTTGGTATGGTCATTGGGTTAGTGCTTAGGTACATAATAAAGAAAAAGACAACTGACAAAAAAGACGGTGTCCTATATGTCACCCTGACCATCATGTTTTTTGTATTTTCAATGGCCATTGTTAATTCCTTTCTTATAAATAGACCTTTTACTATTGACGATACTTATCGGGAAGACCCTATCCCAGAGGGTTATCCAGTGGTTGCCATGGTAGAGTTAGTGGAAGGATCACAGCAGGGGAAGCTGGCCAGAAGAGGATTTTCTACCGGCATGAGTCCTGTCACCCCTCAGCATTATGTTTACTGGGAGAGCAGGGGTATTAATGAAGAGACGGAAGGAATGCGTATTCGTTACTATAAAACCATACATCCCTATTTTGCGGAGGTAATCTTCAATGGCATAACAGATGACTTAAGAAAGGGCATAAAGTGGAGGGGTATGTATTTTCTTACAAAAAACATGATCACAGATGATGAGATGAAAGCTTCATGGAATATGGATTATCTGGCATTAACAGAAGAAAGGGATGATCTCATCCTTCAAAAAGGAAATACCGTGGTGCATTTGTCAGGGGAGATAAATTTTGATGATAGCCAGACGAGGGATTTAATCGTCAATCGATTGTTTATTGATAGCCAGAGATAGATGTTGAGTAATTTATGATATATGATATCCATCGAATAAAAGGCACGTCTGGCCTCCGCAGCCCTCTAGGCAGGAAACCCACCCGTCTTCCGAGGCGACCGTCAGTCCCCGTAAGAAGTATAATAATAACGCCAGTCGAGAGACTGTCAATAACTTGAGAAAATGTCACCTATAACAAATGCAATTGTGAATACACCTGCAACTATATTCGCCCATCGATTTATTCTATGCTTTAAAATTCTTGATAGAAGAACCATGGCAATGGGGACCTCTAAACATATTGCTGCTATCAACAAAAATCCAGGTGTTAACAGGTGTCCTATATTGTTATGCAATGGTTTTCATTGGTGGTGGTCCTCCTTATCAGTGGGTATAACAGCTATGGCTGGGAGACAGCTTCCATACCCAAAGCATCAAATATACTGGGAATCATAAACAAAAATACCAGGTAAAAAGCCAGTTTGCCTAATAACTCCAGAATTTCGATGCTGGCTGCAGGCGAATCAGCAATTCTTGACTTTTGAAACAACGACGGAACTTTTGTCGCTTTACCTCCTTTAATCACAATATTCTTAACAATTGTGGCGACAATCCAGGCAAGCAGTAGCAGTAGCAGCGCCTACAGCACGTTTGGAATGGCAGATATATTGGTGTTTCTAACAGATGCAAATTGATTTTCCACGTTCATACTTTTTTCTCCTCTCTTCAATTTATTCATTTGTTTACCGGTTTCATCACAACAGACCAATTCGTTTAGCTGCAACAAAAATAACCGACACAAAGGCCGGTTACGCTACTCACTACCCATTGTCATAAGCGTCCAAATCCAGACAATGGATCAACATGTCCACGTTATGTCAAACAAATGCTAATTATAAATGCCCCCATCTTTATAGCGTTAAACCATTATTTGAGCCTAAATTAATAACTACAGTCGGAAGAAAGACCTACCCTTCAAGCAGTTTCATACACTTTTCGGGGTAGGTCTTCTAATAACTGACTATACTGGCGGAGTTTCAACTGAACGTTCATCCTTTACTTTCCATATGCCGTCTTCCAACTGCAGTGTGACAATTTTGTACGCATCCATTTCCCAGTGGTCTCTTTCCCACTCGTCTGTCTCATGCCAAAGTAAGGCCTCATTGTTTTCCAGGTCAACCTTCAGCATATAAATAGTGTGTTCAGGTACGGTGAGAAACGAACCTGCACCTAGCAATCCATCCGGCTCGGTCCAATAGTAGTCAGCCAGATCCCATGCGAAACCGTCAGAAAATCCTTGTTGCATAAACTGAAAAACGTCTTCTTTCGTTTTGAATGCTTCCGTTTGATGCCATAGCCGTTCTTCCAGAGAATAGGCGAATAAATATGCTTGTACAATTTCATGTTTAAGTTGACTATCGTGTACTGTGCCTGCTGGAACCTCCCGCGTTTCGATGGTTACAATGTCTGTCGTAACAGAGTGATTAACAACAACAGTACGGGTTTCTTCATTCCAACTGACCTCCGCTTCCAGACTTTCTGAAATCAATGAGGCTGGTACCATTGTCCTGCCTCCTATTATGGTTCCTGGTACTTCAATCGGCACATGAACTCCATTTATGTCAACGACTCGGCTGCCAATCCTTAATCGGACAATTGTTGTATCTTTGGAGCCGGTCACTGTTTTGGTTGATTCATCCCACTGCACAACGGCACCCAACGCTTCAAAAACACTTCGAAAAGGTACCATTGTAATCCCCTGCAAAACCGTTGGTGGTACATCCGTCTGTAAGGTTCTCCCGTCAACAGCTACGGTAATGGGCTCAGAAAAAACAGCTGATACCTGAACAAAGCCGACAACCATCATCGTGATGATAATAACAGCTACATGCGCAGATGATACTGAATTTCTGTCCATCTTGGTTCCACCTTTCTGGGATAACAAAAACCGGCACATAGGCCGGTTACGCTTCTCACTAGCCACTGTCGTAAGCGTCCAAATCCAGACAATGGGTCAACATGTCCAAACTATGTCAAACGAATACTACAATAATAAATTACCCCTTCTGCATGATATTAAACTTATATTAGTTGAGCCATATTTACAGACAACACAAAAGTTTCCGCTTCTGG
>JAGXHW010000035.1 GCA_024635995.1 Clostridiaceae bacterium
AACCACCACAGGTGCCACCATCTTACATGATATCGAATCTCTGGACAAAGGGATTCTTTTTTGGCGATCCTTTACACACTGGTTGGGAGGCATGGGTATTCTGGTGTTAACCCTGGCGGTGTTACCGGCACTGGGTGTGGGAGGGTTCCAGATCTTTAAGGCAGAAACCCCTGGGCCTGTAGCGGATAAACTGGCGCCTAAAATGAAGCACACGGCTGTCATTCTCTACACCGCCTACTTTGGGATCACAGCCCTGGAAACAATATTGCTGATGTTCGGCGGATTATCATTATATGAAGCCCTGGTTCATACCTTTGGCACAGTGGGAACTGGAGGGTTTTCAACCCTAAATAACAGTATTGGTGGCTATTCAAGTGCTTATGTGCAATGGGTCATTGCCATTTTTATGGTGGCCTCCGGCATGAATTTTTCGTTATATTACGCAGCGTACCGTAAACGATTATCAGATGTTTTTAATAATGAAGAACTGCGTTTTTACCTGCTGATTATCATCACTGCCACCATGCTGATTTTCTTCGACTTACAATGGATCTTTCATGGAAGTGTGTTTACGACATTAAGGCATTCTTTTTTTCAGGTAGCTTCCATCATGACAACAACTGGGTATACCACGGTAGACTATGAGCAATGGCCCGTGTTCAGCCAGTCGGTTTTGTTCTTTCTCATGTTTGTGGGGGGGTGTGCCGGTTCAACAGGTGGGTCCATTAAAGTCATCAGGTTACTGGTACTGGTTAAATTGATAAAAAGGGAAATCATGCACATTCTTCATCCCCGTGCCATGCTCCCTGTCAAAATTCATAACCGGCTTTTGGAAGCGGATGTTATTGCCAGTGTCACCAGCTTTTATGTATTGTACTTGCTGATCATGGCGGGTAGTACCATGCTCTTGACGCTGGAAAACATTGATATCATCAGTGCCTTCAGTGCGGTGGCGGCTACTCTGGGTAACATAGGACCAGGTTTTGGGTTTGTCGGGCCTACCCAAAATTATGCCGGCTTCAGTATGCCGGCAAAGGGATTAATGTCTTTGTTGATGTTAATGGGAAGACTGGAGTTATTTACAGTGTTTATTTTGATGACACCAGACTTCTGGAGAGAGCGGGCGTAGCCAGGAAATGGGACTGCCCAGGATACTTGACAGGTCACATTGACAGGCGTATAATGAAGTTTAATCAAACCGCAGATACATGCAATGATCCAGGACAGGTCACCATGATTCTCTGTTCAGAGAGAAAGCGCCTTGGCTGAAAGCGTTTTTACGGAAGGATATGGTTGATACCACCTGGCAAGCAGCTTTCTTAAATGGAAAGCCGGTGATACCGTTATCATCGTAATGAGATAGCTGTTGACAGCATTAAAAGCTGCACAGTTAATTCAGGTGGAACCGCGAGCCCTTTTCGCCCTGATCCCAGGGAGAGAAGGGTTTTTTGAATGTAATGTTAGTATTAGGTTGATCATTATTGGTTTGGTAAGGAGGAAGTAATTTGTCAACAATTAAGGTAACATTGAAAGACGGAACAGTACGCGAATATTCTAAGGGAGTTACAGTGCAACAGGTGGCTGAAGACATAAGCCCGGGGTTGGCCAGAGCTGCGGTGGGAGGCGAAATTGACGGGAAACCGGCGGACTATTTAACACTCATTGAGAAAGATGTGGACTTGAACCTGGTTAAATTTGAAGATGAAAACGGAAAAATATTTCTGCGTCACACAGGATCTCACATTTTGGCTCAGGCAGTGAAGCGTTTATACCCTGAGGCAAAACTGGCCATTGGACCAGCCATCAAGGACGGTTTCTATTACGACATTGACACAGATCATCCTTTTATACCAGAAGACCTGGAAAAAATTGAAGCAGAAATGAAGAAAATCATTAAAGAAGATTTGAAGGTTTCAAAATTTGAACTGCCCAGGGATGAGGCCATTGAATTTGTTAAGAAACACGGAGAAGATTACAAAGTGGAGTTGATAGAAGACCTTCCGGAAGACGCTCATATTTCTTTTTATCAGCAGGGAGAGTTCGTTGATTTATGTGCCGGCCCTCATGCCCCTTCTACTGGAAGGGTGAAAGCTGTAAAACTCATGAGTGTTGCTGGCGCTTATTGGCGCGGCAGTGAGAAAAACAAAATGCTGCAACGGATTTATGGCACGGCTTTTGAGAAAAAAGCGGAATTACAGGCTTACCTGGATAAAATGGAAGAAGCTAAGAAACGGGATCACCGAAAAATCGGAAAAGAAATGGATCTTTTCAGTATTCAGGATGAAGGGCCAGGCTTTCCATTCTTCCATCCCAAAGGGATGGTCATTCGGAATGAACTGGAAAATTTTTGGCGTCAGGAGCACGTGAAGCGTGGCTACGATGAAATAAAAACACCCATTATCCTGAACGAAGACCTGTGGCACCAGTCCGGTCACTGGGATCACTACAAGGAAAACATGTACTTTACACAGATTGATGAGGGCAATTATGCTGTCAAGCCCATGAACTGCCCGGGGTCTATTCTGGTATACAAGCGAAAAATGTACAGTTATCGCGACTTTCCACTGCGTATGGGTGAATTGGGACTGGTTCATCGACACGAAATGTCCGGCGTACTTCATGGACTGATGCGTGTGCGCTGCTTTACCCAGGATGATGCGCACATCTTCATGCTGCCGGAGCAGATTAAGGATGAGATCATCGGGGTTATCGATTTTGTAGATTTTGTGTATAAAAAGTTCGGGTTTAAATACCATGTTGAACTATCCACGCGTCCGGAAGATTCCATGGGAACAAAAGAAGAGTGGGATCTGGCGACAGATGCCCTGCGAGAAGCCCTGGACACCCGTGGACTGGATTATAAGATAAACGAGGGTGACGGCGCTTTCTATGGCCCTAAAATTGACTTCCATCTGGAAGACTGCATCGGACGTACCTGGCAATGCGGCACCATACAGCTGGATTTCCAAATGCCACAACGGTTTGATATCAACTATGTGGGAGCGGATGGTGAAAAACACCGTCCCATTATGATTCACCGCGTAATTTTCGGCAGTATAGAACGGTTCATTGGTATACTCATTGAACACTTTGCCGGCAAGTTTCCTTTATGGCTGGCGCCGGTACAAGCCCGGATTCTCCCCATTTCTGAGAAACACTATGAGGAAGCCGCCGCTCTGAGAGATAAACTGGCGGCTGAAGGCATCAGGGTGGAACTTGATGACCGGAGCGAAAAAGTGGGGTATAAAATACGTGAAGCCCAGGTGCAAAAAGTGCCTTATATGTTGATCATGGGCGACCGGGAAATTGAAGAAAACAATGTCAATGTTAGGAACCGTGACCAAGGAGAAATGGGTGCGGTTGCTATTGATAAATTACTGGCACAACTGAAGGAAGAAATAGGAAGTAAAGCACTTCCAGAAGAAGCCACACCTCAGGTTTAATCCCAAAAGATCCCTTGACAGCAGTGTTGTGACCTGTTATACTATTTAATTGTCAGGAACAAAAAGTAGAACGATCCGTTTCTCACCCTGCGGCAGCGACTCGACAGGGTTCATGACTGGTCATTTTGATAAACCAAGCCCAAGAGGTATTTGTGTTTTATGAAAATGGTAACAGGTTTATGAGGAAACAGAAGCGGATAGGTCTACGACTTATCCGCTTTTTTATTGTCGCATATTCAACCATATTCAGGGAGGTGTCATACGATTAAAGAATTGCAAATAAACGAAGAAATTAGAGACAAAGAAGTAAGACTCATTGACGCTGAAGGTGAACAGCTGGGTGTTGTTTCCGGTAAGGATGCACAGCAGATGGCAATCGAGAAAAATCTTGATTTGGTTAAAATTGCCCCCACAGCAAAACCACCGGTTTGCCGCATCATGGACTATGGAAAATATAAGTACGAACAAGCCAAACGGGAAAAAGAGGCAAAGAAGAACCAAAAAGTTGTGAATGTCAAGGAAATTCGCCTTAGTCCCAACATTGAAGAACATGACATGCAAGTAAAAGCCAACCAGGCCATTAAGTTTCTGAAAGCGGGAGACAAAGTCAAGGTAACCCTTCGATTCAGAGGCCGTCAGTTAGCCAATATTGGCTTGGGACAAAAGGTGATGGATGCGTTTAAAGAAATGCTGAGTGAAGCGGGGAACGTGGAGAAGGCATCCAAAATGGAAGGCCGTCAACTGATCATGTTTATGACCCCAAAGGCATAACATAATTGAATTGAACACGAACACAAGGAGGAAAACCCAATGCCAAAAATGAAGACACACCGTGGCGCTGCCAAGCGTTTCAAAAAAACAAAGTCAGGATTTATTAAGCGTGCGAAAGCATATAAAAAGCATATCCTGACCAAAAAATCCGCTAAACGTAAGCGCAACTTACGAAAACCCACCACGGTATTTAAAGGCGAAATGAAAGCCATCCGTCATATGATTCAATAAGCGAAGACAGAAAGTCGATAGAGGAGGATTAACACACAATGGCAAGAATAAAGAAGGCAGTAAATGCCAAAAAAAAGCATAAGAAAATTTTAAAACTGGCGAAAGGCTTCCGGGGCGCCCGCAGTAAACTGTTTAAAACCGCTAACCAAACAGTGATTAAAGCACTGAGCCATGCATACACGGGCAGAAAATTGAAGAAGCGTGATTACAGAAAATTGTGGATCACCCGAATCAATGCAGCGGCACGCATGAATGGCATCTCATATTCACGTTTCATGAACGGCCTGAAGCTGGCGGGTATTGAAATGAATCGTAAAATGTTGTCAGAAATGGCCATTTATGACAAAGAAGGCTTCACACAGTTGGTTGATGTGGCCAAACAAAAGCTGAACGCATAATAATTTTATACGGAACAGAAGCGGCCTTTTTATACAGGTGACTGTATGAAAAGGTCGATTTTCATTGTTTTCATACAGGTGACTTTTCACCACTATGCATCCATTGGAAATTCTGGTATAGTGAACTTGGAATGTTCATTGTCAGATCATTATTATATGACAAAGGAAGTCTGATTATGAAACAAAAAGGCCTTAAGACAAATATTACCTCAATCTTATCCAAAGATAATATAATGAGTCCTCCACGCATACTGGTTTTTGGTTTTGCAACCGTCATACTTATTGGGACGATGTTATTGATGCTTCCGACGGCTTCACTTGACAACCAGTCAGTGGGTTTTGTCAATGCCCTGTTTACAGCCACTTCTGCCGTTTGTGTGACAGGTCTTGTGGTGGTGGACACAGGCACTCACTGGACGATTTTTGGAAAAACAGTGATCCTGTTTTTAATTCAAATTGGTGGCATTGGTTTTATGAGCATGGCAACACTTTTTGCTGTTTTGTTGGGTAAAAGAATTTCACTGAAAGAACGGTTGATCATTCAGCAGGCTGTTAACCAAAACACGCTTTCCGGTGTCGTGAAATTTTCACTGTATATGCTGGGCTTAACATTTTTACTGGAGTCTATTGGGGCACTTTTATTATCGATTCGGTTCATACCAGAGTATGGTCTGTTAAAAGGGATCGGCTATTCAATCTTTCATTCAGTGTCCGCCTTTTGTAACGCCGGATTTGATTTGATTGGAAACGGTCGGAGTTTAACCCCTTATGTAACAGACCCACTGGTGACATTTACCGTTGGAACACTAGTCATACTCGGTGGTATTGGATTTGCTGTCATTGTGGATGTGGTTAGCAACCATAAAAAAAAGCGGTTTACTCTACACACAAAAATTGTGCTGACCATGACACTGTTTTTGCTGACCACTGGAACCATGCTTTTTCTATTCTTTGAATGGAACAACGCTGCAACCTTAGGTGGACTGTCAATGCCCAACAAACTAATGGCCAGCTTTTTTCAGTCACTGACCACACGAACCGCAGGCTTCAACACGGTGGATACGGCTGGACTAACAAATGCTTCAAAATTATTAACCATTATTTTTATGTTTATTGGTGGTTCACCCGCCTCCACTGCAGGGGGTATCAAGACCGTAACCTTCGGTATTATCCTCATCATGGCATTAACGGTTATTCAGGGCAAAGACCGTGTGGGCATTTTTAAACGTGACATATCATACAGTATTGTTAACCGTGCCATCACCATAGCAGTTTTCGCCATGTTAATTCTGATTATCATTACAATGACAATGACTGCGGTTGAATCACAATTTGAATTTATGGACATTCTATTTGAGGTTGCCTCTGCTCTGGGCACAGTGGGATTGTCAACCGGGGTTACATCACAGTTGAGCAATCCGGGTAAATTACTACTCATTTTCACCATGTTTACCGGCCGTGTGGGCACATTAACCATTGCCTTCGCACTGGCCAACAGACAGCAAAATTATCGAAATCTTGTACAGTATCCAGAAGAAAAAGTAATCGTGGGATAAATGTTATAAGAAGGGAGCATTACAATGAAGCAATTCGCTGTGATTGGTTGTGGCCGGTTCGGTTCGGCAGTGGCAAAAACCCTCTACAAAAATGGTTATGATGTCTTGGCCATTGATGGAGATCCAGACATTGTGCAACATATTTCCGAATTTGTTACCCATTCGGCAAGTATTGATGTGAAGGATGAAGCCGCTTTACGGGCGGTGGGAATGAGAAACATTGATGTGGCTGTTGTGGCCATCGGGTCTGAAATCAAAGCATCCATCATGGCCACCCTGGTGGTTAAAGAACTGGGTGTCAAATATGTGGTGGCAAAAGCCCAGGATGAGCTTCATGCCAAGGTGCTGTATAAAATCGGTGCTGATCGGGTCATCTTTCCTGAGCGAGACATGGGGGTGAGGTTAGCCTACAACTTAACTTCCACCAATATACTGGACTACATTGAACTGGCAGCCGATTACAGCATCATGGAAATCACAGCTCCAGAAAAATGGCAGGACCGTTCACTTATGGACATCAACATTCGTGCAAAATTTGGTATCAGTGTCATGGCGATTAAGCATGGCGAAGACATCAATGTGGCCCCTCAGGCAAGCACAGTCATTCACAGAGGCGATGTGTTGGTAGTGGTGGGATCCAACGAAGATCTTCAGCGTGTCCAGGAGAAGGTATAATCGATCACCATAAACAATGAAGTCATGCCGAACTAAATTTTTAACATTGTTAATGACCACAATGTAATTATGAGGAGTAATGAGCATGTCATTACAAACAATCACCAGTCAATCGAATAGTGTGTCCAAACAGATTTTATCCCTGCAACAGCGAAAAAACCGAAAAGACACTGGATTGTTTGTGCTGGAAGGTGTAAGGGGTGTTAAAGATGCACTGGATGCCGGCTGGACTCCGGATTTATTTGTGGTGAGTGATCACTTTTTAAAACAGGGCGACAGTGAGCATACAATAACAAATATGATTCAACTGAATGTGAGTGGCTACCAGGTGCCGGATGGGTTGATGAAAAAGTTGGCAGAAACGGAAACGCCCCAGGGATTACTGGCGGTATTTCCTCAACCAGTCCATGAAGTGAAGGCATTACTTCAAAAGGACAAAGGGCTTTGGCTGGTACTGGATCGTATCCAGGATCCAGGAAATTTGGGTACATTGATCAGGTCCGCAGAAGCTTCAGGAGTGTCAGGAATTTTTCTCACAAAAGGTTCCACGGATCCTTTCAATGGCAAGGCGCTAAGAGCCGCTACAGGAGCCGTGTTGCACTTGCCGGTTATCGAGTTGTCAACAGAGGAATCTGACTGTCAGTTTTTAATTGATGCCGGTGTTCACCTGGTGGGAGCAGCGCTGGAACAGGGGCGAATTTATTCCGAGATTGCATACCAGCTGCCCTTGGCTCTGGTAATTGGCAATGAAGCCAATGGCATTGACCACACATTACTACATAAAGTGGAAACCCGTGTGGCGATCCCCATGAGAGGACAACTGCAGTCATTAAACGCTGCCATTGCCGGCAGCATTTTACTGTTTCACATCGCGGAAGCAGTTCGCTGACGCAAAAGATGATGTGTTCCAGCATCATGTTGTGCGGGGTTGTTTTGCCTGTTTTCCTATGATATAATCAAGTCTAATCAAACATCTTATCAGCAATGAATGAGAGAGTACACTGCTAAACTGGTTCGCAAGAGAAAGATGCCTTGGCTGGAAGCGTCTGAACCCAATCACAGTGGAAGTTCACTCAGGAGCTGCACGGCTGACATCCCATTCTGCATTGGCAGGAAGAGAGAGTAGGTTGTGCCGATGAGCCGCGTTAAGGCGATTAAGAGACTGGTTATTTTTGTATTAAAGTATACGAAGGCCAGTTATAAGGGTGGTACCGCGGAATACCTTTCGTCCCTATTGGAGATGAGGGGTTTTTTTATTGAAAATTTTAGACCTTAAATAGGAAGGAGTCGAACGAAATGGAAGAAAAGCTTCAATTATTAGGAAAAGAGGCCATAGCGGCTTTGGCAGAAGCAGAAGATGTCAAAGAGCTGGAAAACCTCCGGGTAAAATACCTGGGCAAGAAAGGTGAACTGACGGAACTGTTACGCAGCATGGGAAGCCTGCCCAAGGAAGAACGCCCTCGCATGGGCCAGGTGGCCAACCAGGTGCGAGAGCAGGTGGAGAGTGCCATGAATGAGGCCAGAAAGCGTATTGGTCGTCTGGAAATGGAGGCACGCATTGCCGAGGAAACCATTGACATCACCATGCCGGGCAAAACATTTGTCCAGGGTACCAAGCACCCGCTGACCCAGGCATTGGACGAACTAAAGGCAGTCTTCATTGGTATGGGTTTCAGTGTGGTGGAAGGACCGGAAGTGGATACAGTGGTAAATAACTTCGATATGTTGAATGCACCTAAAAATCATCCCTCCCGGGAGATGTCTGACACCTTCTATATCAATGAAAAGGTGATTTTGCGCACACAAACCTCACCGGTACAGGTACGCACCATGATGAACACAAAACCTCCCATTCGTGTAATCTCACCCGGCCGATGCTTCCGAAACGATACCCCGGATGCTACCCATTCTCCCATGTTTAACCAGCTGGAAGGCCTTGTGGTTGATAAAGGAAGCACCCTTGGCGATTTGAAGGGAAGCCTGGAAATATTTGCCAGACACCTATTCGGTGAGCACACACAAATTAAGTTCCGACCACATTATTTCCCCTTCACCGAACCCAGTGCTGAAGTGGACGTGACCTGTTTCAAATGTGGTGGTGAAGGCTGCAGCATGTGTAAGGGCAGCGGCTGGATTGAATTATTGGGGGCTGGTATGGTGCACCCCAATGTGTTACGTAACTGCGGCATTGACCCTGAAATATATAGTGGCTGGGCTTTTGGTATGGGCATCGACCGGATAGCCATGCAAAAATACGGCATTGATGATATCCGTTTGCTTTATGAAAACGACCTGCGCTTCTTATCCCAGTTCTAGGAATGACATTGATTGATGAACATAACCACTATTAATGAAAACTGATTGAAATGGAGGAATAACCATGCTGGTACCTATGAAATGGTTACAGGAATATGTGACTGTTAATGTTGATACAAAAGAACTGGCTGACAAAATGACCATGTCCGGTTCGAAAGTGGAAGAGATTAAAAACTGGGGCGATAAACTGGATAAGTTGGTGATTGGGCGTATTGAAACCATCAAACCTCATCCCAACGCAGACAAATTGGTGGTAACAAGCATTGACATTGGTACAGAAGAACGACTTCAGATTGTGACAGGTGCCACTAACATTAAGGTGGGAGACACGGTGCCTGTGGCTTTGGACGGTACAGAACTGCCCAATGGGCTCACCATCGTGGAAGAAGACCTGCGAGGCGAAATGTCTCAGGGTATGATGTGCTCCCATGACGAGCTTGGGGTTCCCAAAAACCTGATTCCTGAAAGCATGAAAGATGGTATCTGGATTTTGGATGAAGCTGCGCCTGGGACCAAATTCATTGACACCCTGACGCTGGTTGAGGACGTTATTGAATTCGAAATTACTTCCAATCGGCCTGATTGTCTCAGCGTGTTGGGCATGGCCAGAGAAACCGCTGCCACCTTGGGCACTACCATTAAAATGCCAGAAATACAGTTGAAGGAAACCGGCAATCAGTGGACTGACAACGCATCAGTGAAAATCGATGATCCTGAAGGCTGCCCTCGTTATGTGGCCAGACGTGTGGAAAACATCATCATTAAACAATCACCTCAATGGATGCAGCAACGCCTGATTCATGCAGGGGTAAGGCCTATTAATAATGTGGTGGACGTCACCAACTATGTCATGCTGGAAACCGGTCAACCCTTGCATGCTTTTGACGCCAGTTTCGTGAAAGATCAGACCATTATTGTGCGTAAAGCGGCTGAAGGTGAACAGACAAAAACACTGGATGGCGCACTGCGAAATTTGAAAAACACCATGACCCTGATCACTGACCCTGAAAAAGTGCTGGGAATCGCTGGTGTCATGGGGGGTGAAAACTCTGAGATAACACCGGAAACGACAGCCATTATCCTGGAGTCCGCCAACTTTGATGCTGACCGCATCCGCAAAACTTCCCAGCAGTTGGGCTTACGTACTGAAGCATCATCCCGTTTTGAAAAGGGACAGGACCCTGAACTGTCACTCTTTGCGGCTAACCGGGCATGCCAGTTGCTGGAAGAACTGCAAGCCGGTGACGTGTGTCCAGGCATCATCGATGTGTACCCCAATCCTGTCACTCCCAGCCAGGAAAGCCTGCGCCCTTACCGTGTCAATGATCTGTTGGGGACAAACCTGACATCGGAAGAAATGGTGAACATCCTCCACAAGCTGGAGATCGGTGCAGTGTTCAAAGACGATTTCATTCACATCACTGTGCCCACTTTCCGACTGGATTTGGAACAGGAAGCCGATTTTATTGAAGAAATTGGTCGTATTTATGGGTTTGACAATATTAAGGCCACTTTGATGAAAGGCGACATCATGGTGGGTGGATTATCACACAGACAAAAAATGGAGGAAGAGGTCAAAAAAACCATGAGCGTCATGGGATGCTATGAAGCTGCTACCTACTCTTTTGTCAGCCCTTCCGGCGCAGACAAAATCTGCCTGTCGGAAAACAGTTTCAAACGTGATTTTGTTAAATTATTAAACCCCCTGGGGGATGAAACCAGTGTCATGCGCACGACGATGCTGCCCAATATGATGGAGGTGCTGAGCAGGAACATCAACCGCTCTGTACCCGCAGGGAGCTTCTATGAAATGGGCCAGGTTTTTTATGGTCAACTGGGTGAAGAACAGTCAGTGTTGCCTTTGGAAGTGACTGAATTGGTTATGGGCATGTTTGGTGAAAAGAATGATTTCTTCACCATGAAGGGTATGATCATTCATTTGTGCAACAGACTGGGTATTGAAGGATTTAACTTCCAGAGAGAAGTCAATCATCCCACGTTCCACCCGGGACGATGCGCCAATGTGTTTGTCGCCGATCAGTTGTTGGGAACCTTTGGTGAGGTTCATCCCCTTGCGGCTGAAAACTATGACATGGGCAGTGAGCGTGCAGTGTTGGCAGAAATAAACGGCGACAAGTTACTGGGTCTGGCAAAAATTGAGCCCTTGTATAAATCGTTGCCCCGTTACCCGGCCATCGTTCGTGACTTGTCGGTGGCTGTTGAGGCAAACACCCCAGTGAGAGAGATTGAAGAAATCATTCAGCAGCAGGGTGGAGATCTGATGGAAACCTGCCAGCTTTTCGACGTATACCAGGGGGCACAGGTGGGTGAAGGGAAGAAAAGTGTGGCCTATACCGTTACCTTCAGACATACTGAACGAACTCTGAAAGACAAAGAAGTTAACAAACAGTACGATGCCATTGTGGCAGAACTAAAAAATAGTCTCAACGCAGTGCTGCGGGCGTAAGTCCGCTGTCTGCTTTCTTTTCACAGGAACAAAGGTATGTTATAATGAGGGCATTAAATTGGTCGAGGGGTGAGAAGCTGTGGCAGATAAAAAGAACCGTGTGTTGATGCGGATCAATGGACAGGAATATCCCATTGCCGGCATAGAACCAAAGGAGTATCTTCTTCGGGTTGGCACTTATGTTGATGAAAAAATGCTTCAAATCAGCAAGCTTAACCGACAGTTGAGCCTGTCTCAGGTGGCGGTGCTTACCTCCATCAACATGGCAGATGAACTCATTAAGCTGAAAGACGTTTATCACGAACTTGAAAAATCAACGCCACCGACTGACCAGGATGTTGTCGCTTTGAAAAGTGAACTCGAGCAAAAGACCAATTCACTTCAACAGGAAAAAGATTATACCAGAAACCTGCAAAAGCGGCTGAACAATCTGAAAGAAGAGCAGGAAAAGCTGCGGAAATCTCAGCAGGAATCGGTCAAACAGTTTAACAGTAAAGATGAGGAACTGAAAAAAGCACAGCAAGTGATTAAAGACTTGCAGGAACAATTATATGACAACCAGGTAAAAGTGGCTGAACTGCAAAATAAACAGAATGAATATGCTAATGAAGAGAAGACAGGAGAACAGCTTGAAATGAACCAACCTGGTGGACAATAGGAGGAGAAGTGGCAATGTCTAACGTGTTTGATGTTCTCAAGGAAAGGGGCTATGTAGCCCAGGTAACCCATGAAGATGAACTGCGGCAGCTGCTGGGAGAAAAGCCAGTCACGTTTTATATTGGATTCGATGCCACAGCGGAAAGCCTTCACCTGGGGCATTATGTGCAAGTGATGGTCATGATGCACATGCAGCAGGCCGGCCATCTGCCTATTGTGTTGCTGGGAGGGGGTACCACTATGGTGGGAGACCCTTCTGGAAAAACGGACATGCGGAAGATGCTCACCCGTGAGCAGATTCAGAGTAATGCCAAGCGTTTCAAGACCCAGTTTGAACGGTTTCTCGATTTTGGTGATGGAAAGGCCACCATTGCGGATAATGCTGAATGGTTACTTGGCTTAAACTACATTGAATTTCTTCGCTCTGTTGGTGCACACTTTAACATTAACCGTATGCTGGCGGCTGAATGTTATAAATCCCGACTGGACCAGGGACTCACTTTCCTTGAATTTAACTACATGATCATGCAGGCTTATGATTTTCTGGAACTTTACCGCCGACAGGGATGCCAGTTGCAAATGGGGGGCGATGACCAATGGTCCAACATTCTAGCAGGCTATGAACTGATTCGAAAAGTTGAAAATGGTAATGCGTTTGCCATGACATATCAGTTACTGACCACCAGTGAAGGTAAAAAAATGGGAAAGACGGAGTCAGGTGCATTGTGGCTTGATCCCGAAAAAACTTCGCCCTACGAGTTTTACCAGTACTTGCGTAATGTTGATGATAGAGATGTGGAAAAAACATTGAAAATACTCACATTCCTGCCACTGGATGAGATTAAGAGTCTGTGCAGTGTGGAAGGAGAAGCTTTAAACAATGCCAAGGAAGTATTGGCATTGGAAGTAACAAAAATCGTCCATGGAGCTGAAGCAGCTGAACAGGCTCGACAGGCGGCGAAAGCAGCGTTTTCAGGTGGCGTTTCTGAAGACATGCCCACCACCGAACTGACTGTCTCTGCAGTGGAGGATGGCATGGATATACTCACCTTGCTTATAGACACCGGCTTGGCGTCCAGTCGCTCTGAAGCAAGACGCCTGGTACAGCAGGGAGGCATCTCCATCGGAGATGATAAAATCACCTCCATTGATTATCAAATCACCTTATCACAGTTTGAGGATGGCCAAATGATTGTGAAAAAGGGCAAAAAAGTGTTCCGCCGTGTGACACTGGCATAGAAAAAAATGTTATCGGATTGATTGTTACCGCATTACCCTCTTTCGTTATGGGAGAGGGTGTTTTTCAGGAGGAATGGAGGAGGTATGATGATGACAAAGGTAACTGACTCAACGCAGTGGATCATGAACCCTCATAGAGTGGATGCGGTGGATGAAAATGGACCTGCCGCTATGCTTCATCCCAGGGTGATCAGAACAGCCAGACAACTGGTGCAAAGTATCGATAATTACGAACGCACACCTTTGGTAAAGCTGGAAAAATTGGCTGACTACCTAGGACTTGACAGGGTTTATGTAAAAGATGAATCAAAAAGATTTGGCCTTAATTCCTTTAAAGTGTTGGGAGGAATTTATGCTGTGGCCAATGTCATCTGCCAGAAACTGGAAGTGGACATGAAAGACATGACATACCAACAACTGGTTTCAAAAGATGTGAAAGAGAAGTTAGGAGATTTGCTCTTTGTCACAGCCACCGACGGCAATCATGGCCGGGGCATTGCCTGGGCTACTCGTCAATTAGGACAGAGATTGGTGGTGTTTATGCCCAAAGGGTCTTCACAACATCGCTTAAAAATGATTCAGGAAGAAGGGGCAGAAGCTTCCATCACAGAATTGAACTATGACGATGCGGTGCGGCATGCCAATGAGTATGCCCAAATCCACGGGGGGATCATGGTGCAGGACACCGCCTGGGAAGGGTATGAAGAAATTCCTCTATGGATCATGCAAGGTTACGCTGTGTTAATGGACGAAGTAAAAGAAACATTGGAAGTAAATAATGAGCTGCCTCCCACCCATGTATTTCTTCAGGCCGGGGTGGGGTCCTTTGCCGGAGGTATCCAGGGTTATCTGGCCCAGGCTTGGAAAGAAAACCGTCCAAAAACCGTGGTATTGGAGCCGAACGAGGCAGATTGTTATTATCGCACGGCTGTCATAGATGATGGGAAACCTCATGCGGTAACAGGCCATATGGAAACCATCATGGCTGGCCTTGCTTGTGGAGAGCCCAATGAAATTGGCTGGAAAATTCTCAGGGCTTACGCCAGTGCCTTTGTTTCCTGCCCGGATGAATTAACGGCCCGGGGCATGCGTATTTTGGCAGCACCTTTGCAGGGAGATCAGCAAGTGATATCAGGTGAATCGGGTGCCATAGGTGCAGGATTTTTGGCTGAACTGATGACCAACGAAGCGCTGAAATCATTGCAGGATCAACTAGGAATCAACCAAGAATCAAGGATTCTGATCATCAGCACTGAAGGGGACACTGACCCTGAGCAGTATCGAAACATTGTCTGGGAAGGTGCTTATCCCTCATAAAACAGTATTCAACAAAACCCCGGCAATGTGTCTTATGCGGACAAATCAATTGCCGGGGTTGTGCTATCCTGTTTAAAGATATAGTTGGTAATTTTCATCATACTTAATAAATTTCTGGTTCAGTTCCAAGCCCATTTTAACACCGCTGAAATACTTTTGTGCGATGACTTTGGCCAGGTGCGTGACCGGCCGTTGATGGAAGATTTCCTCTGGGGATAAAAAGGCAGCCTCTGTGTTCTCGAAACCGTCTGCTTTGGGTTCGCCGCCCAAATCATCCATGCGAAATACTTGGTAACTGTCCACCACCCCTTTTTTGATCCGCAGGTTTCTGACAGCCAAAAGCTCCACTGCCCGGCTCTTGACATTGGTTTCCTCATAAATTTCCCGTGCTGCACCTATACCGGGAGATTCTCCTTTGTCCAGGTGACCACCGGGAAACAGCCACAACCCTTTGATGGGGCCGTAGTTTTGACGTACCATGAGAATCCGGCCATCCCGTTCCACAAGACCTCCCACCCCGATAAAGTTCTGGGGGTAGATGGATTTCATCAGGGCCGGTTGGTGAAGTTGCAGGGCATGGTGACGTACATCCCTGCGCTGGTGGACTTCGTCTGGATGGTATGAGACTTCCACCAGACGTTCTTTGTCATCTGATTCATGCAACATTATTCCCGTGGGTGAGATGAGGCAGGAATGGCCGAAGTAGTTGGGGCCCACCCGGTTCACAGCTGCTACAAACACCTGGTTTTCCATGGCCCTGGCCCGAAGAAGGGTCATCCACTGATCAAAGAAAGGGTTTGAGTACTGGGCAGGTACCATGATCAGTTCGCCGCCCTTTAGGGCAATGCCCCTTGCCAGTTCAGGGAACATGATGTCGTAACAGTTGGCCACCCCAAAGGGTAGTTCATTGATGTGAAAAAGCGGTATGTAACTTCCCCGATGAAACAATTTTCCTTCCAAATGTCGCTGGCCAACCAGGTGAATCTTACGATAACGGTTTTGAGAAGAACCATCGGGGTTTAGTACATAGGTGGTGTTATAAAGCCGGTCGCCCTTATATTCAGGCACACTTCCTCCCATGATAAAAGCTTTGTGCTTTCTGGCCAAACGGTTTAAAAATGATAAAGCATGAGACAAGTGCTGTCCATGCTCTTTTAAACGGCGGTAATCAAAACCAACAGACCACATTTCAGGCAGCATGATGGCGTCTGGTTGTTGTTCCATGTTTTCCAGCAAGCGTTCGATGGTTTTGCAGTTGGCTTCAAAATCGCCTTTTTTAATATTCATTTGAAGCATTGTAAGATGAACAGTATCCATATGATCAACCTCCGACTTAATTATACCCTACTGAGTACTTTTTCATCAGTAAAGCCGTTATATTATTCTTCAATGTATGAAAAAAAATCCATTAGTGTGTTCGCATATGGGAAAGGAAGGAAATGAGTGGTTAATTCGGTGAGGCATTCAAAATCTCTCTTGTGGTTTTTCCCAGGAAAACACGGTAGACAGTGGATCACAACGGCGTTCATTCTCATGTTGGTGTTCAATCTCGCTGGTTGCACCCAAACCCCTGAACCGGTTGAAGATGGTAGTAAAGCAGGGGGTGCGAAAGTTGAAGAAGCGGTGCAGGAGGAAATACAGGAAGT
This sequence comes from Clostridiaceae bacterium, assembly GCA_024635995.1. Taxonomy (GTDB): domain Bacteria; phylum Bacillota; class Clostridia; order Peptostreptococcales; family Tindalliaceae; genus Anoxynatronum. The sequence goes on from JAGXHW010000035.1 coordinate 16,717, forward strand.
AACAAAGGAAAAAACACCTGAAGAAGTCATCAAACAGCAAGTGGCAGAAATGTCTCTGGAAGAAAAGGCAGGACAGGTGCTGTTTCTTGCTTTGCGCCATAACCAGGAAGGACAGCCATTACTGGAATTGGACGAAGAGGATAAAAGAATATTCCAAGAACTTAAGCCTGGGGGAATCATCCTGTTCAGCGAAAACATCCACAACAACCAGCAGGTAAATAACCTGATCGAACAGATGCAGGCAGAGGCAGCCATACCCCTGTTCATGGCAGTAGATCAGGAAGGTGGCAGGGTGAGCCGGTTGACAGTGGGAGAAATGGATTTTTCAGAAACACCTTCTGCCAGAGCAATTGGACAAACAGAAGACGTTGACAAGGCACTGGAAGCAGGAAAAACACTGGGAAAAGAATTAAAAGAACTGGGCTTTAATATGAACATGGCACCAGTGGCTGACGTGGACAGTAACCCCCATAACCCTGTCATTGGTGACCGCTCCTTTGGAAATGATCCGGAACTGGTAGCCAACATGGCTATGGCCATGGCAAAGAGCATGCAGTTGGAGGGAATTATACCCGTGTTAAAACATTTTCCTGGTCATGGTGATACAGACCTGGATTCGCATGTTGAAGCAGTCGTGTTGAATCACCCACTTGATCGCCTGGTAGCGGTGGAATTTCTTCCCTTCCGCAGAGGCGTCTCTCTGAACATGCCGGTGATCATGACGGGGCACATTGAGATAAAAGCATTGGATGAAGGTGTGCCGGCGACGTTGTCCTCTGTGCTTGTGACAGATTTATTGCGAAGCGAATGGGGTTATCAGGGAGTGGTAATTACCGATGCACTGGAAATGGGTGCCATCCGACAACGCTGGACATCAGGGGAAGCATCGTTGAAAGCCCTGCAGGCAGGGGTGGATCTGTTGCTAATGCCGGAAAACCCCTTTGAAGCACATGAAGCTATTGTGGAAGCCGTTTCTGGGGGAGTTTTGCCGGTAGAACAACTTGACAAAGCCGTTATTCACATTTTAGAGTTGAAAATGAAAATAAAGTAAGACACCAACCTTGTGCCAGGCTGGTGTCTCGCTTTCCTTAGGTATTGAAAATTTACCAAGGTCTATTGTGTATAGGCAAATGGTTACGGCGTTGTGAATTCAGCGGAATCCATAAAGGTGATAATGTTATCGCTTTCATCTAAAATGGCGACACGGGTTTGATGCCGACCTGGCCGGACTGGATGGGGTCTGTCAGCACCTGGAGTGATGGTAGAAGAAAAAGTACCGTCAGCCATGACATCCACCATAACAGCTCCGTGTCCTCGATCAGTGTCAGCATAAGTGTAAGTGTCCAAATCTCTTAGTGAACCGATGGAAACCTGTTCAACATCTCCCGACACCTGGCCCTGTGTGGTTCTGGTGCCAGCGGCCTCGTCGATGACAACCTCTACCGAGAGTATAGCAGCTTCTTCCTCCATGGGTTCCTCTTCATCAGGCTCCTCATCGGGGGTTATGGCATCCATATCCAGGTTATTCCAGGCATCCATAAATGCGACACGACCACCGACAATCACATAGGCATCAAAATTGTTCATTGTCAGGATGGCCACTGCATAAGCAGCATTAATATCAATGGCGCAATAAACAGCGTACGTCATATCCCTGTCAAGTTCCCCTAATCGTTCACCCAGTTGTGGTACAGGAATGTTCAGTGCACCGGGAACACCGTCAGTAACAAACAAATCTGCAGGACGTACGTCCAGCACCATGGCATCCTCCATGGCCACCATTCTGGCGGCATCCTCTGCCTGCCACATCAACATACCTTCTGAGGCCCACTTTTCACCAAACATTTTGGCAGGCGTGGTAACTTCTGCTCTTCTGGCATCAGCGTTCCACACTACGCGACCACCCATGTTTTCAGTGATAACGCGCAGTGGTACCATGCTGCGGTCATTAACAATGAGCGGGGGTGAATCTGCTTCCACTTCCGTTCCGTTGATCCAAAGTGCCACCGTTGCCATGTGTTGGTCTGCAAACACCACAAAACTTGTCAACAACATAACCCCAACAATAACCATGCTTATCATCCTGCGTTTATGCATTTTGATCCTCCTTTACAATACTTGCCTATAAGAAACGTGTGTCAAAAATAACCTCAATGAGGTCTCCTCTGGATTGTTTGCACATATTATTAATACCCAACGATTTAGAGAAGACAACAGCTACATTATTTTCGGACTTCAGTATTCGCTATCTTCAGTATGCCCTTGACAGGTGTCAGCCCCTCAGATAATCTTATACTGAGCCTGTTTGCAGGCGTTATTTTCACAAAGGAGGATCATTCATTGGCCCAATTAACATTCATTCACTCTACCATGAAAAGTGGGAAATCACTTGATTTATTAAAAACAGATCACGCTTATCGTGAAAGAGGGTATAAAACGCTTTTGTTTACATCAGAAGTGGATACCCGCTACCTGGAAGAAGGATCTTTTGAAGAACAATTAAAGGGAAAAATTACCACCCGCATAGGTTTGGAAGCAGTAGCATGGCTCATTGAACGCGTGGACATCTGTAAATTGGCGCGGGAAGAACAGCCGGATTGTATTCTGGTGGATGAAGCTCAGTTTTTGTCGGAAGAGATGATCCTTCATCTTACTGAATTGGTGGACCATGAAGACGTTCCAGTAATGTGTTATGGATTGAAGAACGATTTTAAAGGTGAATTGTTTCCCGGTAGCAAGGCGTTGCTCATCTATGCTGATACATTGAAGGAAATTGAAACAGTATGCGAATACTGCACCAACAAAGCGTCCATGAACCTGAGGCTCATTGATGGCCAACCTGTGTTTTCTGGGGCACAAATCTTAATGGGTGATAATGAATACAAACCGGTGTGCCGCAAGTGCTATCGGAACATGAAACAGGAACTGGAACAAGACGAGAAAAAATCAATTTCATAAGATATTGATAAACAGGATTGGGTGGGAGGGTGAAAGTAATGAAGCGTGGTCACGTTGAAACATCCATGCAGGAAAAGTTGGATCAGTTGATTGAAGAACATCGGCACTGGACAAAAAAAGGTGCGGTAGCCACCTACATTCCTGAATTATCGAAACAGGACCCAGACCTTTTGGGTATTAGTATCTGCGAAGTGGACGGCACCCAGTGGCAGGCTGGTGACTGGCAGGCGCCCTTTACTATCCAGAGTATATCCAAGGTGGCTTACTTTACTTGTGTACTGCTGGACAACGATTTTGAAGAGTTGACCAAAAAAATAAGTGTGTCACCTACGGCAGACGGGTTTAATTCTATTGTGAATCTGGAAACCAAAAATGAACACAAACCCCTGAACGCCATGATTAATTCAGGCGCTATTGCCGGTATTTCTCTGGTAAAGGGTGCTACCATCGAAGATAAATTTCAGCGCATCTTTCGCATGATTTGCGACATGGCCGGCAACGAAGCACTTAAAGTAAACGAAGCCGTTTATCTTTCGGAAAAGCGTACCGGTGACCGGAACAGGGCACTGGCGTACTTTATGAAAGGTACAGGGATCATTACCGTGGATGTGGAAGAACTACTGGATGCCTATTTCAGACTTTGCTCCATCGAAGTCAATTGCCGTGACATAGCGATTATGGCGGCTACCCTGGCCAATGAAGGTGTATCGCCGGTGACCGGCAAAACTCTTTTTGACCCTAAAACAGCACGAATTGTTAAAGGAGTCATGACAACCTGCGGCCTTTATGATGGTTCAGGGGAATTTGCTGTTGATGTGGGCATGCCCGGAAAAAGCGGTGTGGGCGGCGGAATTATGACAGTCTCTCCCCGATTGTTGGGCATTGGCGTCATGGGACCAGCCCTGGATGCAAAAGGTAATAGTCTTGGAGGGTGGAAGTTGCTGCAGAGTCTTTCCGAAGAGTGGGATTTGAACATTTTTTAGTTAAAGGCAAAAAAAGCCCCCAATACAGGGGTCTTTTTGATTTGCTGGAGCTAGTAGCCGGATTCGAACCGGCGACCTGCTCATTACGAATGAGCTGCTCTACCATCTGAGCCATACTAGCAGGGTACAACATATTCTACCACAGAACACGATAATGGAAAAGACGTTAGGGGAAAAAAGTACTGAATGGCTACAGCTGGTTAAGAATAATTTGTGAATAGATTTTTGCGTATGATGATTGAACTTGAGGGGTGACGGGGTAATATTCATTTTATAAGAGAAGGGAGGTGCCGATGATGCTTACATATTCAGCATATGAAATACGCACACACATTGCCCGCATTCTGGGAAGCAATGATTTTATACTAAAACCCATTTGTAACCATGACCTGGGCCGTCATTTGGTATACCAGGTGACACAAACAGGGGCAGCACCCTTGGTATTAAAAATATATTGTAAAAAAAACCGCAGGTCCCGGGAGATCGCATCGCTTAACCTGTTGACCGATACCGGGGTCAAATGTGCTGTGATAGCAGATGCTGGTTCCCTTCCGGACGGTACGGAATGGCTTCTGTCCACCTTCTTTCCAGGTAAAATTCTGGACAGGGTATGGGATCAAATGAGTCCGGTGGAAGAACAGAGGATGTTTGAAGCTTTGGGAAATGAACTGGGAAAAATTCACTGTACGGCAACATTTCCATTTTTTGGACAATGGGATGAGCAGGGAGAGAGCCTCTATGACTTCAAATATTATTTCACTGAGTTCGTTCGCAGTAGTGAATATGTGATTCGCCATCTACAATGCCAAAAACTGCCGGACCAGGTATTGATCAATAGAGCGGTATCCACCATTAGAAAAAACTATTCCCTTATAGAATCAATCCGGGTGGCACGACTGACGCACCACGATTATGATGGTCGAAATATTATCGTTGACCAGCAGGCAGGGCATTGGGAAATACAGGGGATCATTGATTTCGAACAAAGCTATCCGGGGAATCCGGAAATTGATCTGGCAGGTATTTATGCCAGGTACCTGATGGGCGACGCCCATCGGGAAGAATCTTTCTTTAAGGGATACCAAAAGCACCTGGCAGTGGAGGATTCTTTCTACCAGCGCTTACCTTATTATTTGCTATGCAAAGGGGTTGTTATCTGCAGTTGGACCTATGGTCAGGCGCCTGCCTACTATGAGGAAGGTATTCGGTTGATTGAAAGATTTCACACCCTTGTGTAAGTGGCATGAGTGAAAACAAATTTAAACGAGGTAAAATTCCCCGGTATTTATCGCAATATTGCATTGATTTTATTGGTTACAGCAGTTATGATAGAATAAATAGGGAATTATGACCCAGAAAACTTTAGACTGTGACATAATTACCCAATTTGCCATTGTCGCATAGCGGCATGAATAGACAAAGGGAGGAAGGCCAATGTCAATGCAGGAATTTATGAATCGGGTAGCAGCAGTGAATCCAAACCAGCCTGAGTTTCTACAGGCGGTGCAGGAGGTGGTGGAGTCCATCTGGCCAGTGTATGAAAGCAGCCCAAAGCTGTTCAAGAGTAAAATTCTTGACCGCTTGGTGGAGCCGGAGCGTGAGGTTAAATTCAGGGTTACCTGGGTGGATGACAGTGGAGAGATTCAAGTGAATCGGGGGTATCGGATCCAATTCAATAGTGCCATTGGTCCTTATAAGGGTGGATTGCGATTTCATCCAACGGTGAATTTGTCAATCCTTAAGTTTTTGGGCTTTGAACAAACCTTTAAAAACAGCCTGACCACTCTACCAATGGGTGGCGGTAAAGGTGGTTCAGATTTTGACCCTAAAGGAAAATCTGACGAAGAAGTGATGCGCTTTTGTCAAAACTTTATGTTGGAGTTATACCGACATATAGGACCAGACACCGATGTGCCGGCCGGAGACATTGGCGTGGGTAAACGTGAAATTGGTTATCTTTTTGGTATGTATAGTAAAATCAAAAATGAATTCACTGGTGTATTTACAGGTAAAGGCCTCGAATGGGGCGGCAGCCTGATTCGCCCAGAGGCTACCGGGTATGGGTGTACCTATTTTGCAGAAGAGATGCTGAAAACCAGAGGTAGTTCATTGGAAGGTAAAACCGTTGTTATTTCTGGCTCGGGAAATGTGGCCCAGTTTGCCATCGAAAAGGTTACTGAATTGGGCGGCAAGGTGGTGACTGCTTCGGATTCCAGTGGCTATATTTATGACCCTGACGGAATTTCCATTGACAAACTGAATTATTTAAAAGAGCTGAAGAATGAAAAAAGAGGCCGAATCAGTGAATACGCCAAGGTCTATGGTGTAGAATTCCAACAGGGACAACGCCCCTGGCATGTTCCTTGTGAGGTGGCACTTCCCTGTGCCACTCAAAATGAGTTGGATGAAGAAGAAGCTAAAGCACTGGTAAAGAATGGGTGTTTGTGTATATCTGAGGGGGCTAACATGCCCTCTATGCCACAGGCTGTAGAAGTATTTCAGAATAACCACCTGTTGTTTGGCCCGGGAAAAGCCGCTAATGCCGGTGGTGTAGCCACTTCAGGTCTTGAAATGTCCCAGAACAGTTTGCGCATGTGCTGGACAAGAAATGAAGTGGATGAAAAACTGAAAGGTATTATGAGTTCAATACATGAACAATGTGTGGAACACGGCGGAAAGGGCTCTTACGTTGATTATGTGAAAGGCGCCAATATCGCAGGATTCCTGAAGGTTGCCAATGCCATGGTGGACAGAGGTCTGGTATAACAGCAAGCTGTCAATGTATGAAAGGAGGTGGCCTGTGTGGAACGATTTATAGGATTTGCCTATCAACTGCTACAGGCCGCCGGTAGTGAAATAAGCCGACTGCAGTTCGTTCACACCATCTTTAACATGATCAAAGAGGAAGCAGATGCAGACGAAACAGAGCTGTTTTTTTATCATGATTTAAAATTATATCAATTGAACTGGGGAGCGGGCGGAAAGCCTGCTCTTCGGTTATGTCAACAGAACCCACTGGCATCCATCGGTAGTGTGTGGAGTTCTGAAAGACAGTCTGGAAAATGGATATACGACTTTTTTACAATTTATTGTGACGACCAGGGTACGGATCATTGGGATGTGAACCACAAGGGAAATTGTTATCAATTTCAACGACAACAGCAGGACAATCATCATGAAGTGAAAATCAATGAAGTGATGATCGTGTCATTTATCTACCAACATGATAAAATGGGGTTGGTGGTGCTTAAACAAAAAGGTGACAAGACCTTTGATGAAAACAGATTGGCCCTTTACCAGGGGATGAGTCAGGCGTTGTCAGAAGCTTTCGAACACCAATATGCCCACCATGCCTGTCAGGAGCGGGTAAAAGAACTGTCTTGTCTATATGAATTATCGCATGTGGCATCATTGCCAGACATTAGCAAAGAAGAAGTTTTGCATCGTGTTGTTATGATGTTGCCGGCAGCCATGCAGTTTCCTGAAATAGCCACAGCCCGCATGTGCCTGGAAGACCAATGCTTTATCAGTGATGGGTTTCAGGAGAGTGATATTAAACTTTCTGTTCCGGTAGCCTCTGTCAACCGTTATTTAGGAACCCTGGATGTGTTTTATGCTACAGGGAAAATGGATTTTTACGACGATATTTTTCTCAAGGAAGAGGGTAAATTACTACAAACAGTGGCTAACCAGATTGCTTTGTTGTTGGAGCGGAAGGAAGCTGAGGAACTGAGCAGAAGATTGCAGGCACAATTACTTCATGCAGACCGGTTAGCTACCATTGGGCAGCTATCTGCAGGTGTTGCACATGAAATCAATGAACCTTTAGGGTCGATATTAGGATTCAGCCAGTTGCTGCAGGAAAGCCAGCTGGAAGATGTAGCCCGACGGGATGTCGATAAAATTATCAAGGCAACTCTTCATGCCCGGGAAATTATTCGAAAGCTAATGCTTTTTTCCAGGCAAATGCCACCAAGAAAAAGCCGTATTGATGTGAATAAAATAATTGACGAGGGCTTGTTTTTTTTGGAAAATCGTTTTTCAAAAAATGCCATCCAGCTAACCCGACATTATCAGCAGCCATTACCGGAAATTGTGGCAGACCCCGGCCAGATTCATCAAATCATTGTCAACCTTGCTGTGAACAGCATGCATGCCATGTCCCAGGGTGGAGAGTTCATCATAGAAACGTCCTCAGACGACCAGTTTGTGCTGATCCGCATCGCCGACACTGGCGCAGGTATGCCGGAAGACGTGCTTCAGAAGATTTTCCTTCCCTTTTTTACCACCAAGGATGTGCAGGAAGGAACAGGATTAGGGTTGTCGGTGGTTCATGGCATAGTGGCTTCGCATAACGGTATCATTGACGTTGAAAGCAAACCGGAAGAAGGAACGGTGTTCATGATTCGGTTGCCCATTAAATCAACGGAAGAGGAGGGTTCTCCATGAGTCAATACAAGGAAAACATATTAGTGGTGGATGATTCTGCTGATATGCTGGAACTGTTAGACCGAAAACTAAAAGGAAAAGGTTTTCGTGTGCACCTGGCTAATTCCGTTGAAAGTGCTATCAAGACAATGGAAACCACGAAGATGGATCTTATAATTACTGATTATAAAATGCCACGGCTGTCTGGTCTTGACCTGATTAAGCATATTCGCGACAGAAATAAGGAAACGAAAATCATTATGATCACCGGATATCCCACGGTGGAAAGTGCTGTGCAAGCCGTGAAAAGTGGTGCCGAGGAATACTTAACAAAACCCTTTACGGATGAAGAGTTTTTTACCTGTTTAAACAGGGTAATTGAACAGATTCGAATGCGAAAAATGGCCAGTAAAGCCACGCAGGAGGACCATGGTCGTTATGGCATCGTAGCTTCATCAGAGGCGATGGAGGATGTGTTTCATTTAATAGATAAATCATCGGGAAACCCTGTGACAGTTTTGGTCAGCGGGGAAAGTGGCACCGGCAAAGAACTGGTGGCCAGGGCCATTCATTATTACAGTGCCAGGGCAAAGGCACCTTTTGTGCCTGTCAATTGTGGCGCTATACCAGAAACCCTGTTGGAAAGTGAACTTTTCGGTTATATGAAAGGTGCTTTCACAGGTGCTCAGGATACAAGAGCGGGTTTCTTTATCACGGCGGACGGCGGTACATTGTTCCTTGACGAAATAGGAGAAACTAGCCTGAACATGCAGGTTAAACTACTCAGGGTGATGGAAGATCACAAGGTGATGATGGTCGGCTCTCAGCAAGCCAGGCAAGTGGATGTAAGGTTGATTGCCGCCACCAACAAAAGCCTGCGGGAACTGGTGAAGCAGGGACGCTTTCGGGAAGACTTATTTTACCGGTTGAATGTGATTAATATACATATTCCACCTCTGCGTGAACGTGGTGATGATGTGGTGCTGTTGTCAAATTATTTTCTTTCAAAATTCGCCCAGAACACGGGCGACCCGTCACCTGTCATTTCCCCAGAAGTGTTGCAGCTGTTTAGACAATATGAATGGCCAGGCAATGTGCGGGAATTGGAAAACCTGATTCAACGCCTGGTGATTGTCTGCGACCACGACACCATTACCCCGGCAGACCTGCCTTCCTTCATGAAGAGTGGGATCAGCATTAGCAAAGGATTTGAAAGAACCCTTGAACAGGTTGAACAGGAATACATTATCGACGTGTTAAATTATACGGGGGGAAACAAAACCAAAGCGGCTGCCATTCTTGGCGTTGATCGTAAAACTCTCAGGCGAAAAATTGAAGGTGTTTTAGAGTAATAGAGGGACAAAAAGACACGCCGGGTCATAATGACCCGGTTTTTTTCTGTGTATTTTTATATATTCAACCAGTCGAAGGTGTTGTCCCGCAGTAATAGCAACTGGAAACAAATTTTATTTCCTTTGTTAAAATCTTGGCATGACTTATGCATTAAATATGAGGTAAGCAAAAATAAGTGGAGAAAATGACAACTCGTCAGTTATAAGAACAATGATGTAAGGAGGAATAAATAATGATTAACGCTAAAAAGGATATGCAAGAAATAATTCAGGAAAAAAATGTAACGGGTATGTGTTTGAGTTGCAGTCGCCAGGAAGATTGTGCGATGACCCATCATGGTGGCACCAATCTGTATGAATGTGATGATTATGATACTCTGCCGGCTGATGGTGTGTCAGTGGATTACCGGGAGGAAATGAAAGTGGCAACGGCCCTTGGATTGTGCGCCACCTGTGAACACAAGAATCAGTGTGCTCTCAAAACCACTCCAGGCGGGGTTTGGCATTGTGAAGAATATCAATAGAACCAATTAGTATACTGTTGTCAAGAGAGCAATAAACCCAAAGCCATAAAAGGTTTTGGGTTTTTCTTTTGTCTTTTAATTGTCAGGGAACTGGGTTATAATCTATGTAGGTAAGACAAGAGAACGGGGAGAAATTGATGCGGAAAAAGTGAGATGAAGTTGAAATCGAAATGTAATGCAGATCAGCATCAAAAAGGAGCGAGGAAGATGATGACAGCATTGGTGAAAAAACACCGTGAACCTGGCATTTGGCTTGAAGATGTACCGGTTCCAAAAATCGGCAAAAATGATGTATTGATAAAAATAAAGAAAACATCCATATGCGGTACTGATGTACATATCTATCATTGGGATGAATGGTCGCAGAAAACCATTCCCGTGCCTATGATCATTGGCCATGAATTTGTTGGTGAAGTAGTGGCAATTGGTGAAAACGTTCATGATGTGGGAATAGGCGAAATTGTTTCCGGTGAAGGCCACGTGGTCTGCGGAAGATGCCGTAACTGTTTGGCGGGAAGACGTCATTTATGCATGAACACCAGTGGGGTTGGAGTGAATCGCCCGGGAGCTTTTGCCAAGTACTTATCCATTCCGGTGACCAATGTGTGGCATTGTGATCCTACTATACCACTGGAAGTGCTCAGTTGTTTTGATCCCTTTGGAAACGCTGTTCACACCGCTCTCAGTTTCGATGTGCTGGGAGAAGACGTGCTCATTACAGGCGCCGGACCCATTGGAATCATGGCTGCTGCGGTGGCCAAACACGCAGGGGCACGCTTTGTGGTGGTGACAGATGTTAATGAATACCGGCTGGAGCTGGCACGAAAAATGGGAGCCACCCAGGCGATTAATGTGACAAAAACCAGTGTGCATGAGACCTTACGGGAGCTGGGCATGAAAGAAGGTTTTGACGTGGGACTGGAAATGTCAGGCAATGCCTCTGCCTTCAACAGCATGATTAGCAACATGTGCCATGGTGGTAAAATTGCTGTGTTGGGTATACAGCAGCCGGACACGGTAATCAACTGGAATGAAGTGGTTTTCAACGGGCTGACCATTAAAGGGATTTATGGCCGTGAAATGTACGAAACCTGGTACAAAATGACTTCCATGATCCAATCTGGATTGGATATTTCACCTATTATCACCCACCGTTATCACTATACCCAGTACGAAGAAGCTTTCCAGGTAATGGCTTCCGGTCAGTCTGGTAAAGTGGTACTGGATTGGGAAGACTAAGTGGATAAATTGAAGGGAGGAAATGCAGTTGTATTCATCTGACATTCAAGCACATTACGAGTCAATCCTGGCGGGCATCAGGGAGAAGGGTCTCTATAAAAATGAACGGATTTTGGCTGGTCCTCAGCAAGCCATCATCGAAACCACCAAAGAAAAAGACATCATCAATATGTGTGCCAATAACTATTTGGGATTGTCCAACAACCCCAGGGTGATTGAGGCGGCAAAGAAAAGTTATGACCAGTGGGGGTATGGACTTTCGTCGGTACGGTTTATCTGCGGTACCCAGTCAGTGCACAAAGAACTGGAAAAGAACCTCACTACATTTTTGGGGACGGAAGATACCATTCTCTATTCATCCTGTTTTGATGCCAATGGTGGTTTATTTGAAACCTTGTTGACAGACAAAGACACCATCATCAGTGACACACTGAACCATGCCAGCATTATTGACGGTGTCAGATTATGTAAAGCCAAAAAATTGGTGTATAAAAACAATAACATGGAAGACCTGGAAGAAAAGCTGAAGGAAGGGCAGCCGGGAGGCATCACCATGATTGCCACCGACGGAGTCTTTTCCATGGATGGTATCATTGCCAACCTGAAAGGCATTTGTGATCTGGCAGACAAGTATGGTGCCGTGGTTATGGTAGACGACTCCCATGCAGTGGGCTTCATGGGCAAGACAGGTAGAGGTACCCATGAGCATTGTGATGTGATGGGGCGGGTGGATCTCATCACCGGAACCCTGGGGAAAGCCCTTGGTGGCGCCAGTGGAGGCTATACAAGCGGTCGGAAAGCATTCATCGACCTGCTTCGCCAGCGAAGCCGTCCCTACCTGTTTCCAATACCCTGGCACCAGCCATTGCTTCTGCATCCCTCGAAGTATTGTCCATGCTGACTGAATCAACAGAGTTTAGGGATCAGCTGGCAGATAACACTGTTTATTTCCGACAAAAAATTAAAGAAATTGGCTATAACATCATACCAGGTGAACATCCCATTGTGCCCATTATGTTGGGAGATGCGGTATTATCCCAGGAAATGGCTGACTACTTATTAACCCTGGATGTCTACGTGATAGGTTTTTTCTTCCCTGTGGTACCTGAAGGCAAAGCAAGAATACGCACCCAAATTTCTGCGGCTCATACAAGAGAAGACCTGGACCGAGCTTTAGCAGCTTTCAAAAACGCCTATACACATTTTGACATGGATGCCAGGTAAGTGAAAACAAGAGCATAGTTTTTCGAGTGAGGCATAAATTAGGAACCCTTCCTTTACGGCAGGTTTTTTACATAACAAAAAGGAGTGAAGGCAGATGTCGGAAAAAGTATTGTTTCACCATGGGATAATTTATACAGGGTTGGGAGAGCAGGTGTCGGCCATGATGGTGGAAGGGGAACAGATCACTTCCATGGGCACCCGGGAAGAAGTGTTGGCTTTTGCAGGGAAACCAGACAGGGAGGTGTCCCTTGATCACCAACCAGTCTTTCCTGGTTTTATCGACAGTCATATTCACCTGATGGCTTACGGGTTTTCACTGGAATCCATCGATCTAAGCGGTGCAGAATCGGTGGAAAAGATTCAGGAAATCTGCCGTACTTACATTGATACAAAGAAACCGGCGCCAGGTAAATGGATCATTGGCAGGGGGTGGAACCAGAACCTCTTTACAGACCCTGTTTTCCCAACCAGGATGGCGCTGGATGCCATTACCACAGACAATCCACTGCTGTTACTCAGGGTGTGTGGTCACATTGCCACAGTAAACACACTGGGACTAAGAAACGTATATCCACAGGATGATAAAATGCCGGAAAAAATAAAGAAATGGCTGATAAAGGGCATTGTTTTAGAAGATGAACTGGAATGGTTTAAGACCATGATGGTACCAAAACCTGATAAAAATGAACTAAAAAAATCCATTCTAAGAGCTTCTGAAGAACTTCTATCCTATGGTGTAACTTCTGTTCATGCGGAAGACTCCTATGACTTGGGTTACAGTGGTGATTTCCGAAATATAAAAGAGGCGTACCAGGCTTTAGAGGAAGAAGGTCAGTTACCTCTTCGTGTTTACCAGAAAATTTCCCTGCCAGACCCCGATGCCCTTGACCGATGGCTGCAGGGTGAAGACAGGACAGGTGCTGGAAGTGACTATTACAGGACAGGCCCCATGAAAATGTGGCTGGATGGCACCCTGGGAGGTCGCACAGCTGCTTTGCGGGCGCCATATGCCGATGACCCGGGAAACCTGGGTATGTTATTGTATCCGAATGAGACTGTAGAGGCCATGGTGATGAAAGCCGATGAAGCGGGCATGCAAATATGCCTTCATGCCATTGGTGATGCCGCCCTGGAGCAGGCGGTAACCGTCTATGAAAAGGTATATCAACGAAGGAATCAACCCCTGAAACATCGCATCATCCATTGCCAGATCGGTGATGATGCTCTCTACCAGCGTATGGCGGCCATTGGAGTCACTGCTGATATTCAGTTTTTATTCACAGCATCAGACTGGTCCATTGTTGAACCACGGCTGGGTGCAAAAAGGGCATCCAGAAGCTATGCCTGGAAATCACTGTTGAAGGCAGGAGTGCCTTTGACAGCTGGATCCGACTGCCCTGTGGAAATTCCAAACCCATTCCTTGGTATACAGGCAGTTGTGACCCGGCGTGATTTGGAAGGGCTTCCACAGGAGGGTTTCAATCCGAATGAAGCATTGACACTGCAAGAAGCCATGTCCATACACACAGTGGGATCAGCCGCTGCTGCAGGTGAAAAGCATTTAAAAGGCACATTGGAACCGGGAAAGCTTGCAGATTTTATCATACTCAATTGCAATCCCTATAAAATGCCGGCAGAGAACATAGCCAAAGTGGGTGTGAAATCCACCTGGGTGGGAGGAAAACTGCGTTGGATGGCTGAATAAAGCTGACACTAACCACACTCATGACCTATATGATCAAATCCATTAATCCGGACACAGATACCACCAGCGGTGGATTTGGGCCGGATTTTTTAAACATACGAATGAATAAACATACAAATATATAAATAAATATGAATTTGATAAACTATCAGCAAAGATTGATGTATTGGTTAAAAACAGTGTTGTTAATGTTTTGAAAAGTCTGAAGGTTTGCGACCAAGGACCAAACTTGCATAAATAAACAAAAAATGATATAATTAGGACGATAATTTTGCATAAAAGACGAAAATTCGGCGGATACCGCCAGCAACCAAAGGAGGTCACAAACCTAATGAAAGTAGGCATAATGGGTGCAACGGGTTTTACAGGAGCTGAATTAGTGCGTATTTTGCTGCAGCATCCTGAAGTGGAACTGGCATTTGTTGATTCCCGCACCTATGAAAACCAACAATTTGATGAAGTGTACCCTAATCTGAAGGGAAAAGCCACCATGAAGGCACAGTCTGTGGACCCGGAAAATCTACCGGAGGACATGGAACTTGTTTTTTGTGCGTTGCCCCATCGGATTAGTCAGAACAAGGTCATACCCATGCATGATAAAGGGATGAAGATCATAGATCTATCGGCTGATTTCAGGCTAAATGACCAGAAAACCTATGAACAATGGTACCAGACAGCACATCAACGGCCAGAGCTGTTAACTAAATCTGTCTATGGATTGCCTGAATGGTACAAAGATGCGTTAAAAGAAGCCACCCTTACAGCCAATCCAGGCTGTTTCCCCACCAGTATTCTGTTGCCATTATTACCTCTAATGAAAGAAGGCTTGGTGGATGGAAAACACTTGGTTGTCAGTTCAAACACAGGTATATCAGGAGCAGGCAGAAAGCCTTCGCCTGTTAACTTATTTTCTCAGGTTAATGAAAATGTGAGAGCCTATGGCATAGGAACCCACAGGCATACCCCGGAAATTGAGCAAGAGCTCAGTCTGGCAGCGGGCAGTGACATTACAGTACAGTTTACTCCACATCTTGTGCCCATGGACAGGGGGATCCTCAGCACCATTGTGACACCTGCAGTGGCAGGCCTTACCTTGAAAAAAGTGGAAGACTGCTACCAGGCCTACTATGGCAATAAGCCTTTCATCAGACTGCTGAGTAATGATGCATTGCCAGAAACAAAAGCAGTAAAAGGATCAAATTTCTGTGACATTGCCTGGCGAGTGGATGAACGAAGCGGCAATTTGATTTTAGTAGCAGCCATTGATAACCTGATCAAAGGTTCTTCCGGTGAAGCTGTGCAAAACATGAACCTGATGCTGGGCATGCCGGAGGAGACTGGTTTAGATCACTTATCCATTTGGCCATAATAACAATGAATAAACCACTTGTTATTGAAAAATAAATAAATAATCACAAACAGTAAAGAGGAGATGTGCATTTTGACGTATACGTTAATTCCAGGTGGCAATGCCACCAGTCCAACAGGTTTTAAGGCAGGAAGTGTTCATTCAGGTGTGAAGTCCAGCAAGGACGACCTGGTGATCTTATACAGTGAATATCCGACCGTGGCAACAGCGGTGTTTACACAAAACCTGGCTGCGGCTGCCCCGGTTCAAATCAGTCGAGAGGTATTTCAGCAGCAGGACGTGAGGGCTGTTTTGGTAAACAGCGGAAATGCCAATGCCTGCACAGGTCATAAAGGGCTTGAAGATGCTCACTTAACACAGCAAAAAGCTGCAGAAGCATTGAATTTAAAACCCCACCAGGTGGCATTGGCCTCAACGGGCGTTATTGGACTGCCCCTGCCCATGGATAAACTGCTGGCAGGAATTCCAATGGCTGCTGAAGCCCTCAGTATAGAAGGAGGTGCCAAGGCGGCAGAAGGCATTATGACCACGGACACTAATCCTAAAGTGATGGCGGTCGCCACCAGCATCAATGGAAAAATCGTCACCATCGGCGGCATGGCCAAGGGTTCAGGTATGATTAACCCCAACATGGCCACCATGTTAGGTTTTGTGACCACCGATGCTGCAGTGGACCCTGCATACCTTAAAAAGACATTTAAAGAGATTGTGGCTGACACCTATAATATGATTACAGTGGACGGTGATACTAGTACCAACGACACAGTGATACTGTTGGCAGGAGGATCTGCCGGCAATGAAATCATTGATGAAAATCACCCTGAAGAAGCAAAATTCAGGGAAGCCCTCATGGCAGTTAACCAGCATTTGGCAGTGTCCATTGTCAAAGATGGTGAGGGAGCCACAAAACTAATTGAAGCAGTGACAGAAGGGTTCGCCACCAAGGCGGATGCCCGTATGGCAGCCAAGGCTGTGTTAAATTCCAACCTTGTAAAAACCGCCATCTTTGGTGAAGACGGAAACTGGGGTCGCATGATTTGCAGCCTTGGTTACTCAGGAGCAGCCTTTGACCTGAACCAGGTAGCTCTATCGCTTGGGAATGGTCAGGACCAGTGGGTACAAGTGCTGGAGAAGGGCTTGCCCCTGGATTATGATGAAGATAAAGTGGCTGAAGTCTTGAAGGACAAGCTGATTAAAATACACATTACAGCAGCTGCCGGCGAAGCATCCGCCAGAGGATGGGGATGCGATTTTTCCTACGATTATGTTAAAATTAACGGGTCGTACCGCAGCTAAGTAAAAACAATCAATGATATTTTCGAACCAATGATCTGTCAAAAGACTGATCATAAAATAAGGAGGAACTACCAGTGAGCGAGCAAATAAATGGCAACAACTCAAACAGCAATGGGATTGAGTTTGATCCGGAGTTGTTGTTGCAAAGTTTACCATACATTCAGCAGTATCATCAGAAGATCGTTTTAATTAAATATGGTGGAAATGCCATGGTGAACGAAGAGTTAAAAAACCAAGTGATTAAAGACATCGCATTCATGAAATATGTGGGCATAAAACCCGTGGTCATGCACGGAGGCGGGCCGGAAATCACCGGCATGCTGGAACGACTTGGGAAAGAAACCAAGTTTGTCAAAGGTCTGCGGGTAACAGACGAAGAAACCATGGAGATTACTGAAATGGTGCTTACTGGAAAAGTGGCCAAAGACTTGGTAGCCAGAATAGGACGTTATGGCATCAAGTCCGTTGGCGTCAGCGGACAAGACGGCGCACTGATCCGGGCCAGCCAGAAAGACCCTGCACTGGGTTTTGTGGGTAAAATTGAAGAAATCAACCCTGAACTTATATTTGAATTATTGGACCATAATTACGTGCCTGTCATATCATCCATTGGCATTGACACTAAAGGGCAACGGTACAATATCAACGCTGATGAAGCCGCTGGTAAAATGGCAGTGGCCCTGGGTGCTTCTGTACAACTCCTCTTAACAGACGTGGAGGGTGTGATGAAAGAGGAAGGCACAGAGAAAGTTTTGATTCCGGAACTATGCCCCAAAGAAGTGAAACATTACATTGAAACCGGCGTGATCACAGGGGGTATGATCCCCAAGGTAAACTGTTGCGTGGAATCTGTGGCTAATGGGGTCAGACGGGCCCATATCATTGACGGACGGGAATCTCATTCTTTGTTGAAAGAAATCTTTTCCAACTCCAGTAAAGGCACCACCATCAGTGAGTAGACAACCGAACACAACACAAACTTATGATCAACAAAAAGAGTCCCTTAAAGGAGGAGAAAAGTAACGTGAACTTAGAGAAAATGTCGAAGGAAGAAATCATGAAAGCCAGTGATAATGTACTGATGAACACCTATAAACGAACCCAGGTGGTGTTTACATCAGGAAAAGGCAGAACCCTGACAGATTCTGAAGGTAAGGAATACCTGGATATGATGGGTGGATTGGCTGCCTGCGGACTGGGACATTGTCCTGATGTATTAGTAAATGCCATCCAGGAGCAGGCTGCCAAGTTAATCCATATCACCAACTATTTCTACAACGAGCCTCAACTGGAACTGGCAACCCTGCTGACAGATAACTCTTTTGGTGACAAAGTATTTTTCGGCAACAGTGGGGCAGAAGCCAACGAAGGGGCCATTAAACTGGCAAGGAAATATGCATTCACCAATTATGGTCCAGAAAAGCATGAAATCATTGCCATGACCAGTTCTTTTCATGGACGTACCTTGGCAACACTCAGTGTGACCAACAACGATAAGTATAAAGTGGGGATCGAACCACTGCCAAAGGGTTTTAAATTTACACCCTTTAACGATGAAGAAGCCCTTGAAAAAGCCATTACCCCCAACACCTGTGCCATTATGCTGGAGCCGTTGCAGGGGGAAGGCGGCATCACATCCGCCACACCTGGTTTCATGAAAAAGGTGCGTGAATTGGCAGACAAACACAACTTGTTGATGATTGTGGATGAAATTCAGTGTGGTTTTGGGCGCACTGGCACCCTGTTCGCATATGAACAGTACGGTATTACACCAGACATTATGACCCTGGCGAAATCCCTGGCAGGCGGCTTCCCCATTGGAGCCATTGTGGCCACTGACAAAGTGGCGGCTGCCTGGAAGCCGGGAGATCACGGTACCACTTTTGGCGGCAACCCACTTGCCTGTGCAGCAGGAACGGCAGTAGTGAGTGAAATCATCAACACCAATATACCTGAGAAGGCTGCTGCCAGTGGAAGTTATTTTATGGAACAACTGGAAAAACTAGTGGAAAAGTATGATTTCATTGTAAAAACCAAAGGAAAAGGATTGATGGTGGGGCTGGAGCTTAGTTTCCCAGGGGCGCCTGTGGTAGAGAAGGCCTTTGATAAAGGCTTGGTTATCAATTGTACCGCTGGCAATATCCTGCGCTTTGTGCCACCCATGAACATAACAAAGGACGAACTGGACCGTTGCATCAAGATCATGGACCAGGTTTTCAGTGAAACAGAAGTGTAACAAAGTATATTTCGAAAGCTGCGGTGAACTCCGCAGCTTTTTCTGTGCTGTCGGTTTAGTGCAAGACTCAGGTTTGATAAGACTTCAAAAGGGGTATGATGGTGGAAAGAGCCTGAGGGGGTAATGTTATGGCACAATGGCAGGTTTTAGGATGGCTTAATGTAGTATTGGTGGTTTTCATGGGTTCGATTTTCCCGGTGAAAGAAAAAATGAAGACCAACAAGAAACTGATGCCGATCTATCGAAAAATGCGCATTATACACCCTGTTGTGGGCGTTCTTATGATCTTGGTAGGATTGATACACGGAACAATGGTACTGGGGCAAATCAGGCTGCATTCAGGTTACCTCATTGTACTGGCACTGATTGCCATGGCACTGACAGCACTGACAGGTCAAAAAATAAAAGCCTTCCGAAAAGGATGGCGCAAGGTTCACAGGACTTTGGGAGTGCTGGTATTTCTGTTGGTATTGGCACATTTAATTTTTCCCTGGTGGTTATAACAGTCAACGGATAGCAGAAATAAGAGGAGCGATAAGATTGGAAGAAAAAAGGAAGCTTTCAAGGGTTTTGTTTCACATTCATGCACAGATCAAAAAGGGCACACAGGCGTATATTGGCAGGGTGAATAATGTGAGCCTAAAAGGTTTACATGTTAACATGACCGAGGGAATGGATGAACTGCATCCCGGTGACCAGGTGGAAATTACCATCGATCTGACCGGTGAAAGTTCAGATTTAAAAGTTCAGGCAGAAGGCGAAGTGCTGCGATGGGAAGATAATGGTGCCATTGCTGTTAACTTCAACCATATTGATCTTGATTCCTTCGTACACCTGAAAAACATTATAGCCTATAACAGTGGCGACTATGATAAGATTATGGAAGAATTTATGGACAGCATTCAGGAATGAGACAACAGGCCATCCATGCCCAGTTCATGACGTATTTCATCAAACACACGGCTCATTAAATCACTGGACGATAATTCAATCACTTCTTCTGCAGGGATCAATGGCAAAATGGTCATTTTAATTTCAGTGGGGGTTACACGACCGGTGGCTTCATAAACCTGCCAGGAACCATCGATGGCGACAGGGAGTATGGGTACGCCGGATTTTTGTGCCAGTTTCAGACTGCCAGGCTTAAACGCACTGATTTCCCTGCGTTTACTTCGGGTACCTTCAGGGAAAATGACGATAGATTGGCCTGTTTCCAGGCTTTTTTGAGCTTTTTGAATGGCTCTGAGTGACTGGCGAATGTCGTTTCGGTCAATGTAACTGCACTCAATCAGGTCCATCCAGCGGTTGATCACCGGCCATTTTTTTAATTCTTGTTTTGCCACAAAACCCATGGGCAGAGAAATTTGGCTTACCATCAGAGGTATGTCAAAATAGCTTTGGTGATTACTGACGATCAGCACGGGGCCTGATTCCGGTATGTGTTCAGCACCGGATAACAATACCCGGCTGCCGGAGTTTTTGATGAGATGACTTGACCATTTTTGACCAACTTTTTGGGTGAATTCCCGTTTTTCTTCTATTAATCCGGCTTTTTCCATACGTTCTGCTTTTTTTGCCTGAAAGAAAATATAGAGCAGATAAAGGCCAAAGTCGATGAACCAGAGTACAGTGCGTATCATGTAAGTTCAATCCTTTCTGACGTGAATAGGCAGGGGCATTCTGTAATTGTTTAGCTTTATCAGTTTATCATATTCATGATAAGATGAAAAGAAAGAGAGTGACAAAGTAGCATACGCTGGAAAGATAGGAGGAAATCAGATTGAAACCATTTACCCTTTCCATATGCCAAATGATGGTGGTGGATAACAAAGAAGAAAACGTAAATAAAGCAGAGAAAATGATACGTAAGGCTGTGACAGAAGAAGGTGCAAATGTGGTGGCTTTACCGGAGATTTTCAATGGGCCCTATAGCATTGAGGCCATGAAAGAAACAGCGGAACCGGAGAATGGCCCCTCTTCTCAGCGTTTGGCAGCACTGGCAAAAGAACTGGGTATTGTGATCATCGGAGGATCAATTGCAGAAGCAGCAGGGGACCTGATTTACAACACCTCCTACACTTTCGATGAAAAGGGAGAATGTATTGGTCGTCATCGAAAAATGCATCTTTTTGATGTGGACATTCCAAATGGTATCACATTTCAGGAATCTTCCATTGTGGCACCTGGCAATGATATAACCGTTTTTGATACACGTTACGGACGGTTTGGCGTTGCTATATGCTATGACATGCGTTTTCCTGAATTGATGCGGCTAATGGTACAGGAAGGAGCAGAGATGATCGTGGTACCTGCTGCCTTTAATACCACCACAGGACCAGCTCACTGGCACGAGACCATTAAGATGCGCGCTGTGGACAACCAGGTGCATTTTGCCGCCGCCGCACCAGCCAGGAACAAAGATTCCATGTACCAAGCCTACGGGTACTCTAAAATTGTCGACCCCTGGGGCACTGTGCTGGCAGAAACGGATGAGACGGAGAATATTATAACAGCTATCATTAGCCCTGAAAGGCAGGAATCAGTGCGACAGCAATTGCCCTTGTTGAAACATAGACGTTACGACATTTACAAACTGGAGAAATGTTAAAGCATACAAACGGTTGACAGTCTTTTTGCAGATGTGATACACTGTTTTTCAAGTTCTATTAACAAGTGAATACACTGCAAGAATAGAGGCTGCACCGCGAATGAGTCGCGTCCAGATACCAAGGGAGGGTTTTCCCAATGCTGGATGCAAAAGGTCAAGGTGCCGAAGAGAACGGAAGAATCCCTTTCCGGGCTTTGGGGGTGCGGATGAAAAATCCGGCCACTGTCATGGGTTTCCCGTGGAGAGCTATTCGCCTATGAAATATGGCAGGAACTAGCAACAACTGGTCCTGTATTTCTATTGCGCTACACTCCCGGGAATACCGGGAGTTTTTTAGTTGTTGAACGATTTACAAGACATAGATGTAAACATAGAGGAGGCTTCTATCATGGGTTTAAATGTTGGAGTAGTTGGAGCAACAGGTGCGGTGGGTCGCAACATGCTATCCATATTGGATGAAAGGAATGTGAATATTAAAAGCCTGCGTTGCTTTGCGTCTGAAAGAACTGCAGGGCATCTTCTGGAGTGGAAAGGAAAAGAGATTACCGTAGAATTGTTAACGGAAGAAGTTATGAAAGAGTCCTTTGACTACCTGCTATTTTCTGCAGGCGGAAATGTATCTGAAAAATTCGCAGCCATCGCTGCGCAGGCCGGGAACACTGTTATTGATAATTCCTCTACCTGGCGGATGACAGAAGGGATTCCCCTGGCGGTGCCAGAGGTGAACCCTCATGTATTGAAAAACTATACAGGCATCGTCGCCAACCCAAATTGTTCCACCATCCAGATGGTGGTAGCCCTGGCACCACTGCATAAGCAATATGGTATTAAACGCATTGTGGTGTCCACTTACCAGGCAGTGTCCGGCAGCGGTCACAAAGCAATCGTGGAACTGGGGAACCAGCTGAACGATCCTGACAGCGTGCCCAAAGTTTACCCCAAACGAATTGCAGGCAACTGCCTTCCCCACATCGATGTGTTCAACGAAAACGGATTTACCAAAGAAGAGTTGAAAATGGTTTATGAAACCCAGAAAATTCTGGAGGATGACACCATTGAAGTAAATGCTACAGCTGTGCGTGTACCTGTGTTTTACAGTCACAGCGAATCGGTGACAGTGACATTCCACCGACAGCCAGAATTGTCTCAGATAAGAGAGTTGCTGATACAGGCTCCGGGTGTGGTGGTGATGGATGATCCCGCCAACCTTGAATACCCCACCCCGCTGATGGCGGCTGGAAAAGATGACACTTTTGTGGGACGTCTGCGCAGTGATATGTTTGACCCTTTTACGTTGTCAATGTGGGTAGTGTCAGATAACCTGCGAAAAGGTGCAGCCACCAACGCAGTCCAGATTCTGGAAAAAATGGAAGAGCAGAAACTGGAAGATTAAACCAATAATGTTGGGAGGATGATGGAATATGTTTAAAGGAACCGGGGTGGCAATTGTCACACCCTTCAAAAATGATGCTGTGGATTTGGATGCCTACAGCAAACTCATGGATTTTCAAATAGACAATGGCATACAATGCATGGTAACCCTGGGAACCACTGGAGAAGCCTCGGTACTGACAGAAGAAGAGCGGAACCAGGTGATCACACTGACAGTGGAAAAATGTATGGGTCGGGTTCCTGTGGTGGTGGGCATTGGCAGCAACAACACCGCCATTGCCAAAAAATATTCTCAAACCGCCCAATCCCTGGGAGCTGATGGGGTGCTGCTGGTAACACCTTATTACAACAAATGCACCCAAAAGGGACTGGTGGAACATTTTAAAGTTGTAGCGGAAGCCACTAATCTGCCTGTGATTGCCTACAATGTACCTGGCCGTACCGGGGTCAACATTGAACCAACCACAGTGGCTCAACTGGCTGCCATTGGTAATGTAGTAGGCATTAAGGAAGCCAGTGGCAATCTCTCGCAGATCCTGGAAATTAAACGTTTGGTACCTGAGGATTTTATGATCTGGTCTGGCAACGATGACAACATTTTACCCATTTATTCTGTCGGTGGCCATGGGGTTATCTCAGTTATGGGCAACATGATTCCAGCAGAAACGCAGGCCATATGCCAGGCGTTTATGGAGGGCCGCATACAGGAAGCCATCGATCTGCAACTGAAAACCAAAAAGCTGTTTAACCTATTGTTCAGTGAAGTCAACCCTATCCCCATCAAAGCCGCCCTGGCCATGATGGGCATGATCGAAAACGAACTGCGCCTGCCCCTAACCCCGATGGATGAGGGTAAAAAGGCAGAACTTAAAAAGGAAATGGTGAACCTAGGCATACTGTCCTAAGGAACGGGATGGCTATTGATGCGATAAAAAAGGAGTGAATGTTATGAACCTGTTGGTTTGGGGCAAAAACGGCAAAATGGGACGCATGCTCATCGCCATGGCCAAGGAAGATCCTTATTGGTCTAAAGTGCAGGGGATTGGATCCCATGAAGATGAAGAATCCTGGAGCATCAAACCGGACGTGGTGGTGGATTTTTCTCACCAGAAATCACTGGATCGGTTGCTTCAGTTCTGTTTGAAACGAAAATGCCCGTTGGTCATTGGCACCACTGGTTATGATGATGAACAGATTCAACAAATAAAAAAAACAGCAGAGGAAATTCCCCTGGTTTTTTCAGCCAACATGTCCCTGGGTATGAACCTGCTTTTCTCACTGGTGAAGGATGCGGCAGTGATCCTAAAAGATTCCGTTGATATTGAAGTGGTGGAAGCCCACCACAATCGAAAAATAGATGCACCTTCAGGCAGTGCCCGCAGTATTGTGGAAGCCATTGAAGAAGGTTTGGGAGAAGAACGAAACAAAGTCTACGGCCGAGTGGGGGAGGCCCCCCGGCAAAAGGGTGAGATTGGCATTCACAGCATCCGCGGCGGCAACATCATTGGCAGGCATGAAGCCTGGTTTATCCACGACCTGGAAAGCATCACCCTGGTGCATGAGGCAAACGACCGGTCTGTGTTTGCCAAGGGAGCCTTGGAAGCGGCTAAGTTTGCCGCCCAGGTACAGCCTGGCAGTTACGACATGACCCATGTTTTGGGGTTAAAAAAATAGGCAGAAGTATGAGGAGGCATATCATTGGAAGCACAGCAAATCATTCAATACATTCATGACAGTGTTAAAAAAACACCTGTTAAGGTGTATATAAAGGGCGAACTCACCGCCATCGATTGGAGTGGTTTTCCCGGCAAGGCATTTATCAGTGGTAATACCGGGATTCTTTTTGGCAACTGGAAACCAGTGGAGTCTTTTTTAACAGAACAGGGCAATGTCGTTGAAGATATGGTGGTGGAAAACGACCGGAACATGTCAGGCATCCCGTTGCTTGAAACCAAGGGGCTTAATGCCCGCATTGAGCCTGGGTCTTTTATACGGGAAAAGGTTGAAATTGGAGATAACGCTATTATCATGATGGGGGCTGTGATCAATATCGGCGCGATGATTGGTGAAGGCACCATGATCGATATGAACGCTGTGGTAGGTGGCAGGGGCATCATTGGTAAGAACTGCCATGTGGGAGCAGGCGCTGTTATTGCTGGAGTGGTGGAACCGGCATCAGCCACCCCGGTAATTGTGGAAGACAATGTGTTAATCGGTGCCAATGCAGTGGTATTGGAAGGGGTACGAATCGGAAAAGGTTCAGTGGTCGCAGCGGGAGCTATCGTTACGGAAGATGTGCCAGCCAACGTGGTGGTAGCAGGTACCCCGGCCAGGGTCATCAAGAACATTGATGAAAAAACAAAATCTAAAACAGGCCTGGTGGACGCTCTCCGTCAGTTGAACGAAGAATAGCCATGGGTATCATTGTACAGAAATATGGAGGCACCTCTGTTGGCACACCAGAGAGGATCCGTCTGGTAGCTGAGAAAATCATTAAACGGCAACGTGAAGGCAATCAAATGGTTATCATTGTGTCTGCCATGGGAAAAAGTACAGACAGCCTGATTCAATTGGCCAGGGAAGTCACCTCCAACCCTGACCCCAGGGAAATGGACATGCTGCTGACCACGGGAGAACAAGTGAGCATCTCACTACTGGCCATGGCTCTCATGGACAAGGGTGCGGATGCTGTTTCCTTTACCGGTCCTCAACTGGGCATCCAAACCACCGCCTTTCATCAAAAAGCACGGATTCTGGACATTGACGTGAGCCGTATCCACCAGGCATTGTCCAAGGATAAAATCGTTGTGGTGGCAGGTTTTCAGGGCGTGTCGGAAAACCAGGAAATAACCACACTGGGACGTGGTGGCAGCGATACTTCAGCGGTGGCACTGGCAGCCAAATTAAGGGCTGAATGCGAAATTTATACAGACGTTGATGGTATTTACACCATGGATCCCCGAAAACTGCACGGTGCGAAAAAACTGGAAACCATCAGTTCAGAAGAGATGATGGAAATGGCCAGCCTGGGGGCTGGGGTATTACACCATCGGTCAGTGGAACTGGCGCATAAATTTGGGGTGCCTCTTTACGTAGCCTCCACATTCAGCGGACAATCGGGTACCCGGATTGTCATAGGAGGGAATGGAAAAATGGAAGACAGCTTAATCACAGGAATGACATCCAGTCACTCCGATGTGCAGGTTATTCTCATGAACCTACCGGTAGGCATGAAAAGCCTGCGCCGTATCTTTGATGAAATGGGAGACAAAGAAGTGAACGTGGACATGATTTCACAGATGATGAATGGTGATAAACGTATGCACATTAGTTTCACCATACCCCGGGAAGACGCTCATGTAGCCAGGGAGTTGATGGATACCTGGCTCCAGGAAGACGACGCTATCCACTGGAGTATCAATGAAGACATTGTGAAAATGTCCATTGTGGGCATGGGCATGCGCACCCACTCCGGCGTGGCCGGCAAGGTGTTTGACCTGCTGGAGCAAGAGGATATTGAAGTAAAAATGATCACCACATCCGAAATCAATATCTCTTGGGTCATGTCATCGGCAGATGAAGAAAAGGCTATACAGGTCATTGGCGATGGCTTTGATTTGACGGAAAAGGAAATAGAGAGAGAGTAAAAAATGCCTATAAAAACCCTCTCCCAGACTGGGAGAGGGCAGGGTGAGGGTCGTCGCCTAACCAAACTCGTCGTAAAAAATCTTTTCCTCCGGAACTTTCTTTTTTTTCAATTCTCCCACAGCCGATTCAATCATCACAGGGCTGCCACACATGTAGGCTTCCTGCTCCACGCCTTCCTCAATGTATTTCTCAATGGAGTCGGTAACCCTGCCGCGGTCACCTTTCCAGCCGGAATCCTCTGGCTCACGGGAAAGCACAGGTCTGAAATTGAAGTTAGGAATGGTTTTTTCAAACTCATACATTTCGTCAGCACACACCAAATCTTTTTGGGTACGCGCGCCGAAAAAGAAAGTGGCTTTTCGTTCAAGCTGCTGGTCTTTCATCTGATACAAAATGCTTCGGATGGGTGCAATACCGGTACCAATGGCCACCATGATGATTTCGCAGTCTGAATCACGCAGGTAAAAATCGCCAAAAGGACCGTTAAAGGAAATCTCATCGCCTTTGGATAAATGCTGGTGCACGTAAGTGGTAACCAAACCTTCCTCCACGTAACCAATAATCAATTCGATGGCATCTTTCTCCTGGGCAGACGAGGCCACTGAGTAAGCCCGATAAACTGACTCAGGGTTACCAGGGTAGGGTGGCGCCAGTAGTTGGACATATTGACCTGCTTTAAATTCAATTTCCTGACCATCCGTGATCTTAAACCTCAGAAGCTTAATAGTGTCTGTTTCGTCTTTAATAAAATCAACCACTGCCTCGTATTTTTTAGCGTTCAGTAAATCTTCTGGAATACTCAACTGCATGTCTTGCTTTACCTTCACCTGGCAGGAGAGACGCATGTTATCCTCCAATTCTTCCTTGGTGAAAAAAGGTGTCTCGGTTGGCAGTATGGGACCACCGCCTTCAAGTATTTTACAGGTGCAAAGTCCACAAGTACCTTTTCCACCACAGGCGGAAGGTAAGTATATTTCCATCTCATTCAGGGAGGACAGCAATGTGCTCCCGCCGTCCACCACCATTTCCTTATCGTTGTTTATCACTATTTTACATTCGCCATAATTGGCAATATACAGGTTGGCCAACGTTAACGCCAGGGCTAGAATTCCTGCAATTGCTGACATGATAAAAACAGTTTGCAATATTACTGCCATGGGAATTCCTCCTTTATTGTACGCTGACGATGCCTGAGAACCCGATGAAGGCCAGGGCCATTAAACCGGTAATGATCAGGGTGATACCTGCCCCTTCAAGGCCTTTGGGAATGGGTGCGTTTTTGATTTTTTGCCGAATGCCTGCCAGGGCCACAATGGCCAGGGTCCACCCAATACCTGAACCAACACCGAAGGCAGCTGATTGAATCAATGAATACTGACGAATGATCATAAAAAGGGACACACCCAATATGGCACAGTTAACTGTGATCAGGGGAAGAAAGATTCCCAGTGAGTAATAAAGGGTCGGAAGGTATCGTTCCACAATCATCTCCACCAACTGCACAAAGGCAGCGATGAGGATGATGAACACAATAAACCGCAGGTATTCCAGGTTAAAGGGCACCAGTACGTAATGATAGATAAGGTAGTTAATAATGGAGGTGCCTGTCAATACAAAAGTGACCGCCTGGCCCAGGCCCCATGCCGTTTTAATTTCTTTTGATACGGCGATAAAGGAACACATGCCCAGGAAATTGGCCAGAATCATGTTGTTGGTGAAGATTGAAGCCATGAAAATGACAAAGGGGTTAATATCTGGCATTAGTTTCCACCTCCCGCTGCGGGTGCTTTACCATCTTTGGTAGGAATATAGGTATTGGCCAACCAGATGATGACGCCCAGCATGAAAAAGGCGCCGGGAGGCATGATCATAAAGACCCAGTTCACCCAGTTTTCACCCAATACATTTATACCGAATAGGCTGCCAAAGCCCAATAGCTCGCGGAAGAAGGCGATGACCAACAGCACAAGGGCATAGCCGCTACCTGAGGCAACACCATCAATGAAGGATGTGAAGGGTGGGTTATTCTGTGCAAAAACCTCGCATCGTCCCATGATGATACAGTTGGTGATAATCAGGCCAACATAGGGGCCCAAAGCTTCACTCATGGCCGGGAAGTAAGCCTTCAGTACAATATCCACAATGATGACGTAGGCCGAAATGATCAGGGTTTGTACCATCATACGAATGTGTTTGGGGGTGTACTTCCTCAAAATTGAGACGGTCAGGCTGGACAGGGCTGTTACGAAAATCAAGCCCAAACCCATAAACACTGAGTTCATTAGTAGGTTTGTGACCGCCAGTGCAGAACAGATGCCCAGGATTTGACGGAAAACCGGATTATCTTTAAAGACACCCAGGGAAAAGATATTTTTGATCGTATTAATCATTGTTAAGCTCCTCCCTGGTTTCTGACATAAATTCCTGCATGGTATTGTTGAAAATGTTTCTGACAGCGTTGGAAGTACCTGTGGCACCGGAAATGGCATCCACTTGACCACCCGGATTGGGATTGTAAGTAAGGAAATCACCGTCCGCTTCTGGATCTATCTCGATACCTCTGAACTGTTCTTTAAATTCAGGTTCATCGATACGGCCACCAAGACCGGGTGTTTCGCTGTGTGA
This sequence comes from Clostridiaceae bacterium, assembly GCA_024635995.1. Taxonomy (GTDB): domain Bacteria; phylum Bacillota; class Clostridia; order Peptostreptococcales; family Tindalliaceae; genus Anoxynatronum. The sequence continues at coordinate 46,304 of JAGXHW010000035.1, forward strand.
CAGAAAATCAATGCCCAGTACGGTTTCAAAATCCGGAGCAAGTGCTACAATACCCCGCAGTTCACCCCATAAAGCACCACCCACCATGGGAACAATGTACGCGTATAAGTTACCGTCTTCGTCATAGGCCTCATACAGCCTGTCGCCGTCTACCTGGATTTCCTCAACCCGTTCCTGGTACAAACGGTTGACGGTGGGGGCTTCAATGGTTTCGGGGGTCATGTTTAATACGTAAAGAAAAGAAAGTTGTTCAGACAGCTGTTCGTTAAGAGCGATCCGTTCCTCAGTGACAGCATTAATGCCAGCTAGGACAGCAGTGTAAACGATCGTAATCACCACCATGAATAGTATTGGTTTCATTGTGAATTTCTTCATGTGGTCACCTTCTTTCTCTGCGCTTTCAAATACTTAACGCCCTCATCCATGATGGGCACGAATGTGTTCATGATCAAAATGCCGAAGGAAGCAGCCTCAACAAAGATGCCAAAGTAACGGATGGTAACAGTAATTATACCAATGAGAATACCATACACCCATTTGGCTTCTTTTTGCTTTGGTGCAGTGGTGGGCTCAGTGACAAAATAGATACACAGAAAGAAAAAAGCGCCGGTAAACATACCATAAAATGGGTTTGGCACATTTGAAACACCCATCAAGTTTAAAATGGATGTTAAACTAAGGAAACCAATCATGGGTGACAACATCAAACGCCAGTCTGCTGCTTTTTTATATAACAGATAAGCTGCGCCAAGCAGCAGCAAGACAACACTGGTTTCACCCATGGAGCCGGGGATCTGCCCTATGATGACCTGGGCCATGGGCAGGGTTTCACCGTTCTGAAACATGTTTAATGGCGTTGCTTGGGTAAGGGCATCCAGGGGTGGGTGGATGTAGCGGACAAAACCGCCGGGTAATGAGGTGGAAATGTTGTTCCAGGATGCAGTTAAGAACTCCGGGAAAGAAATAAAGATAAAAGTTCTGCCAACTATGGCGGGGTTAAAAACATTTCGTCCAAATCCACCAAAAACTTCTTTAGCGAAGACAACACCAAAAACAATACCAACAATGGCTATCCAGAAAGGGGTAGACACGGGTAAAGAAAGGGTGAACAGGACGCTGGTCACCAGCACAGCCTCTGTGACCTTTGCTTTTCGTTTCTTTGTGAATATGTACTCCGTCAAAGTGCCGGCAGCAATCACCACTGCCATCAACACCAATACGCGCAGTCCAAAGAGATAAACGGCCCCCAGTGTAACAGGGATCAGGCTCATAAGTACCCGGCGCATAATCGGTTGGCGCTGAAACAAACCAGATGTTTTGTTTTGTGCAACCATATGCATGACCTCCATTGAGATAGATAAAATCATTCCATAATTACCCGTTCCGATATTCAATAAACCATTATTCAAAAAGGTTTACCTTGCATGGGCTGAACAAATAAAATGATTTACTCTAATGATTTACTCTAATGATACATGGAAAACCATTGACAAGCAACAGTGCATCCTGAAATATATGATACGAAAGCCCTCCCCCCCTAGGGGCGGAACTAAGGAGGAAAAACATGTCAACAACAAATTATTTTATTAAAAATGATCACTTGATTGACTTGACGAAAGAATTCATTTAAGAAAAGGTTTATAAAAAAACCCGGTGTTGTCATCCAAGACAAGTAGACATTACCAGGTTTTGTATTGCATCTGTCACTGCATCAATGATTTAGTATATGATATAATTCTGGATGAAGGTAACCTTCGGATAGACTGGCTGAATTGGGAAGACAGGAGGGGTGTGGGTGCAAAACAAACGTAAAGAAGAATTTCAGATTCTGCTGGCCATTGATGGAAGGCGCAGCTTTTCAGTGGATCGACTTTTTGCGTTGTTGGAACAAATTGAGAAGACTGGTTCCATCAGCAAAGCAGCTGCCAACATCGATGCTTCCTATCGGTATGCCTGGGGGTTGATACAGGATGCAGAGAAGGAACTAGACATTGACCTGGTGATTAAACAGGTAGGAGGCTCAGAAGGCGGCGGTACAAGCACCACTGAAAATGGAAAAAAATTACTTTATCAATATATAAGTTTAAAACGGGATATTGACAAGCAATTAGAAGGTTTATTGGATCCGGAGAGTGATAAAAAGAAAACTTCAGAGCAATTTGCAGATACACCAAATCAAGAACAGTATCTTTTGATTGCGACGACCATTGGACCTGTTGAAACAGGATTGATTGATCTGCTTGAACAAGTATATTACCAGGAGAAGGGTATTTTGGTACGACACATTTCGGCTGGAACCGGCAGGGCCCTTGAAATTGCACGTATGGGAAGGGTTGACCTTGTGCTGGTCCATGCTCCTGAGCTGGAAGAGGCCTTTATAGCTGAAGGATATGGTGTTGAGAGAAAACCTCTCATGAGCAATCTGTTTTACCTGGTGGGACCAACAACTGATCCGGCAGGATTGAAATATATCCGTGAAAATGCAGGGGTCACCGGTTTGTTTCGACAAATTGCCCTAACTCAAAAGGAGTTTATCAGCCGTGGAGATCGATCCGGTACACATATTCGTGAGCTGGAAATTTGGGAAAAAACCGGTATAGAGCGACAGAACCAATGGTACATCACCAGTTCTGGGGTAGTGGGCAATAAAGGAGTACTGGAACTTGCCATGGAGAGACATGCTTACACACTCATTGATTCAGCCACTTATTGGAAAGCCGGCTGCCAGGAAGCAATGTACGTTTATGCTGGTGAAAATTCAGCTGATCCATTATTAATGAACCATTTTTCCATCATCTTGTTGAACAATAAACGGTTGAAGAATATCAATGACCAGGGAGCACGAGCTTTTTGTCAATGGCTGACCAAGGGCAAAGGCCGGCACATTATTGAAGAGTTTGGTAAAGAATATGGGGGAGATCCCTTCTTTAAATTGGATGAGTCATATCATAGCAGATGATGGTTAAACAATCTGACAGGTGGCGATGGCAGCGAAATGCAATTAAATACATAAAGATACTCCCCAAAGTGCACAACATATTTCATGCAACTCGGGAATGCAACAGCGGCAAATAAAGTGGATACCGATATAAAAAGTACAGAACATATAGAATACAAGGAATCCATTGACAGGACATTAACAGTAGTCTATACTGGAAATGACCTTTTTTTTATAGACAATATGCAAAAATAAACATAACGACTAACGGGGGATGACAGATTCATCCAGAGACTCTCCGGTAAATTGAATAATCTCCGAGTTTGTCACTCTACGGCTTAAAACCAAGGGTGCAAACCGCTGGGTAGTGCTGGAAACGGTATTGCCTCCCACATGGAAAGGAGAGCAGTGTCTTGTAATGACTTCTACAGGCGCCTTCTCCGGGCGCCCTTTATTATGCTTCTTCAGGAGGTGATCAGCACTGGCAGCTATACATAGGAATAAAAATGCATAAACGGGTTCACCAGAACCATGTAAAAAGAACGTCAGTACAAACAATCAGAACAAACAAAGGAGATGAATGTACATGTTGACAAAGAAACATATTTTATTATTAACTTTTGTATTGCTCTTCACCCTGGTGACGGCTTGCAGTCCAGCGACCGAACCTGCTCCTGCTGAAGAACCTGCTCCGGCAGAAGAGCCAGCCCCGGTTGAAGAAGTAGTGGAAGAACCTGCAGAAGAAGATGAGTTTCCTGAACTGACCAATACAGAAATGATTCTGGCAACCACCACCAGCACAGAGAACAGTGGGCTGCTGGAGTTTATCCTGCCTGATTTCACTGAAAAACATGGCGTAGAGGTAAAAGTGGTCGCTGTGGGAACCGGTGCGGCTCTTCAAATGGGAGCAGATGGTGAAGCTGATGTGTTGTTGGCTCACGCCAAAGAAAGAGAAGTAGCATTGGTGGCAGAGGGTCATGGTCTTGAAAGATTTGACGTAATGTACAATGACTTTATCATCATCGGACCTGCCGGAGATCCAGCCGGGTTGGCAGACAATGCAGGCAGCGACGTAATCTCAGCGTTTCAACTGATTGCAGATAACGGGTCCACATTTGTTTCACGAGGTGACGACTCAGGTACACATACCATGGAAAGAAATCTTTGGAATGAAATCGGCATGGAAGAACCTACTGACAGTTGGTATGTATCTGCTGGTCAGGGTATGGGGGATGTCATCATCATGGCCAACGAACTGGAAGGGTACACGTTGACAGACAGAGCCACTTATCTATCAATGATGGAAAACATTGACCTGGAAATCGTTGTAGAAGGCGACTCAAAGCTTTTTAACCAGTATGGTGTTATTGCAGTTAACCCGGACAAGGGTGACCATATCAATTATCCTGCAGCTGCCCGCTTTGTTGACTGGATTCTGTCTGACGAAACCCAGGAGATGGTTGGTGGATTTGGGCTGGAAGAATTTGATATGCCCCTGTTCTTTCCCAATGCTATATAGTCATATCTTTATCTTAAAACAACGCTCAATTGCCCTGCTGTGATCATCGGTAGGGTTTTTGAATGCAAGGAAACAGTTATTGTTTTTGTTTCATTCTTGATTCTTTTGATTTGGGGTATACATATTATGTAATCATTAATATTTCACTTAAGAACGAGCATTGGAGGTATTGGTCATGAAGGGAATCATAGGCGTTGTTTTGGCTGTTTTGACCGGTGTGCTCGTTGGTTTTTTCGGTGCTTTTAACTCAGTGTTCTCTGACGGTGGCATGGGTGAACGGCTCATCACAATTGCCATCGTGTTACTGGTATATGGGGTGTTGGGGTTTGTTTGGGGTGTAGTTTTACCAACCCATGGATGGAAATGGGGGCTGATTCTGGGGGTGCCGGGAGCTCTCTTCATTGGGTTGTACTTATTAAATGAATGGCAATCATTAATGGCACTGTATGTCATAATGATTCTAATTGTTTCTTTGGTTGGTGCGTGGAGTGGCAGCCAGTTAAGAAGTTCCAAGGCTGACAAGAACCAGGAGGTGAATGAATGAGCGTTTACGAAACCCCTGATTATGAAGTGCTACTAAAGGAAAATCCCTTTGAGATCAGACGGTACTCGGATTTTTTGATGGTGGAGTATGAAAATGAAGAAGACCCTTTAAGCAATAATGGCTTTGGCACCTTGTTCCGATATATTAGTAATGATAATGAGGAAAAGAAGCGCATTAGTATGACCATCCCTGTCATTGAAGAAATGACCGATAAAAAACGAAAAATGGCCTTTGTAATACCGAAGAAACATTGGGAACATGCGCCGAAACCAAATGATCCTAATCTGAGTATCAAATCCTTTGACAGCGGCAGTTTTGCAGTAATTCGGTATAGCGGTCTTTCTAACAGGCAGAAGGAGCAGAAAAAATTGGAACATTTAGTGGAGTGGGTGGACCAGAAGGGTTACCGAAGGGTTTCCAATGCCATGCTGGCTTTTTATAATTCGCCTTTTGCCTTACCTATGGTAAGGAGAAATGAAATCATGGTGAAAGTTGAAGCATATTAAAACTATTTACACCGCTGAATCTCTATGGTAAAATAAACCTTGCCGTGGGGAATTAACTCAGCTGGTAGAGTATCTCCTTGACGTGGAGGAAGCCATGGGTTCGAGTCCCTTATTCCCCACCACTGCAAAAGCTCACTTCCTAAAAGCTAAGAAGTGAGCTTTTTTGTGTTTTTGTCAATCAATTTGTCAATCAATCTAAACTGAATCATCAAAATACAAGCATTTCGGCAACTTCTTTTTGCATCGATGATATTACATGTAAATAAGTATTTATTTTCTATTTTCTCTCATGACCTTCTTTGTCTGCGAATGTCAATGAAAAAGTTGACCACCTGACATTGAATTTGTTTACCACCAAGACGGTGAATTAGTTTACCAATAACAGGTTTTTGACATTCAATTAGTTTACCACTCATGACACTCAAAAAGTTTACCAGCTGACACTGAATTTGTTTACCACTTTGTTTCTAAGAAAGGGAATACTAAAGGATAGCAGCATTCCCCGAATAAAAATATGTTTAGCTATTAGTCAGAAACCTTTGCAGCATGTTCAGCTCTGTAAGGATTATCTGAGTTCATGTTAAGTACATGGGACCGGAAGGTTAACCGGTCAATTAATGCCGTTACCATGGTATGATTCTCAAACATTGAAGTCCAGTCTGAGAAACTTAGATTGGCAGATAATCAATGTCAAACCAGAATCGGCTTCCTCCATAGTTACTTTCTACCTGGAGATCTCCATGCATTAATTCAACGATGATTAAAAATAAAAGCTGGCGATTTATACTGAACCCCTAGAGTGAGACACATAAAAGTGAAATTTAAGTTATACTGTACCTATGAGAAATGGATTAATTGATGCAAAAATAACAGAAGACATCGCAACGCACTTATCATAGGTCCAGTGCCGGCTAATTTGCCAATTTTCTTAAAGCGAGATGGAATTGATATGAACACAACAAAAAACCAACCTGGCAATGAAAACCCAGGTTGGTTTTTGTTGTGCGATGTGTCAATTTATTGCGATTTATTGAA
>JAGXHW010000036.1 GCA_024635995.1 Clostridiaceae bacterium
AAAAAATACTCCATGAGTTTGGCAAACAGCCCCAGGCCCAGGTGGTAAAAGCCGCCTATTATTTTCCCACTCTGAAGGGACGGGGTGCTAAGACCACCTATGTGCAGACACCAGTGTTGAAAGCCTCCCTGAACAAGGTGTTAACCAGCCTGCTGAACGCGGTGGCGGCAGGGGTCTTTATGGACTGGGGTTCTGCTTTTGACCGGAAGTGGGAAGATTTTCGGCCTGTTTTGCAGCAGAACCCGGGGGAAGAACTGCGAAAGGATATGATTGTCCGGGTGGAATTACTGGAAAAGGGAGAACCATGGATAGAAGCCTTACACAACCTGTTGGAGGTGACAAAATATGACTGATCACGGACAATCGTTGGCTGACCAGCAGGCAAGGGATGAGATCAGCAAAAACTTTGCACAGAACATGTTGGTGGAGGCAGGTGCCGGTTCAGGTAAAACCACCAGCCTGACGGAACGCATGGTGGAAGCCGTGGCCCAGGGCTATGTGAAAGTGGAACACATGGCGGCCATCACCTTTACACGAAAAGCCGCCTACCAGCTGAAAGAAAAATTTCAGGAGGTGCTGGAGAGAAAGCGGCAGGAAGAGACGGACCCTCAGCGGATACAGCGGATGGAAGAAGCCCTGCAGCAACTGGCCCTATGCTTCATCGGCACCATCCACTCTTTTTGTGCTTCTCTGCTGCGGGAGAGGCCTGTGGAAGCAGGGATTAACCCTGACTTTACTGAACTGGATGAGGTGGCAGACCAACATGCCCAGGAACAGGTTTGGGAGATGCTGTTGAAGTCACTGGCAGTCCATAAGCCGGAATTGCTGGACAAGCTGGCAGCCATTGGGGTTGACCCCATGGACGTAAAAAACGCTGCCCAGGTGCGCATTGCCTTTCCGGAAGTGAGAATCCATACAGAAACAGTTGAAAAACCGGACATTGAATGGCTGAAACAACAAATCATCGATTTTGTGGAAAGGGTTCTGCCTTTTTTGCCCATGAGTGAGCCTGAAAAAGGATGGGATTCTCTGCAGGAGGCCGTGTTAAAAGCCCAGGGAATGCTGGACCATTTTGACATGACATCTGACGCAGCCGTGATGGACCTGGCGGCCCTCTTTGACAAAAACTTACGAGTCACATTGAACCGATGGGAGGACGCCGGGGAAGCCAAGAGACTGAGGGATGACACAGCCCCCAGTTTTGTGGACACCGTTATCCATCCTGCCATTTTGCACTGGCAGGCCTACTGTCACCCCCTCATCACAGAACTGGTGGAGGAAGCGGCCGCCTTTTACAGCCAGCTTCGGCGCCAGCGGGGGTGGGTTAATTTTCAGGACCTGTTGTTGACCACCACAGCCATGCTCCGGGAAAACCCGGAAGTAAGGCAGCATTTTTCCGAAAAATACCAATGCATTCTGGTGGACGAATTCCAGGACACAGACCCCATCCAGGCAGAGATGCTCCTATTCCTCACAGGCACTGACTGGGAAGAAAAAGACTGGACAGCCATTCATCCACGGCCAGGTGCCCTGTTTCTGGTGGGGGACCCCAAGCAGTCTATCTACCGGTTTCGCCGCGCAGACATTGATACCTACCACCAGGTAAAAAAAATCATTGAAAACACGGGAGGAAAGGTACTGGAACTGACCTCCAACTTCCGTTCACTGCATGCCCTCAGCCGGCACATCAACCCACTGTTTCAGGAAATTTTACCGGCGATCGATACACCGGAACAGGCAGCCTATGCGCCTATGTTAACCCAGCGGGAAGGGGATGCGGGTTGCCTGCAGGGTGTGTTGATGAACCCTGTTTCGCCTGAATGTGGTAAAAAAGATGAAATCATTGAGGAAGATGCCTGGCACATTGCCAGACTGATCCGGCAGTGGGTGGACACGGGACAGCCAATAGGCACCGTAGAAAAAACAGCCTCCTATGGTGATTTTCTTATCCTCACCCGCTACCGGGACGGTCTTTCTCAGTACACCTCCCAATTGGAAGCCAAGGGCATTCCTTACCGGGTCACCGGCAGCAGTGTTTTTGGGGAGTTGCCGGAAATACAGGAAAGTGTCACCTTGTTGCAGTACCTGGCGCAACCCGGGAATGAAATTCTGGGCATGGCCGTGTTGAGAGGCCTCTTTTTTGGCTACAGCGACCAGGAACTGTACCAACATCGACAGCAAAAAGGAAGCTTTCGGCTTTATGGGAAACAGCCGGAAGGATATGAACTGCAACCGGCTTTTCAACGGCTGCAGAAATGGCATCAAGCTTTGCAGCACCAACCTCTCAGCGTGGTGCTGGAGAAGATCCTGGATGAAACAGATTTAATGCCTGCAGCATGGCTGGAGGAAGGCGGCCGGGTGCGTTGCGGACATGTGGTATACCTGATGGAAGCCATCAAGCAGGAAGAGGCGGCGGGCAACACCACACTGCAGGGCATACTTGAAAAGGTGCAGGACCTGGCAAAGCGGGGTGTGGAGGAAGAACTGGACATTACCGGTGAAGAAGACGTGGTGAGGGTCATGAACCTGCACAAAGCCAAAGGGCTTGAGTCTTCTGTGGTGTTTCTTGCCCACCCATGCAAGCAGGTATCATGGCCGCCACAATACCATATACAGCGGGATGGGAAGGATGTTGTGGGGCATTTTGTGTACACTGTAAAAAAGGGTAGTTTCGGCAGCAAAACCCTGGGAAAAACCGTTGGCTGGGAAGAATGGGAAGCCGTTGAAACCACTTTTCTGGACGCGGAGGAAGACAGACTGCTCTATGTGGCCGCCACCCGGGCAAAGCACCTGCTGGTGGTCAGCAGTGCCAGTAAAAACAACAAAAACCCCTGGTCACGGATCCTACAGAATTTGGAAGAGGACCGGGTGGTGGAGATGGCAGCGGTTGAGCCTGCTTCCAAACAGGAGGCAATCACCACTACAGTATCACCCTATGAACCCTTGCCGGAAGAGCCTTGGGTGGAATTGCTTTCCCAACCGACTTACCAGCGGAGAACCCCCACTGACACGGATCAAAAGAAGTTGGAAGAAATGTGGCAGGTGGATCGGGAAGTAGGTGGTGGAAAAGCCTGGGGGACCGTGGTGCATAAGCTGCTGGAATATCTGGTGAAGCATCGGAAAGACATGACCCTGGAACAGGTTTCCAGTTTACCCATGGCCCAGTGGCTGGAGGAGTCAGCACTTCCTGTTGAGGCTGTTTCGGAACTGATCCTGACAGCCAAGAAAATGATGCATTCAGCACTGTGGCAGCGACTCAACCAGGCCGACAACGTCTATGAGGAAGTGCCCTTTCACCTATGGGTAACAGAAAACCATCTTCTGGCAGAAACGATGCCGGAAGATGCCACTTTTCCTGTGTACTATGCCGGTGTCATTGATTTGGTGTTCAGGGAAGGTGAAGCGTGGGTCATTGCAGACTATAAAACGGACAGGCCAAAAGATCCTTCCGGCTACCAGGTTCTTGAAGTGCTCTATCAAAAGCAATTACATCAATACAGGCTTGTGTGGGAACATGTCACAGGCGAACAGGTAAAAGAAACACTGGTTTATTTTCTCAACCAGTGAACAGGGAGACCAGGTATTGTTCATCCGGGCATGCTGAAATTGGGAAAAAATTGAAAGGATGGGGATTCATTTGAAATTTGGTATATGTGTGAACCTGTTGAAAACAACACCGACAGACACGGGCATCGGCCTGATGGGGAAGATTGCTGCATGGGGATATGACTATATTGAGTTGGCAATGAGTGACATCATGACACTCAGCGATGAGGCTTTTGCAGCTTTGGCAGAGCAGGTGAAAGAAGGGGATCTACCCTGCCGTGCCTGCAACTGTTTTTTTCCTCCACACCTGAAACTGACGGGAGAAGCGGTGGACCAGGAGGCTGTGAAAGTGTATTATACCCAGGCTATTGTGAGAGCAAAGGCACTTGGCGCCCAGTACATTGTTTTTGGAAGCCCCTGGTCCAGAGCCGTTCCGGAGGGTTTCTCCAAAGAAAAGGCTTACCAGCAGCTGCTTGAACTGTGCAGGGAAATGGGTTCTGTTGCTGAGAAGAACGATCTCATCATCGCCGTTGAGCACAACAACAAAACAGAAACCAATCTATTGAACCAACTCCACGAAGTGGGCAAACTGGTTGAAGAAGTTGACCATCCTCACATAAAGGTATTGGTGGATTATTACCATATCAAGGCAGAAAATGAACCCATAGCCTCTGTCGTGCGCTATGGTGATTTAATTGTTCATTCACATTTTGCCCGCTTTGAAGGGCGAGGTTATCCAAAAGTAATGTCCGAAGACCTGCTTTATGAGCCCTATATCAACGCATTGAAAGAGATTGAGTATACAGGGGGCATCAGTGTGGAGGCTTATTCAGAGGATTTGGAATCAGAAGCGCCTGCAGCCCTTGCTTTTTTCAAAAAGCACTTTCTTTAGAATACAACAATTCTCTTGACAAGGAGAAATGAAAGGATTAATCTATAAATATGAAAAGAATGAAACTTGAAACGAAACCAAAACGAAACTAAGAATGCGATGAGGCTCTACTGCTTCAACTCATGAAAGGGGTATATTATGAAAATTCAGTACGGTTGTGCACCCATTAACTGGTCCAACGATGATTTGCCTAGCTTGGGAGGAGAACTCACCTACCAACAGTGCCTGAGCGAGATGGCCCTGGCAGGGTTTACCGGCAGCGAGGGCGGTATCAAATACCCGAAGGAATTTGATGTCATTAAAAAAGCCATTGACCTGCGGGGAATCACCATCTGCAACATGTGGTTCAGCACGGAATTTACCTTGTTTAATAACGAAGACACTATCCAGCGCTTTGAAAAGCACCTGGATTATACCTACGGATTAGGCGCCCGGGTGGTAGGTGCCGGGGAATGCGGCGTGACCATCCACGGCGATGAATCCATGCCGCTGTTTTCCAACCGGCCTGTCCTGGATGACAGTCAGTTTGAAAACCTGGCCAGTGGTCTGAATGAGCTGGGCAAAATGGCTCAGGCAAAGGGTATGAAGCTGTGCTTTCACCCCCACGCAGGGACGGGGATTGAAACGAAGGAAGAAATTGACCGGTTAATGGCAATGACCGACAAAGAGACAGTGTTTCTCCTCTTTGATACCGGGCATTTGACCCTGGCAGGGGAGAATCCGGTGGAGGTGCTGGAGCAGCACTTGGACCGGGTTGCCCACATTCACATTAAGGATGTCCGACGGTCGGTGTATGAAGCTGTGAAAGAACAGGACAGGAGCTTTCTCTGGGGGGTCAAAAACGGAATGTTCACCGTTCCCGGAGATGGGGACATGGTTGACTGGGATGGGATTTTCAACCTGATTAAAAACAGTTCCTATGAGGGATGGATAGTGGTGGAGGCGGAACAGGACCCAGCAAAAGCGGATCCCCTGGAATACGCCATCATGGCCAGAAAATTTTTAAAAGAAAAGCTTGGTCAGTAGAATCGCTGGGTTAAACCCTGAAGGAGCGGATGGAAAATGTTCAATGAAGAAAAGCGGTTTGGCGGACCTATTCCATGGGGCATGGTGGGCGGTGGTCGTGGAAGCCAGATCGGCTATATCCACCGGTCGGCAGCTTTGCGGGACAATCATTTCAACCTGGTAGCCGGCGCCTTTGACATTGACGGGGCACGGGGCCGGGAGTTTGGGGTTAATATCGGAGTGGCAGCTGATCGCTGCTATGACTCCTATGAAGCCATGTTTGCGGCAGAAGCAAACCGGGAGGACGGCATAAAAGCGGTGACCATCGCCACTCCCAACCACACCCATTATACGATCAGCAAAGCAGCCCTTAATGCCGGGCTGCATGTGGTGTGCGAAAAACCGCTTTGCTTTACTTCTGAGCAGGGGGAAGAGCTGGCGCGTCTGGCTGAAAGCAAAGAGCGGGTGGTAGGTGTCACCTACGGGTATGCCGGCGCCCAAATGGTTCACCAGGCACGAAACATGATTAAGCGTGGCGATTTGGGGGACATTCGAATCATCCAGATGCAGTTTGCCCACGGTTATCACTCTTCTGAAGTGGAAACCAGTGATCCGGGGACAAAATGGCGGGTAAATCCTGCAACGGCAGGACCCAGCTACGTGCTGGGCGATATAGGCACCCATATCCTGTTTATTGCGGAAACCATGGTGCCGGAGCTTCGCATCCAGCGGCTCCTTTGCACACGGCAAAGCTTTGTGAAAAGCCGTACCCCGCTGGAGGACAACGCCACGGTACTGATACAGTTTGAACAGGGGATTGTTGGAACCTTGTGGGCCAGTGCTGTCAATGCGGGATCCATGCACCAGCAAAAGATCCGGGTGGTGGGTTCAAAAGCCAGTTTGGAATGGTGGGATGAACGACCTAACCAGCTGCAGTATGAAATTCAGGGACAGCCGTCCCAAACCCTGGAGCGGGGGATGGGCTATCTGTACAACGAGGATGAAGCGGTGGCTGACAACCGGATTGGAGCCGGCCACGTGGAGGGTTTGTTTGAAGCCTGGTCTAACCTATATCATCGTTTTTCCACTGCCATGCACCTGAAAGACCAGGGCATGCTGGAACCGGATTACTGGTTCCCCGGGATAGAAGATGGCATTGAGGGCGTCCGTTTTGTGGAAAACTGCGTTAAATCGGCTGATAACGGCGCTGTCTGGGTGGATTATTTATAGAAAGAATCTTGTTTATGAGACTGTTTTCCTGGAATGAGGGAAGGCAGTCTTTTTCAGTCTTAAAGCTGGATTAGACAAATACTTCCAGACAGCGTAGAATGAAAATAAACAGTCAATCATTGAGAGATGTGAGTAAAAGGAGTGAGTGATGGCATGAGTATACACGATCCGTTTAATGTGTTGCATGGAAAAAAGAAATATACGAGTGAAATGCCAGGGACAATTGTGTATACTGGCCAGTATAATGATGTGGAAATTTCCATTGAATGTATTGAGTACAATGAAGATGAAATCTTGCGAAATCAAGTAAAGGCTGTCACTGGTCCATTTGATGATAACAAGGTTTACTGGTTTAATGTGATAGGCCTGCATGATATCAGATTGATTAATGAAATTGGAAAAAGCTTTAACCTGCACCATATGGATTTGGAGGACATTGTGCAGGTTTCTCAATGGAGTAAAATTGAGGTGAAAGACCAGTATTTCTTTTCCATCTTTAAAATGATGTATCTGAAGGGGACAGAAGTTATCCATGAACATTTAGCGATTGTACAGAAGGATAATGTGATCATCACATTTCAGGAAACACAGGGAGATGTTTTTGATGATGTGCGTGAACGACTGGATAAAAAATATGGCAGAATCAGAAGTATGGAAAGTAACTATTTATTCTATGTGCTGATTGATGCATTGGTCGACCAGTACTTTGCCATTGCCAACAATATTTCGTCGGACTTCAATGAAATTGAGATGAAAATACTGGACAATGACTTTAGAAACCGGGAGCGGGTGTATCATTTAAGGAAAGAATTGCTTTATTTGAACAGTGCCATCTTACCCATCAAAGACTCAGTGACATCTTTGCTAAAACAGGACAGTGCTTTGATAAGTGATGATTTACGGCCGTATTATAACGACTTATTGGAACATGTGAGCCAGGTTTCAGATTCCCTTAAAGCCTACAAGGAAATGACAAACAGCCTGCATGAAATGAACATGTCAAATGCAAGCAATGAAATGAACAAGACCATGATGACCTTAACGATCTTTTCTGTCATTTTTATCCCCTTGACGTTTTTAACCGGGGTGTTTGGAATGAACTTCACATACTTGCCCGGGCTTCATGTGTCATCGGCTTTTTATCTGTTTGCCGCTGCATGTATTCTCATTGCTACAGGCATGTTGCTTTTTTTCAAATTTAAAAAGTGGAATTAGCATTGGGAGATTGAGACAGGAGGTAAAAGGATGTTTAACGATAAAGTGGTGATTGTGACAGGAGGTGCCAGGGGCATTGGTAAAGTGATCAGCCAGTGTTTCAGGGATGAAGGGGCGCATGTATGTGTCATCGACAAACTGGCCAACGATTATTTTGTGGGAGATTTGGCAGAGAAGCAAGTACTGTATGATTTTTCGGAGAAGGTTATCAACCAATACGGCCGGGTGGATTATCTCATCAACAACGCGGCCTTGTCAATGGGAGGCATTGAAGACTGCTCCTGGGAAGATTTTAATTACGTGCTGCACACGGGTGTGACAGCCCCCTTCATGCTGACAAAGCTGCTGAAGGATTATTTTACAGAAGGAGCAGCCATTGTCGATATTTCTTCCACCAGGGACAGAATGAGCCAGCCCAACACAGAAAGTTACACGGCTGCCAAAGGGGGTATTTCGGCCCTGACCCATGCATTAGCCGTTAGTCTGTCAGGTAAGGTGAGGGTCAACGCTGTCAGCCCAGGCTGGATCGACACTGAAGACAACCAGTGGGAAGAGGCAGACAAGGCCCAGCACTCTGCCGGCAGGGTGGGAACGTCCCGGGACATCGCCAACATGGTGCTGTTTTTATGCAGTGATAAAGCAGGTTTTATCACCGGGGAGAACATCACCGTTGACGGAGGCATGACGAAACTGATGATTTACCATGATGATCATGGTTGGCAGTATGGAAAGGATGAACCAGATGAAAAAACTGATCATTGAACCATCCCTGTGGGAACTGTTTCCTGACAGTGAAGTGGGGGTTTTATTGCTGGAGGAAGTCAACAACACTGAAGCACACCAGCAACTTCACAGGGAAGCCATCGAAAAACTGTTGCAGGAGGCGGGAGAAGAAGCAAGGAAATACCTGACAGAACCGGTCGTAAGCCAGAACCCGGTGGTGGCTGTGTGGCGGGAGGCTTTTTCTAAATTCAAAACGAAAAAAGGGGTGCGCTCTTCCATTGAGGCACTGCTGAAACGCATCGATAAAGGCACCGGGGTGGGCAGTATCAGCCCTTTAGTGGATGTGTACAACAGTATGTCTTTGCGGTATGCATTACCCTGCGGAATGGAAGACCTGGACACCATCCAGGGAAACCTGCGGCTGGCGGTGAGTGAGGGGGGCGATGATTTCTTTGCGCTGGGCGATGAAGAAGCCAGCGAAACCCTTCCTGGAGAGGTGTGTTACCTGGATGATGCGGGGGCTGTGTGCCGTTTCTGGAACTGGCGGGATGGTCAGCGAACCATGATCACGAACCAAACCAAAAGAGCCATTGCTGTGATTGAATCTGTGGACCCTTCCCGGCACGATGTGTTGTTGGAAGCGCTGGATACCCTGGCGCAATGGGCGGAAGAACTGGGTATAGGAAAAGTTTACAAAAAAGAAATCTTAAGTCGAGAGAACCCGTCAGTGGAATTGGAATAAGCCTGACAGGTGTGCTACAATGAAGCATCATTTAGAATGAGCCAGGAGGAAAAACATGAAAAAGAGTTATGTAGTGCTGTTTATCGTAATGATGTTATGTTTGTCATACATGCCTTCATTTGCCAGTTCCATTTCCGGGAGTGTTTCTCATACCGGGATGTTAATACAGGGGAAAAGCATAAATGTGGCAACAATCAATTTTAATGATCCCGACATACGGTTTGATGTTGTCAAGGGAAACAACACAGTGGCTGGGTGGGAAGAGTTTTCAAGCATAATTAACAGAACCAAACCCGTTGCGGCCATCAATGGAAATTATTTTAATGCCTACGCCACAGACGAAATAGACATTCGACCTTGGGGTTATATTTACCAGGATGGGAAGCAAATCAACAGCGGTGCGACTCTAAACAGGGGTTCATTCGCAGTGACCTATGACCGGGAAATTATTATTAACAACGGGGAAGCGTTTCCAAAAGACAACATTGAAACAATGGTGGAAGCGGGACCGCTGCTGATTTTGAACGGGAAAATAGTGTATGATCCATCTACCAGCGGGTTTACTGAAGACAAAATAAACCTTAACCCGGCACAACGTTCAGCCATTGGTGTGAAAGAAGACGGCAAGGTGGTAATGGTAACGGGGAGCAACCTTCGAATGACTGAATTGGCTGCCATTATGTATGAGCTGGAGTGTGTCGCGGCAACCAACCTTGATGGAGGTGCCTCATCAGCCCTGTATGCCAATGGCACCTATTTGACAAATCCGGGACGTAAGCTGAACACCGTATTGGTGGTTCATGATGACCAGGCGCAACAGAACAATTACGAACCTGTTACTGAAGACATACAAATCTATGTCAACGGGAAAAAACTGGCGCTTTCTGTGCCGCCAATGATTGTTAATTCCAGAACCATGGTGCCTGTTTCAGCAATCTCCCAGGCACTGGAGGCTGAAGTTGAGTGGGATGCCGTCAAAAGACAGGTGCACATCAGGCAGGGTGAAGTAACATTGGTCCTGATGATTGACTCGATCACTGCGGTAGTGGATAACAGCATTGTCACACTGGAAGCGCCGGCCATGATTGCACATTCACGAACTTACGTGCCGCTTTCTTTCATAGCTAATGCTTTTGATGCCGATATCAGTTGGGACGCTGCCACACGCAGTGTCTTCATTGAAACTGAATAAGTGTGGAGTGATGATAGTAGGGTGTCGGGAAAATGATCATGGAAGGTTTAAAACCTATAAGCTAATGGATTCGCTGAAAGGTGATGAACATGGATATATTGTTGGGCTATGCATGCCTGAACACGTCAATTCCACTCAAAATGAAAACATTGCGGCTGGCCACGTATCTGTCAAAGGGAGATGAATACCTGAAAGGGCTCGTCGTCAATAATTTGCTGTACCTGAAAAACTGCCTGGAGTGGAACGCAGAACATGGCATTCGTTTTTTCAGGGTTTCCAGTGACGTTGTGCCTTTATCAACGCACCCTGAAATGACATACCCATGGTGGAAAGATGAAGAGATCAAAGCCCTGTGTTATGAAATAAGAGGGTTTTCCAATAAACAGGGGATGCGGCTCTCCATGCATCCGGGGCAGTACACGCTGCTTAATTCTCCCAGGGAAGATGTGGTGGAACGGTCGGTGGAGGACTTGAAGCATCACCAAGTGTTTGGGGATATGATAGGGGTACGGGAGCTCATCACCCATGTGGGCGGTGTTTATGGTGATTCAAAAGAAGCGATGTACCGCTGGGCCCGGGTATACGAAAGTCTTCCGCCTGAGGTCCGCAGCCGCTTGCGCCTGGAGAACGATGACCGGAGTTTTACCATTCAGGAGGTACTGTTTCTTTCAGAAAAAACCGGGGTGCCAGTTGTTTTTGATTACCATCATCACCGCATTCTTCCTTCCCTGGATGCAGGTGTTGCTTTGGAGCGGTCTTTTGCCACCTGGAAGGGAATTGATGACCCAAAGATTCATTTATCTTCTGGAAGGACTGGTAAGACGGACCGTCACCATCATGACTTTATTCTGACAGAGGATTATGAGGCCTTGCTGTCCTTGCTGCCGGCAGCGGTAGGTAAGGAGAATCAAACAGTTTATATTATGTTTGAGGCCAAATTGAAAGAACAAGCAGTCATGAGAATAAAAAATACTGCCACGATATAAACAATGGCAGTATTTTTTGTGGGCGGTAATTATTAAATGTCTTCTTCTTCAAGATCTTTTAGCGCAGGACCCTCTATGACAATGCCCCTTGCGCTGAACCTGGAGCCATGACACGGACAGTCAAAACTTTTTTCAGCGTCGTTGTACTCAAGGTCACATCCCATATGCGGACATACTTTACTGTGGGTATAGACTTCTCCATTTTCATCCCTGAAGGCGGCAACCTTTTTGCCGGCTATCCTCATGACAGCTCCCTGATTGGGTTCCAGCTCTGATAGTTCTATGTCGGATGAGCCAAATTTGGATTTTACCATTTCTTTTGCCACATTCAGATTGGCTTTTAAAAAGCTTCCCATGTTAGAGGGTATTTCTCCCCTGGAAGGATTGAAAAGCTCTGTATAACTACTCTTGTCATCTTGAGTAATTGTTTCTTCTCTGGTTACTTCCTTTTCTTTGATCATTGAAGTTATCAAATCAGCTGCGAAGCTGCCGTTGGTCATGCCCCATTTATTATAGCCTGTGGCGATGTATACATTCTCATAATCAGATGAGAGCCGGCCTATATAGGGTATCAGATCCACACTTTTATAGTCCTGGGCCGACCAGCGATAGGCAACCTGTTCTACATTAAAATGCGTAAAGGCAAAATGTAACAGACTTTCATAATCAGCCATCTCCGATTCTTTTTGACCCACCTTATGTCCCTGGCCTCCCACCAAAAGATATCTTTGGCCATCGGTGTCTGAAAACCTGATGGAATAAGGGGCAGCCTCCTCCATGGATATGAACATTCCCTCATTGGATTGGGTATTTTTGGTGCCATAGGCGGTAAGGTACGACCGGAAGGGTTCCAACCTTGCAAAGTACATGGAATTTGCATCAAAAAAAGGATAGCCCGACGCTACTATGACGCTGTTTGCTTCTATATTATACCTATCTTTAGTCTCGACGGTATAAGGTCCCTTACTCTTAATGTCCACAGCCATCGTATCTTTATAGATTCTTACATTGTGTTCCAGAAGATAGCGCAACATAAAACGCAGGTATTTGACAGGATTAAGTTCGAACTGATCATCTACCTTAAGAGCTGCTTTATACCCAAGGTTATGGGGATCTTCATAGATCAGATCGCTTTGCACATTCATATTCTCATACGCTTTTTGTTCTTCTTTAAGCGTTTCAATCTCACTTTGATCTTTCGCATAAACACAGGCATAGGTTTGTTTAAAGTCACATTCGATATTGTTTTCCTGGATGATGTCTTTGACAAGTCTCATTCCTTCCATTTGAGCCTTGTAATAAAGTATTGCCTGGTCAGCCCCATCATTATCCATGATTTGATGATAGATGAGAGAGTGCTGGAATGTGAATTTGGCTGTGGTATTCCCCGATGCCAGGCTGAGAGGCGTTCTTTTATCGATAAGCATCACATCAATATTCTGTTTTGTAAGAAGATAGGCGGCCGTAATGCCGGTAATACCGGCTCCAACAATAAGCACATCGGTTTGTTCATTTTCAGTGAGCGGTGTCAGCTCAACTCCAATACCATCCTTCAACCATAATGAAAGCATAGGGTTTTCCAATACTAACTTATTTAACATTTATTATCACCTCACTCATATCAATACCCTGAGTAAAAAAATATTCCCACTAATTCTTACGATAATGGTGAGGGGATTCTTAAACGGAAGCAGTGAACTTAAATTGTGGGTTTTCTTCCGGCTTCAGGGTATGAAAGGTTTACACGTCAACAATATTTGAGGAGGGAAAACCATGGCGCAAGATATTAATCAACTTTTTCAAGATCAGAGAAGCTACTTCGACAGCGGTGCCACCCGCACCACGCTCTTTCGTCTCAAACAGCTGCGTGCGCTAAAGCACATGGTTAAAGATCAGGAAGAAGCTCTTTTAGAGGCTCTCTGCAAAGACTCGGGAAAACCGGCTTTTGAAGCTTATACCGGGGAGATTGGACTGTTCTATGAAGAGGTAAACAGGAGTATTACTCACCTTCAATCATGGGTTAAGCCAAAAAAAGTTTCAACGCCCATGGTGCTTGAACCAGCGAAAAGCTGGATTCAGCCTGAACCGAAAGGGGTTGTTCTGATCCTCGGCCCATGGAATTATCCCTTTCACTTAATAATGATACCCTTGGTTGGTGCCATGGCAGCCGGTAATTGTGCTATGGTAAAGCCATCAGAACAGACCCCTCGTACGGCGGCTCTCATTCAATCGATGATTGAAAACACTTTTGAACCCGGGTATGTGACGGTTGTCAGAGGTTCCGGGGCAGAGGTTGGGCCTAAACTGATCCAACCCCATCGATTTGATCATATTTTCTTTACGGGAAGTGCAGCAGTGGGCAAAGAAATCCTTGCTATGGCAGCCCCACACCTGACACCCGTCACCCTTGAACTGGGCGGTAAAAGCCCTGCCATTGTAGCTGAAGACGCCAACCTTGAAGTGGCGGCCAGGCGTATTATATGGGCAAAGTGTTACAACGCAGGTCAAACTTGCATTGCACCGGATTACCTGCTGGTGCACCAGAAAGTGAAGGATGAACTGTTGCGTCACATGGTGGAAGTTATTCATTCTTTTTATGGCCCAAACCCTTCCAAAAGTGACAGTTACAGCCGGATCGTCAACCAGAGGCGTTTTGACAAACTGGTCGGGTATCTTTCGGATGGTACGCTGGTGACTGGTGGAGAGGTTGACAGGGACCAGCTGTTCATTGCTCCCACAATCCTGGATGAGATTACCCTTGAAGATGGGGTGATGCAGGAAGAAATATTTGGACCGATTCTACCGGTGATCACCTTTAGCGAACTTCATCAGGTGGTGGAAACCGTGCGACAACATCGCTATCCACTATCACTCTATTTATTTACTGAAAACCGACAGATAGAGAAAATGATCATTGAGTCTCTGGAGTTTGGAGGCGGGTGTATCAATAACTGCATCGTTCATCAGGTCAATCCTCATTTACCTTTTGGTGGAATTGGCAACAGCGGTATGGGTCGTTATCACGGAGAAGCCTCCTTCCAGCTTTTCTCCAATATGAAGGCCATGATGCGAAGCTGTGCTTGGCCAGACCCTTCTCTTCGGTATGCCCCGTATGACGATGAAAAACTGAGTCTTGCCAAATTGTTACTGTAAACAGCAATTTCTTTGATGCATTGCAAATGTGAATCTGTTGAGTAACGCTGGTACATTAATAGACAAATGGGTATGCCAGCGATTGGTTGGGTATGCATCTAGAGAAGATGGTAAAGTTAATGGTATTGATAAGTGAAAAAACTGAGGAGGAGAACAACGATGTCATCCAAACCAAATAAAAAACCAACGCCAATGATTGTTACAACGAAATATAGCAATTATCTGGTTACCGATCTTGAAACCCTGAAAAAATCTGATGGCTCTCAGCTTAAAACCGATCCGGTGACGGCCTTGTGTCGCTGTGGTAACTCTGAGCACAAACCCTTTTGTGACGGCTCCCACAATGACCATGGAGGGTTGAATGAGGTTAAGAAGGAGGGCGGCATGCCAGACAAGGTGAAAGCCTATGAAGGCAAAGACATCATCATCTATGATAACCGGGGCGTCTGTTCCTTTGATGCAAGCTGTACCCGGCTGCTGCCGTCTGTGTTTAAAAAAGATGAGCGCCCCTGGATTGACCCCAATGGTGCCTCGGTTTCAGAAATTATTGATACCATCGAAAAATGCCCTTCAGGCGCACTCAGCTATGGGATCGGCAGCCGCCGCTACCAGGACCTGGAGCGGGAGCCGGCCATCCAGACCAGAAAAGACGGGCCACTGGAGATCACGGGAGGTATACTCTTAAAAGACGACCAGGGTTCTCAGCCTGAAAGCAGCGAACACTACACCCTCTGTCGCTGTGGAAAGTCAAAGAACAAACCATTCTGTGATGGAGAGCATGAAGATCATGAATTTAAAGCCGATTGATGGTGCTGATCAAACCTGGCTAACGAATATCCGACTTACAAAACGCCCTGTGCTTTGCCATTTTGGCAGAAGTCGCAGGGCGTTACTGTGTGTTGTGGTGCTATTTCACTGTACCATGGATTGGTTTGTCGGTAAGGGCCAGGGCCGCTTCCATGACGGTTTCCGACAGAGTGGGATGAGGATGAATGGCTTTGGCCACATCGTACACCGTGCTTTCCAGCTGCATGGACATCACAGCTTCAGAAATCATGTCGGTGGCATGTGCGGCTATGATATGGGTCCCAAGAATTTCACCGTATTGCTGTTCAGCAATGACCTTGATAAAACCCATGCTTTCCCCTTCCGCCAGGGCTTTGCCGTTGGCACTAAGTTTAAATTTACTCTCCTTCACATCAAACCCCTGCTCTTTGGCTTCTTCAGCGGTTAAGCCCACAGAGGCAATCTCGGGGAAGCTGTAAATGCAGTTAGGCACAATGCGGTATTCCATGATGGTATTGTTACCGGCGGCGTTTTCTGCTGCCACAATCCCTTCTGCACTGGCCACATGGGCCAATTGGTATTTTCCATTAACATCGCCAATGGCGTAAACATGGGGCAGGCTGGTTTCCATCCGTTCATTGGTTTCCACAAAGTCTTTGTGGAGGGTCAGACCAAGGGTTTCAAAAGAGTCCAGGTTGGCTTGCATGCCCAGGGCCAGCAGTACTTTGTCGCAGGCCAGGGTTTCCTCTGTGCCATTGTGTGTGTAACGGATGGTTTCTTTTTCGACAGCATTGATCTGTGCATCTGTTTTGATCACAACACCATGGTCTTTCAGGTGCTTTGTGAGGAGTGCCCCCATTTCACTTTCAACTTCACGAAGCAGCTTACCGGAGCGTTGGATCATAGTGATCTCAACCCCCAGGGCATTAAACAGGGTGGCATATTCAACGGCGATGACACCGCCACCCAATATGACCATTTTTGAGGGCAATGTGTCCTGGGACATCACTTCTTTGCTGGTTAGCACAAAACCTCGTTCAAGGCCTTCTGCAAGGCCGGGGATATCCGGATGTTTGGGGTGTGCCCCGGTGGCGATGATAAACCGGGGGGCTGTCAGTTGGTCATTTCCCACCTGCAGGGTGTGGGGGTCTTGGAAAAAACCTTTTTCATGATAGACAGTGACACCATTTTTCTCGAGAAGATGGGAGACGCCTGTGGTCAGCTGCCGGACAATGCGGTCTTTCCGCTGAAGCATCACAGGCCAGTCGGGACGCACTTTTTCCTGATTGATGCCCTCAATTCCAAAGAAGGAGGCTTTTTTGATGTCCTGAAACACCCGGGCGTTTTTCAGCAGTGCCTTGGTGGGGATGCATCCCCAGTTCAGGCAGACACCGCCCAGTTCTTCTTTTTCAACCAAAGCGGTTTTCAGGCCCAGTTGTGAGGCCCTGATGGCCGCCACATAGCCTCCTGGCCCGCCGCCAAGTATTACCAGGTCATAGTTCACGGTGATTCTCCTTTCATCGCAGTAACAGGTCTTGGGGGGATGTCAGGCTTCGGGTTAAGTCCTGCATAAACCGGCCTGCGTCGCCGCCGTCCACAATACGGTGGTCGAAAGCCAGGGTCAGGGGCATCATCCATCGAATGGCCACCTGGCCGTCCTGTACCACCGGTTTTTGTGCAATGCGTCCGACGCCTAAAATGGCCGCTTCAGGATGGTTGATAATGGGTGTGCCAAAACTGGCGCCGAAAGATCCGTAGTTGGTGATGCTGAAGGTGCTGCCTTTTACCTGTTCCAATTTAAGAGTTCTTTCACGGGCCGCCTTACCCAGGCTTTCCGCCTCCAGTTGCAGTGCCAGAATGCTCTTTTGATCAGCGTTTCGAATCACGGGAACCATCAGACCTTCCGGAGTGTCAACCGCTATGCCGATGTGGTAGGCTTTTATCAACACCAGTTCCAGGTTGTCTTCATCCAGTTGGCTGTTAAACCGTGGATGGGCCATCAAGGCAGTGGTAAGCGCTTTGATGATAAAGGGCAGGTAGGTGAGTTTTACCTGGTGTTCATCGATAAACAGGTGTTTCACTTTTTCACGGTATTCGACCAGGTCTGTGACGTCGATTTCATCCATGGCCGTTGTGTGGGGGATAGAAGAAGTGGATTGCACCATTTTTTTCATGATGGCTTTTCGTAAATTGGAAAGTTTTACCCGTTCCATCTGATCTCCGGCAGGGGTGGACGCCGGGGCCTTGGTTGATGACTTCGTTGTTTCCGGCTGGGGTGATTGACTGCGGTTAATGTCTGCTTTCATGACACGTCCCGCCGGCCCTGTGCCTTTGACCTGGCGGATGTCAACACCCAGGTCCTGGGCCATTTTCCGTGCCACGGGGGTAGCCAGCACTTTTTCGCCTGTCTCTGCCTGTGGCTCAACCGAAGGAATCCCTTCCCGGCTGGTCTCCATCACTTCATTGGAGACGTCAAGAGCTCCCACCACACCGGCGTTCTCTTCTTCCGGTTTTTCTTGCTGATCGTTGGTCGTTTGGATAGTGTCTTTTTCATCTGCTTTATTGACTTCGGTCTCTGCAATGTCTTTGGCCTTGGTATCTTCTTCTTCACCGCCACGAAAGGTTACCAGCACGTTCCCCACGGTGATGGTTTCTCCCACTTTGCCATGACAGCGTTCCACAACACCATCAACAGGGGAGGGCATTTCTGTGGTTACTTTGTCCGTTTCCACTTCGCAGAGGGAATCGCCTTCCTGCACTTTGTCTCCAGGCTCGACCAGCCATTTCAGGAGTACACCTTCGGTGACGCCTTCGCCAATGTCGGGAAATTTGAATTCAATCATCTTTGATCCTCCTAGGTTAGAAATTGGATGGTTTCCAGCGCTTTCATCACGATTCGCTCAGTGGACGGTAAATAATGTTGTTCACCCCGGGGAAGGGGTATGATGGTGCTGAACCCGGTGACCCGCGCCGGTGGTGCTTCCAGGTACAGAAATGCTTTTTCAGTCAGCATGGTCACCAGCTCGGAACCTGTGCCAAAGCTGCGGGGTTCTTCGTGAACAATGACCACTCGTCCGGTTTTCTTGACGGATTTGACAAGGGTTTCGCTGTCATAGGGTGAGATGGTGCGCAGGTCAATGACCTCCGGCGAAAGGCCTTTTTCCGAAAGGACAGCCGCCGCTTTTCTGGTTTCCTGCATCATGGCGCCCCAGGCAATAAGGGTGATGTCGGTGCCTTCCTGTTCCACCTTGGCTTTTCCAATGGGAATCTGATAATCATCTTCAGGCACTTCCTGTTTAAAGGCCCGGTAGATGCGTTTGGGTTCCATAAAGATCACCGGGTCAGGAGAGCGGATGGCGGACGATAACAACCCTTTGGCGTCATAGGGAGTGGAAGGGATGACCACTTTGATGCCGGGAATATGGGCAAAAAGAGCTTCCATACTTTCGGAGTGGTGTTCCAGTGCCCGAATACCGCCTCCATAGGGGAAGCGGATGACCATGGGCAGTGTGTAACGGCCACGGCTGCGGTTACGCATCCTGGCAACATGGCTGATAATTTGGTTAAAGGCAGGGTAGACAAAACCACCGAATTGCATCTCCACAACGGGGATCATGCCATTGATGGCCATGCCAACGGCCGTGCCCACAATGGCGGATTCTGCCAGAGGGGTGTCCATGGAGCGGTGTTCGCCAAATTCCTGCTGAAGCCCTTCCGTTGCCCGGAAGACGCCTCCTTCATAGCCCACGTCTTCGCCATAGACCACCACCCGTTCATCACGGCGCATTTCCTGACGAAGTGCCAGGTTTACTGCTTTAAGCAGGTTTAGTTCCGGCATTATTGTTGCCCCCTTTCCTTCCAGGCCAGGTAGTTTTTGTAATCATCGAGTTCCTCCTGAAGCTGAGGCGTCATTTTGCTGTACATGTTTTCGAAAATTTCTTCCGGCTTCATATCGGAATTCTGCTCCACCTGTTTAAACACCTGATCGACTTCTGCAATGTATTCTTTTCGCCAGGTTTCAATTTCTTCCTCTGACACAAGCTTTTTATTTAGGCAGTACTTGGTCAGTCGGGCGATGGGGTCTTTTCCTTTCCAGCTGTCCAGTTCCTCATCAGAGCGGTACCGTTTTGGGTCATCACTGGTGGTGTGAGCTCCCATACGGTAGGTGTACGCTTCTATGAGTGAGGGGCCGCCGCCAGTACGAGCGCGTTCGGCGGCTTCCATGGATGCGGCGTACATGGCGAAAACATCATTGCCATCCACTTGAATGCCCGGCATGCCGTATGCCACGGATTTTTGTGCCAAAGTGTGTGCCCTTGTCTGCTTGGAGCGGGGCATGGAAATGGCAAACTGATTGTTTTGGCAGATGAATAGCACCGGTGTTTGGTAGGCGGCAGCCCAGTTCATGGCTTCACTAAAATCGCCCTGGGAAGTGGCGCCGTCTCCGAAATAGGTTATGGTGATTTCGGTAGTTCCTTTCAGTTTCGATGCCCATGCAATGCCCACTGCGTGTAACAACTGGCTGGCGATGGGTACTGATACTGGTAGGATTTTAAGGTCCTCTGCCATGTGGCTGCCCCGTTCGTTACCGTACCAATAGGTAAACATTTTATCCAGGGGCATGCCCCGCCACAGCATCGCGCCCAGTTCACGGTAGGCAGGCACCATCCAGTCTTCTTTTTCCAAAACCGAAATGCTGCCGATGGTGGCAGCTTCCTGGCCTATGTTTGGTGCATAAGTCAGCATTCTTCCCTGTCGCTGGTACATAACCAGTTTCAGGTCAATCTCCCGGGCTTGCAACATGGTGCGCAGCATTCTGATGATGGTTTTTTCATCCAGGTTCGGCATTAAATCAGGGTTAACAATGTTGCCGGTTTCATCCATGACCTGAAAGCGTTTTTCTTCCAAAGGGTTATAATTTTCAAAAATCAATTTAATCCACCTCCTTCTTCTTAAGATACCTAAAGTGGGGTATGCAGTAACATAAAAATACATAAACAAATGAAATTTATAGAAGAAAAGATACATCCTGTTTGCAGGAATGAGTCAGATGGGTATGACATGGATAGAATTTAAGTGAACGGTAAAGATCCAGGTATAGAAAGAGCTACGTATGGAGGAGATGGTTTTGTGAGTAAGCTGATTATTGTTTCTAATCGACTGCCTGTGACAGTTGATAAACAGGAGGAGGATTTCGTATATCAAAAAAGTCTGGGTGGACTGGCGACCGGGTTGAAATCTTATCACGAAAAAGCGGATAGTCTGTGGATTGGCTGGCCAGGCATTGTTGACAACGATCTGAAAGAACAGGATAAAGAAAATATTCGAGAAAAATTGGAATCGGAATATGGCTGTCTGCCGGTGTATTTTAGTGCAGAAGAGAAGGAAAATTATTATGATGGTTTTTGCAACAACACACTCTGGCCTTTGTTCCATTATTTTGCCAACAAAGTGGAGTTCAATACAAACACCTGGGAAGCCTACAAACAGGTAAATGAGAAATTTTTCAATATGGTGGATGAGGTAATGGAAGAAAATGATCAGGTATGGGTCCATGATTATCAGCTGATGCTACTGCCAAGGTTGATCAGGGAAAAATACCCCCAGGCGCGCATTGGTTTTTTCCTTCATATTCCTTTTCCTTCCAATGAGCTTTTTCGGTTGATGATCTGGCGTGAGGAAATATTGGAAGGCGTACTGGGGTCAGACCTGGTTGGATTTCATACCTTCGACTATGTGAGGCATTTTCTCAGCAGCACACGCCGGCTGCTGGGGTTGGACAATCATTTAAACACGTTGCATTATGGGGAACGGAACATCAGAGTGGATGCTTTTCCCATGGGCATTGATTATGAAAAGTTTAATCGGGAATATACTGACACGGAATACCTGGAAGAGATGAAGGTGATCCGGGACAGTAAAGGAGAGATGAAACTGATTTTGTCTGTTGACCGGTTGGATTATACCAAGGGAATTCCTGACCGGCTAAAAGCATTTGATGCTTTTTTGCAGTTGTACCCTGAATACGTGGGGAAAGTGAGGTTTATTCTGATTGTAGCCCCTTCCAGGGAAAAGGTGGATTCCTATGAAAAACTGAAACGTGATATTGAGGAACTGGTGGGAAACATCAATGGAAAATACAGCACTGTCAATTGGGTGCCTGTCTGGTTTTATTTTAAACCCTTCAGCCAGAAAAGCCTCATTGCTTTCTACCGCAATGCGGATGTGTTGCTGGTTACCCCGTTGAGAGATGGGATGAACCTGGTAGCGAAAGAATACGCAGCTTCCCGGAGAGACCATGAAGGAATGATTGTCATTAGTGAAACGGCGGGAGCCGCCAGTGAATTGGGAGAATCGATCCGGGTCAACCCGCGTGATATGGCAGCCATTGCCCGAGGGCTTTACAAGGCTTTGGAAATACCCAGGGAAGAAAAGCACGTTATCAACCAGATCATTCACCAACGTCTCAGGCGTTACAGTGTGGATATCTGGGCATCAGACTTTTTAACCAGTCTGCAAAACCTTGAAAACACACCTGCCTTTAAAAAAGGTGTCGTTAACATTGACCAGCATGAGGAAACGTTAATCAATGAATACCAGCAGGCAAATAAAAGCATGATCTTACTGGATTATGACGGTACTCTCGTTGGATTTACTTCCATACCTGATCAGGCAAAGCCAGATCCCTCGCTGAAAAAGTTATTGTCTGATCTTGGAAATGAATCTCAAAACACCCTGGCCATTGTCTCAGGGCGTGACCGACAAACCCTGGAAAAATGGTTGGGAGACCTACCTTTGCACTTAGTGGCTTCTCACGGACTGTGGGTTAAAAAACAAGGCAATGACTGGAAAATGACCATGGTGTTGGAGGACCAGTGGAAACCGGCAGTGAACGAGGTGCTACAGCTTTACAGTGACCGCATGGCTGGTTCTTTTATTGAAGAAAAAGACTATTCCGTCGCCCTGCATTACCGTAAGTGCGACCCGGACCTGGTGGGCGGCAAACTGAGCGAGATCAAGGACGCGCTGCTGACCATGGTGCAGTCCATGAGCCTGGGGGTTCTGGAAGGCAACAAAGTACTTGAAGTAAAGGATGTGCGTGTGAATAAGGGAATGGCTGTGACAAACCTGATGAAAGAAGGTTCTTATGATTTCATCCTGGCGGCAGGTGATGATACAACCGATGAAGATTTATTTGCGGCACTCCCCTCAGAGGCGCATACCATTAAAGTGGGATTCGGCAATACCCGTGCCGCATACTATGTAAACGACTGGAAGGCCATGCGGTCGTTGTTGCGAAAATTGGAAGGGTCTAATGGCGATGCGGGTGATGACAAGTAGCAGTTTCTATGTTCCATCAAGTATCAAAGATTTAACTTCTTCTTCTTTCTTAGTGTAATGAAAACTGTTTGTTAGTACCTAAACAAAAATTTTCCATATGCAAAACTATTATTGAATTCTGAAGGAAGGTTGTATAAAATTATGTTGTATACGTACCAGCTTCAAACAAAAAAGGAACATTTTCATGACATTACCAAGCAGGTGCAGGACGCTGTAAAGGAAAGTGGAGTAGAAGAGGGTACCTGCTTGGTGTTTTGCCCCCATACCACCGCCGCCATCACTATTAATGAAAACGCGGACCCGGATGTGGTGTCAGATTTATTGGTGGGTATTGAGAAAGCGTTTCCTGACAGGCGTGAATTCAGACATTTTGAAGGAAACTCTGCAGCGCATCTGAAAGCCAGCTGTGTGGGAGCCAGTGAAACGCTGGTGATCAGCCAGGAAAAGCTTTTACTGGGAACCTGGCAGGGCATTTATTTTTGTGAATTTGACGGCCCCCGCAACAGGACTTTTTATGTTAAGATAACATAGCAACAGGAAGATCCTTCAGCTAATTTTGCTGTTGGGAAATTGATACAAACCAATTTAAATAGGACGTAGGTCCCTCGACAGAACGCTTATGTACGTGGTATGCTTACATTCATCCGATAATGGCAAACCAGATGAAAATCTGGGACGCAAAGCTACAGGGCCTTCTTTCACATTGAAGTGGCAGCCAGCTACCGAAGATTACATGTGGGTTATGGTCTTCTGCCTGATCGGTGGGAGGCTTTTTTTGTTTCAAAATCTTCTCATGTCATTCGGATGAATCAATCATAGAGGAGGAATAAGATGAAACGTAAAAAGAATTATGCAGTGGTAACAGTGGTACTATTATTGGTTATGATGTTGAGCATTACAGGATTTGCAGAAGACCTTACTGTAGAAGTTATTGATGGCACAGAAGAAGTGACAGAAGAAATCACTGAGGAAGGCGTGACTGCAACCATCGTCGTGGATGGTGAAGAGGAAATTGTATTAACGGTTGACGCTGAGGGAAAGATTATCTCTGCCGACTATGCGAAAGACCTGAATGAAGAGGAAGACACAGAGGAAGATAATCCGCTGGCTGACCTGGTGGACAAAACCTTGTTAGAGGGCCTTGAGGCTCTCAATGACACTGAAGAATCAATGGCTTATTCAGTTACCATTTATTCAGATGACAATGAACTGATTGATTGGCTGGAACAATTGCTGGAAGAGAAATTTGGTGAATGGATTGAAATTGATTCCATTAAATTGGTCGATTTAGACAACCCCAATGCGTTGCGTTTTATGATGGCTCAGGAATTGGGCATCACACCTGGCAAAATGAATTTGCTGGAAAAATTGGGTAAAGGCTATGGAGAAGATGCACTGATTTACTACGCAGCATGGGCTGAGAAATCGGTTAAAGAAATAATGGCTGCTGTTAAGGAAGAGCGAAAAGGAAGCGAAGAAGTTACCGCTTCAATCACAGAAGAAACACAGACCGAAAACAGCAACAAGCCTGTGAAAGCCCCCAAAACCAATAATGGCAAGGGTAATAAGAAATAAAATGATATAAATCTTGTAATGTAAGAGCCTATCATGGAATTGATGATGATAGGCTCTTTTTTTGTACTGTTGAATATTTTAAGTGTGTTATCCATAGCATAGGGTAATAACAAAATGAAGCAAACTGTGTTGAATTATTAGCAGGTACTATATAATTACAAATGTTTGGGAATGTGCTTCCTTATGATATTCCAGTGAAAAGTCTTTATTGAAGTGATTGCAATGTAAAGACTTCATGATAAAATGGTATTGTAGTGTTGATGAAGGGTATTTATACAACTTAATGACCTATTGCAGTGGATTAAGATAATTCTTCAACATAGGAGGATGAATATAATTATGGTCTACCAGAATAAATATTTCAAATTAACAGTGTGGGCTTTGTTGATTGCCTTATTCCTTTACCTGCTTAGCCAACTAACCTTTATTCTCAATCCTATCGGTAAAATCGTAACAATTGTTTTATTGCCCATTATAATCGCCAGTCTTTTTTACTATTTACTTAGACCCGTGGTGAGGTATTTAGTTAGTAAGAAGGTAAATAAAACTGTTGCTTCTTTGGGCGTCTTGTTGGTGCTGGCCGGATTGATTGTGGTTTTGGTAATCTACGCTGGGGGTACCATTCAAGCAGAATTTAGCAGCTTTTATGATACACTTCTGGAATATGTGCAGCAGGCACAGGAAAAAGCAAATGAGTTGATGGAGCAAGATGAATTCTGGATTTTTTCGATGGAAGACATGGAAACCCGTCTAACAAATTCAGCTGAAATGGTTTTTGGGGTATTGGGTGAGAATCTGTTTGGTTGGATTGGCAATATTACTACCTTCACTACCATTTTAATTTTAATCCCGGTTGTTGTCTTCTTTTTGCTTAAAGATGAAAAACACTTTTATGATAAAACCATTGCACTCATATCTCCAGAGAATCAGATCAGAACGATTGCAATGTTAAAAGAGATGGACAATGCGTTGTCCATGTATTTCGTGGGACAATTGATTGTGGCTTTCGTTTTAGGTGTACTCACGTATGTGGGTTACCTGATTATTGGGTTGCCCAACGCCTTGTTCCTTGCCACATTTTCTATGTTTACGTCGATCATACCCTTTCTGGGACCATTGCTTGGTATTTTACCAGCCATTTTTATTGGCTGGACAGTGGACATGTTCATGGTGGTGAAAGTCATCATTGTGCTTGCCGTTACGCAGCAGTTGGAAGGAAACGTGGTCAGACCGCAAATTATGGGCAATCGTTTGGAAATTCATCCAATAGTGATTATCTTTCTCGTCATCATCGCCATTACATTGTATGGTTTTATAGGAGCATTTTTTGCCATACCGTTCTACGCCATCTTGAGGATTTTTGTTAGGAATATTCTGCGAAATAGAAAGCAGAAGGATAGCAGTTCTTCCGAAATATCATAGGAGCTATCATTGACGTCTCCTCTTACAAAGGGTAAAGGGGAGGCTATTTTTTTAACATAAATACGGAGGTTAAGTCATGAAAAGAATGATGTTGCACCAGGGTTTGTTATGGATGGCAATGGTGTGCGTACTGACCATAGGCATGGTGCCAGTATGGGCAGCCACCAAAAATCTGTCGACAGAAGAGATTCATTTTAATGCCATTGTGGTGGATACCCATAACGACACCATGATGAAAGTCATCGATGAGGTTTCCTGGCTACCACTCGTAGACCTTGGTGGAAGCATACCTGCTGACTTTCAACTGGATTTACAGAAAGCAGGTAAAGGTGGACTCGATGTGGCTTTTTATGCTGCTTACACCGACTACCGGGTTGATGCGCTCCATACTTCAGCCAGAACCAACAGCCGGTCACTGGCACTGATCAACGCCTTGTACTGGAATGTGGGTCAAAATGACAGCATGGTGTTGGCTAACACTCTCCGGGACATTGAAATGGGAGTGGAAGAGGGTAAACATGTGTCAATAGCATCACTTGAAGGGATGTACCAGTTTGGTACCAGCAATGCCATCGAACTGCTTCTCCAATATTATGACCTGGGAATCCGATCGGCGGGCATCGTCTGGAACAACCCCAACTCTTTAGGATCAGGTACAAATGTGGCTAACAACGTACCGGATGCCGGTTTGACGGAGATTGGCAAAGAAGTGATCCGTGAGATGAACCAGATGGGCATCATTGTTGATGTGTCACATATGAATGAAGCTACCTATTTCGATACCATGGCCATTGTACAAGCCCCGGTGATGGCTTCGCATTCCGGTGTGGATGGCGTGCGGCCACATGTGAGAAATCTTTCCGATGAACAACTGCTGGCATTAAAAGATAACGGCGGCGTGACACAAATCAACTTTTGGAGTACCGCTGTGGCTAATATAGGCCAAGAGGCGAATATTGTAAGGTTGGCCGACCACGTTGATTATGTGGTGCAGCTTATTGGGGTTGGTCATGTGGGCCTGGGTTCCGATTTTGATGGTGCCCCCATGCCGGTGGATCTGCCGGATGCATCTTACCTGCCTAAACTGACTGAAGAGCTGGTGAACAGGGGTTACTCTCAGGAAGATCTGGGAAAAATTTTGGGTGGCAACGCCCTGCGAGTGTTAAAAGAGGTGGAATTTTTTGCAGAGAAGCCTGTTGAATCTATTGCAAGAGGTTTCGGATTCTCCATCATGTCTGACCTGGTGATGGGGCAAATGATCAGTGACACAAAACCCCTATTGACTGCAAGGGTGATTGGACATAGCGGTGGCTTTATTGAACCGGCAGATTTTAAAGTGATTGTTGATGGAGTCGTTTATGAATCGGATTTTGAAGCATCCTCTGGTGTTTTGTCCCTGCAGATGCCCACAGAGCTTCTGGGGCAGGGAGTAATTCCGGATAGCGGAAACTTCCATGTGGTGACCTTTGAAGGCAGTAATCGGTATGGGGCATTTGACAGGAAAACGGTGATTTTCTATATACGTTAAAACCGACCACTTCCTTATCAGAAGCGGTCGGTTTTTTCAATTTATGTCTTTGGGTTTGAACAGAATCTTCTTTTTTTCGGTTGGTATATGGTCAACTTCCTTAGATGAACAGGTTGACGTCAGATTCTTCTGCGGCACCCAGGTAGCTAGCAACGCCCCCGAATTCGATGCCATCGATCAGCTCTTCCTCCGTGATCCCCATCAGGTCCATGCTCATGTTGCAGGCGATCATCTTGACGCCGTTGTCGAGAGCCATCTGTAGCAATGTTTCCACCTGATCGACATTATTGTCCTTCATGATCTTTCGGATCAACTTGGCGCCCACACCCATGAAGTTCATGCGGCTAAGACCCAATTTCCCAGTGCCGCGGGGCATCATGGCTGCAAAAGCCTTTTGGATAAAGGATTTCTTAACATTGATTTTCTCAGGACGTCTCAGGATGTTCAAGCCCCAGAAAGTGTAGAACATGGTGACTTCTCGACCCATGCTGACGGCACCGTTGGCGATGATCAGCGAAGCGATGGCCTTGTCCAGTTCACCGCTGAAGACCACCATCGTCTTGTTCATCTTGGCTGGTGTCATAGCACCACCCTTAGTAGGGGCTGGTTTCTTCGTTCCCTTCACAAGACGGGCGACGAATTCCCGCTCCTTCTTGCCGGCCTCCAGAAGTGTATTGTCTGTGCGCTTACACCAGGTATCGATATCTCGAACAAATCCAGGATCCGTGGCGCGCACTTCAAGTACATCCCCGTCCTTCATTTCTTTGATGCTCTTCGAGACCTGCATGATGGGGCCGGGGCACGAGAGACCGCAGGCATTCAATTTAATGACTTCGACGTTATCCTCGCTAAAATGTGATGGTTCCGGCTCCTCGACATCTCCAGATTCCGAGTAATTGAGAGCGGGTGAGGAGGTGACACCGCCACACTTCGCCCCATCCTCCTGACAGTAGACGCTGGAGTACGTTGAATATCCACCGGCCAGATTTTTTGCCTTGAAACCATTCTGCATGAGAATTCTCGTGGCGATATAGCCCCGGACACCAATGGCACAGTAGACGACGTAGGTCTTGCTTTTGTCCAGCTCATCAAAGCGTTTGCGTAATTCACCAACAGGAATGTTAATGGAGCCTTCGATGTATCCCAGATCCCGCTCCTGGGGTTCACCGATATCCAGCACCACTGTGTTTTCATCCAGGTCATCCATCTGGTCCCAATTAACCGTCTCCACGGTACCGTCAAGCATATTTTCGCCGACAAATCCTGCCATATTGACGGGGTCTTTTGCGGAAGAGTAAGGAGGCGCATAGGCCAACTCCAGCTCTTTCAAATCGTAAACTGTGGCACCTAACCGCATGGCCGTGGCGATGACATCAAGCCGCTTGTCGACGCCTTCATACCCAACGACCTGGGCACCCAGGACCTTGCCTTCAGGTTTCGTGAAAATCACCTTCATGGTCATGGGAATAGCACCGGGGTAATAGCCAGCATTTGACTTGGAGTGCGTCATGGATACCAAATAATCTTCGCCGTAGACCTTACCCTGCTTTTTAAGCATCTTTTCATTGATACCCGTTGAAGCCACCGTCAGATCGAAGACTTTTGCGATGGATGTTCCCTGAGTTCCTTTATAAACTTCTTTATCGCCATATGTCAAGTTGTTGGCACAGATCCGACCCTGCTTGTTCGCTGGCCCAGCCAAAGGAATCATTGTTTTTCCGCCGTTTACATAGTCAATGATCTCAGCAGCATCACCGATGGCATATACACCCTCCGCGTTCGTGCGGAGATATTCATCCACAATGATGCCGCCTCGTTGATTCAACGCAATGCCAGAGTCCTTCAGGAAGGCCGTCTGTGGTCGTACGCCGATGGAAAGCATTACCATGTCCGCTTCCACCTTCGTTCCACTCTGGAGTTCAACGGTGGTTGTTTCACCTTCTGTCACAAATTGTTTGACGCCATCGCCCAGGTGCAGTTTTACACCATGGGTGCGCAGGTGCTGGTGTACTTGTTGGGCCATTTCGAAATCGATGGGTGCCATGACCTGATCCAACATTTCCACTAGGGATACCTCAATACCCAGATCAGCCAGATTCTCGGCCATCTCGATACCGATAAAGCCGCCACCGATGACCACGGCACGCTTCGGTTTCTTTTCATCCACAAAAGATTTGATCTTATCTGTATCCGGAATCGTCCAGAGTGTGAAGATGTTTCCCTCATCAATACCGGGGATTGGCGGACGAAGTGGTTCAGAACCTGGTGAAAGCACCAGTTGGTCATAGGTTTCTTCGTAGGTTTCTCCCGTAGCATGGTTTTTCACCACAACTGTCTTATTCTTGTCCTCCACCTTCAACACTTCGCTCTGTACACGTACTTCTATGTTGAAACGCGCGTTGAAGTTTTCTGGTGATTGGACGAGCAGTGCCTC
The DNA here is from genome assembly GCA_024635995.1 of Clostridiaceae bacterium. Lineage (GTDB taxonomy): Bacteria > Bacillota > Clostridia > Peptostreptococcales > Tindalliaceae > Anoxynatronum. The sequence goes on from JAGXHW010000036.1 coordinate 29,771, forward strand.
TCGTTGTTCAATGACACCACCGATGTAATAGGGTAGACCACAGTTGGCAAAAGAAATGTACTCACCCTTCTCGAACAGGATGATCTCGGCCGATTCATCGACCCGTCGGAGTCTCGCCGCAGTACTTGCGCCACCAGCGACACCACCGACAATCAGGATTTTTTTGGACATGTTGGACCTCCTCATAAATCAGGTATATAGTTTGTTAAAGAATAGATTAAAATACGCACCCCTCTCCTGGGGGGTAGCCATTTTATCATATAAGATGAACTCTCTTTTGTCAAGTAGATATGAAAAAAGGGCGCTCCCCTGGAAAAGTATTGATAGATATCGATAATCAATTGACAAACAATTGACAATGTGACTTGTTTTCTGTATTATGTAGTTTATAGCCCGGACAAATAGACTACAATAAATGTGATGGCGAAAAATCTGAAAAGCATTGTGGTAAAAATTTGAAGAGAAAGGATTTTTGAAATGTCGCAACATATCGAAAAAACAGTAAATGAAACAAATCAGCGGTTGGCTAAAACAGGGGTACTGCTGGCGCTGGCATTATGTTTTCAGATTGGTTTAATGCCTTTTGCCCAACCAGCTGTTGGACCGCTGGTGAATATGACTTTGTTGATTGCTGCCATTGTTGTTGGCCCTGGACGGGCCGTGATGATTGGTTGTTTAACTCCGTTCATGGCATTTATGCTGGGAATTATGCCTTTAGCGGTATTGGTACCTGTGGTCATGCTGGGAAATACAGTATTGATCATTGTGTTTCACTATGCATTTATCAAAATGTCAAAGCGATATCAGCTTATTCCTGTAATGACTGGCGCTCTTGCAAAATTTTTTGTGATGGCTACCACCATTCGTCTGATGGCATATTTGTTCATGCCTGGGCTTCCAGCCAAACTAATACAGGCTTTTTCACTGCCTCAATTATACACAGCAATGTTAGGTGGAATCATGGCACTGCTCATACTACGATATTTACCTGAACCGCTTCAGAGCCATTAAGCCAATGCCAGTAATCTTACATAAAAAAACAATATAGTACAAGGTTTCACCAACATGTAAGCTGCAGAAAGGAGGATGGGTTGTGGTTGCTCAATAAAAAGAGGAACTATGTTTCGTTTCTGTCTGGGTTACAGGCCTGGAAAAAAAGAACAGTTCAAAGAAAGCGTTGGGTCTTGAATAGTTAATGTTTTAACCATTTGGAGAGTACATTTTGAAAGGAAGGTGTATTATGTCACAACCAGAATTGCAACTTGAAGACAGCATTCCAGCGACTACAGACCTGCCAATGGAACACTATAAGACGCTGGCGAGTTATATTGGTGGTTTGGAGGATAAAAAAGGTTCTCTGATCAATGTCCTGCATAAGGCACAAGAATTGTTTGGCTACCTGCCGAAAGAAGTACAATTGTTTATCGCCAGAAAACTGGACATGCCGGCTGCAAAGGTTTTTGGTGTGGTTAGTTTCTATTCATATTTTACAACGGAACCTGTTGGAAAATACACAATAAGCATTTGCATGGGAACTGCCTGCTTTGTGAGAGGTGCAGAAAAGGTTTTAGAGGAGTTCAAAAAAGAGTTGGACATTGAAAATGGTGAAACAACAAAAGACGGTCTGTTTACCATGAAAGATGTTCGTTGCATAGGAGCTTGTGGTTTAGCGCCTGTTGTCTTTCTTGATGACCAGGTATTTGGGCATGTTACAGTGGATGGTGTTAGAGAGATCTTGAAAAAGTACAGAAAGGAACATGAACATGCAGATTAACTCCTTAGACCAATTAATTAAAATCAGAGAAGGTGCGATGAAAAAAGTCAACCTGAGAGAAAGCGGAGAAGATGCAGAATCTATCACCGAATTGATGGTTGGCATGGCAACCTGTGGCATTGCGGCAGGCGCCCAGGAAGCGCTAGACGCATTACTTGATGAAATAGAGCAACAAGCCCTAGAGAACATACGGGTGGTAAAGGTTGGATGTATTGGTTATTGCCATTCCGAACCCTTGGTACAGGTAAATATGCCCGGTGGAGAACCCATTATTTATGGTAATGTTGATGCTGAACGTGCTAAGGAGATTATCCAAAGGCATGTCATGAAAAAAGAACTACTGGATAACGCAATTTTGAATAAAACCTTTAACAAAGCATAAATTTGGTCAAGGAGGATAATTGTCATGGATCGAATGAGAAGTCATATCATGGTCTGCGGAGGAACAGGGTGCACCTCTCCTGAATCAGAAGTGTTAATAGATGCCTTGAAATCGGAATTGGAGAAGGTGGACTATGAAAAAGAAGTAAATGTTATTAGAACAGGGTGTTTTGGGTTATGCGACCAAGGTCACGTTGTCAAAATGTACCCCGACAATATTCATTATGTTAACGTTAAAAAAGAGGATGCCAGGGATATTGTCAATGAACACATTGTTAAAGGACGTCCGGTGTCCCGGCTCATGTATGTTGCACCTGAAGAGAAGAAAAATGAAAACAAAAAAGATCAGACGGGTTTTTCTAAAAAACAATATCGGATTGCCCTACGGAATTGCGGACTCATTGACCCGGATGATATATATGATTACATTGCGTTCAGGGGATACGAAGGGTTGGCCAGAGTTCTTGAGGAGAAGACTCCCTCAGAAGTCACTGAAATAGTTAAGCAGGCAGGGCTTCGAGGCCGTGGCGGTGGAGGTTTTCCGACAGGTATGAAGTGGAAGTTTACACTGAGGTCACCAGGAAATGAAAAATACATTATTTGCAACGCTGACGAAGGAGATCCGGGCGCTTTTATGGATCGGTCAATTTTAGAGGGTGACCCGCATTCAGTGATTGAAGCCATGGCTATCGGTGGTTATGCCACTGGTGCAAACACAGGTATTGTTTATATAAGAGCTGAGTACCCCCTTGCGATCAAACGGCTTCAAAAAGCCATTACCCAAGCCAGAGAATTGGGGTTGCTGGGAAAAAATATATTCAATTCACAATTTGATTTTGACATAGAAGTGAAATTGGGTGCAGGCGCTTTCGTTTGTGGTGAAGAAACCGCTTTGATTCAGTCCGTTGAAGGTTCAAGGGGAGAACCGATGAAAAAACCCCCCTTTCCGTCAGAATCTGGCTATTTGGGAAAACCAACGACGGTTAACAATGTGGAAACACTTGCCAATATTCCGTCTATCATACTGAATGGAGCAGATTGGTTTAGTGGCATTGGAACAGAGTCGTCCAAAGGGACGAAAGTGTTTGCTCTTGCCGGTAATGTAAAAAATGTTGGTTTGGTTGAAGTTCCCATGGGAACAACACTCCGAGAGATCATTTTTGATATCGGTGGCGGCATTCGTGGTGATAAAGAATTTAAAGCGGTTCAAACAGGCGGTCCTTCTGGCGGAGTTATCACAAGTGCTGATTTGGATACACCCATAGATTATGAGTCTTTAAAGAAAATTGGCTCCATAATGGGATCAGGGGGTATGATTGTCATGGATGAGGACACCTGTATGGTGAACATCTCTAAATTCTTCCTTGAGTTCACCCAGGACGAGTCTTGTGGTAAATGCACACCCTGTCGAGTGGGCACAAAAAGAATGCATGAGATTCTTGATAAAATTACCAAAGGCCAAGGTTCGGAAGAAGACCTGGACCTCTTGGAAGAATTGGCTCCCATGATTAAGGATTCAGCCCTGTGTGGTTTGGGGCAGACAGCACCTAACCCTGTTTTATCAACACTTCACTACTATAGAAATGAATATGAAGATCATGTGATACACAAACGATGTACTGCCAATGCATGTGAGGCCTGGAACAAATATTATATCGATCCTGGAAAATGTATCGGTTGCTCTTTGTGTGCTAAAGCCTGCCCGGTACACTGTATTGCGGGTGCTGCGAAAGAAATACATGTGGTGGACTCAGCAAAATGTATTTCTTGTGGGATCTGTTTCCGTGCATGCAAGTTTGATGCAGTTATTAAGCCAATGGAGAGGTGATTGTAATGGAAATGATCAATGTTAAAATTAATGAATCTTATACGCAGGTTCCCGAAGGCACCACCATTTTGCAAGCTGCATCTAAATGTGGTGTGCATCTGCCGACGTTGTGTCATATGGATTTAAAAGAATTCGGTATCACAAATAACGCATCCTCCTGCAGGGTGTGCATGGTTGAAGTGAAAGGACGACCGTCCCTGGTAGCATCATGTTCAGAGTTGGTCAAAGACGGTATGGTGGTCACCACAGATTCATTGAGAGCCATCAAAGCGCGGCGCATGTCCGTTGAACTGCTGCTATCTAATCATCCAAAAGATTGCTTGATATGTCCGAAAAACCTGGAATGTGATCTGCAGAGTCTGGCCCAGGAGTTGGGTATCAGGGAAATAAAATGGGAAGGCGCCCAGATGAATCATGAAAAAGACCAATCCAGCTATTCCCTGGTGAAAGACTTGAATAAATGCATCATGTGCCGCCGCTGTGAAACGATGTGTAATGAGGTGCAAACCTGTGGCATCCTATCGGGGGTTAATCGTGGGTTTGATGCTTACGTGGGACCTGCCTTCAATTTGCCCATGGCTGATACTTCCTGTACATTTTGTGGGCAATGTGTTGCGGTTTGTCCCACTGGGGCCCTGACAGAAGTTAACAACACAAACTTGGTTTGGAGGGCATTGAGTAACAAGAAGAAGCATGTGATAGTGCAGGTAGCTCCTGCCATTCGTGTGGCTATTGGAGAGCTGTTTGGCATGGAACCCGGGGAAATTTCAACGGGGAAAATTGCATCTGCCCTACGAAGAATGGGTTTTGATGCAGTTTTTGATACTGATTTTGCAGCAGACCTGACGATCCTGGAAGAAGCCTCGGAACTGGTTCATCGAATCACTCACCAGGGGAAACTACCCATATTGACAAGTTGCTGCCCAGCTTGGGTAAAATTTTTCGAACATCAGTTTCCAGACATGCTGGATATTCCATCAACCTGTAAATCACCTCAGATAATGTTTGGAGCTATTGCAAAAAGCTATTATGCAGAAAAAAATAATTTGGATCCCCAAGACATCACAGTGGTCTCCATTATGCCCTGTCTGGCAAAAAAAGCAGAGGCCAAAAGGCAAGAATTAACCAAGGATGAAAACTCTAATGTGGATATCGTCATCACCACCCGTGGGTTTGCTGAAATGATGAAAGAAGCAGGCATTGATTTTGCCAATTTGGAAGATCAACCCTTCGATTCCTTGATGGGCGAAAGTACAGGAGCTTCCGTGATCTTCGGTACAACTGGAGGCGTCATCGAAGCGGCTGTCCGAACAGCTTACGAATGGATCACTGGTGAAACATTAGAGGATGTTGAGTTTAAAAACCTGAGAGGCCTTGAAGGTATTAGGGAAGCAACGGTCACCATAGGAGACATGGATCTTAAAATCGGTATTGCTCATGAACTGGGAAATGCCAGAAAAATGCTGGAAGATATACGGGATGGTAAATCCCATTATCATGCCATCGAGATCATGGCATGTCCAGGTGGATGTATTGGCGGTGGTGGTCAACCATATCATCATGGTGATATGAATATTATCAAAAAACGGCAAGCTGCCCTTTATCTGGAAGACCAGGGTAAGAAAAAGCGCAAATCCCATGAAAACCAGGAAGTCAACCGGCTCTATCAAGAGTTTCTTGGGAAACCCTACGGAGAAAAAGCCCATGATTTGTTACACACACATTATGTTCCCAGAGAACGAATTTAATGTAATCAAAGGAAACCCGGCAGTGACTTATACTTAGTCCTGAAATAGATCAGAAGACAAGAGTCTGGAAACGTAAACAAAACGTTTCCAGACTTTTTATGTGGTTACTCGTTTTCAACCTGAAAAACCTGTAGGTTATTTATATAATGACTTGACAGCGGTACTGGAAGAAGCTGAAAAGAATGCGAACATTCGAGACTTTTGACAGGGAAACGGTGATTTTTACATAAGTTGATTGACAACCACAGGAACCAGTGGCACGATAGAATTAGATGAAAAGTAAAGTGCATATTGACGGAGGTAAAATGATGAACTATTATGAACTCCGTGTGGCAGGGCTAAGCCGCAATCTGCCAATCATACAGGTGGCAGACAATCTTGAAATTGCCACTTTTTCCATTAAATGATTAAAGAATTCTGAAAGCATAATTTTTAGATTGTCCTGCCAGACCCTGTTGTAATCCAGTTATTATGGAGGTTTAAACTGTGCTAATCCGATCATTCAAGCCCAATGAAATTGATTATGTTATCAACGTACATATGGATTTTTATAGAAAAAATTATGGTTTTGATGAAACATTTAGAAGCTATGTTGGGGATGCCATTCATGAATTTTTGAAGACTTTTGATGAGAAAAAAGAAAACATATGGATTTTGGAAGAAGGTGGGAAACCTGCTGGATCCATCGCCATTGTTAAGGTTAATGATACAACAGCTCAATTGCGATGGTTTATCCTGGAGGAACATGTAAGAGGGATTGGACAGGGAAGAGCATTGATGGCTAAGGCAGTAGATTTCTGTAAAAACAATGGATATCAACAAATATATCTCTGGACTGTGAATCAATTGGATGCAGCGAGGTATTTATATAGTAATTTTGGTTTTAGAGTGACTGAAAAAGCTGATCATAAGATTTGGGGACAGTCACTGGTCGAGGAGCGATGGGATCTTATATTGTAGCTAAAAAAGCTTTATTACAGGCAATTTATTTTGAAATATGAGACCTTCCTGAATAATACAGAAGGTCTTTTTGAAAGGAGGAATCCTTCATGGGAGTGACATTACTGATATCCGTGCCCAATGAAATTGAGGCAGGGATGATTGAAACCTTGCTGGCTGAAGAAAATATTCCTGTGATCCGGAAGCAACGGGGCGCAGGACAATACCTGGAAATATACATGGGAATGTCAACCTATGGGATTGATCTTTATGTGGCAGAAGAACATTTAGAGTTGGCGAAGGCTTTAGCTGGTCAAACCCAGGAACAAAGCGGTGAACTGGATGAAGAAATGGAACAGGCCAATCAACAACGCCAGAAAATGCGAAGAATTAGAAGCTGGTTGATTTTGCTGATGGTGGTACCAGGTTTGTTGTGGCTTGTTATTTTTAACCTTAAAAACCTGATTAGTATTCTTAGATAGAAAGGAGCACATGGCATGAAATACGAATGGATGGATCAATTTTGCTGCCAGCTGATTTTACATCCCTGCAAAAAAAGTGCAGAAGGAAATGTTGGAAGGCTGATAATTTGATTAAATTCTAATTACAGCGAAGGAGGAAAAACAATGATTTATGTGGCGCTACTTAGAGGGATTAATGTAGGAGGCAACAACAAAATTCCTATGAAAGAGTTGAAGAAAACCTTCGAAAAGAGGGAGCTGAAATCTGTCACCACGTATATCAATTCCGGCAATGTGGCGTTCGAATTTGAAGCCCGTGAGAATGAAGACCTGGAGCTTTTATTAAACCAGGCAATTCTTGAAGACTTTCAGTTAGATATATCCGTTATGATTCGAAGTATGAATGAGTACGAAAAATTAATGGAAAGACTGCCAGAACACTGGAAAAACGATAGTGATATGAAGAGTGAGGTGCTTTTCTTGTCAGAACCATTTGATGGTGAAGAAACCCTGGAAGAATTGACCATCAAACCCGGCATTGACACGGTTTTGTATGTGCCGGGAGCGATTCTTTGGTCAGTCGATAGAAAAAACGTCACCAAAAGTGGGTTGATGAAAATAGTTGGCACTAAGCTATACAAACAAATGACGATTCGGAATGTGAACACTACGCGCAAGATTTATGAGATTATGAAAAGTATACAAACGAATACGTAAAACGAGATTTATAATCTACTGACGGGGAGAAACGATACTATGGAGCTAAAGGATCAGGTAATGGCATATGAACAACAAATCATTCAGTGGCGCAGGGACTTACACCAGATACCTGAAGTGGGATTGCACCTGCCCAAAACCGCGGCTTATGTAGCAGAAGAGCTGAAAAAGTTGGGGATTACCTGCAAAAATAATGTGGGAGGCAGCGGCATCGTTGCCCTCATTGAAGGGGAAGCAAAAGGTAAAACCATTGCTCTCAGGGCAGACATGGATGCCCTGGCCATTAGGGAAGAGACTGATCTGGAGTACGTTTCCACCAACGACAACATGCACGCATGCGGACATGATGCCCATACGGCCATGTTGCTGGGAGCGGCCAAAGTCTTGAAGGACAACCGGCATCTCCTGAAAGGCAATGTAAAACTTTTGTTTCAGGCAGCAGAGGAAGGGCCTGGTGGCGCAAAGCCCATGCTGGAAGAAGGGGCTTTTGAAAATCCCAAAGTGGATGCAGTATTAGGGTTGCATACTGGTGCTGTAGGGGGAGATATCAAAAATGGTCAGGTGGGCGTCTGTTTTGGTAAAATGATGGCATCCATGGACCGTTTTGTGGTAAAAGTGAAGGGCAAAGGTTGCCATGGGGCATATCCTGAAAAAGGGGTGGACCCAATCGTAATAGCAGCACAGATCATTGTTTCCTTGCAAAGCCTGGTGAGTCGTGAGGTCCAGGCAACAGAGCCGGCAGTTGTGACGGTTGGCAAAATTCATGGCGGCACCGCCTTTAATATCATCCCTGATGAGGTGGAATTTGAGGGTACTGTGAGGTCCACTGATCACCATGTGCGTGAGTGGCTGGCCAAACGCATTGGCGAACTGACCCAAAGTATCGCCCAGGGTATGCGGGGGCAAGTGGAATACGATTTTTATTATGGATACCCGCCTCTTGTGAATGACCCGGATTTTACCAGGGAATTCATTCTGTCTGTCAAAAAAGTGGTGGAAGAAGAGAACATTATGGAAGTGAAAATACCCGTCATGGGCGGGGAAGATATGGCCTATTTCCTGGAACAGGTGCCCGGCACCTATTTCTTCCTGGGGTCTATTATGAAGTTGGATGGGGTGCAACACCCCCATCACAACAGCCGTTTTATGTTGGATGAAAGTGTTTTTGCCACGGGAACTGCTCTGTTAGCCCAGGGTGCAATTGACTGGCTGGACAACAATTGAAACAGGTTCGCTGATTGAATTAGTGGAGATAGGAGGTTTGCTATGTGGGGTGCAATCGCAGGTGATATCATAGGGTCAGTATATGAAAGACGACCTATAAAAACAACCAATTTCCCTCTTTTTACACAGGGAAATTGTTTCACCGATGATACTGTGATGACAGTGGCTGTGGCGGATGCCTTGATGAGTGCGAATGAGAAGGGTGAAAGTTCCTATACTGAAAAGTTGCAGGCTTATGGGAGGAAATATCCCAATGCAGGTTACGGTGGCATGTTTTTCAGGTGGATTTTCAATCAACGGCCTGAACCCTATAACAGCTTTGGCAACGGTGCGGCCATGAGAGTTTCACCGGTAGGTTTTTATTTCAATGACCTGACAGCGGTGCTGAAAGAAGCTGAAAGGAGTGCAGCCATTACCCATAGCCATCCTGAAGGCATCAAAGGGGCACAGGCCACAGCAGCAGCTGTTTTTCTGGCGAGAACTGGTCACAGCAAGGAACAAATCAGGGAATACGTGGCAGACACCTTCGGCTATCAGTTAAACCGATCCCTCAATGACATACGACCCCATTATGGGTTTGATGTCACCTGTCAGGGATCTGTACCGGAATCCATTATTGCCTTTCTTGAGGCGGATGATGTGGAAACAGCCATCAGAAATGCCATCTCCCTGGGTGGCGATGCGGATACCATGGCCTGCATAGCGGGGGGCGTAGCGGAAGCCTTTTATGGAGGCGTGCCAGAGTACATTTTGAAAAGAGTCAGGGAGTATCTGGACGCTGATTTACTGGAGCAGGTGGAAATGTTTTCGAGAGTGAAAATCAAATGATAGCATCTTTTCATCATGGGTAATAATACTATATAGTCAGGAAAAGTTGAGAGGGTGGTAATATGAAGCGAAAAGGATGGATATTCATGGTCATGAGTACCATTGTCATTATGCTGGCAGGCTGCGGTAATGAAGTTGAAGCACCGGAGGCCATCAGCTTTCAAAGCATAACACCGGAAGAAGCAATGCAGCGGCTGGATAGTGATGAGGAGATCGTTCTACTGGATGTGCGAACCCCTGAAGAATATGCAGAGGGGCACATTCCTGAAAGTCATTTAATCCCTTTGCAGACATTGGAGAAAGAAGCGCCCCTTCAATTAGCTGACAAGGATGTTCCCATCTTTGTTTATTGCCGGAGTGGAAATCGAAGCCTTGAAGCTGCAAAGATACTGGTGGAACTGGGCTACACACAGGTATATGACCTGGGGGGAATCATTGACTGGCCGTATGATGTTGTGAAATAATCAACCAATATGTCTTAAGCGACATGATAAAAGCAAGGGTGATGAGACTCTTGCTTTTTTTGATATAATGGTTATTCTTCTGGGTAAAGGGCTTGAAGAAACTCGATGGACTGGGTGATCAACTGTTTTAATACATCAACATCGATGTCTGCCAACTTATTAATGTAGACACAGGCTTTTCCAGAGGTGTGCTTGCCCAGTTTTTTCAACAGTTTTTCCCGTTCAGAGTCGCCGGTGGCAAAGTAAAGGCTGATTTTAGATTTGCGTGGAGAAAACCCTACCAATGGCGCATCGCCTTCATGACCTGAAGCATATTTATAATGATAACGTCCAAACCCAATAATGCTGTCACCCCACATTTTGGGCGGGTGTCCTGAGCTTTCTGTGAAAATGTCCAGCAGCGCCAGAGCATCTTCTCTTTTTTTGTCTGACTCCACTTGTTGGATAAATGCCAAAACGTCCTGTTCATTTTCCTTTGTTTTCGCCTGGTACACAGCTATTCTCCTTTCTAATACATATAAAACAATTATTTATCCCAGCAGTACACCACTTTTTGACACGGCTGTTTCGGTGCATCGACTATAATCAAAGCAGCAGGGCCTTCTTTTTCCCGAATTTAACATGGAACACAATGTTTCAATTCTCCTTTGGCGTGTTGACGGATTTCTGGTGAAACGAATCCATCGAATCCACTCCCAACGGGCTTTGGTTGTCAGTTGATCCCATTGAGTTTGCAGCTCAGTGGATTCAAGAGAGCTTGATAAATCCGGAGGGACAACGGGTTCGATCCAATCATCTGATTGTTCAACTGCCAAAGACACCGTTTCACCAACGTCAGCATGAACTGCTTCAAACAAAGTGTCACTCAATCGAAACCAATGGCTTCCGGTACCATCCGGTTCTAAGGTTGTTTCGAAATCAATATCATTCAAAATACCTTTAACCATGACCATACCCCTGGAAGAAAGGGCTTCGGTGGCATTTGGGGGGAATCGGATGATTTTCCATCCCTTTATGTCAAGAATTTTAGTTTCAAAGTGTATTGTTGACATGATCATTGCTCCTGTTCCATGTATAATATGATTAAATCATACCCGAAACATATCTTATTATTCCATGGAAAAGGCAATAAGGGGAGCCTGTTTATCCATTGATTTTGGTTCGACGTCAGGCTACTAAATATAAACAGGCCCTATGCAGAAGTTCTGCATAGGGCCATAGTTTTACACCAAGGTACCCAGCACTTGCTCTAAATCTGCGATGATGTCTTCCGGGTCTTCCAATCCCACTGATAAGCGCACCAGGCCTTCGCTGATGCCGGCGTCAGCCAGTTCTTCAGGTGTATAGGTTGAATGAGTCATAGATGCTGGGTGTTGTATCAGTGTTTCGGCGTCGCCTAAACTGACGGCCAGACTGCACAGATGTACGTTATCCATCACTTTCTTACCACCTTCAAGACCACCGGTTACCTCAAAAGCAATCATGGCACCTGGTAATTTCATCTGACGCTTTGCAAGCTCATATTGAGGGAAATCTTCAAAACCGGGGTAGTAAATTTTTTCCACAGCAGGATGATCCTTTAAAAATGTAGCTACCACTTTGGCATTGGCACAGTGTCGTTCCATACGGATATCAAGGGTCTTCATACCCCGGGTGATGAGGAATGCGTTGAAAGGGCTAAGTGCTGCGCCTGTCATGTCTTTAAGTCCGAAGAAACGAACCTCATTCATCAGTTCCTGGGTTCCCACAACAAAGCCTGCAATCACGTCGCCGTGACCATTCAGGTATTTGGTGGCGGAGTGAACCACTACGTCGGCCCCCATTGTCAGTGGTTTTTGCAGATATGGAGTGCAGAAAGTGTTGTCCACCATCACCAGACAGCCTTCCTGTTCATGAGCGATCCTGGAAATAGCTTCCAGGTCAGTCAGGTCAAGGGTAGGATTGGCGGGGGTTTCCAAATAGACCAGTTTGGTGTTGGGCTTCATGGCTTTACGTACATTTTCAGGGTCTTTTGGGTCAACAAAGGTTACTTCCACGCCAAAACGTGTGATGCCGTGGCTTAGAAGTGCAAAGGTACATCCATAGATGGTTTCCGAAGAGACAATGTGGTCACCTGCTTTCACAATAGACCAGAGGGCAGAAGTGATGGCACCCATGCCAGAGGCTGTGGCAACCGCCGCTTCTCCTTCTTCAAGTAAGGCCAGCTTTTCTTCCACTTCTGAGCATGATGGGTTACCAATGCGGGAATAAATGTAGCCAGATTCTTCACCTGCAAAACAAAGACCGCCCTGGTCAGCGTTTTCGAAGGTAAAGGTGGATGTTTGGTAAATAGGTGTAGCCAATGCGCCCATGTCGTTTTTCTTGTGACCACCGTGGATGCTTTGTGTGGCAAAACCCATTTTAGATAATGATTCTTTGTTCATGTTATGACCTCCCTAATTTTATGTTGCTGCTTGCGATTTAATTAACCAACCGCCATTACACTATAACATTAAACGTAAAAGGTTTAAACCAATTGTATAAAGCGGAGCAACTTGAGTTAATTTTTCAAAGAAAAAAATATGAGTCAATCAAGTGGCACCGGGGCCTGTGTGGACTCCGCTTATACCATCTACATTTAGTGAAGAGCCTGTAGAAGAATGTGGAGCAGATACTCCTTTCGAAAGGCCGGGGCAGCCGATAGAGCTAGCAAAAGCGTACGTATTTTTAGCCTGGGAAAGAGCATCAAGCTATATTACAGGACAGACAATACACATTAATGGAGGAAAAATCGTTAATGGGGGATGAGTCCAGACACTGTTAGGGTGCCTGATAGGATACAATAATTAACACATAAAATGAAGAGACGATTAAAGTGCCAAGTGCCCTGTTCACAAGTGGATCGGGGCATTTTTTATTTACGTGATGGAGAAAAAGAAAAACAATATAAGATAGATAGCAATATGATAAAAATGAATTGCAAAACAATAAATATTGCAAAAATATGCATAAAAACGCAAAAAAACACCTTAAAATGCTTGACAATTTATTTTGTCTTGCATATAATCAGTTTTAACATGAAATATGCAAGTTTTTAAAATAAAGTTGCAATTATTTCTATTTTGTCCGTTATTTTAAGGTAAAACAATTGGAGGTTGCCATGTCGACAAATTTAGCCGTCAAAATTCTGAAATCACATCTGCTGGAAGGTGAACTGCAACAAGGTCATGAGATTGCCATTAAAGTTAACCAGACGCTTACCCAGGATTCGACGGGTACCATGGTTTACCTACAACTGGAAGCCATGGGAATTAAAGAATTGAAAACAGATCTTTCTGTTGCCTACATAGACCATAATATGCTGCAAGCTGGGTTTGAAAACGCGGATGACCATGCGTTTATCCAATCGGTGGCAGCAAAATACGGTATTGTTTTCTCCAAACCGGGAAACGGGATCTGTCATCAACTGCACCTGGAACGTTTTTCAAAGCCTGGGGATGTGCTGATTGGCTCTGACAGCCACACACCCACCAGCGGGGGTATGGGTATGCTGGCCATTGGAGCGGGAGGCTTGGACGTGGCAGTGGCCATGGCGAAAGGAAACTATTATCTTAAAATGCCTCGGATTATAAACATTCGTTTAGAAGGACAGCGAAAACCTTGGACCAGTGCCAAGGACATCATTCTGCACATCCTGGGAAAACTTACCGTCAAAGGCGGTGTTAACGCTATCCTGGAATATTCGGGCGAAAGTGTAAAACAGCTGTCAGTACCTGAGCGAGCCACCATTACAAACATGGGAGCTGAACTGGGGGCAACCGCCTCGTTGTTTCCCAGCGATGAAATCACTTACGACTTTCTGAAGCGACAAGGTCGTGAGGAAGCCTATAAACCATTGTCAGCAGATGAAAACGCTGATTATGATGAAACCATTATCATTCACCTGGACGAAGTGGTGCCTAGTGCGGCTATGCCCCACAGTCCGGATAAGGTGGCAACCATCGCCGAACTTGGTGCCATCCCGGTGGACCAGGTGAACATCGGTAGCTGTACCAACGGTTCTTATGCTGATTTTATGAAGGTTGCTGGAATTTTGAAAGGTAAAAAGGTGCATCCAAGGGTGAGCCTTACCCTGAGCCCAGGTAGCAGTAATGTGCTGAAAATGTTGGCAGAAAATGGCGCCATGGCCGATCTGATCGGCGCAGGGGTAAGGCTGCTGGAAGCGGGATGTGGTCCTTGCATTGGCATGGGACAGGCACCTAAAAGTGGGGCAGTGTCACTGAGAACCTTTAACCGAAACTTTAAAGGACGCTGTGGCACGGTGGACGCGGAAGTCTTTCTTGTCAGTCCGGAGACAGCGGCGGCCTCAGCGATAGCGGGTCACTTGACAGATCCCAGGTCACTGGGAGAAGAAATGGTTATTGAAGAGCCGGAAGTTTATGCCAATGACGACGGCTATTGGATTACTAATTCCCCTGAACCCCGTACGACCATTGAAATGGGTCCGAACATCAAGCCTGTGCCTCAGGGCACTCCCATGAAAAGGGAATTGGAGGCTGAAGTGTTGCTCAAAGCCGGGGATAACATCACCACAGACGATATCATGCCCTCCAATGCTTCGTTGTTACCATTTCGGTCAAACATACCAGAACTATCCAAACAGTGTTTTAGCACCATTATCGATGATTTCAGTGACCGTGCCCTTCGGGCCGGCCAGGGGATTGTGATAGGTGGCAACAATTATGGTCAGGGTTCCAGCAGAGAACATGCTGCGTTAGTGCCTCTCTACCTGGGTGTAAAAGCGGTAATTGCCAAATCCTTTGCAAGGATTCATCAGGCTAATTTGATCAATGCCGGCATTTTACCCCTGGTCTTTGACAGAGAAGAGGACTATGGAATGGTCAATGAAGGTGATTCGCTCTTTATTAAAAATCTATCGGCTTTGGACGATAAAGGTTTCGTTACAGTGGTTAATAACAATACAAAAGAAAACTTTAAGGTAATCTTCCAGGGATCTGCCAGAGACGTGGCTATGTTGAAGGTTGGAGGAGCTTTAAATTACGCAGTGAAAGGAGAACGTAATGATGTATAAGGTGGTGTTGATTCCGGGAGACGGTATAGGACCGGAGGTGGCGGAAGCCACTCAGCGCATTGTGGAGGCAGCGGGGGTAAAGATCGACTGGATCGTTGAAGAAGCGGGAGCTCATGTTCTTGAAGCCACCGGAAAACTGGTGCCACAAAGTGTTTATGACGCCATCGAAAGATACGGCGTCGCACTGAAAGGCCCGATCACAACACCGGTAGGTACAGGATTCAAAAGCATTAACGTGGCCTTGCGTCAAAAATACAATCTTTTTGCCAATGTACGTCCTGTAAAAAGTTATCCGGGCATTGGACGGTATAGCGATGTAGACTTGGTAATCTTCAGGGAAAACACAGAAGACCTGTATGCCGGTCTGGAAAACAGGATTTCACCGGATGAGGTGCATGGCATCAAAGTGATTACCCGACAGGCATCACAGCGAATTGCACAGGAAGCTTTCACCTACGCTCGCCAAATGGGAAGAAAAAAGGTTTGTGCCGTTCATAAAGCTAACATCATGAAACAGGCAGATGGATTGTTCCTTGAAGCAGTGCGGGAAGTGGCAGCAGACTACCAGGACATAGATTATTCAGAGGTGATCGTGGATAACATGTGTATGCAATTGGTCATGTATCCGGAAAAATATGATGTTATTGTCACAGAAAACCTTTATGGAGACATTTTATCAGACCTTGCCGCCGGTTTGGTGGGCGGATTGGGGCTGGTGCCGGGAGCAAACATTGGCGACGACTGTGCCATTTTTGAAGCGGTGCACGGCAGCGCTCCTGACATTGCCGGACATGGCATTGCCAACCCGACAGCCCTTACACTCAGTGCAGCCATGATGCTGGATTACCTTGGAGAAAAAGAGTCTGCCCAGCGTATCCGTAAGGCAATTTGGGAAGTGCTGGAAAAGAAGGAGTCGCTGACACTTGATTTGGGTGGCGCTGCAAATACACAAACATTCACGGAGGTGGTTATCCATGCTTTATAATATGGCAGTTGAACAACCTGTAGAGGATAAAATGAAAAAAACTGTTACTGGTTCTGTTATTCGTCGCCTGAATAAAAAAAACGGGTCGGTATTCCACGAAAGAGATGTTTTTAAAGAACTGGTTGCGAAAGCCGAAGCAAACAATGTGATTGATCCCCGCTGTTATGACGAGTACCATGTGATGCGAGGGTTAAGACACAGCAACGGCACCGGTGTGTTGGTAGGGCTTACGGACATTGCTGATGTGCATGGATATACCATGGTGGACGATGAAAAGGTGCCGGTGGAAGGTCAGTTATTCTACCGGGGAATTGATATGACAGAACTGATGAGACACTGTCAGCAAGAAGGGCGTCATGGTTACGAAGAAACGACACACCTGCTTCTTTTCGGAGAATTGCCCACAGCAAGCCAATTGAAATCTTTCGGCGAGCTGCTGGATGTAAACAGGTCTCTGCCCAGGGATTTTACAGAAAACATGATCCTGAAATCTCCCAGCAAAGACATTATGAACAAGCTGCAGCGCAGTATACTGGCCTTTTACTCCTGCGATGATAATCCAGATGATATCAGTGTGTTTAATGTTCTTCGGCAAAGCATCGAACTGATAGCCCGTTTTCCCACAGTTATATCCTATGGCTATCAGGCAAAAGCTCATTACTATGACGGTAAAAGCCTGTACATTCATTCGCCACAGCCAGGGATTGGCACTTCAGAAAATGTGCTTCATATGATCCGAAAAGACAACCAGTACACCCAAACTGAAGCAGAAATCCTTGACCTATGTATGGTGATCCACGCTGAGCATGGAGGCGGTAACAATTCAGCCTTTACCAACCGGGTTGTATCCTCCAGTGGAACGGATACCTATTCGGCCATTGCCGCAGCTGTGGGTTCACTGAAAGGTCCCAAGCATGGTGGTGCCAACATCAAGGTGAAAGCCATGGTGGAAGACATTGAAAATAACTGTTCAAACTGGAAAAACCCGGAAAAACTAAAGGATTACCTGGTGAAAATTCTAAAAAAAGAAGCTTTCAGCGGTGAAGGGTTAATTTATGGTATGGGCCATGCAGTTTACACCCTGTCTGACCCCCGGGCGGAATTATTAAGGGACAAAGCGCTTGAACTGGCGAAGGAAAAACAAGCGGAAGAAAAGTTTCAGTTATACGCTAACATCGAAAGATTGACAAAAGAGATCTTTAAGGAAATGAGAGGGCCTGATTTCACAATTTGTGCCAATGTTGATCTTTATTCCGGCTTTGTGTATGAACTCATGGGTATTCCCCAGGAATTGTATACACCGCTGTTTGCAACAGCCCGTGTTGCCGGATGGTGCGCACACCGCATTGAGCAGATCATAAGCGACAACAGAATCATGCGGCCGGCTTACAAAAGTGTATGTCCCCTGACAGAGTATGTGCCCCAGTCAAATCGGGGTATCTCAGTGGTAATGGATTAAACCTATTAGCCAAGCGAAAAAATGTTACAGTGCCCTGTTCAAGTGGAACGGGGCATTTTTCAAAAAATTTTAGTCCTTCAAAAAAATTGTAATTGTGCTTGCATTTTAATGCATAATCCGATAAAATTTAAGTACCGAAACGTGGTTTGACCGACGTCGTTTCGGCAATTAAATGACCGTATTGCGGGAATGAATCCCACAATGTGGTAAAATTCGACATTTCAAGTAGCACACAGAATAGAAACGATTAACCAAATTGAAACAGGAGGCGAAAAAATGACAAAGTATTATGCGGAACCTTTTAAAATCAAAATGGTGGAACCTATTAAAATGCTGACGAGAGAAGAACGGATTGAAAAAATCAAAGAAGCCAATTACAACGTGTTTGGTCTTAAGTCTGATGACGTGTACATCGATTTACTCACAGACAGCGGAACAGGTGCTATGAGTGACAAACAATGGGCTGGCATCATGGTGGGAGATGAGGCATACTCAGGCTCACGCAGTTACAGAAACCTGATTAAATCTGCACAGGATATTTTTGATTATGAGTATTTTCAACCGGTGCATCAGGGTCGAGCTGCTGAAAAAGTGGTAATGCCTATTTTTCTTGAGAAGGGTAAGGTGGCCATTTCAAACATGCATTTTGATACCACCCGTGCCCATGTGGAATTGGCAGGGGCCAGGGCAGTGGATTGTGTGATCCGCGAAGCGCTGGATACTGTCAATTATCATCCCTTTAAGGGCAACATGGATAACGAACGCCTGGAAAAACTCATCGAAGAATATGGTGCAGAAAATGTTGGTATGATTATCATCACTGTTACCAATAACAGTGCAGGCGGTCAGCCAGTTTCCATGGAAAACATTAAAAAGACCTCGGAAATTGCCAAATCTTATAACATTCCGGTATGCATTGACGCAGCCCGTTACGCTGAAAATGCTTATTTCATTAAGAAGCGTGAAGCGGGTTATGAAGATAAGTCCATTAAGGAAATTGCCAAGGAAATGTTCAGTTATGCGGACATCTTTACCATGAGCGCCAAAAAAGACGCCATCATCAACATGGGTGGTCTGATCGGCGTGAAGAACGACGCAGAGATTTTTGAAACAGTGAAAGCCAGAACCATTCCTTTGGAAGGGTTTATTTCCTACGGCGGACTGGCGGGCAGAGACATTGAAGCCATGGCTATTGGACTGCAGGAAGGGACAGACTTTGATTACCTTCAATACCGTGTAGGCCAGATTGAATATTTGGCAGCAAAACTGGACGAAGCAGGTATTGCGTTCCAATCTCCGGCAGGCGGCCACGCCCTTTTCATTGACGCCAAGAAGATGTTGCCCCAAGTTCCTTACTACGAGTTCCCAGCTCAAACCCTGGCCCTGGAACTTTATATCGAAGCGGGCATCCGTTCCTGCGACATCGGTTCTTACATGATGGGCAATAACCCTGACACAGGAGAGCAGATTGAGTCAGAATTCGAGTTCACACGGCTGGCAGTGCCTCGCCGGGTGTACACCCAGTCTCACCTGGACGTGATTGTGGAAGCCCTGAAAGCCATCAAGGAACGGGCATCAGATTTGAAAGGGTATAAAGTAACCTGGGAACCTGCTATATTGCGTCACTTTACAGCAAAGCTTATGCCTTTGGAGTAGCATTGGCGTATTATATGTGACAATCTGGATGATGATCCCTCTCCCGATCTGGGAGGGGGACTCTTTGAAATGAGGTGATGGTATGAGTGACGGCAGCATACAATCCGTGATGAAAGCCCTGCAGGTACTGGAACTGTTTGCAGAGGAGCCGGGTTGGAATTTAACTGAGATCAGTAAGGAGCTTCGGTATCCCACCAGTACCGCCCATAGACTGGTGATGACTCTGGAAGAGGCGGGCTATCTATACCGTGACCATGAGACGAAGAAATATTACCTGACCATCAAAACCTATTTGATCGGCAGCAGGACAAAAATTGTAAGTTTGTTGAAAAAACAGGCTCAGCCACCTATCATAAAATTATCACAGAAGTTGAATGAAAGCGTGAATGTATCCATTGTCCAAGGACTGTTTTCTGTAACTGTGTTAAAAGCAGATTCGGAAAGACAGTTTTCCGCGGTGCCTCATGTGGGTGATAAAGGCCATCTTCATGCCACCTCTGTGGGCAAGTGTTTGCTGGCATTTAACAGCAACGGATGCTTTGACCAGTTTGCCAGTTCTCAGGAGTCTTTACATGCCTGCACAAAAAACACCATCACAGATAAAAGGGTCCTATTACAAACGTTAGAAGCAGTAAAAAAACAGGGCTACGCTACCGATCAGGAAGAAGTGGAAGAAGGGCTGACCTGCATCGGGGCCCCCATTTTTGATCACCTGGACAACTGCATTGCTGCCATGAGTGTGTCTGTTCCCACGTTCCGACTGGGCGATAGAGAAAGAATTATAGCCATGGTTAAAGACGCGACGGAAGAAATTTCAATGAAATTTAGGTTTTAAATCTTGAGATCTACAATAAAATCGTGTAAACACTGCTGCCCAGATACGGGAGGCGGTGTTTTTCTTTGCAACTTGAATTCAATGAAAGTTAGGTCAAATACAAAATTAGATTAAATAAACATTGATTTATCAGAAAAGTCGTTGTATTATGATTGTAGGACAGCTGTACATTAGAATATATAAACAAATTACATTAAGGAGGGTATAATATGATTGATGCAGTAAGAAATAAGCGACGATGGGCAGTGATTGGCGGAGGAAATGGTGGTCAGTCGGCTGCCGGACATCTTGGAATAATGGGATTTCCGGTCACTCTTTATGATGTGATGCAGGAAACTGTGGATGCCATTAACCACCAGGGCGGCATTCATGTGGACGGTGCGGTGAAAGGCTTTGGAAAAGTGGAGCTTGCTACTACCGATATTTCAAAAGCCATTGAAGCCGCTGAAATCATCATGGTGATTTTACCGGCTTTGTATCACCGCAGTGTGGCTAAAAATTTGGCACCGCATCTAAAAGAAGATCAGATCGTCTTCATTCATCCAGGTGCCACTTTTGGTGCTTTTGAATTTAAGCAAGTATTCCGTGAAGAAGGATGTACTGAAAAGATTGTGGTTGCGGAAGCCCAGTCTCTTCTCTACGCATGCCGGCTGAATAAACTCGGCTATGCTTCTATCAAAGGAGTCAAAAATAATCTCATGGTGGCTGCGATTCCTGCCAACAAAACAGGTGAGGTGGTTGAGAAGTTGCAGGAAGCCTTCCCTGGCATGATCGCAGGTAAAAACGTGCTGGATACCAGCCTGAACAACTTGAATGCTGTGATGCATCCGGGGCCGACGGTTCTGAATGTATCGATGATTGAATCCCTCTACGACTGGCGATATTATTGGGACGGAATCACCCCCAGCATAGGACGGTTCATCGAAAATATGGACAAAGAAAGAATTGCTTTGGGCGCTTTGTTTGGGCTCCAAGTCCCCCCGGTGCTTAAGATGTATGAAATACTCTATGATGTTAAAGCAGATAACCTGTCAGAGGCTGTCAAACAAACCAAAGCTTATGAAGAAGTGATGGGACAAAAACGTGTGGATACACGTTATATGTTGGAAGATATTCCCATGAGTCTGGTGCCCTTTGTCTCCATGGCAGAGCAGCTGGGCACCCCCCATGAAATGATGGAAAACGTCTGTAAAATGGGGAGTTTCGTTTTGGATCAGGATTTAATTAGCGGAGGACGCACCATGAAAAAACTCGGTTTTGAAGGTCTGACAGTAGATGATATTATTGCTTATGCTGAAACAGGAGAATGGCTAGAGAAAGATCGATAGCACTGCTTGGATGCTGCAGCAAGCTTCAATCGTAAAAGCATAAAAGATAAGTCATTTTAAAAATGACTTATCTTTTTATTCACAAACTTGTTCAAATGTGGTACAATATGACAATAAATGATTCAGAGAGAGGTGGTAATCAGATGATTACACCGGCTAAAAAACAAAATTTGTATGAAGAGGTATCCAGGCAGATTATTGAGATGATCAGCAGTGATCAATGGAAGCCTGGCGAGAGAATTCTGGGTGAACTGGAGCTTTCCCGGCAGTTTCAGGTGAGCCGCAACTCGATCCGCGAGTCGATAAAAGCATTGGAGTTGGTTGGAATACTGGTGTCGCGAACAGGCATCGGTACTTTTGTGGCCAACCAGGCGCTTTTGAACATCAACAGCATGCTGTTATCGAATCTGATCGATGAAGAAAGCACTTTGGTGGAACTGATGGAAACACGCCTTATCGTCGAACCGGGGCTGACCTACCTGGCTGTGAAGCACGCCACGGAAAAAGACTTGGCAGAGTTGGAAAGTATCATACGAAAAGGTAAACAGGCACTGATCGAAAAGAATTACACTTTTGACATGGGATTTGAATTCCATAAAAAAATCTTTGCTATGTCCCATAACCGAATTCTGATCAATTTACTGGACAGCATCACTGGTAGTTTAATTGTTACACGGGGTAAGGTTTTTTTCCATCATTTGAATGAGTATATTCTCAATTCTGAACTTGATGAGCACATGGAAATGCTGGATTGTATAAGGCAAAAAAATGCAGTGATGGCGAAGAACTTAATGCAGCGCCACATTGAAAACTCGTTAAACCTGATCATTGAAAGTGACATGATTGAAAGTGACATTTAAATCGCAGAATGGATTCCGGACTATCGCGGTAGGCTTATTATTGGAGCGGTGGAATAGCCAATGACTTTACGGTCAGGGTCATTGGTTGAAGGTTCATATTGACCGTTTTTTGTTTTTTTGTGATTCTTCAAAAAAAACGTGCAATTCATTTAAAAGTATGGTAGTATGGTTGTAGTACAGCTGGACATTAAGAAAATTATACAAGTTTGCCCTATGAAAACTTTAAATCAGTAGTAAGCACCATGATCGTAACTATAAATATGGAGGTGGAATTATGAAAGGCGGTTCACCCTGGAAACGAGCCTTGGCATTTCTGGCAAAAACTCAGGAAATCATTACCATGTTACTGGCCATCGCACTTCCGGTACTGGTATTTATCCAGGTCTTGCTCCGATATGTGTTCCAGATGCCGTTAATGGGAATTGAGGAATTAATGCTGTTTCCCATCATCTGGCTCTATATGATCGGAGGGGCTAATGCGTCACGCACCCGTGCTCATATTGAATGTGGTATTCTGACACTTTATATTAAGCGCGGACGCAGTAGAGCACTTTTCAACATCATCAGAATCACCATCTCTTTTGTGGTTAGCTGCTGGCTGACCTACTGGGCTTACTGGTACTTTACGTATTCTCTTCGCTCCTGGAAATTAAGTCCATTGCTGCGTTACCCCATGTTTTTCGCAGAAATGATGGTTTTTATCGGATTGGTGTTGATGACGTTTTATACCATTATTGAACTGGTGGAAGTGTATAGAAAATCTTTTGACACATTTAAAGAACCTAAACAGGAGGTGCTGTAATGGATATGCTCACCATCGTGCTTATTGATGTCATTCTGTTGGTCTTACTCTTGATGTTCAGCATTCCACTGCCATACTGTTTCGGAGGAGCACTTGCCTTCATGGCCATCGCCGGAGGCGCTTCCATGCGCAGCATGATGCTCTGGGGATTCACCCAGATGATCAGCCCTATTTTGCTGGCCAGTCCCTTGTTTATTTTGGCCGGGATGATCATGGCAAATAGTGGTGTGGCCAAACACCTTCTCAACTTTGCCGATATCTTTGTTGGCCGCATTAAAGGCGGTATCGGCGTGGTGGCAGTGACCACCTGTGCCATTATCGGTGCGATTTCAGGAAGTGGCTTCACCGGAGTGGCAGCGACAGGACCGGTCCTGATTCCGCGAATGGTGGAGAAGGGTTATCCACGGGGATATGCAACTGCACTTGTGACGGTATCTTCCGTACTGGGACTTCTGATTCCACCCAGTGTTATCATGATTATTTACGGTTGGGTAACGGAGACATCCATATTGGCGGCCTTTCTTTCCACCGTTGGTCCCGGACTGGCCATTGTGATCTCTTTTTCGGTGATTAACATGATATGGGTCCGAAGAATGCCCAACATTGAGTTGGAAGAAAAGCTGCCTGCCATCGAAATGCGAAAACAGAACATACAGCGTTCGATACGGGCACTGCCGGGCCTCTCACTTCCTGTTATCATTCTTGGCGGTATCTACGGTGGGGTCTTTACTCCTTCTGAAGCCGCTGCAGTGGCAGCTGTTGTGTCGGTGCCCATCGGGTTTTGGATTTACCGTGAGATGACCTTTGGCAGTTTTCTAAAAGTTGTCAATGAATCTTCAGTATCTATTGGTGCCATAATGACCATGATCATGTTCACCTTGATGCTGAGCCAGACCTATGTATTATTACGGGTACCACAGGCACTTATTGAAATAGTTTTTAATATTTCAACTAATAAAATTTTACTACTGATTGTGATTAATATATTCCTGTTCCTTGTAGGGATGATTGTAAATGATGTGACTGGAATGATTCTCATCGCACCGCTTTTACTTCCCCTGGTCACAGAATTGGGAATCAGTCCCATCCATTTTGCGGCAATTATGGGCGTCAACCTGGCCATGGGTGGTGTGACACCGCCTTATGCCAGCATTCTCTACTTGGGCATGCGGATCGGTAAGTGCGAGTTCTCCGAGATCCTGAAACCAACCATGGTTTTCCTGTTACTGGGTTATCTGCCAGTTGTGTTTCTCACCACCTTCTGGGCACCCCTCTCCATGTTCTTGCCCACCTTGATGGGATTTGTCAAATAGATGTGGAATTTGCCAAACATCAATGAAATAAAACATAAAAACATGAAATAAAACAAAGGAGGATTCATAATGAAAAAAATGACCAGAAAAAATCTATCGATGTTATTGGTTCTTGCTCTCTTGTTGACGGCGGTATTGACTGGATGCGGCGGGGGAGAAGATCCTGCACCTGCTGAGCCTTCCGGTGATGCTGAGGAACCAGCCACTGGCGGCGGATTTAGTGAACGAAACATTAAAATCGGCCATGTACGACCTGAAGGAACATCTACAGATGAAGACACGAAAGCTTTTATTGACGAAATAACACAAAACACTGACGGCAATTTTACTTTCGAAGTGTATCCTAACAGTCAGCTTGGAGATTATTCACTTGTTCAGGAGCGAATTGGTATTGGTGACGTTGAAATGCAACTGGCACCTGCTGCACCCAATATGAACGCGGCTATCGTACTGCCAAGTGCACCCTATCTGGCCAGTACCTGGGATGAAGCCAAAGTAGTCTTTGCTCGAGACAGCCAACTTTATAATGCTATATCCGATATGTTTGCCGAAGAAAATATCAAGATGTTGGCGGGTTATCCTAAGTATTTTGGCAGCATTATTACCACAAAAGAACCTGAGGCACCTGGCGATCCCAATGTTTCAAAGGGCCTCAAAATAAGGGTTCCAGGCATCAAATCCTTTGAGCTGACCGCACAAGCACTGGGCTATCAGGCCACCCCCATTGCGTTTTCAGAAGCTTTTACGTCAATCCAGACAGGGATCGTGGATGGAGCCATAGGATCTGGTGGTGAAGGTTACTGGAACAGTTTTCGTGATGTGACTGAGTATTACCTGCCAGTAAATTCACAGTTTGAAATCTGGTGGATCCAAATGAGTATGGATGTATGGAATGATTTATCCCCTGATGAAAAAGCAGTGGTGGAAACAGCTGCCAAGAACTTTGAAGATGCCCGATGGGAAGTTGCACCTGATGAAGAAGAATACTATGAAAATCTGCTGGAAGAAAATGGCGCAGTGATCATTGAATTCACAGATGAAGAATACCAAGCCATGGCTGACAAGGTTCGAGCAGAGGTTTGGCCTGAAATCAAAGACGATTATGGTGCAGAACTCTTTGACGAAATCACACAAAGATAAAAACTATACTATGTTGATAGGAAAGAGAACATGGGCTCATTTGTATATTTTCACTTCAGGTTGGAATGAAGGTATGGTCAAAGAATATATGTATGTTTACCGGGCCCAGTTCTTTTTGCTCAATGCAAACAGAAAAATCACAAAGATGCAATAAATATTTAGTCAAGGTTTGAGAATGGATATTCTTAAACCTTGGCTTTTTATTAGTGTATAAATAGTAAGGCTAAAAACATGAAAGATTTCGAGGAAGTTCAGTCATTACATATTTTAAGAATCGCAGCTTTCTTTAAGTGAGGAAGCTGGTATGGTGGCAACAATCAAAAACCTATATAATATATTTAGTGAAGTCTAAGAAGCATCGCACATTAAATATCAAATTTATCCGATGACTACCACTGCTAAGACTCCCTCTTCTGCAAGAGGGAGATAAGCGGTGCTACGTCCATAGGTGAACAAACTAAGTATCTGCCACCAAATGGTACAATTGGGCCATCTACTTATGAATAACGCATTCTAAACTTCTGATGGAGTTGAAACTTTACCAGAAGCTAAGCATCCTGTTTATAGTAATCACTCAAGCAAATTACGAGAGGGTGACATCAAGTATTTGTTGCATATATTATGTAAGGAGGTAGCCTTATGAACCTTGTTGAACAAATTATAAAAGAACTTTCATTTTATATTGATGAGGAAAAAGCGGACTATCTTCCAGGCTTTTTTAATGCAGTTCCAGGGGGCTATGGTGAGGGTGATTATTTCTTAGGTGTCACTGTGCCAAACCAGAGAAAGGTGGCTAAACAGTTTTACAGACAGGTTTCCCTGGATGAATTGACTATGTTGTTACAGGATCCATACCATGAATGCAGGCTCACGGCACTGTTCATGATGGTGCACCTGTATGAGCGTTTAAAAGACGAAACAATGAAACAGGCCGTGATAGACCTCTACCTGAACAACCTGGACTATGTGAACAACTGGGACTTGGTGGATTCATCAGCTTACAAGCTGCTGGGCCCATACCTGGAACACCGTGACAGAGAGGTGCTTTACGAACTGGCTGCATCAGATGATCTTTGGCGGCAGCGTATTGCTATTATCTCCACTCTCTATTTTATTCGCCAACATGACTTTGATGATACCCTAGCTTTATCGGAATACTTGTTACACCACCCACACGACCTGATACACAAGGCCGTTGGATGGATGCTGCGTGAAGTGGGGAACCGCAACCTGGACAGGGAGCTAGCCTTTCTCAATAAAAACTACCGTGAAATGCCCCGGACCATGCTGATCTATGCCATCGAAAAATTTGAACCTCAGTTACGGCAGAAATATCTGAAGGGTACCATTTAACACATACAATCACAATGGAGTGATCAGAATGGTTACAAAACAGAAAATTACCACTGCATCAGAAATGACAACAGAGCACCTGAAAATTGACTGTCAAAACTGCTTTGGCTTGTGTTGTGTTGCCTTACACTTTTTTAAGCAGGATGGTTTTCCTATGGATAAAGAAGCGTCTGAACCCTGCATGCACCTTCAACAGGATTTTAGATGTGGAAAATACCTTCAGTTGGAGGAATTTGGCTATTCGGGATGCATGATATTTGACTGTTTTGGTGCCGGTCAGCAAGTATCTGCCATTACGTATGATGGAAAAAGCTGGCATGATTCAAAGGATAAGGCACAAATAATGTTTCGGGTGTTTCATGTGATGAGACAGCTTCATGAACTGCTGTGGTACCTGTTCGAAGCCAGGTCACATGCCGTCACTCGGCCAATGGATGAAGTGATTATAAAAAGCATTGATGAAACATTGGCGCTGACCAACGGCCAGCCCGAATCCATTCTCAGTATTAACATGGATGAACACCGCATGAAAGTGAATGAAGTTTTGCTCCAAATCAGTGAGTTGGTACGACAAGAGGCTGTGGGAAAACAGACATCAGGGAAGAGGCAAATAAAACTGCCGGCCCGAGGAGCTGACCTGGCTGGCAAAGATTTGCGTAACATTGAATTGAAAGGCGCCAATCTCCGGGGTGCCTTATTAATTGCAGCTAATCTTCATGGTTCAGATTTGTCCGGAACTGATGTAATTGGGGCCGATATGAGAGATACAAACATCAAAGGTGCCAACCTTACAAAAAGCCTTTTTCTGACACAGGCTCAAATCAATGCAGCGCAAGGTGATGATACAACAAAATTGCCCCATTATTTGGAGAGGCCGTCGCGATGGCGGTAGTCATCAGATAAATAAATATTTTTTTCAAAATACCCCTGAAAAGGGAAGATACAATTTATCCCTGCTATTAGCCTGGCGAATTGCCAGTGCTTTGGAAAGCAGCATAGAAGAAATTTTTCTGTTTGAAGAGGAAATGTAAGGGTTGGACAAATGACCCTGTCAGAAGTATCCACTGGCAGGGTTTTTACTTGTGAAAAACAGCCGAAAATATTTTCAAAATATTTTTGTGAAATGATTGACAAATTTATTGTAAGGTGAGATAATGTGACCATAAGTCATATGACCGGCAGTCACATTAAGGAAGGTGAAAATATATGCCAAAGGAAACATTTTTTAACCTGCCCCCTGAAAAACAGCAACGTGTTATCAAAGCAGCCGTTGATGAGTTCTCAAAGAGGCATTATAGCCAAGTCTCAATTAATGGCATCATAAGACAGGCGGACATTCCAAAAGGAAGCTTTTACCAGTATTTTGAGAACAAGGATGATGTGTATATTTACCTGTTTACTCAGGTAAGCGACTCCAAGATCGAGTTGTTTAACAGCCTTTGGAAAGAGATTCCCCGGCTGACATTCAAGGAATATATGATGCATTATATTGAAGAACTGAAAAAACTGGGTGCCTCCGACGACCAGATGGCAAAGCTGAAACATGAGTTTCTCAATGAATGCCCCCAGGAAATTAAAAAGCAAATTTTGAAAACAGAAATGCCCAAGTCAGTCAAAACCTTCAATAAAGTAATTGAAGCGTATATGGAAAAGGGGGAGTTTCATAAAGGCCTGGATACCAATGTGGCGGCTTATATTACTGTCATGAGCATCAGCAGCCTGGAACATTTTGATTACAGCGAGGGGGATGATGCCGTATCTGCATTGGTAAAGATCGTCGATTTTCTTGTTTACGGTATGAGTTAATTGATTGAGTGGGAGGCGTGTAAAATGAGTGGAATGAATCGTCATGGACTGATTGATACGGTAGCCATCAGCGCAGGGGTGTTGTTTTTCCCCGGGTATTTCAGAAATAAGGTGGAGAGTGCCTCGTTTGAAGAACACTTTAAGGCTGTCTCTGTAATTGTACCGGAATTGAAAGAGGAGAAGGAATATAACATCACAGCCTCGACCCTGGTGGGCGAACTGGATGCAGCTGTTCGAATGGCCCAGTGGAAGGGAGAAGATTATCCTACAGTGATCTACCATCATGGCGCCATGGAAATACCCTATGATTATGGGTTTAAAAACATATTTCCAATGGATAAAATG
Source organism: Clostridiaceae bacterium (assembly GCA_024635995.1). Classification (GTDB taxonomy): domain Bacteria; phylum Bacillota; class Clostridia; order Peptostreptococcales; family Tindalliaceae; genus Anoxynatronum. The sequence goes on from JAGXHW010000036.1 coordinate 59,088, forward strand.
GAATTGCCAGTGAATCTATTTTTAATCAGGGCCCCTTTTCATAGCCAGCGAAAGTCATTTATGAAAGGCATGGTGGCCACTGAAAACTGGCTAGCCATGATGGCCGTGTCCATTTGTGTCATCGACCAGGTGATCGGGCAGGTTCGGTCTAAATCCGATAAAAAAATTCTGTTGGGTGGCACCAGTCTGGGAGGGTATATTTCTAACCTGCATCACATTCATTTTAACACAGCAGATGTGTATACTCCGCTGTTGGCAGGGTTGGCTATGCATGACACTTTCCTTAATTCGGTGTATCGTAAAGCCGTGGATGATTTTCCCAAATCCCAGCCGGAACTGATGACGAAGCTCTTTGATTTTCAGCCTGCCTTTGAACAGAGCGGTCATCTGCACAACAATGTGTTCCCCTTGCTTGGTAAACACGACGCAATCATTAGGTTTGAGATTCAACGGGATTCCTATGCAGGGCTTGAAGTGGAAACCATTGAAAAGGGGCACACCACAGGTGCGCTGTCCTATGAAGCCTTACGGAAGCACATGCTGGAGAAGGTGTTGCAACAATAAAGAAAAGGAGCTGAACCATGAACAACATCATCATAACAGGGGCAAGGGAAGGAAACTTAAAGAATGTTTCACTGGAAATACCCAGAAACCAGATGGTGGTGTTAACAGGTGTTTCCGGCTCAGGTAAATCCACTTTGGCAAGGGACGTATTGTACCAGGAATGCCAGCGGCAGTACCTGGAGGCTATGGGATATCAGGGAATCCAAAAACCGCAAGTAGAAACCATCCAGCATGTGTCTCCGGCCATCATTATTAACCAGACTGCCTATGCCAAAAACGCCAGGTCTTCAGTGGGAACCGTCACTGACATCTACACAGACTTACGGATGATTTATGAAAAACTGAGCCTCCGTAGTTGTCCCAATTGTCATGAGGAAATGGTGGCGGCAGATTGCAGGGAAGAAGTGGAAAAAGCCGAAGGGCAGTTCAAGGTGTTTCAACACTGCCCCCAATGTGGGCACAAAATGGATAAATTGACACGCTCCCATTTTTCCGCCAATACACGTGAAGGCGCCTGCTCAACCTGCCAGGGGTTGGGTGAAGTGCTGAACATTAACCCGGTGAAGGTAATTGATGATACGTTGTCCCTTGAAGAGGGTGCTGTGGATTATTGGGATCATGCTTACAAAGACTACCAGATTGGTGTTCTGTATAAAACCTTTACCCACTATAGGATTGCCTATGAACCAGGTAGACCAGTTAAGGATTTTACCCAGGAACAGCGGGCTATGTTGCTGCATGGGTTTGACAGTGAAGAAGTGAAGAAACTTTTTCCGGATGTGGTGCCTCCTAAAATGGTGACTTCCGGTAAATTTGAAGGAGTCTACACCACTCTGTGGCGGAGGCTTTCTGAAAAAGGGGGTATCATAAAACAGCTGGAAGGCTATTTTGCATCAGAAAAATGCCCTGCCTGCCTGGGTGAGCGACTTAATGAACTGAGCCGAAGTGTGACAGTACAGGAAACACGGCTTCCGGAACTGGTGCTGTTATCCCTGGAAGAACTACTGGACTGGATGACAGCGTTGGAATTATCCCTGGAAGGGCCAAAACAAGTCATGGTGGCACCCTATGTATTAGATGTGAAAACCAAAATTCAGCGGATTGTCAAACTGGGATTGGGGTACTTAACCCTGGACAGACAAACCATGACCCTGTCCGGTGGAGAAGCCCAGCGTATTAAACTGGCAGCTACACTGGATTCCACTTTAACAGGTATTCTCTATATTTTGGATGAACCCACCATTGGCCTTCACTCCAAGGACACACATGGTATCATTAAAATCCTTAAGGACTTGCGGGATCTGGGTAATACCATACTGGTGATTGAACATGACACAGACGTAATGCGGCAAGCAGACCACATTATTGACATAGGCCCGGGATCGGGAAAATTTGGAGGAAAGATTATTGGGGAAGGATCACTGGATCAGCTGATGAACATGGCATCCTCTGTGACGGGGACTTATCTAAAAGCGCCAACCAAACCGGTCAGGACTTACCGGAAAGGCTCCGACAAAATGATCTGGGTAAAAAATGCCACCATGCATAACCTGAAAAACACAGACGTTACCTTTCCTGTTGGCTGCCTCACCAGTGTCACCGGTGTTTCGGGATCAGGAAAATCCACTTTGGTGTTGGACATTATGGCCAAGGTGGGAGAAGTAGAGGACAAGGGGTGCAACCAGGTGCTGGGCACAGAGGTGTTCCATCAGGTGATCACTGTGGAGCAATCACCGCTCACCAGGATGAAGCGTTCCAATGTGGCCACTTATTCCGGCATGTATGCAGAAATCCGTAAAATTTTCGGAGATCTCCCTGATGCTAAAAGTAAGAAATTAACCACACGCCATTTTTCCTTTAATACCAAAGGGGGACGTTGTGAACACTGTGAAGGGTTGGGCTATGTTACCAGTAACATGCTCTTTTTTGAAAATGTGGACGTGTTGTGCCCTGTATGCGGTGGAAATCAGTTCAATGACCAGGTGCTTTCGGTGAAATACCATGGGTATTCCATCAAAGAAGCACTGAGTCTGTCGGTGGATGAGGCCCTGGAAGTGTTCAAGGACCAACCGAAGATTGTCAAAATACTGAAATTGTTGTTGGATGTGGGGTTGGGATACCTTGAGCTGGGACAAACCCTGACCACCCTGTCAGGTGGGGAAGGCCAACGGCTGAAATTGGCAAAGGAACTGGTAACCAGCAGCAACCACAAAAACCTATACCTGATTGATGAGCCTACCACCGGACTACATCCCCTGGACGTGGAGCATTTTCTCAAACTATTAAACCGCATGGTGGACGCCGGGAACACGGTGATTGTTATCGAACATAACCAGCAGGTGATTGAGGCTTCTGACTGGGTCATTGACTTGGGTCCAGGTGGAGGAATACACGGCGGACAGGTGATTGCAACGGGAACCCCCCTTACAATAAAAGAAAATCCTGGCTCAGTTACGGGACAGTTTCTGCAAGTGTAGACTCTATCTGCAATAGGTTTGGTAGGTTGACAGAAGAATAAAGTTTTGGTATAACTTTAGTGGTGAAGGTTAAAGAAAGTCATAAATCGTATGTCGAAGGAGGATTCATCGATGCAAACGAAACAATTTCAGGCTGAAACAAAAAGATTACTGGAAATTGTCATCAATTCTATCTATACCAACAAAGACATTTTTTTGAGGGAACTGATTTCAAATGCCAGTGATGCCATTGACAAAGTGTACTACAAGGCCCTGACAGACAATTCCATCGTCTTCAACCAGGATGACTATTACATTAAAGTGAACGCTGATAAAGAAAAGCGTCAGTTAATCGTCACTGACACAGGCATTGGAATGACGGCAGAGGAATTGGAAGAACAAATTGGCACCATTGCAAAAAGCGGTTCCTTGTCCTTTAAGAGTGAAAACGAACTGAAAGATGGTTACGACATCATTGGACAATTTGGTGTGGGCTTCTATTCTGCTTTTATGGTGTCAGATGAAGTGACCATCATCAGCAAAGCTTTTGGCAGTGACCAAGCTCATCGCTGGCAATCCCAGGGGGCTGATGGATATACCATTGAACCCTGTGAAAAGGAAGAAACAGGCACCCAGATTATCCTCACCATAAAGGAAAGCACTGAGGATGATGATTACGACCAGTACCTGGAAGAATACAAACTGCGTTCTCTGATTAAAAAGTATTCTGACTTTATCCGCTACCCCATTAAAATGGACATCACCCGTTCTCAGAAAAAAGAAGGTACTAAAGACGAATACGAAGAAGTGGTTGAAGAGCAGACCATCAACAGCATGGTGCCCATCTGGAAGAAAAACAAGAACGAATTGAAGTACGAAGATTACCAGGAATTCTATTTTGAAAAACATTTTGGCTTTGATAAGCCTTTGCGACACATGCACATTACCACTGAAGGAACCGTTTCTTATAAAGCCGTGCTTTTTGTACCTGAAAAAGCTCCCTATGACTTTTACACAAAAGAGTATGAAAAGGGTCTGGAATTATATTCCAATGGCGTGTTGATCATGGACAAATGCCCGGACCTGTTACCAGATTACTTTAGTTTTGTTAAAGGGGTGGTGGATTCGGAAGATCTTTCCTTGAACATTTCCCGGGAAGTATTGCAGCAGGACCGTCAGCTGAAGGTGATTGCCAAGAGCATCAAAAGCAAAATTCAAAAGGAACTGCTGGACACCCTGGAGCATGAGCGGGAAGCTTATGAAACCTTTTACAAAGCTTTTGGGCGTCAGTTAAAATATGGGTTGTACAGCGATTTTGGAACTCACAGGGACGATCTGCAGGACCTGATCCTGTTCCATTCCTCCAAGGAAAACAAATTGGTGAGTCTGGCAGAATACGCAGAGGGGATGCCGGAGGATCAGAAAGCCATCTATTACGCTACTGGTGACTCCATTGACCGCATCGAAAAAATGCCCCAGACAGAAATGGTGAAAGAGAAAGGGTACGAGATTCTTTATTTCACTGATGACGTGGATGAATTTGCCATTAAAATGCTGCGGGAATACAAGGAGAAAGAGTTTAAGTCTGTCTCCAGCAGTGACCTGGACCTGGACACCGAAGCATCAGAAGAATCTGAGGAAACAGAAAAGGAAAACAAAGACCTGTTCACACAAATGAAAGAAGTGTTGGCTGGCCAAATAAAGGAAGTAAGAGCCTCCAAGCGACTGAAGCATCATCCTGTGTGCCTGGTGAATGAAGGGGATATTTCCATTGAGATGGAGAAAGTGCTGAACACCATGCCCCAGGAGGAAGAAGTGAAGGCTGACAAGGTGTTGGAAGTGAACACACATCATGAAGTGTTCACATCACTTCAACAGGCTTTCCAGAATGACCAGGAGAAATTTAAGCTTTATACCGAAATTTTGTATCAACAGGCTCGCCTCATTGAGGGTCTGTCTGTGGATGATCCGGTAGACCTGACAAACAAGATGTGCCAGTTGATGAAATAGTGGAAGGAAAGAGGTTAATTACAGAACTCATTACTCTTAACAGGGTGATGAGTTTTTGTTATCACCAGCCTGTTTATGATACAATAAAATAGTAAACGCAATACCAATCATGTTAATACGAGGGGGATGAGCTAATGAAAAAAGAAAACCTGGCGCTGATCACAGCACTGCGCCATGAACTTCACAAAAACCCTGAGCCTTCCAACAAAGAAGTGTGGACAAAGAAGCGTTTGATTGAGTTTTTGAAAACACATACCAGTCTTGAAATCGTGGATCGTGGTAAATGGTTTTACGCTGTCTATCGGGCGGGTGAAGGTAAGCGTAACATTGCCTTCAGGGCTGATTTTGATGCCATACTATTATATGAAAAAACAGATTTGTCCTATGTATCCCAAAACCCCGGAGTCTCCCATAAATGTGGCCATGACGGTCATTCTGCCTGCCTGGTCGGCTTGGCCCTGGAAATTGACCAGGAAGGTGCCAGTCAAAATGTGTTCTTTTTATTTCAGCATGCGGAAGAGACGGGAGACGGTGCCGCTGAGGCGGCAGTTTTTATTAAAGAAAACGACATCCATGAAATATTTGCTTACCATAACATGAGCGGTTGGCCTGAAAAAGCCATTGTGGTCAGAGATGGCACAGCTCAGTTTGCATCCAGGGGAATGGTCATTCACATGGAAGGTACGCCCACCCATGCCAGCATGCCTGAATATGGTAAAAACCCGGCTTTTGCCATCGCTCAGGTGATCAACGCCATTCCGGAATACACTGCAGCGGAAAACAACAATGGGTTGGTGTTGTGCACAGTGATCCAGGTGGACGTAGGGGAAAGAGCTTTTGGCGTAGCGGCCAGTAGAGGGGATTTGCTCCTGACCATCCGTGCCGAATTTGAAGAGGAACTGGATCAGCTGCAGGAAAACCTGGAGAAGATGGCATTGGAAAAAGGAAATGCTGATGGCATTGATGTAACCTTTTCTTACCATGATGTGTTTCCTGTCACAGCCAATCATCAGGAAAGCTCCAACAAAATAAGACAGGTCTGCCGAGAAAAAGGGTTTCAAGCGATGGAATTGGATGAAGGAATCCGGGGATCTGAAGATTTCGGTCATTACCTGAAAGAAACCAAAGGGGCCATGTGCTACATTGGCAATGGCGAAGAATATCCTCAGGTGCACACCAACGATTATGATTTTCCTGACAGTATCATTGAAACAGCAGTGGAGTTATTTAAAGGGCTGGTGGAACTTAGTTAACAAAAAGATATCGTTTCAGGATTCTGATAGGGAGGTTTACTAATGAACAAAGATGAAAATCGATCGAAAGAAGAAGGATTTTGGAAGGAGTACAAGAAACTGGATGAAGAAACGTTGCGTGAGCGGTTAACACCCCTGCAATACAAGGTGACCCAGGAAAATGGAACAGAAAAGCCATTCCAAAATGAGTATTATTATAATAAAGAGCCGGGCATATATGTGGACGTAGTGTCAGGAGAACCTTTGTTTAGCTCGCTGGACAAATTCGAATCAGGAAGTGGATGGCCCAGTTTCTCAAAACCTTTGTTACCGAAACTCATCATTGAGCATGAAGACAAAAACCATTGGATGGACCGCGTCGAAGTGCGGAGTTTTTATGGAAATTCACATCTGGGGCACCTGTTTGACGATGGCCCAACACCCTCGGGGCGTCGCTATTGCATCAATTCTGCGTCACTTAGATTTATTCCTGCAGACGAACTGGCTGAGGAAGGTTATCAGGAATTCACCAGTTTGTTTTAATTTAGACCCTCTTTTTTTATGTTTTTATGTGATTATGTTGACAGTTTATCAACAATAATCTCCTGTAACGTGTACATTATGTTTAAGGAAGGGTAATTTTCTTGTTAATCTGACGAAGTAAGCTTTTATCACTTGCTAATGGGAGATGGTTACAGGTGCGAACAGTCATCAATCACGGCATCCTAATTGATCCCGGGAACGGTGCTCATGCAAAATGGAATATTGCCATTGAGAAGGGTAAAGTGGCAGAAATATCAACGGATCCGTTGGAGGGTGAAGTAGAAATCGATGCATCAGGCCTGGTGGTAGCACCAGGCTTTATTGATATGCACATGCACGAAGACCCTTTTGTGAAAGATGAGGGGCAGTTCCAAATATCCATTTTCGAGAGTGCACTGCAAATGGGGGTTACCACGGCCATTGGCGGCAACTGCGGCATTGGCACCATGGAGCCGAAAACCTATTTGGATGCAGCAGATCGGCTAGGGTTGCCAGTGAACGTGGGATTGTTGGTTCCCCATGAATCCCTTCGGTTGCAGGCGGGAGCTTACCGCCGATATGAGGCTGTTTCAATAAATCAGCTAGAAATTATGAAGGCTTTGGCTTCGAAATACCTGATGGCTGGATGCCTGGGGATCTCTTTCGGCATACGTTATATTCCAGGCATCACAGAACTTGAACTGATGGAAATTAGTTCGGTGGCACAAAAGTACAACGCCATCATTGCGGCTCATTTGCGGAATGATGCAGACCTTGTGATGAGGTCTGCAGAAGAATTAATGAAAATAGGCAGGGAACTAGATTTGCCTGTGCAGTTTTCTCACATGAACAGCATGGCTGGTTTTGGCCAGATGGAAACGTTTCTCCAATGGATGGAGCAGCAAACATCGGAGGGCTTCGACATTGCTGCTGACTGCTACCCTTACGAAGCCTTCAGTACCTTCATTGGTACGGCCACCTACGATGATGGATTCTTGGAACGGTACCAGGTTGGATATGAAGCCATTGAAGTGGCTGAAGGGCCACACCGCGGAGAGCGATTGACGGAGGAGCTGTTCCATTTTCTGAGAGGCACTGCGCCAAAAACCCTGACCATTGCTCATGTGATGAAGCGTGAAGATGTCGACAAGGCCATCCTCCATCCCCGGGTGATGATTGCCAGTGACGGATTGATCAATAGTGGGCAGGGTCATCCAAGAGCTGCAGGCACCTTTCCCAGGGTATTGGGAGAATATGTAAGGGAACGAAGGTTGATGACCCTGTACCAGGCCATTGATAAAATGACAGCTATGCCAGCCAGGCGGCTTGGCATCAAAAAAGGCATCTTGGATATGGGAGCTGACGCAGACATCACCCTCTTTGACCCGAATGTTATTCAGGACAAGGCGACGTTCAAAAACCCCCTGACTCTGCCTGTGGGAATTAAAGGAGTGTGGGTCAGCGGCCAACTGGCACTTTGGGATGGTGTGATTATGCAGGTTCATGGAGGGAGATCAGTAAGAAAACATTTATGAAGGGAGATTTGTCATGAAAGCCTGGAAAATGGAAAAAGAATTAATGGAAAAGGCAGTTCCCAGGTTACTGACAGAAGAAGAGCAAACCTGGAATATGATTGAACCATTGGAAAAAGCGGAGGATGAACGCATTAAGCTTTGGTGGTACAGTGAAGTACCAGGTTCAGGTGCGCCGGAACGGTTGATCATCGCAGCCATTCAATCCATGGAAAACAGGGGTTATAAGGTAGAGGATGCTGAAAAATTGATTGAACCTGGTTTAAAGGCTTTTAATGAGCATGACATGCCTGCCCTTCACCGCATTTCAGGGCAAATTTTTAACCTGCTGAACCGGGCTGAAATCGATGAAGTATCTCCCTATTGGCAATACAAAGCATACACCAGCTGGGTACAACTAAAAGAGGCTGCTGCCTTCCCGGAATCAACACCTGTTGACCTGGCTTCAACACGTTATGCAGAGCAGGTTTATGCTGGTTGGCTTGCCCAGATCATAGGGGGTGCCATTGGTACAGCCATGGAGGGGTATACCACAGAAAAGCTGAAGGAAACCTTCGGCAAGGTGGATGCCTATGTGCGGCCTCCCAACACCATTAACGATGACATTACGTATGAATTGGCTTTTTTAAAAGCCTTTGAGGAAAAAGGATTGTCAGTGGAAGCTGGAGACATTGCTGACCAATGGCTGGCACTCATTCCTTTTGGTTGGTCTGCTGAAGACATTGCCCTGAGAAATCTGAAACTGGGTATTTATCCTCCTGATAGTGGCAGACTTCATAATCCTTTCTCTGAGTGGATTGGAGCCCAGATGAGGGGGGCTGTGTGCGGTATGGTAGTGCCAGGTAATGCCATGGAAGCAGCACGACTGGCCTGGTTGGATGGCAGCATTTCCCATGCCAACAACGGCATTCTGGGAGAGGTATTTAATGCTGTGCTGACTGCCAGGTCTTTTGTCACCTCAGACATGCGGCTGCTGTTAGAGGACGTGGTGGACATGATGCCCCAGGACGCTGAGTATACCAGTGTTGTTAGGTTTGCTCTGAACCAGTGCCAACGGACAAATGAATGGGAATCAGCCTGGCGGCCCTGTGAGGAAAAATACCAGCGGTACAACTGGATTCACGCCTATCCCAACGCAGCGGCACAGGTGGTGGCCTTGTGGTTCGGAGAAAATGATTTTAACGAGACCATGAACATTATTGCACTGGCCGGCCAAGACGTAGACTGCAACGCAGCACAGATTGGTACCATGCTTGGCATTGCAAGAGGGCTGGATGCAATCGAACCTAAGTGGCGGGAACCTATTGGAAATCGTCTGGATACTTATGTGAGAAGCATGAAAAAAATGACCATTACAGGTTTGGCTGAATGGACTGTGGAAGTGGTCCAAAGGGTTGCCAGGATGGATTAAGTAGACGGGAACGTCTACACGCTGTCTTTGGGCGAACGGACTCGCCGATAGGAGTTTACCCTTTCGGCGTCTTTTTTTTCCAGACCTCTTTCCCCGGCAAGGTTTTCCAGGTGATGGGTAAATTCATGGAGCAGGGTTTCTTTCAGCCTTTCATACAATCGTTTCTCAGACAGGTGATGATAAGCCTTCCTGAAGGAGCCATAATAAATAATGATCTGTCTTCCCATAGCGCTGCGGTGATATTCCCCCATGATATAAAGAGGGTAGTCAGGCCTGGTTTCAGCGTGTTTCTTGGTATGTTCCACCAACACCACACCACCACTTAACTCCTTGTAGAAATCCTGAGGGATTTCATCTGATATAGTTTCCAGCATTTCATGAACCTGGTCGATATTTGGAAATTCTTTCATGGGGAAAGCTCCCTTCATTCAAATATCTTTCTATCATCTTAACAATAAAATCGCAGCAGGGCAATAAACAGGATTCTTAGCGGGGTAGTCATCGGATTAATTGACCTGAAGTTGGGTATTGTTGTCTTGAGGCAGTTTATCCAATAGGATACCTGAGGAGATCCCTTAAAATGGTAGAGTGGATAGACAAGCAAAACGTGTAAAAGAATAAACCGTGGAGGCAGACTATGCTAAGAATAATACTACGTAACATCATGGGGTACGACCTGCTGATTATCCTTTTGGCAGTGGTGAATGCAACGGTGGTTTACCCGCGGACCAAACAATACAGTATTCTGTTGAAAAACCAGCTTCAACCCAAAATTTATGTGCCTGTCAGTTTATTGATTGACCGGGTGAAGGGCCGGGATGAGTACAAATTGGACTTGAATGCATTGATTGGGATGAGAGCAGATGAAATTCATTATTATAGTATTTTTTCCTCTATCAACAGTGCCTTTCCAATGATGGGCATGCTTGGAACCATTCTCTCACTGCTGCGTATGGTGGAAATGTCCCAGGAGACAGTAACTTTAAATTTCACAGTGGCGCTTACATCAACTTTCTGGGGACTGGTTTTTGCCCTTACTTTTAAAGCTGTGGATGCCACTTTATACCCCATGGTGGAACAAAACAGGGAAAACCTGAAAATGCTGCTTGAAAGGGTGGATTTGTACAGCGATGGGAGGATTTCCCATGGAACGGAATAGATGGCTTGATCTTACACCACTACTGGATGTTTTTCTGATCCTGCTCTTTGTGCTGCTGATTAACCAACAAATCAGTGAAAATCAACTGGAAAACACGTATGCGGCCGAAGTGGAAGCTTTAATGGGGCAGAACAACCAGCTTCAAATTGCCCTTAAACAATTGGAAGAAGCGGAATCTTCGGATGAACTGAACAGCTTTGAGAACCAGGAGAAGTATCGATTTTTGCAGGAACAGGCGGTTGTCATTGACCTGGAACTCAAAACTGAGTTAAACAGGTTGTGGATCAATGAACAACCCACCTCCATCTACCTGGTAAACAATGAGGACCGACGTGAAAATCAGAAAAGCAGGATTAAACAGGAAATGGTACGGGAATTCCAGCGACAAAGAGGTGATGGCCCCCTGTTATTGGTCACGCTGGACACTGATGAACAAGTTTATCGCTACGCTTACCTGATCATGCAGGAAGCTACCCAGGAATGGGTGCGTGAACGACCACTCCCGGAATCATATATATTACAGATTCGTTAACAACTTTTATGCCATAACAGTGTTGGAAAGCTACAACAATTGAAAGGGTGGAACGCCATGTTGCAAAATCGAGAAAAAAAGAAAAGAAAGGGCGGACGCTATTTTCGGCTTACATTGTATGTATTGATCCTGTTAATCTTATTGGTACTACTGTTTGGAGAGCAGTGGGGTATAGGGCAGGGAGATTTATTGAGGCTGCTAAACAGGCAGGAGTCACCATCACAGGAAGAGGAAATGCCTGCAGACAGAAGCGCTGAAGATACTACTGCTTATAGGGAAGTGAATGTGACAGTAATTGGCAATGCCATCCAGGTGGATGAAAGGGCTTATACCCTGGAAGGATTTGATGCGTATTTGGACACATTGGGCGACAAAACCTTGATCGTGTTGAAAGACGAGGAAGCAAATTATACCCTTTTTACCACGATTGAAGAAATGATTGGAGAGAAATCGGTTTCATATGTGATTGAAGAATAAGGATGACACAAACAGCGACACCGCCATAAGGCGGTGTCTTTTTAGGTACCGCAATAGGTGCGGTATGGCACATTGGACGGTGGAGGCGGAGCGGTATAAGGCTCTTTATCCGATGAATGGTCATAGGGTGTTGCCAGGGCCTTCATCAAAGCATGTAGAGGTGTAAGATTGTTTTGGCTAACAGCTGATTCCAGTGCGGCTTCCACTTGATGGTTTCGAGGAATCACAGCAGGGTTTGATTGCTTCATTAAAGACAACACTTCTTCCATTGGTTGTTGTTGTCTCTGTATCCGTTGTTGCCATTGCTGTCGCCAATCATGAAAACCGTCAACTTCCGGCCATGTCTTTTTTATTAAATCTACGAATGTATTGGTAAAATCAAGTTTGTGATCCTCCATCAACTGCAATAGTTCCTTGATCAGTGCTTCGTCTTCGGGTTCTTGGTTAAAAAGCCCCAACTTAGACTTCATTCCCTGAAGCCAATACTGGTGGTAAATACCGATATATTTATTCAGTTCTTCCTGGGCCATTTCAATGGCCACAGGTTGTTCTTCATGCAACAGCGGGACAAGGGTCTCCGCAAAACGGGACAGGTTCCAACCGCCAATGGATGGTTGGTTGCCATAAGCATATCGGCCCTGCCGATCGATGGAACTAAAGAGCGTTTGTGGATGGTACGTGTCCATGAAGGCGCAGGGACCGTAATCAATGGTTTCGCCACTGATGGTCATGTTGTCGGTGTTCATGACGCCATGTATAAAACCAACCAGCTGCCATTTTGAAATCAGTGACGCCTGGCGTTGAATGACTTCTCTTAGAAGCATCAGAGTCGCCTGGGTGCTGTCGGATAACTCAATGTGAGGGAAATGCCTCTCGATGGCATAGTTTGCCAATGATTGTAAGGCCTTTATGTCTCCTTTTTGAGCGGCGAATTGAAAGGTGCCCACCCGAAGATGACTGGAGGCAGCCCGGGTGAGGATGGCGCCGGTCAGTGGGGCTTCACGAAAAACAGGATCACCTGTGATCACCACTGCCAGACTGCGGGTAGTGGGAATTTTTAGGGCAAACATGGCTTCACTGATGATGTATTCTCTCAGCATGGGGCCTAAGGCTGCCCGTCCGTCGCCACCACGGGAATAAGGAGTTGGCCCGGATCCTTTTAGTTGTAGATCAAACCGGTCACCATCAGGGGTGGTTTGCTCTCCCAACAGCAGTGCACGGCCATCACCCAGGATGGTAAAATATCCAAACTGATGGCCGGCGTAGGCTTGGGCAATGGTTTGAAGTTCCGCAGGAGCTTTGTTTCCAGCAAAAATCTCAGCGCCGATATTGCTATCAAGTTCATCTGGGTTTAACCCTAATGCCTTTGATAAAGGATGGTTATAAACAAGTATTTTGGGAGAAGAAACTGGTGTGGGTTGAATGTGTGTATAAAACATGTCCGGAAGAAGTGTGTAGCTGTTTTCCAGGTCAAAACCATACATCGTTTCCAGCTCCATTTCTTAATACAAAATAACATCATGTTCTATTAGTACCAATATGTGCGCCATCGAAACGTGACTAGATTAAATAAAAAGAACTGGTTCCATGAAGTGGAAGACCAGTTCTGAGCAGGATCAGTAGTCAGATGGAATTTGTTCTTCGGGTGCCTCTGGTTCAGGAATTGAATCAGGTCTTTCACATCCTGTCAGTGGTGACGCAAGCATCATTGTCACCAGGACCAGTGCAATCATTCTTATCAATGTTTTCATGTAATTTCCCTCCTAAAAAATGTCTCGCCAGTGGCGGATTGTGTCATTAGGTCGAAATTATTGCACTCACCTCCCTTTTGAAATTTATCCGTACTATTAATTACATAACCGAATAAAATTGAATTAAACATATATGCCATTATATCTATCTCAAAGTAGAAACTTGGACAGGAATAAATATCTGACTTGAACGCCTTAACGCATTCTAACCTTCTGATGTAGTTAGGACTCCACCAGAAGCTAAGAATTCTGTTTATAATGAAATATGAAAACCTGGGAGGTTCAAAAATGAGTTTGTTTGATAAAAGAAACTCCCGGTTAATTCTTCGCCCTAATCGGGTAATCTAATAATAGCTTTTGATAAGTATGAACGGAGTGTAGTTGATATGAATAAAAACACAGCGAAAAATGTGGCCTTTCCGTTGCTGCTAATACTGATGGGCTTTGGTGTTATAGCTCTTTCAATCATGCTATTTTGGCAGATTTCAGAAAATGTAGTATACCAACAAATAGACGTTTTTAATAATGTTATGATAGATCTTCTTCAAGATGGTTTTTCTCCAAAATTCTATAGTGTGATGATTTTTATAACAGAACTGGGGTCAGTATGGTTTATTGCTGTAGCCAGCCTTTTTATAGCCTTATATCTCTGGCTTAAAGAAAGAGATAAGTGGGGAATTTTGTTATTATTAGTATCAGTCGGTGGTGGAGGCTTAATTATTTCGGCGTTAAAGCGCTATTATCAAATAGGTCGGCCGTCTATAAATGAACAAATCGATGCAGTAGGGTATAGTTTTCCCAGCGGTCATGCTATGGGTTCCTTAATTCTCTATGGTTTTATTGTCTATCTCATTCAAAGAAGCAAGTTATCCAAAGTTAAAAAAATGGTTTGTTCCGCTGTTTTAATTTCACTTATAATCCTTATAGCAATGTCCAGGGTTTATTTAAACGCTCATTTCCCCAGCGACGTGATAGCTGGACTGGCAGGTGGACTTGCATGGCTATTGTTCTGTATCATCTCTTTAGAAGTCGTAAAAATGAAAAGGCGTAATGATATTCAGCCCTTTAAATAAATTGCGAACCTGCTTGAAAAATTTAATAAATTTAGTAGAAAATGTAGGTGGCAGATGAAATGAAAAAATCAAAAAAATTTATAGGAATAGCCGTAGCGGGGTATACTCATGGTGGACAATTATATACCAGAATCATGGAAAGGATGAAGGAGATGAAAATCGTTGTACTGACTGGAAGTTCTCATGTAAATGGAACGACATCAGCTCTGGCGGACGAATTTGTGAATGGTGCACGGGAAGCAGGACATGAAGCGGTTCGCTTTGACACGGCACAAATGCAAATTCACCCCTGTACTGGGTGTGACCATTGCAAAAAAGTGAAAGAAACCTGTATTTTCAAGGATGATATGTTGCATGTTTATCCTGAAATGAAAGAAGCGGAAGCTGTGGTTTTTGTGTCTCCCCTGTATTATTTTGGAGTGACAGCCCAGTTGAAAAGTGCCATTGACCGGTTTTATGCCATTAACCTTAAACTGAGAGAAAACCCAACCAAAGCTTACTTGTTGGCAGCCGGGGCGGATGTGGATGATTGGGCCATGGATGGCATCACAGCTCATATGAAGACCATGTGCCGTTACCTGAACTGGGACTATAAAGAAGGTGTATTGGCCCTGGGTGCCGGCGTGCCGGAAGACTTTGAAAATACAGATTACCTTGAACAGGCGAGAGAGCTGGGGTTGCATCTGTCATAAAGTATGATATTGAAAGCAACATACCTTCAGGCTGGTTGAAAATCCACCTGGAGGCTTCTTGGTCAAGGCCTCAACCCTTTGACTGATAGGTGGGTGAGAATAGGTCATTTTAACCACCAGGGGATGGGGTGTCAGGTTGGCAAAGTTTTCCCTGGCCAGCACCTTCAAGGCACTGATCATTGGTTCCCGGTATCCTGATACGGCGGCAAAGGCATCGGCCCGGTATTCAGCTATTCGGGAAAGTTGGGACAAGGGAATGCCCACCACAATACCCACGGGCTCCATGAGAATGCCAAAAAGAATCAGGGCAAATCCCATGTGGGCAGATCTAAACCCAAATGCCTGTGCCAGGTCATCAGATGAGAGGAAAAAAGTCAATAGCACCAGCACGACACTCATCTGGATGACGGAGATTAATAATTGCCGCAACACATCTTTGTGTTTGGCATGACCAATTTCATGGGCCAGTACACTGACAATTTCATCAGTGCTGCATTTTTCCAATAAAGTATCAAAAAGAACAATGTGTTTAAATTTGCCAAAACCAGAGAAGTAAGCGTTTAATTTGGATGAACGTTTGGAGGCATCCATGACGCTTATTTTTTTGACCTCATACCCTGTCGAGACTGCCAGGTCGTTAATTTTGTCATACAATTCACCAGAAGGCAACGGTGTCAACTTGTTGAAAAGTCGTACAAATATTTTAGTATAGAGGAGGTTGATCAGTAAGGTGAGGCTGACCATCAACAGCCAGGCGTAGAGGATGAAGCGGTTTCCTATACGCAGGTACAGGGTAAGTAGTGCATAGAGAATGCCTCCACCCAGAAGGATTGCCAAAAGAATGGATTTCAGCTGGTCAAGCACAAAGGTTTTTATTGTGGATTTATTAAAACCGAAGCGTTCCTCAATGCTGAAGGTACGGTACCAATGAAAACCAATACCCAGAACAAAGCTAATGGTCCCATAAAAGCTTAGAAACAAAAGACTTTGAAGAACAGGATTTGGGGTAAACCCATCAGCCAGTCTTGCCAGGGCAGGGAATAATCCAACAGATAAAAACAATATAAGCAACACAGTGTCCAACACCTTTTCAATCATTGAAATACGGTGATTCTCCATGGTATAGTTCAACCAATTATCATAGGCATTCTGATCATAAACGTCAGCCACATTGTCAGGGATGGTCTGGTTGCGGTGTTTGTAATTAAGGGTGGACAGGGTGATGTCCAGCAGAAAAACAGCAAGAATTACCAGTATGGTTAAAGTATACATGGTTTCCTCCTTGGGAAGCACTCAATTATTTGTTAAGACCATTCGGATTTGATGCTGCCGGAAATAGTCTGCATAAAGACTGGGGAAATTATTAGATATGACGGTGTGCAACTTATTAAGTTCCGCCACTGGGTAAATGGCAATGCGGTCATATTTTGAGTGATCGGCCATGAGAATCCATTGGTGCGCCATGGTGGGAATGTGACGAAAGACGTAGGTGCTGATGATGGAATTTACTGTCAAACCTGCTTTCATATCAATCCCGGAAATACTGGTAAACGCTTTGTTCACATAAATGGATTCTGTGAATGCCTGGGGTTGTTCCCAGCTGGAAAAAAGTGTGATTTCATCCGTGGAAGTGACTTCGCCGCCAATCAGGTAGACTTTCGATACCCGGTGAAGGAGATCCTGCAGGGCAGTTATGTTATTGGTCACAACGGTTAAATGATGAAAACGACCCAGTTTTCTGGCAAGGATGCAACAGGTTCGCCCGGAGCCTAAGAAGATGCAATCACCTTCCTCGATTTCTTCGCAGGCCTTCTCGGCCAGGGCTTGCCTTTGGGAATTTTGGTAAAAATCATGTGTTTGCGGCTGACCCTTTTGGTGAAGCTCCACTTTCTGGGCGCCTCCATAAAAGCGTACGGCCAGTCCCTGTTTTTCCAGCGAAGCCAAATCTTTTCGAATGGAGACTGTACTCACCCGAAATTGTTGGCTCAAGTCATTGACCATCACTTTGCCTTGTTGCTGAAGCATTGCTTTGATTTCTTCTATGCGTTTAACAGACATAAAGTCATCTCCTCGCGTAATAAATCGGCCAACATGTTTCATTTTGATTATAAACGAAAGGGCAAAGACCTGTCAATTGAAAGTGTGTAAACGCATTTACAGGTTGACAATTAATAGTGAAAGGTTTACTCTATAAACATAACAACAACGGAAATAAACGAAATAAAACGAAACCCAGGAGTTGATGAGGATGAATTTTCCAACCGGACGCGACATGGACATTATTTTGGCTGGCCGTGCAGGCATCGATTTGAACGCAGACCGCTACAACTGCCCGTTTGCTGATGTACCCTCCTTTACAAAAACCGTGGGAGGATCTCCTGCTAATATTGCGCAGGGCACATCGAAACTTGGACTAAAAACAGGGTTTATTGGCAAGGTATCTGGAGACGGCATGGGTGATTATATTTTTCAGACATTCAGGAAGGCAGGTATTAATGAGGAGGGGATCATCGCAGACAAAACAGGCGCGCGCAATTGTCTGGCCATTACAGAGATCCTTAGTCCCACCAACAGCGGATCATATCTCTACCGGGAAAATACAGCGGATTTGTTATTGGAGCCTTCTGATATCAGTGAAGATTACGTTAAACGTTCAGCTGCTGTTTTGCTCTCAGGCACTGCTTTTTCAGTGAGTCCTTCCAGGGAAGCCATGCTTACTTTAATGAATTATGCCAAAAAGCATGGAACAAGGGTGATGCTTGACCTGGATTATCGTCCATATGGATGGCAAAATCATGAAGAAACAGCCCTTTACTATTCCATGGCAACGGAGTATTGTGATGTGGTTATCGGTAATCGGGAAGAATTTAATACCATGGAGTATTTATCCATGCCGGAAAACAGGGATGACAAGCTATCAGCAGAAGCATTGTTTTCCAAAGGAGTGAAGTTGGTCATTGCCAAGGATGGTGCAAAGGGATCCAGTGCATATTTACCGGACGGAAAAGTGATCAAGAAGGGGGTTATCCCCACAAACATTAAAAAGACCTTTGGATCCGGTGATGCCTATGCGGCAGGATTGCTTTACGGGCTGTTCAACCAATGGTCATTGGACAAGGCCATGGAGTTGGGATCTGCCTGCGCCTCCATTGTACTGGCTGGTGACAGCTGCGCCGGGGCAATACCCACGCTGGATGAAGCCCAGGAACACCTGCGCAAGTATCCACTGAAGGCTTACGGTGAAAGGGAGGATGAAGATTAATGAAAGAAATTAATCAGATGATTAGTGAGGCGTCCTCTCGGAACATGATTGTTCCAGGCTTTAATGTTTTTGGACATGAAGAAGCATTAGCGGTGGTCAAAGCAGCAGAGAGGGCTGCTTCACCGGTACTCCTGATGGTCAACAGGGATGCCAGACAGGCTATGGCCATTAAACACTGGGGAGCTCTGTTTTCTTCCATAGCAAAAATGGCTGAAGTACCCATAGGAGTTCACCTGGATCACTGCACAGATTTGGATTTGATTCAGGAAGCCATTAAAAGCGGGTTCACTTCGGTGATGTACGACGGCTCTAAACTGCCCCTTGAGGATAACATCAGGAACAGCCGCTTAGTTGTTCAGGTTGCGGCTTCCTGGGATGTGGCGGTGGAAGGTGAAGTTGGGAGTGTACCCTACGACGATCTGGGCGAAACACTGGGAGATTTCACTACGCCGGAGGAAGCAAAAAGTGTTGTGGAAGAAGCAGGATTAGATTGGTTGGCAGTCTCTGTGGGTAATATTCACCGGCTGACTGACAGAAAATCCACCATCGACTTTCAGGCACTACAGGCCATCGAAAAGGTGACAAACGTGCCTCTGGTAATTCACGGAGCCTCTGGTATCCGGGATGAGGACAGGCAGCAACTTAAGAAATCAAGGGTGGCGAAAGTTAACATTGGTACAGCTTTGCGACAGGTATTTGGACAATCTCTTCGCCGTGAGGTGCTGGCTTTTCCTGAAGTGTTTGACCGTATGACACTGTTTAAAAACCCAATGCGACTATACGAAGAAAAAGCTTATGAATTGATCTGTCAGTTAAAAAAATAATATGTTGCTTGATAAAACAATCCAGACAAGAAAGAGGTGCTGTTAATGAGAATTCATCGGGACAAGGCTTTTGAGGCTGGCTACAATGCCATCACATCCATGGATGGTGAACACAGTGATATGATGATGGATTTTGGCATTTTAAAATTAATGCCAGATGAACATTATGTTGATAACTTACCTTATGAAAGAATATTTCTAATTTTATCAGGACAAATTGACGTTTACTGGGAAGGACGCAATGAACGGGTATCCAGGGAAAGCTTCCTGGACGACAACGTTTGGTGTTTAAATGTGCCAAAAGGTGTAACAGTAAAAATTGTTGGTGTTGCAGAGGACAGTGAAGTGGCTGTCGTTCGAACAAAGAACGACAAGGTCTTCACGTCTGTGGCAAGAACAAAAGAGTCAGTCATTAAAGAAGTGCGGGGCGAAGGTACCATGAACGATACCGGTACCCGGATTGTTCGAACAGTTCAGAATGTTGATCTGTCACCAGATTCTAACATTATGTTTGGAGAAGATGTTCACTACCCGGGAAAATGGGCAGGGTTCCCCTCCCATCATCACCAGCAGCCGGAAATCTATTTTTACAAGCTGCAACCGGAAAACGGATTTGGGCTTATGAAACTTGGCGATGAAGCCGTTTTACTGGAAAACAATGATACCGTTAAAATAGCCCCTAATCTAGTGCATCCCCAAGTGGCGGCTCCCGGTTATGCCATGTATTTTCTTTGGATGATTCGCCATTTGGAAAACAACCCTTACCTTGCGCCAACCTTTGAAGAAGAACATGTATGGGTTGAACAACCTGATGCTAAAATTTGGCCTGAAAAATGATCGTTAATATGGTTGAGTTTGTATAGAAAAGAGGGAAATAATGGGACAAAAAGTGAAACTAACCATGGCACAAGCCCTGGTACAATTTTTGAAAAACCAGTATCTGAGTTGCGAAGGTGAGGAAACCCCTTTTGTTCATGGGTTTATGGGGATTTTTGGCCACGGCAATGTGGTGGGACTTGGACAGGCTCTGGAGCAATACAAAGACCAAGTGACGTTTATACAGGGTAAAAATGAGCAGGACATTGCCCACGCTTGCATGGCTTATGCAAAACAAAAACGAAGAAGGGCGATTTATGCCTGTACAGCTTCCATTGGTCCTGGTTCGTTAAACCTGGTGACGGCGGCAGGCACAGCCACAGTGAATAAGATTCCGTTGTTACTGTTACCTTCAGACACTTTCGCAGACCGACAGCCGGACCCTGTGTTGCAACAGGTTGAAGTGGAGTCTGACTACACCGTCAGTGTTAACGATGCCTTTAAACCGGTGAGCAAGTACTGGGACCGTATCACCAGGCCAGAACAACTGATGACTGCCTGTCTGAACGCCATGCGAGTATTAACAGATCCCGAGCGAACCGGAACGGTTACCCTTTGTCTACCCCAGGATGTCCAGGGAGAAGTATATGATTATCCTGAGGATTTTTTTGCCAAAAGAACGTGGTATTTGGATAGAATGCCGCCGTCCATGGATGCTGTTCAACGTGCGGCAACACTCATCGCCGGAAAAAAGAAACCCTTTATTATTTCTGGGGGTGGCGTACGGTACAGTGATGCTGGTGAAGCGGTGGCAGCTTTTTCAAGAAAATTTAGTATCCCCGTGGGAGAAACCCAGGCTGGTAAAGGGGAAATAACGGCGGATCACCCTTATTACACAGGTTGTGCCGGTATTTGCGGTACCTTATCTGCTAATCGATTGATGAAAGAAGCAGATGTGATTATCGCAGTGGGCACAAAGTTGAATGATTTTGTCACCCATTCAAAGGGCGGGTTTCAGAATAACCAGGTGCCCTTGGTGTCGATCAATGTAAGCAAAATGGATGCCATGAAAATGGGTTCATTATCAGTGACAGCTGATGCCAGAAAAGGCATTGAAGCATTGTCTGAAGCATTGGAACATGCAGGCTATCAGACTGATTTTAAAGACGAAACCAACAAGGCACAGGAAGCTTGGAACACAGAACTGGAACGCTTAATGCAAATTGACCCGGCAGAGGGACTGTCGCAGACCCGTGTCTTGATGGAATTGAACCAGTTATTCCTTCCCTCTGATATTGTTGTTTCTGCTTCCGGTAGTTTACCATCAGACCTTGAACGTATTTGGACGGTTAAAAAGCCGGGTACGTATCATCTGGAGTACGGGTTCTCGTGCATGGGCTATGAAACAGCAGGTGCGTTTGGGGTTAAACTGGCGGAGCCAGAAGCTGAGGTGTATGCTTTCGTCGGTGACGGGGCTTTTCTAATGGCACACTCCAATTTGGTGACCAGCTTGCAGGAACGAAAGAAAATAAATGTGTTGCTGTTTAACAACAGTGGTCATCATTGCATTCGCCAACTACAGAATGGTAAAGGCATTGATACGTATGGTACAGAGTTTCGATTCCGGGAACCTGGAGAACATGGATGGTCCGGTGAGTCTCTGCCCATCGATTTTACCAAGGTGGCGGAGGGGTACGGTGCTAAAAGCTACAGGGTAACCAACTTGTCACAACTGAAAGAAGCCCTGGAGCAAAGCCGACGGGACCACATTTCTACCCTGATCCAAATTGACGTATTACCGGGCACCATGACAGAAGGGTATGAAAACTTCTGGCGGGTGGGAACTGCCGGCAGTTCTCACAAAGACGCAGTAAATGAGGCTCATGAAGAAATGATGTCCACTGTCAACACACTTCGAAAATATTGAAAAGGGTGATCTGATGAACAAAAAGGCACTTCACACAAAATCAATCTGGAAAAGCAACCTGATTTCTGACATCCGCATTGCCCGGCAGTCTGGTTTTGATGCAGTGGAAATGGCAGGTGACAAGGTACATGATTACCTGGCAGCAGGCCTGTCAGTTGAAACAGTCAAAGAGACGATGGCAAAATATGATATGAAGATGATTAGCATCAATGATGTGGCTTATGTTGAGCAGACAGACGATGAATCCATACGCCGCATGCTGGCACAGACAGATACCCTGGCAACCTTTGCACAACAGGTTGGTTGTGACTGCATCCAGCTGGTACCCCTCTGTGCTTTGGAGGGCCGGCCATGGGAAGAAATCAGGTTTTTGACAGGACAAAACATACGGCGAATTGCCGATGTAGGAGCACGCTATGGCGTTAAATTTCAGTTGGAACCGGTAGCCTGGTCACCCATTCACTCCCTTTCACAAAGTCTTGAACTGATTGAAGAAGTTGGTCGTGACAATTTTGGCATGGTCATTGATTTTTGGCATTTGTGGTATGGAGGCAAAACATCCCCTGATGATGTGGCCAACATGAAGAAAGAGTTGATTTATCACATTCATTTTGGTGATGGCAAGAAAAATAGTCCTGGGACAATGTGCGATGAAACAGACCTGCGAGGCTACTATGCCGGTGATGGTGACATCCCTGTACCGGAGTGGGTCTCAGCAGTAAAAGCTACGGGCTATGATGGCTGGTGGACATATGAACTGGTCAGCGCCCGGCACTGGCAGTCGGACACTCAGGAAGTGGCCGATAAAACAAGTCGTTTGCTTGATCAATACGTATTTCAAAAATAAACAGGATTCTTGCGTTTAAAGCCTCTGGAGACAATCTGGAGGTTCTTTTTATATAGAGTATTCTCAATTGAATGGGGTATACGATTAGTAGGTGATAAAATATCGTACGTTATATATAATATCTTAGACTTGATCGAAGATCAAAGGAGAGTTTATAATGAAAAATTATGCAAAATTTGGTGGAATGATTGCAACATCAACGGTGGTTATGTTCATTTTTACGTATTTAAACACTTATGTGGCTGATCATGCCACTTTTAGTGAGACAAGGATGTATATGGCATTATTAATGGGTGCGTCCATGGCTCTCATTATGTTGGGGTTTATGCTGCATATGTTGAAGAATCGTCGAGTGAACATAGGAATCGTGGTAGCAAGCCTCTTTGTCTTTGCACTTGCCTTATTCCTGGTTCGCAGCCAAACGACAATTGATGATACTTCTTATATGAAAGCCATGATACCACATCATTCTATCGCCATTTTAACGAGTGAACGTGCTAATCTATCAGATCCACGGGTTCGGGAACTAGCTGATGAGATCATAGAGGCGCAGTTAAGGGAAATTGATGAGATGAAGAGACTGATAGAAGATCTTGAAAATGAGGAATAGCAACTGAACTGACCAAAGAAAATGACAGATGTATTACGATTAACACATATATCGTTTATATCAGTTTCATAATGACACGAACCATATACGTATGAAGAAAGATCTAAACGCTAACCGCGTACGAGATCTTTCTTTATTTTTTCCTATATGAATCAACTGTTATGCATTATAATGTAAATGACAACAACAAAGAAAAACGCACTGGAGGTGACACCTTTGGAAATATCCAGGATTAAAATACTTACCATCGACAGACCGAAAATGACCCATGATGTGACGTCGGTTTTTGTTAAACATGACATCAACATTATCTGGATGGAAGCGTATACTTATGTGATTTATGTGAAATTTCTGCAGCAGCCAAAAGCCCTGTGGCAGCAAATGAAAAAAGAATTGTTGAGTATTTCGGGTGTGGAAGAAGTGAAGGAAGTTGATTTCATCGTTCTGGAAGAGAAGGAACTTGAAGTCAGGGCTGTCTTAGATAGTATTTCCCAGGGCATTGTGATCATTGATAAAACAGGCAGTATTAAATATGTGAATCAGTATACGGCTGAACAGATTCTACATGTCAAAATGAGCGAAGTCATTGGCAAATCATTGGATTTTCTGGATAAAACCAAAACCATACACCGACTGATGGAATCCTGGGATGACCGAATCGATCCACCCAGGGAGGAGATGATGATCCGCGGAAAAAATTACCTGGTCAGTACCACTCCCATTATCAGTGATGATGAAAAAATATCTTCATATATGATCACCTTGGAAGACATGAACCGCATAGGTGAACTTTTTAACGTCAAACGGTATGATAATCCCATTACTTTCGATGATATTTTTGGGGTCAGCAATGAAATAAAAGCCACCATCAGCCAGGCCATGGCCTATTCACAGTCAGATTCACCGGTTTTGATCCTGGGTGAGAGTGGCACGGGCAAAGAGTTATTTGCCAGGGCCATGCACAATGCCAGTTCACGATCGTCCAAGATTTTTGTGGCTTTGAACTGCGCCGCCATCCCAGACCAGTTACTGGAAAGTGAACTCTTTGGTTATGAAGAAGGTGCTTTTACCGGGGGAAAGAAGAGTGGAAAAACCGGTCTTCTGGAAATTGCCAATGGGGGCACGGTGTTTTTGGATGAAATAGGCGAGATGCCTCCACATTTACAGGCAAAGTTACTGCGGGTGCTTCAGGAAAACAAAATCCGAAAATTGGGCAGTGGAAAAGAAATCTCCATCAATGTACGTATTTTGACTGCCACTAACAGGGATTTGACCAATATGGTGGACACTGGCCAGTTTCGACTGGACCTCTTCTATCGAATTAACGTATTTACTCTGGTTGTACCACCCTTGCGGGAGCGTTCGGAAGACATTCGGGTATTGGTGGATGCCTTTGTCAACAATTATGGAAAAAAGTATGGTAAAAACAACTTATTGGTGCACCATGATGTGTTAACTAATTTTGAAGCATATTACTGGCCGGGTAATGTACGTGAACTGCAAAATGTTATTGAAAGAGCCATTGCCATTACTGAGGGACATACGATTCAACCTGAACACATACAATACCATCGGTTGCCAGGAAAGCAACAGGTACGACTTGCTGGAAGGACACTCAAGAAAACAATGGAGGAAACAGAGCGTGAACTGATCAGTGGGGCTTTGTCAAGCGGTCGAAGTATACGGGAGACAGCACGGTCCTTGGGGGTAACACATACACTTTTAATTAATCGAATGAAAAAATATGGAATAAAATTAAACCATAAGGAATGAATTTGAACCAGGTACCCATGGCGTTAAAAGCCCTCTGTCGAAAATTTACGGAATTGCGGTTTAAATACGTTCCAAAGTAAAAAAACATTGATTCACCATTGTCTGTTTTCAAGGGTTGTAGATTGGCACAGAAATTGCATCTATCAGGGAAGGAGGGTATTTTGATTAATCTATGATTAAATGAAAAAAGGAGATGTTTGCCAATGAAACCTATTTTTGAAATCATGCAGGAAGAAGATTTTGAACAGATCGTCTATGGATACGATAAGAACTCTGGTATGAAAGCGCTAATCTCAATTCACAACACTGCCCTTGGGCCAGCCTTTGGCGGTACCCGCATGATGCCCTATGAAACAGAGGACGATGCCATGCAGGATGTGATGAAGCTGGGTAAAGCCATGACCTGGAAAAATGCCGCTTGCGGTATTGATTTTGGAGGAGGCAAGGCAGTAATCATTGGTGATGCCAAGACGGAAAAAACGGAAGACCTGCTTCGTGCTTTTGGCAGAATGGTGGAAGGTTTAGGAGGCCGTTATGTCACAGGAGTGGACATAGGTACCGATGAGAATGACATGATTATTGTGCATAAAGAAACCAAATACAATGTAGCCTTACCAGAATCTTATGGCGGGGGTGGAAGCACCTCTGCAGCAACTGCCTTTGGATGTTTTGAGGGTATCAAGGCATCCGTGAAGGAAGTTTTTGAAGACGCTTCTCTGAAAGGGAAAAAAGTATCCATTCAGGGGATCGGCAACATCGGCTCTGTTC
>JAGXHW010000004.1 GCA_024635995.1 Clostridiaceae bacterium
AAATTGTTCTTTGAAAACTACATGATACGAAAAAACACAAGGCAAAGTAAAGCAATGCTTTTAATGAAGCAAAGCAATTTACGATAAAACATAGGTCAAGGAACGAAGAGCAAAGGGAGAATGCCTTGGCACCGGGAGCCGACGAAGGACGTGGTAAGCTGCGAAAAGCCACGGGGAGCTGCAAGCAAGCATTGATCCGTGGATATCCGAATGGGGAAACCCACGCAGGGAGAACCCTGCGTATCCATGCGTGAATTCATAGCGCATGGAAGGGAGACTGGGGGAACTGAAACATCTAAGTACCCCAAGGAAGAGAAAGAAACATCGATTCCCTGAGTAGCGGCGAGCGAAAGGGGAAGAGCCCAAACCATATGGTTACGGCCATATGGGGTTCGGGCAGCGTCATACACAGTTTTTGTAGCGATAGTCGAACAGTCTGGGAAGGCTGACGAAAGAGGGTAAGAGTCCCGTAGACGAAATTGCGAAGAGATTGGACGCTGTACCAGAGTACCACGGGACACGAGAAACCCCGTGGGAATGAGGGGGGACCACCCCCCAAGGCTAAATACTACCCGGTGACCGATAGAGAATAGTACCGTGAGGGAAAGGTGAAAAGAACCCCGGGAGGGGAGTGAAACAGAACCTGAAACCCTTTGCTTACAAGCTGTAGGAGCATTTTTAACGAATGTGACTGCGTACTTTTTGTAGAACGGGCCAACGAGTTGCGATTGGTAGCAAGGTTAAGGACCTTAAGGTCTGGAGCCGCAGGGAAACCGAGTCTTAATAGGGCGAATTAGTTACCAGTTGCAGACCCGAAACCGTGCGATCTACCCATGGCCAGGTTGAAGCGGAAGTAAAATTTCGTGGAGGACCGAACCAGGTGACGTTGAAAAGTCATTGGATGAGCTGTGGGTAGGGGAGAAATTCCAATCGAGCACGGAGATAGCTGGTTCTCGCCGAAATAGCTTTAGGGCTAGCCTTGGAGAAGAACTGCTTAGGAGGTAGAGCACTGAATGGTCAAGGGGCCTTCACCGGTTACCAACACCTATCAAACTCCGAATGCCAAAGCAGCCGCTCCAGGAGTCAGACTGCGAATGATAAGATCCGTAGTCGAGAGGGAAACAGCCCAGACCAACAACTAAGGTCCCAAAGTGTATGTTAAGTGGAAAAGGATGTGGGATTGCAAAGACAACCAGGATGTTGGCTTAGAAGCAGCCATGCATTTAAAGAGTGCGTAATAGCTCACTGGTCCAGGGATCCTGCGCCGAAGATAACCGGGGCTAAAACATACCACCGAAGTTTTGGATACGTCGTAAGACGTATGGTAGGCGAGCAATGTGTGCGGAGAGAAGTTTAACTGTAAAGTTAGGTGGACTGCACACAAGAGAGAATGTTGGCATGAGTAACGAGAGGCAGGTGAGAAACCTGCCCGTCGAAAACCCAAGGTTTCCTGAGGAAGGCTCGTCCGCTCAGGGTAAGTCGGGACCTAAGCCGAGGCCGAAAGGCGTAGGCGATGGACAACAGGTTGAGATTCCTGTACCACCGACATTCGTTTGAGAGAAGTGGGGACACAGAAGGATAGGCCGAGCGCGCGGTTGGTAGAGCGCGTCCAAGCTTGTAGGGAGATCTGGCAGGCAAATCCGCCGGATTATGATCCTGAGAAGTGATGGGGAGCGAAATTAGAGTAGCGAAGCGGTTGAATCCACGCTGTCAAGAAAAGCCACTATCGAGAATGAAGGTGCCCGTACCGCAAACCGACACAGGTGGGTGAGGAGAGAATCCTAAGACGAACGGGAGAACTATTGTTAAGGAACTCGGCAAAATGACCCCGTAACTTCGGGAGAAGGGGTGCCGGGAGAGGTGAAGAAAAAACTTCGTAAGCCTCACCCGGCCGCAGAGAATAGGTCCAAGCGACTGTTTAGCAAAAACACAGGTCTCTGCAAAGTCGAAAGACGAAGTATAGGGGCTGACGCCTGCCCGGTGCTGGAAGGTTAAGGGGAAATGTAAGGGTAACCGAAGCATGGAACTGAAGCCCCAGTAAACGGCGGCCGTAACTATAACGGTCCTAAGGTAGCGAAATTCCTTGTCGGGTAAGTTCCGACCCGCACGAAAGGCGTAACGATTTGGACGCTGTCTCAACAATAGACCCGGTGAAATTGTAATACCAGTGAAGATGCTGGTTACCTGCGACAGGACGGAAAGACCCCGTGGAGCTTTACTGCAGCCTGACATTGGATTTTGGTACTGAATGTACAGCATAGGTGGGAGACTGAGAGATCGGAACGCAAGTTTCGGAGGAGTCGACGTTGGGATACCACTCTTTGAGTACTGGAGTTCTAACCATGAGCCGTGACCCGGCTCTGGGACACTGTCAGGCGGGCAGTTTGACTGGGGCGGTCGCCTCCCAAAGAGTAACGGAGGCGCCCAAAGGTTCCCTCAGCACGGTCGGAAATCGTGCGAAGAGTGTAAAGGCATAAGGGAGCTTGAATGCGAGACATACAAGTCGAGCAAGGACGAAAGTCGGGCTTAGTGATCCGGTGGTACCGCGTGGAAGGGCCATCGCTCAACGGATAAAAGCTACCCCGGGGATAACAGGCTTATCTCCCCCAAGAGTCCACATCGACGGGGAGGTTTGGCACCTCGATGTCGGCTCATCACATCCTGGGGCTGAAGTAGGTCCCAAGGGTTGGGCTGTTCGCCCATTAAAGTGGTACGCGAGCTGGGTTCAGAACGTCGTGAGACAGTTCGGTCCCTATCCGTCGCAGGCGTTGGAAATTTGAGAGGGTCTGTCCTTAGTACGAGAGGACCGGGATGGACATACCGCTGGTGAACCAGTTGTTCTGCCAAGAGCATCGCTGGGTAGCTACGTATGGCAGGGATAAGTGCTGAAGGCATCTAAGCACGAAGCCCGCCTCAAGATGAGATTTCCCACTACGAGAGTAGGTAAGACCCCAGAAAGACGATCTGGTTGATAGGTCGGAGGTGGAAGTGCAGCAATGCATGGAGCTGACCGATACTAATGGTTCGAGGACTTGACCTAGTAAAAACCTTGTGAGTATCATGTAGTTTTGAGGGAACAAATAAGAGTCGTGGCAAAGGCGAAGGGGATACACCTGTTCCCATCTCGAACACAGCCGTTAAGCCCTTCAGCGCTGATGGTACTGGGACGTAATGTCCCGGGAGAGTAGGTCGTTGCGACTCTTTACCCTTAACAATGTAAAGCCTTTTTTATGTATTTTCCATTCAAGGATAATAGATAAGAAAGGGCTTTTTTTTATAGGATAAAGTGACAAAATCAAGACTATCATCCTACCTTACCTGTGCTATAATGGAAAGGAAACATATCCCAGCGTCATTCATAGGAGGATTTCATGGACTGCATAAAATATATGAAAATGATTTTAGCAATGAAGCGAAAAGCAGCGTTGAGTACCTGTGCATTAACTGTGTTGCTGCTAACAGGATGTTCTTTGCCAGGTGAACTGCCCTTATTACAGGAAACAGCAGTTGTGACTGATGTGTGGGAAGACGTTGACCTTTCAGAGGTTCCATTGACAGGCACAGATTATCTTCAGCAGCCGGCCGGAAGCTGGGAGCCCTTTGCCATCTACAGAGAGGTGAAAGGTATCTATATGACTGGTAACACCGCTGGGCTTCAGTGGCGGTTTGAAGAAATACTTAACGAGACCAACAACTCCATCATCAATGCCTGGGTGGTGGATGTGAAGGACGATCAGGGCACCATGACTTATGCGTCACAGATCCCCATGGTCAATGACCTGGGCCAGGATGCACGGGTTAAAGTCAGGGATTTTCAGGCGGTTATCGACACCATGCATGACAATGATATTTATCCCATCGCCAGGATCGTCACATTTAAAGATGTGATTGCTGCCGGTGGAAATCCGCAGTGGGCCATCCAAACCCATGAGGGTGACGTGTGGCTTGATCGAAAAAAAGATGCATGGCTGAACCCTTATAACCGGGATGCCTGGGGTTATTTGGTGGCCATCGCCATTGAAGCGGCTGAAAAAGGGTTTTATGAAATACAGTTTGACTATGTTCGCTTTCCCACGGACGGTCCCCGGGAGCAAATCGATTACGGCGAGGCCGGTGAAAACGAGACCATGGCAGAAGCCATCGCAGCATTCCTTTCTTATGCCAGGGAAGAATTGAAGCCCTATGGGGTACTTGTGTCTGCCGATATCTTTGGACTGGTGCCTATTGTGGTGGATGACATGAGGTTAGGACAACATATGGAAACCTTGGCCACAGCGGCTGATGTCCTCTCTCCCATGGCTTACCCCTCACACTATGCCCTGGGAACCTTTGGCGTCAGTATTCCAGACAAGGAACCTTATCCGATTGTTTATGAAACCATGCTGAAAGCAAAAGAACGCATCGAAGCTGTTGAAACGGACGGCAGGAAAGCAGCACTGAGACCATGGTTGCAAGATTTTACCGCCAGTTACCTGGGCGGTGGGTATTACCAGCGCTATGGGGTTGATCAGATTCGAGAACAAATTAAAGGTACTTATGACAGTGGCAACAATCAATGGCTCTTGTGGAATGCAGGCAACAACTATACCTGGGAGGCGCTTAGGGAAGATGTGACGCTGTAGCATATAAATATACCATTACTAACATCACGCTTGACGACAGTCTTAGCTGCCAAATCATATTTTGGCAGCTTTTAATTTTTTTGATGTTTACGATCACCAATATATGGTATAATGATACCTGCACAATAAAAAAGAAACACAACATATAGACAGCCTAAGTGCATAAAGACCAAAGGAGGCGCATGGATGAACATTCGTAAACGTGATGGGCGGTCGATGGTATTTGATGTAAACAAAATCAGCAGTGCCATTGAAAAAGCAATGACAGAAACCAAGGAAGGTGTGGATAAGGAACTGAGCACACGCATTGCAAATCAGGTGGCTGAGGCGGTGAGTCAGGAAAAACAACCGGTTCATGTGGAAACCATCCAGGACATGGTGGAGTTCTTTCTTATGGACAGTAAACGCAAGGATGTGGCGAAAAACTATATCATTTATCGAAATGAGCGAAACAAGAGCCGTGCCCTTCGTCAGGAGACTGACTATCGGGTGATTAGTGATAATTTTACCAGTCGGTATAAGCACCGGCCTAACCCCATGGCCCAGTTGGGCAGTTTTGTCTACTACCGCACTTATTCAAGATGGCTTCCGGAAGAAAATCGGCGTGAGTATTGGTGGGAAACAGTGCGCCGGGCAGTGGAATATAACTGTTCATTGGTCCAAACCACCAAAGAAGAAGCTGAAAAATTATATGACAATATTTTTAACCTGAAACAGTTTCTCTCTGGACGCACCTTTTGGGTGGGACATACACCGGTTGCGGAGCATTATCCCATGGCCAACTACAACTGTGCCTTTATTATTATCGATTCCATTGCGGCTTTAAAGGAACTCTTCTATCTACTGATGCTGGGAAGTGGTGTTGGGGCAAGGATTCTCCAATCTGACATAGCGCAGATTCCTAAAGTACGTACAAATATTGAACTGATCCATAAAGATTACACACCAGTGCCTGCCACCTTGCGGGAGGATAACTCCAGCTTGCAGTTCATGCACAACAACACGGTAAAAATCACAGTGGGTGACAGTAAAGAAGGTTGGACCCAGTCGCTGGATCATTTCTTCCAGCTGATTTCCAACAGTGAATATAAGAACATTAAAACCGTCATCGTGGACTATGATCATGTGAGACCAAAAGGTGAAAAACTGAAGAATTTTGGTGGTACCGCCAGTGGTCACACAAGTCTAAAAAACATGTTTGCGAAAATTGACACCGTTGTTCGGAAACGCGGATGGCTTGAAGGGAATCACAGGGTCAAATTATTGCCGGTGGATCTGTTGGATGTAGTGAACATCATTGGCGAAAATGTGGTTGTCGGAGGAGTACGGAGGACGGCAGAAATGGTGCTGGTAGACCCTGGAGAC
The DNA here is from genome assembly GCA_024635995.1 of Clostridiaceae bacterium. Taxonomy (GTDB): domain Bacteria; phylum Bacillota; class Clostridia; order Peptostreptococcales; family Tindalliaceae; genus Anoxynatronum. The sequence continues at coordinate 5,988 of JAGXHW010000004.1, forward strand.
ATGGCAAGTATCAAAGCCAAATCTGAATTGTACAAGAAAATTGATGGTCAGTGGATTGTTGACCAGGAACTGATTCATCGGCAAATGAGTAATAATTCCATCTACTACGAGACAAAACCTGACAAAGAGACACTCCATTGGCTTTTGGAACAAATGAGGTATTCAGGTGAGCCTGGTTTTGTGAACGCAGAGGCTGCGGCAAAACGTCGACCAAATATGAATGGGGTAAATCCTTGTGGTGAAATTTTACTGGATTCAAAAGGTGTTTGCAACCTGACCACCATAAATGCGTACGCCTTTGTCAAACCGGATGGAACACTTGACCTGGAAGGTCTGCTGGAAGCGCAGCGATTGTCTGCCCGCGCTGCTTACCGCATGACTTGCGTTGAACTCGAATTACCAGGATGGAATGCGGTGCAGCAACGGGATAAACTGGTGGGCTGCAGTATAACTGGATGGCAGGACATGGTCAATGCATTGCAGCTGGACAATGAGCAACAGGCAGAACTGTTGACAAAGCTGAGACAACAGGCCCGTGAAGCAGTGGATATTTACGCAGAGGAAATTGGTGAAAACAAACCCTTACTGGTGACCACCGTTAAGCCGGAAGGTACGCTGAGCCAATTGCCAACGGTTTCCAGTGGTGTTCATCATTCCCATTCACCTTATTATGTGCGTCGCATCCGGGTCAGTGCCCAGGATCCATTGGTGAAAGTGTGTGAAGAGCTGGAATACCCTGTGTTTCCTGAAGTAGGTCAGGACATGGAAAGTTGCACCACGAAAGTGGTTGAATTCCCAGTGAAAGCCCCGAAAGGGAAAACGAAATCTGACGTCACCGCCATTGAACAACTGGAAACATACCTGATGTTTATGAAACACTACGTCGATCATAATGCTTCCATCACCATTCATGTCAGGGACGACGAATGGGAAGTGGTAGAAGAATGGCTCTGGACTCATTGGGACGAAGTGGTGGCGGTCAGTTTCCTGTCACTCAGTGAAAGTTTCTATCAATTAATGCCTTATGAGAGCATAACGAAAGAAGACTATGAACAGCGACAGGCTGCAATGAAACCCTTTATCGCTTCGCTGGTAAATCGTTATGAAAATCCAAACCTGCGATTTGATCCCACAGACAGCAGTTGCGAAAATGGTGTGTGTCCCATTCGATAAGGAAAATTAAGTAATATAGTGACCGAAACCCCGTCAAGTTTAGACGGGGTTTCGGTTCAGTCAGGAATGTTTTTTCCAGGGGGTAACGTTTTCCTCTTCATCTTTTAAGGACAATCTGATAGAATAGAGCATGGGTCAAGCATAAAGACATAAAACAAAATCAATAATTCTTTGGGATGGGGGGAGAACGATAAAGTTAAAAGAAAGAAGGATCACTAAAGTGTAAATAATTTAAATTTCCTGTCAATAAAAGAAGGAATTGTGTTTTTTTTATCGAATAATATACATTGAGTAAAAATTTATAAATAGACAGGGAGGAAATAGGATGAAAGCATATGAAGCCGGAAGAATCAGAAATATCGCTTTGTTGGGTCACGGTGGCAGTGGAAAGACTACATTCTGTGAGGCAGCACTCTATGCTGCGGGTGTCTCTAAAAGAATGGGTAAAGTGGAAGATGGCAATACATTTTCCGATTTTGATAAAGAAGAGATCAGCCGTAAAACCTCCATTAACACAACTGTAATTCCAGTCGAGTGGAATGATTATAAAGTTAACCTGATTGATACACCAGGCTATTTTGATTTTGTCGGTGAGGTACAGGGCGCCATCAAAGCTGCCGGTGGTGTGGTCATTTTTGTTGACGCCACAAGCGGCATTCAGGTAGGCACGGAAAAAGCCTGGAAAATTGCCATGGACAAGAAAAAACCAACTTTCATCGTTGTCAATAAAATGGATCGTGAAAACGTTGATTATGATAAAATCATTAATGAGTTGAGAGAAACCTTTGGCAAAAAAGTGGCTCCTTTCCAGATTCCAGTGGGCATAGAAGACAGCTTTATCGGAAATGTGAATGTGGCCAAAATGAACGCCAGGGAATACACAGGCCAAACCTGCGTTGAAAAACCCATTCCCGATGAATTGATGGCCCAGGCTGAAGAAATGAGAGAATTGCTGCTTGAATCTGTTGCTGAAAGTGATGAAGAATTGATGGAAAAATATTTTGCGGGTGAAGCTTTTTCAGAGGAAGAAATTCAAGCCGGACTACGCAAAGGGGTGCTGTACGGTGAAGTGGTTCCTGTTGTCTGCGCTTCCTTCCCAAACAATGTAGGTACGCATACTTTAATGGATATGTTGTGTGATTACTCGCCTTCACCAGCCGACATGCCCCCCAAAACTGGTATTGATCCAAAAACAAACCAGGAAGTGGAGCGAAGCCTGGAACCCAATGAACCTTTCTCCGCCCAGGTCTTTAAAACCATTGCTGACCCCTTTATCGGAAAGATCTCCATTCTGAAGGTCATTTCAGGCACATTAACATCGGATATGGAAATCCTTAACAGCAACAAGGGGGAAAAGGAAAAGGTGGGATCTCTGTTTTTCCTGAGAGGCAAGAATCAGTTGGAAACAAAAGAAGTCAATGCAGGGGACATTGCTGCCATTGCAAAACTGCAACATACTGTAACCGGGGATACACTCTGCAGTATCAATTCACCTATTGTGTTCAGCGGCATCGAGGTGCCCGAACCTCAACTGTACCTTGCCCTTGAACCAAAGGCCAGGGGCGATGAAGAAAAGATAGGGACAGGTTTGCAACGCTTGGCAGAAGAAGATCCTTCCTTTGCTTTCACTCGGAATGCAGAAACCAAGCAAACCCTGATCCGTGGACAGGGAGAGTTGCACATTAAAGTAATCACCAGTAAATTGAAAAATAAATTTGGTGTTGAAGTTGAACTAAGTGATGCCATCGTACCATACAGGGAAACCATTAAAGGTAAAGCAGATGTTCAGGGCAAACACAAGAAACAATCTGGTGGACGCGGTCAATACGGTGACGTAAAAATGAGATTTGAACCATCAGCGGAAGAGTTCGAGTTTGAAGAGGTCATTTTTGGTGGTTCCGTACCCAGAAACTTTATACCTGCAGTAGAAAAAGGCATTCGGGAGGCCATGGTTAGCGGTGTGTTGGCCGGGTACCCAGTGGTGAACTTTAAAGCACAATTGTATGATGGTTCATACCATGACGTGGATTCTTCAGAAATGGCTTTTAAAATTGCAGCCTCCCTTGCTTTTAAGAAAGGGATGGAAGAGGCCAAACCAGTGCTACTGGAACCCATTGCGAAGGTGGATGTTTTTGTGCCGGAAGACAACATGGGTGATATCATGGGTGATTTGAACAAGCGAAGAGGACGAATTTTAGGAATGGAGCCTCAGGATGACGGCACCCAGAAAGTAACAGCAGAAGTACCTCAATCAGAAATGTTCAAGTATGCCATTGACTTGAGGTCCATGACCCAGGCTCGGGGCGAATTCAACATGGAGTTTGTACGCTATGATGAAGTCCCTCAAAACATTAGTGAAAAAGTGATTGAAGCGGCGAAAGCAGCACGGGAAGAACAAAACGCATAAGCAGGAACTTAACGCAAACAAAAGGAATGATTATGAGCCTCTGGAAAGATTGATTTCCGGAGGCTTTTCTGTTATTATTAAAGTCAAAGATAGTCAAATTCATAAAACGAAGGAGAGGAATTACATGGCTACCATCAGTGATGTCATTGAAAGTTTTATCAAGGAGCTGATAAGACAAAGTCAGGGCCATCCTATTGAAATACAGCGCAACGAAATTGCCAAGCATTTCGATTGTGCTCCTTCCCAGATAAATTACGTGCTGACAACCAGGTTTGGTACACAGCACGGATATTACATCGAAAGTCGTCGGGGCGGTGGTGGGTATATTAAAATAATGAGGCTTAAACCAGAGCGTAATAGGCCTTTGCACCAGATGTTAATGGAGGAAATTGGGAATGAAACAACTAAAACACAGGCTAATCGACTGATACAGGCGATGGAAGAACAAAATATGATCACAAAACGGGAGGCTGTCCTGATGAAAGCAGCCACCAGCGACGGTGTTCTTGTGTCGCCCATCAACAACCGAGACCAGCTAAGGGCAAATATACTTAAGGGTATGTTGTCTGCCATGCTGCACTAGGAGAGGGGTGAAAGTAATGGTATGTGACCAGTGTAAAAGTAGAAAAGCCCATGTACATGTGGTGCAGAAAGTGAATGGTACAACCATCGAGCAGTACTTATGCGAGAATTGTGCTGCGGAATTTCAGGCAGAGGATTCACCTTTTTCATTTAGTGTGCATGAATTCCTGAAAGGCATCTATTATGACAGCGCTCAGGTCAGTCAACAGGATCATAACAGGCCGTTAAAAGTTTGTCCTGGCTGCGGTCAAACATATAGAGACTACCAGCGCTCAGGATTATTCGGTTGTCCAGAATGCTACCGGACCTTTCGGCTGGTGCTGGTGCCACTGACCAAGAGAATACAGGGAAGCGTGCAACACGTGGGGAAAATACCGGTAAAGCTTGAACGGGTGCACCGCTTTGAGGGAAAAAAACAACAATTGCAGAGCGCTCTGAAAGACGCTGTACAAAAAGAAGCGTATGAAAAGGCAGCAGAAATTAGGGACCAGATCGGACTGCTCAACCGGAAGATCGAGCAGCTGAAGGAGGAGAAACAATGAGTACGTCTCTCACAGACATAGGCCCTCACCACGATATTGTTATCAGCACACGGGTACGCATTGCCCGTAATGTGGAGGGGTATTCTTTTCCGCATAAACTGAATGATGACACGTCCTTTGCATTGATGAAAGATGTACAAACAGCCGTTAAGGCTTTTCCAGAGCATCAGGGGGATGACTATTCTTTTGTCAGGTTGAAACAATTAGAAAGTCTGGAAAGACAAGTCTATGTAGAAGAACATGTCATTAGTCCTGCTTTGTTGGCCAATGCCGGCAGGAGTGGTTTTTTTTACAATCAGACAAAAGGAACCAGCATTATGGTCAATGAAGAGGACCATATCAGGATCCAAAACATGCAGCAAGGGTTTCAGCTGGAAGCTGCCTGGAATGAAGCGGACCAAGTGGATAATATGCTGGGCAAAAAGTTGCCCTATGCTTTTGACGACACATTTGGGTACTTGACAGCCTGTCCAACAAATCTGGGAACAGGCACACGGGTTTCCATCATGCTTCATTTGCCAGCACTCACGCTGATGGGGCATATCGACGGGTTTATCCAGGCAGCAGGTCAACTGGGCTTTGCAGTCAGGGGACTTTTTGGTGAAGGCTCAGAATACATGGGCAACCTGTACCAGGTATCCAATCAAATTACACTGGGACTGGAAGAACATGAAATCATTTCAAGGCTGGAAGATGTGGTGGTTCAGGTGATCCAAAAGGAACGGCTGGCCAGAAGAAATTTGTTCGATAATAAAAAAATTGGTTTGGAAGACCGTATCTTTCGATCCCTTGGCATTTTGTCCTATGCCCGCAGTTTAACATGGAAGGAAGCCATGCAGTATTTATCCGATTTGAAACTGGGAACATCTCTGGGACTGATCAGCACCTGTACACTGGAAGAACTACGGACATTGATGGAACTCATACAACCTGCAAAATTACAGCAGCATTGTGGCAAACTGATGGATGAAACAGAACGTGACCGTCAGCGGGCGGAATTAATCAGGTGCAAAATAAACGGAGGAGGAACGCAACATGTCAATGAATGAACGGTTCACTGAACGGGCACAGAAGGTGGTATTGCTGTCCCAGGAATTTGCTCAGCAATTTGGCCATAATTATGTAGGGACAGAACATTTACTGTTGGGCTTGTTGCAGGAAGGAGAAGGCGTGGCAGCGAACAGCCTGAAAAAACTGGGTGTGGAAGTGGAAACATTACAAGACAAAGTCATGCGTTCGGTGGGGGCTGGCCAGGGAAAAAGCCAGTTATTGGGCTTTACTCCCCGTACCAAGCGGATTTTTGAATTAAGTTCAGAGGAAGCAAGAAACCTGGGACACAATTACATTGGCACAGAACATTTGCTTCTGGGGCTGATTCAGGAAGGCGAAGGTGTTGCCAGCAAAATTCTATTGGAGATGGGCATAAAGCCTGAACAAATCCGGGAACAAGTATTAAAGTTACTAAATACCGGGGATGAAAAAAAAGTGGGTTCCGAAGCGGAAAAAGAGATAAAAGAGACGACTGTCTTAAATCAATACAGCCGAAACCTTAACCAGATGGCCAGAGAAGAGCGGATTGACCCGGTAGTGGGCCGTAATGAGGAAATCAACAGGGTGATCCAGATCCTCAGCCGTCGTACGAAAAATAACCCTTGTGTCATTGGTGAGACAGGTGTGGGGAAAACCGCCATTGCAGAAGGGCTTGCGCAGAGAATTGTCGCTGGTGACGTACCCCAAAGCTTAAAAGACAAGCTGATTATCACCCTGGACCTGTCTGGGATGGTGGCAGGGGCAAAATACAGGGGAGAGTTTGAAGACCGTTTGAAAAAAGCCATGGAGGAAGTCAGGCAAGCAGGCAACATCATTTTATTTATTGATGAAATACACACCATCATCGGTGCTGGAGCAGCTGAGGGGGCTATTGATGCCTCAAATATATTAAAACCGTCCCTTGCAAGGGGTGAAATACAGGCTATTGGTGCCACAACACTGGATGAATATAAAAAGCACATTGAGAAGGATGCCGCTCTTGAACGTCGGTTTATGCCCATCATCATCCAGGAACCTTCGCCGGAAGACGCTGTTCAGATCTTGACAGGACTCAGGGACAAGTACGAAGCGCATCACCGCGTCAAGATTACAGACGAAGCCATTTATGCGGCAGTAGCCTTGTCTAACCGGTACATCTCTGACCGCTTTTTGCCAGACAAAGCCATTGACCTTGTTGATGAAGCCGCTTCAAAAATTCGATTGCAGACCATCACCACACCTCCTGACGTGAAAGACCTGGAAGAAAAACTTCAGAATCTCCGGAAGGAAAAGGAGGAAGCCATCAGTATTCAGGATTTTGAACGTGCTGCTGTGTTGCGGGATGAAGAGAAAGAAACGCAGGAAACCATCAAACAACACAAGGACCAGTGGTATCAGATGAAGGAAAACCATAAGCCCATTGTGGGAGAAGAAGAAATTGCCGATATCGTGGCATCCTGGACAGGTATTCCTGTTAAAAAACTTCAACAGGAGGAATCTGAACGGTTGTTGCACATGGAAGAAATTCTCCACCAGCGGGTTGTGGGACAACACCAAGCCATTCAGTCGGTGGCAAAAGCCATTCGGCGTGCCAGGGTTGGATTAAAAGACCCAAAACGACCGATAGGATCCTTCGTTTTTCTGGGGCCTACAGGGGTTGGTAAAACTGAACTCTCCCGGGCTTTGGCAGAAGCCATTTTTGGCGATGAACAAGCCATGATTAGGTTGGACATGTCTGAATACATGGAAAAACACACGGTTTCAAAACTTATCGGATCACCTCCGGGGTATGTTGGGTATGATGAAGGAGGGCAACTGACAGAAAAAGTCAGAAGAAAACCCTACTCCGTGATCCTCTTCGACGAGATTGAAAAAGCACACCCTGAAGTGTTCAATGCGTTGCTACAAATCTTGGAGGATGGCCGTCTGACAGACAGCAAGGGCAGGGTGGTAAATTTTAAAGACACGATCGTTATCATGACATCCAATGTGGGGGCACATAACATTAAAAAGCAAAAGACATTGGGGTTTGCTGCCAATGAAGTTCAGGAAAAACAGAACAGTTACGAAAAAATGAAAGACAATGTCATGAGTGACCTGAAAAAGTCCTTTAAACCGGAATTTCTGAATCGGATTGATGATATCATTGTGTTTCATCACCTGGATGAGGAAGATATATCCCAAATTGTTGAATTAATGGTGGAAGAACTGACGAAAAGACTGAAGAACCTTGGCATAGAAATTCAACTGTCCCAAGAGGCCAAACACCTCATAGGGAGGAAGGGGTTCGATGTCATGTACGGAGCACGGCCATTGAAAAGAACAATACAGAAACTGTTGGAAGACAGACTGACAGAGGAAATTCTCAAGGGCAATCTGCCCCAGGGTTCCACCATTCATGTGGGTGCAGAGGATGAACAGCTCACGTTCCAACGTCAAACACTTTAACGGAGGCATCTATGAAAAAATCAAAAAAAATCTTTGTATGCAGGGATTGTGGTTATGAGAGTCCCAAGTGGCTGGGACAGTGTCCAGGATGCCAGGAATGGGCCACCCTGGAAGAATTTCAGGAAGCGGCTTCATCGAAAAACAGAATCACCGGTTTGAAGCGTGAGAGAAGAAAACCTCAATCCATAGGCAAAATTCCCACAGGCATTGAAAAAAGATATATGACTGGCATTGGAGAGTTTGACAGGGTGCTGGGGGGTGGGTTGACCCAGGGCTCTCTTGTTTTGATCTCTGGCGAACCGGGTGTTGGAAAATCCACCCTGATTCTTCAGGCAGGTAGCGAAATTGCCAAAAATTCAGGTACTGTGCTCTATGTGACTGGGGAGGAATCAGAAGAGCAAATTCACTTTAGAGCTGCCAGAACGGGGGCAATGGCAGAAAAATTATTGGTGGTTTCTGAGACAGATGTGATTAATATACTGGATGACATACAACGCATTAACCCTGTCTTTGTTATCATTGACAGTGTTCAAACCCTGTTTCATCCAGAGCTGACCTCAGCCCCTGGTACTGTCTCTCAGATCAAGGAGTGTGTTAACGGACTGATGCGCAAAGCAAAAGAGGCGAATATTGCCATGATGTTGGTAGCCCATGTGACAAAACAAGGAGATTTGGCAGGACCAAGGGTGATCGAGCATATCGTTGATACCGTACTTCATTTTGAAGGTGAACGCACACAGGAATACAGAATTCTTCGTTCTGTGAAAAATCGATTTGGCACCACCAGTGAAATTGGTGTTTTTGAAATGAGGCAGGAAGGGTTAATGGAAGTGGGCAATCCGTCAGCGCTGTTTCTGGAATCTTTAAACATGGAGGAAGAGGGGGCTATGGTGGCGGCTGTCATGGAAGGAACAAGGCCTCTCTTGGTAGAGCTTCAAGCCCTTGTAGCGCCTTGTAATGCAGGGTTTCCAAGACGCACCACTGTGGGGGCTGATAGCAACCGCCTGGGCTTAATGATAGCAGTATTGGAAAAGAAAATAGGCATACCACTAATGGAACAGGATGTTTATTTAAATGTCATCGGGGGTTTGAAGCTGGAAGGAACTGCCGCCGACCTGGCCATGTCTTTGGCCATGTATTCAAGTTTTAGGGGAAAAACGCTTCCGGTGAAAAGCACTGCAGCCATCGGGGAAATCAGTCTGACTGGAGAAGTGAGACCAGTGGGGCAAATTGAAAAAATGTTGAAAGAAGCCCAAAAACTGGGCTTTACCAGGTGCCTGATTCCACAACGAAATCTAGCCAAACTGACTCCGGTTAAAGGCATCCAGGTCATTGGTGTGAGCACCTTACATGAAGCTATTAAAAAGGTGTTTGACCTTCACTGATTAAAAGAATGTCCTGGTTATGGATGGAGCGGCGAGGAAGAATGTTGACAGATGGTTTTACCTGTGATAATATTCTATGTTTGCGCTTTGTTGACAGTTGGAGGCCTCTGCGGTATACTTATAAGGGAGTATTAGTATTTGCAGAGTCTGGAGGGTTGGTCATGTTTAAAATTGGAGATCGAATTGCGTACCCGGTGCATGGCGCAGGTGTCATTGAAGCAATTGAAGAAAGAAATATCTTGGGAGAAGACAGACGGTATTATGTGATGCGCATGCCGCTGAATGACATGAAAGTCATGATTCCTCTGGAGAATGTAGAAGAAATTGGTGTGAGGCATATTATCAGTTTTGAAGAACTGAGCCGTGTTTTTGCCGTATTGTCAGCTGATGTCACAAAAATGCCCCAAAACTGGAACAGAAGGTACCGTGCCAACATGGACCGTATTAAAAGCGGTGATATTTACGAGGTGGCAGAAGTGGTGCGAAACCTGGTTTTACGTGACCGGGAAAAATCACTGTCCACAGGTGAACGAAAAATTTTAAACAATGCACGCCAAATTCTATTGAGCGAAATTATTTTAGCTGGAAATCTACCGGAAAGCGAAGCAACGGATATGATTGATAATGTGATTAAGTAAAAGTGGCCAGATCAGGAGCATCAACGAAAACATTTCCGTAAAGCCCATTTTCTGATATACTCAGATAGTGTGCGATGGAGTGTTTTTCTGTTGGATGTTTCTTTTTTTGGGTAACGAATCAGTAAGGATGAATAACATTGTTGGAAGGGAGGTGAAAGTAATGAATCGGATGTTAAAGTGGGTTGTGACAATGCTGGGAGGTTTGTCAGGTGTGGCAGGGTATGTTTTTCTGACACGTCATAGTGAAATCATTGTGATCCAGGGGTTGGCGCTTTTTTTATTCGGACTTATAGCAGCTGCTATCATTAGCGGCGGTATTTTTTTTGTATTGTCCCCCTGGTTGATCAACCTGGGGAGAAATTTTGCCAACTGGATTATCAATGAACTGTCCGGTGTACCGGTGGAAAAACTTGTTACCGGCTCAGGAGGGTTAATCGCAGGTTTGATTGTGGCATACCTCATCAGTGGTCTGTTGAATAATATTCCAATACCTTTTATCGGGGCCATTTTGTCTGTGGTTGTCTATCTTTTTATGGGCTACCTGGGCATTAACCTGGCCACGAAAGCAGGAGAGTATGTCAACCTGGGCAATGTCTTGAAAAAAAATGTGCTGAGAAACGAAGACCATCCCAAGCCTTTGGAACAGGCACAGGAAGGGGTTCCCAAAATACTGGACACTAGTGTCATCATCGATGGCCGAATTGCAGATATTTGTCGAACCGGGTTTGTGGAAGGGCCATTAATCATACCGGAATTTGTTTTGGAAGAACTAAGGCATATTGCGGACTCTTCAGTAGCGCTTAAACGCAACAGAGGGCGTCGGGGCCTGGATGTATTGGCAATGATCCAGAAGGATTTACAGGTTGAAGTGCAAATTGTATCGAAGGATTTTCCGGATGTGCATGAAGTGGACATCAAGCTGCTGAAACTGGCACAAAGCATCCATGGAAAAGTGGTAACCAATGATTATAATCTGAATAAAGTAGCTTCACTGCAGGGCGTGGAAGTCTTAAACATTAATGAACTGGCCAATGCAGTCAAGCCGGTGGTACTTCCTGGAGAAGAAATGCAGATTGAAGTGATCAAAGACGGGAAGGAAGCCGGACAAGGTTTGGCTTACCTGGATGATGGCACCATGATCGTTGTTGAGAATGGCCGGCGTTATATAGGAGAGTCCGTTGATGTTCAAGTCACCAGTGTTCTGCAGACAGCTGCCGGCAGGATGATTTTTGCCAGACCGAACAGTAAATAATGGATAGAGGGATTTGTCATGACATTCTTGTCAATCATCATTGTGGCAGCCGGTACCGGCAGCCGTATGCAATCTGCGGAACACAAGCAGTTTCTACAGCTTGGCGGAAAACCTGTTCTGGAATTCACTATCAGAACCTTTGAGCTGCACCCCATGGTGCGGGAGATCATCGTCGTTTCCCATGCGACAGAAGTGTCGCGCGTGATGAAAGAAATCATTACACCGGGCGGGTTTAAGAAGGTGAAGAAAGTTATCCCGGGAGGAGATACCCGCACTGATTCAGTCAAAGCAGGCCTTCGGATGCTATCCGGGGAGGCAACCCATGTGGCTGTGCATGACGGAGCACGACCATTGATAACCCAGGCCATGCTTGACAATGTTTTTACACAGGGGATTGTCACGGGGGCAGCCATCCTGGCGGTTAAAGTAACAGACACCATAAAAGAAACCGATGAAAAAGGCAAGGTTATTTCCACCATTCCACGAAATGTGTTGTGGGCAGCACAAACACCCCAAGTTTTTGCCAGGGAGTGGCTGGAAACCGCCTATAAAAGCCTGCCATCGGGTGCTTCTGCGACGGATGACGCAGCGGTTCTTGAAGCTGCCGGATATTCAGTGTATACTGTTGAATGCAGTAAAGAGAATATGAAAATTACAGTTCCGTCAGACTTGATTCAGGCGGAAATAATTTTACAGACCAGGAGGCAGTGACATGCGGATAGGTACGGGATACGATGTGCATGCGTTTGTAATGGACAGAAAGCTGATCATGGGTGGTGTGGAAATACCTCACCATAAGGGGTTGGCAGGCCATTCCGATGCGGATGTACTCACCCATGCGGTAATGGACGCATTGTTGGGGGCAGCCGGCTTAGGAGACATCGGAAGTTTATTTCCTGATTCAGATCCGGCCTATCAGGGAATAAACAGTATGATTTTGTTGCGGCAAGTGGTAGACTTGATGAAAGATCACCAATACCGGATCGAATACATGGATACTGTGATCATCGCCCAACGTCCCAGAATGGCCCCTTTTATTGAGAGAATGAGAAAAAACCTGGCTTCATCAATGAACATTGAAGAAAGCCGTATTAACATAAAAGCAACAACAACGGAAAACCTGGGATTTGAAGGCAGAGAAGAGGGCATTGCCGCCCAGGCAGTGGTTTTGTTACAGGAATAGATGTTCAGGTGATTATGTGTGGACTAACAAAAAATGGGAGGAGCAATAAAGTATGGCAAAGAAACAAAAGCAGTTTGTTGAAGAAATCACACCAATGGAGACGGATTTTGCCCAATGGTATACGGATGTCATTAAAAAAACAGACATGGTCGATTATTCCCCTGTGAAAGGGTTCATGGTTATTAAGCACTATGGGTATGCCATCTGGGAAAACATTCAGGCTTATATGGACAAGCGGTTCAAGGAAACAGGCCATAAAAACTGTTACTTCCCCCTGCTGATTCCCGAAAGCCTGCTGCAAAAAGAAGCAGAACATGTGGAAGGTTTTGCACCTGAAGTGGCATGGGTAACCCACGGCGGAGACGAAGAGCTGGCAGAACGGTTGTGCATTCGACCCACATCAGAAACCATTATTTGTGCCATGTATTCAAAATGGCTGAACTCTTACCGTGACTTACCATTTATGTACAACCAATGGTGTAACGTCGTCCGTTGGGAAAAGAGCACGCGCCCCTTTTTAAGAACCTCTGAGTTTCTTTGGCAGGAAGGCCACACCCTTCATGAAACCTATGACGAAGCCCAGTCAGAAACCCTGCAGATGTTAAACGTGTATAAAGAAACTGCTGAAAACCTATTGGCGATCCCGGTGATCATCGGTCAGAAAACAGATCGGGAAAAATTTGCCGGTGCCTACGCCACTTACACCATGGAAGCCCTGATGCATGATGGAAAAGCCTTGCAGGCAGGCACATCCCATAATTTAGGCCAGCATTTTACGAAAGCCTTTGACATCGAATACTTGGACAGAGACGGCACGCTAAAAAATCCGTACCATACCTCCTGGGGTGTTTCAACCAGGCTGATCGGCGGGATTATCATGGTACACGGCGATAACCGGGGTCTTTCCCTGCCGCCGGGCATTGCACCCATACAAGCAGTTATTGTGCCCATTGCAGCCCACAAGGGTGGTGTTAATGAGGCGGCTCAGGAGTTGTATGCTGAAATGAAATCGTTGTACCGAATGGAATTGGATGACAGGGATCAATACTCTCCAGGCTGGAAATTCAATGAGTGGGAAATGAAAGGGGTTCCGGTACGTATTGAAATTGGCCCCCGTGACCTTGAACAAAACCAGGTGGTGTTATTTAGAAGAGACACGCTGGAAAAAGAAGTTTGTCCCCTTGACCAGGTAAAAGAAAGAGTTGGTCTTCTCTTGGAGGAAACTCAAAAAAACCTGCTGGTTAAGGCACGGGAAATGCGTGACCAGAAGACCTATACCGTTCAGGACGAGGCAGAGTTCAAACGAATCATGAAGGAGTCACCGGGGTTTATCAAAGCCATGTGGTGCGGTGATGAAGCATGTGAAGAAAAGATTAAGACGGAGACAGGTGCCACCATTAGGTGCATTCCTTTTGAACAGGAAAAACTGGGAGACACATGTCCCTTCTGTAACAAACCGGCAGATAAAATGGTTTATTATGCAAAAGCCTACTAATTGTAGTACATGGAAAGGAGGCCGCGGGATGAGTGTTCGCGTTAGATTTGCACCAAGCCCCACAGGTTTTGTACACGTGGGGGGATTAAGAACAGCGTTGTATAACTACTTGTTTGCGAAAGTCCATGGGGGCACCTATTTGCTGCGCATTGAAGATACTGACCAGGAACGGTTCGTTGAAGGGGCCATTGAAAACATGCTGATTTCTTTGAACTGGGCTGGCATACATCATACAGAAGGTGTTGTACTGGATGAACAGGGTCAAGTGACAGAAGCGGGGGCAAAGGGCCCCTATATCCAATCACAACGATTGGACATCTATCGTTCGCACATTGAGCCATTATTGGCATCTGGTCATGCTTACCGTTGCTTTTGCAGTAAAGAGAGACTGGAAGCAGTCAGGGAAAAAGAACGATTGGAAAAAGGAACACCTCGCTATGACGGTCATTGCCGCCATTTGAACAGTGAAGAAGCTGAAGCAAGAGCCCGAGCTGGTGAATCTCACGTGATCCGGTTAATGCTGCCGGAAAACACAGACATCCAGTTTGATGATTTGGTGCGGGGGAATGTTTCCATGAACACCGATGACCTGGATGACCAGGTGCTGATTAAATCTGACGGATTCCCAACCTATCACTTTGCTGTGGTGGTAGACGATCATTTGATGGAGATCACTCACGTGATCCGAGGGGAAGAATGGTTGGCATCCACACCAAAACATGTCTACCTTAACCAGGTGATGGGATGGAAAACGCCCACGTACGTACACCTGCCAAACATCCTGAACACAGACAGAAAGAAGCTGAGTAAACGTCATGGAGACGTTTCAGCCGAAGATTTCCGGCGAAAAGGGTATTTGCCCGAAGCCCTGGTGAATTTTCTGGCTTTAGTGGGGTGGAGCCCTGAAGACAACAAAGAACTGTTTACCCTGGAAGAGTTGGAAGAAGCCTTTTCCATTGACCGCGTGTCAAAAAGTGGTGGTGTTTTTGATATTAAGAAACTGAACTGGATGAGTGCCCATTATATGAGAGAAGCTTCCCTGGACAGACTGACAGACCTGGCCATCCCTCATTTAACGTCTGCTGGGTTTATGTCTGAGCAGGAAGCAATTGAGAAAAAGGAATGGGTCAGCCACTTGGTTGAAGTGCTGAGAGATAACCTGCATTACCTGGAAGAGTTACCGGAAAAAGCCGCAGTATTTTTTAACGACACCATTGACGTGGAAGCGGGTGAAGCGGCTGAGTGGTGGGAATCAGAAGACCTGGAGGCTTTGCGGCCTGTACTTATTAAAACAGTTGAAGAACTCGATTCCCTTGAGCAGTCAGATATTAAACAGGCTTTCAAAGCCATTCAGAAAGAAACCGGTTTAAAAGGCCCACGTTTTTTCAAACCTGTCCGGGTGGCACTCACTGGCAATGTTCACGGACCTGACCTTATGCTGGTGATGAAGGTATTGGGGAAAGAAACAATCTTGAAACGACTTACCGTTTAAATAGTATTAATAGTAATAGTATAATAGTATTAATAGTAATAGTATAATAGTATTAATAGTAATAGTATCGAAACAATTGCATAAATGCCGAAGTGGTCGGATAAAGTAAGCTCCATCAAACAGACAGAGAAAGGTGTCCTGGCTGAAAGCACCTGGGATGAGAGACCAAATGCCTCCGACATTCTTAAAGGAAAGCTTCAACGTGTCAGCTGCGATACAGGCTGTAAAAGAGGACGCCGGAAACCGGCTGTCAATCAGAGTGGAACCGCGATAAACCAGTCGTCTCTGAACAGGTGCTTCATATTGTTCAGAGACGGCTGTTTTATTGTGACATAATAGGAAAGGAGTATATTATGAAATTCTATAACACCTTAACGCGTCAAAAGGAAGAATTTGTCACTGCTGAACCAGGAAAGGTAAAATTATATGCCTGCGGACCCACCGTTTACAACTATTTTCACATCGGGAACGCACGAACTTTTATCACGTTTGACGCCCTTAGAAATTACCTTCAGTACCGTGGTTATGAAGTGACTTTCGTTCAGAATTTCACAGATGTAGACGATAAAATCATCCAACAGGCGTTGAAAGAAAACCTGTCACCCAAGGAAATCAGCGAAAAGTACATTGATGCCTATTTTAAGGATGCAGAAAGCCTGGGCATTTTAAAGGCAGATGTGCACCCACGGGTAACAGAAACCATCACCGAGATCATTGAATTTGTTCAGGCACTGATGGACAAAGGGTTTGCCTATGAACTGAAGGGTGATGTGTATTTTGACGTGGAGGCATACCCAGACTATGGGGCGCTCTCAAAACAAAGCTTGGAAGAATTGAAATCAGGGGCGCGGATTGAAGTGAACGAAGCAAAAAAGAATCCCCTGGATTTTGCCCTGTGGAAAACAGCAAAACCTGGAGAGCCATCATGGGACAGTCCATGGGGAAAAGGCAGACCGGGATGGCACATTGAATGCTCTGCCATGGCAAAAAAATACCTGGGAGAAACTATTGATATTCATGGTGGTGGCGGAGACCTTGTCTTTCCTCATCATGAAAACGAAGTGGCCCAAAGCCAGGCACTAACGGGAAAACCTTTTGCCCGGTACTGGATCCATGTGGGTTACCTGAACGTGGACAACCGGAAAATGTCAAAGTCCCTGAATAATTTCTTCACACCAAGGGAAATAGCGGAAGAATTTGACCTGGAAGTGGTCCGGGTTTTCATGCTCTCAGCCCATTACCGAAACCCTATCAATTTCAGCCGCGAGGGAATGGAAGCATCGAAAAATGGTCTTGAAAGATTGTACAATGCTTTGGACAATTGGCGTTACTATAGTGAAAAAACCGAACAGACACCCGTGGAGGGTGATGAAGCAAGGCTTAGGGAAGTTGAAAATCATCGGACCAGGTTTACTGAAGAGATGGATGATGATTTTAACACAGCCAATGGAATGGCAGTGATCTTCGAACTGGTAAAAACGGTGAATGAGATGATTACCCAGAAACCTGGTAAAAAAGTGTTGGAAACGGCTATGCAGTTATTACAGGAACTGTCTGGCGTGCTGGGTCTTTTGACAAAAAGAAAAGACCAGGATCGTTCCCTGGATACAGAAATCGAAGCACTTATCCGGGAAAGACAGTCAGCAAGAAAAGAAAAAAATTATCCACGTGCCGACCAAATTAGGGACGAATTGACAGCGCAAGGCATTGTTTTGGAAGATACACCTGAAGGGATAAAATGGAAACGACTTGCTAAAAAGTAAAAGTTCCCCTATAATCCTGAATAGACAGACTGCCATTGAAAGGGGCCCTTGTGTCACTTATGGATATAAAAAGAATAAATGAAGTAATGGATAACATAAAAAAAATATCAGAGATCAATACACCTCAGGTTGAGTGCATTGCACCGGCTGCTTTGGCGTATATGGGTGACGTGCTTTTTGAAATGTTTGTGAGAGATTACCTATTGAACAAACCTCACACAAAGATCAACCAGATGCACAAAAAAGCGGTGACCTACGTTAATGCATCTTCCCAGGCGTGGATGGTAAAACACTTGTCAACTTTTTTAACAGAGGAAGAGCAGGATGCGGTTCGTCGCGGACGTAATGGGAAAACGGGCGCTGTTCCACGTAACGCAGACATGGCAGACTACCGCTATGCCACCGGATTTGAGGCTTTGTTAGGGTGGCTGTATTATCGGAATGAAACCACACGACTAGTTCAGGTGATGGAAATGGCAGTAGAACTTCTGGAAACAGCCAGAAAAGAGGAGAATGCTGCTCATGAAGCGATATGATAAGCGAATGCTGCTGCTGGTGATACTTGGAGTCATGCTATTGTCTGCAAAATCCATCTGGTTGGACCCGGTGAAACCTGAGAATGAAGACATCAGACGATACAGCCAGTACGCTGTGCTGGCAGCTCCCTTTCATGACGGAGAGGTACCACCACCATCAGGCCTGTATACCTATCGAACAGTAAACGTGGTACAACGCAGTGAAGAAGGGAAAACCATTATTGTACAGGTTGATCCGTCGACCAACCGGTTGACAGAAGTAACACTTCAGGGAGAATACCAGGCAAAGGTGAGGGCTTATATCCTCTATGTGCTGCCTGTGAAACACATTACCCTGGAAGGAGGAGTGACAGACCATGGAAACACATCCCAGGATTGATTTGATTGCCCATACACCAGATCCTGAAAAAGTGGTGGCGGCGGCGGCACGCTTATGCTACTCCCATCATGGTGTCAGCACATTGATGGAGGAAATAAGCGACGATGAAGTGCAAAGACTGATCCGCATTTTGAACGACATGGGGCATCAATCACCTATGGAACATGTCAGTTTTACCTTCGCCATTGAAGGTATTTCCAGAAGCCTCACCCACCAGTTGGTACGTCATCGGATTGCCAGTTATTCACAAAAGAGCCAGCGTTACGTGAGGGAAGGCAGTTTTGATTTTGTGGTGCCAACAGTTATCCAGGAAGACGAAAAATTGAAAAGCATTTTTCTGAATACCATGGAAGAACAACAAAAAGCTTATGACGTTTTGGCAGACGCACTGAAGGAAAAGCATTTGCAAACCCTGCTAAACCAGGGAACATCCGGGAAGAAAGCGGAAGCTGCAGCTGAAAAAATGGCCATCGAAGACGCCAGGTATGTATTGCCCAATGCGTGCGAAACAAAAATCGTGGTGACCATGAATGTGCGAACACTGTTACACTTCTTTAACGTGCGTTGCTGTAACCGGGCGCAATGGGAAATAAGGCATGTAGCGGTGGAAATGCTCAAATTATGCAAAAAAACAGCACCCCGCCTGTTCCATTTTGCCGGCCCCGATTGTGTATACGGACCCTGCGGAGAAGGCATCATGAGTTGTGGAAAAATGAAAGAAGTAGAAGGCTATTTTAAAAAATTGTAAGGTTGAAGGGAACGAAGAAAAATGGCAGACCAACTGGAAGGCCGTAACGCAGTGCTTGAAGCATTAAAAGAAGACCGGAAGTTTCTGGAAATATTGATCCTGTCCACAGGAAAAGAGCCTATTTTGCAGGAAATTCAGCTATCCGCCAAAGCAAGAAAAATTCCTATTAAAACGGTTGATCGACGCAAGCTGGATCAACTGTCAAAAACCAGTCATCATCAGGGAGTCATAGCCCTTGTGCAGGAGTACGAATATGCTCAGATGGAAGACGTGATTGGAAAAGGCAGGCAGATGAAAAACCCATTGGTGGTGATACTGGATGGCATTGAGGACCCTCATAACCTGGGTTCTGTGCTGAGGAGTGCAGAGGTCTTTGGAGCCATCGGTGTTGTGATTCCCAAAAGAAGGGCAGTGGGGGTAACCCCTACGGTTGCCAAGGTGGCCAGTGGTGCCTTGGAACACATGCCAGTGGTACAGGTGTCCAATTTGACGGAAACAATTAAACGTCTAAAAAAGGAAGGCTATTGGGTGGCTGGCGGAGCAGGGGAGAGTAGCAGCAGGGTCATGGACCAGTCCATGGCGGGCCCCATGGTATTGGTGATTGGAAGTGAAGGCAAGGGGATTTCCAGGCTGGTACGTGAACAATGCGATTACCTGGTGCAGATTCCCATGGATGGTAAAACGGGTTCCTTAAATGCATCTGTCGCCACAGGCATTCTCCTCTATGAAATCTTCCGACAACGTTTGTCAAAGGGAAGAACGGAGGACCTTGGTTGAAGGACATCATGATACTTGACGGCTATAATGTGACAAATGCATTGCCTGAATTGAGCGGACTAGCCCGTACAGATTTTGGGGCAGCCAGGGACCGGCTCATCGAAATTATGTCTGAGTACCGCACCTTTCGGGGGATTGACATCCTCATTGTGTTTGATGCGCATATGTCTCCCAGGGCCAGGGAGCATCGGGAAAAAGTCAAGGGTGTCGAAGTGGTGTTTACAAAAGAAAAGATGACCGCTGACAGCTACATTGAAAAAAGGATCAGTGCATTGGCTGAAAAAAGAAAAGTGCTTGTTGTAACAAACGACTGGACGGAACAACTGATGGTGATGGGAAGTGGGGCGGTGCGCGTCAGCGTACGAGAACTTCAGCTGGATTTAACAGAAGCGCGAAACAGAATAACGGAAACAGCCTACAAGCTCAACCTGGAAAAAGACTTTTTATCCAACCGGATTGATGCAGAAACGCTTAAAAAGCTGGAAGAATTACGCAGGAAATAAACAGGATTCTTAGCTTCTGGTGGAATTTTAGTCCATCAGAAGGTTAGAATGCGTTATCCATAAGTAGATGACCCAAATGTACCATTTGGTGGCAGATACTTAGTTTGTTCACCTAGGGACTAGTGATTGTAGTCATCGGATAAATTGGGGGAATCCCGGAATTGGTTGACTAATCAGCATTTCATGCGATATAATAGCCATAGTTTCATGTAAGCAAATAAATTCCGTCGGGGTGATGTGATGGGTGTAGAGACAAAAAATACACCATGCACCAAAGGAACAAAGTACCAACCTTCAGATGAGCAGATCGTTGGTGCGGCGAAAGACGGTGACCTAAAAGCCATTGAGCATCTCATGAACCGGTACAAAAATTTTGTGAGGGCAAAAGCCCGATCATACTACCTGATAGGTGCCGATCGCGAAGACATTATCCAGGAAGGAATGATTGGTCTCTTTAAGGCTGTTCGGGATTATCGCGATGACCGGCCTTCGTCCTTCAAGGCATTTGCGGAACTATGCATTACCAGGCAAATGATCACGGCCATTAAAACAGCCACACGGCAAAAACACATACCCCTGAATTCTTACATATCGTTAAACAAACCCATGTATGACGAAGAATCAGAACGAACATTGCTTGACGTCATTTCCGGACAAAAACTGACAAATCCTGAAGACCTGATGATTTGCCGGGAAGAAATTGGAAGCATTGAAAACAGAATGGGAGACATTCTCAGTGATCTGGAGTTAAAAGTACTGACCCTTTACGTGAATGGCCGTTCATATCAGGAAATTGCCAGTGAGATGGACAGGCACGTAAAGTCAATAGACAATGCATTACAACGGGTCAAAAGAAAATTGGAAAGATACCTGGAAGCCAGAAAAGCCTATTAATACAGGCACAAAAAAAGGGAGGAAAGAAAATGGGAAAAGCAAAATTTGAAAGAACGAAACCGCACGTAAACATAGGAACAATCGGTCACGTAGACCATGGTAAGACCACATTGACAGCCGCCATCACCATCGTACTAAACAAGCGCTTTGGCACAGGCGCAGCCGTGGCCTTTGACCAGATTGACAAAGCACCGGAAGAAAGAGAAAGAGGCATCACCATCTCAACAGCCCACGTTGAGTATGAAACACCAAACCGCCACTACGCCCATGTAGACTGCCCAGGACATGCCGACTATGTCAAGAACATGATCACCGGCGCAGCCCAAATGGACGGAGCGATCCTGGTAGTATCAGCAGCAGACGGCCCAATGCCGCAAACAAGAGAGCACATCCTGTTGTCAAGACAAGTAGGCGTACCATACATCGTTGTGTTCATGAACAAATGTGACATGGTGGACGACGAAGAACTGCTTGAACTGGTAGAAATGGAAATCCGGGAACTGCTAGACATTTACGAATTCCCAGGCGACGACACACCCATCTTCAAAGGCAGCGCGCTGAAAGCCCTGGAAGACCAGGATAGCGAATGGGCAAACCAGATTGTAGAAATGTTTGACGTGATCGACGAATACATCCCCGAACCAGAACGAGAAGTAGACAAACCATTCCTGATGCCAGTGGAAGACGTGTTCTCCATCACCGGTCGAGGAACAGTTGCCACCGGCAGAGTGGAGCGAGGCACCGTTAAAGTACAGGAAGAAGTACAATTGGTAGGCCTGTCAGAAGCACCACGCAAACTGATCGTCACCGGTGTGGAAATGTTCCGCAAACTGTTGGACTTTGCCCAGGCAGGCGACAACATCGGATTGCTGCTGCGAGGCATACAGCGAAACGAAATCGAACGTGGACAAGTTATCGCCAAACCCGGCAGCATCCACCCACACACCAAATTTAAAGCAGAAGTATACGTACTGAAAAAAGAAGAAGGCGGCCGACACACACCCTTCTTTGACGGTTACCGACCCCAGTTCTACTTTAGAACAACGGACGTAACCGGCAGCATCAAATTACCAGAGGGCGTTGAAATGGTCATGCCTGGTGACAACATCACCATGGACATTGAACTGATCAGCCCCATCGCAGTAGAAGAAGGCCTTCGCTTTGCGATTCGGGAAGGCGGCCGAACAGTAGGCGCCGGCGTTGTTGCCAGCATCACTGAATAAGCATTGGCCGGATGAACCCTGTTTATCAAAAAGGACCAGGTGAATGCCTGGTCCTTTAACTGCCATATTCATATAAGACGTCTGACTTTTTCTTGACATGCCATTGGATGTATGGTATATTCAACCAGTTAAAGAGTTATTATGCCCATCTAGGCTGGTAATAGAACAGCAAACAGGCCTTGTGAAAGCCTGACAGGGAGGTGTGAAGGATGAGGGTTAAAGTTACATTGGCGTGTACTGAGTGCAAAAGACGTAATTACCACACAACCAAGAATAAGAAAAACGATCCGGACCGCATTGAGTTGCGTAAATACTGCAAGTTTGACAGGGCACATACATTGCACCGGGAAACCAAGTAAAGCAGAGATTTTGAAAAAAAGGATGTGAAGCACCGTGGCAAATCAACCCGCAGTGGCTCCAACGAAGACCAAATCGATAGGCAAATATATCAGAAGTTCACGGGCAGAGTTAAAAAAGGTGCACTGGCCAACTCGTGAAGAACTGAAAAACCATACAGCCGTGGTTGTTGTGGTATGCGCAATGGCGACAGTTGCGTTATGGGCAATGGACACCGTTTTTGGCTTTGGTTTAAATCTGGTGGTTCGTTAGATGACCGACTTTTCCAGGCTAAAAGGGGGGAAGAGGGTATTGTAGCATACGATATCCAGCAAAAATGTCAGAAGATGCAAAATGGTATGTGGTCCATACCTATTCGGGCCATGAAAACAAAGTGAAGGTAAACATTGAAAAAATGGTGGAAAACCGTGGCATGGAAGATGTTATTGCCGAAGTCAATGTTCCCATGGAAGAAAAAATCGAAATAAAAAACGGAAAAAAACGCATCAAAGAGTCAAAACTTTTTCCGGGTTATGTGATTGTAAAGATGATCATGACAGATGAATCATGGTACTTAGTGAGAAACACCCGCGGTGTTACGGGTTTTGTAGGTCCCAGTTCAAAACCGGTACCACTAACAGAAGAAGAAGTACGCAGCATGGGCGTTGAAATCATTCGCCAAGAAATCAATTTCAAAATTGGTGATTCGGTGCGGGTTGTTAGCGGCCCCTTTGAAAGTTTTATTGGCAGCATTGAAAAAATTAACATGGATAAACAAACCTTCAAAGTATTAATTTCTATGTTCGGCCGGGAAACTCCCGTTGAACTGGAATTTCATCAGGTAGAAGCCTTGTAATCCGGCGATAAGAGGCAACTGCAAAAGTTGGTTTAACGAGTGAAGGAGGTGGAAAAGATGGCAAAGAAGGTAGTAGGACAGATAAAGCTTCAAATACCTGCAGCTAAAGCAACTCCGGCACCACCAGTTGGTCCGGCATTGGGTCAGCATGGTGTTAATATCATGGGATTCTGTAAGGAGTTTAATGCTAAAACAGCAGAACAGGCTGGTTTGATCATTCCTGTTATCATAACAGTGTACCAGGACCGTTCATATACCTTTATCACAAAGACACCACCAGCGGCAGTTCTCATCAAAAAAGCTGTGGGATTGGACAAAGCCTCAGGTGAGCCTAACAAGATCAAAGTTGGTAAAATTAAAAAGGCACAGATCAAGGAAATTGCTGAGCTTAAAATGCCTGATTTAAATGCAGCCAATGTTGAAAGTGCAATGAACATGATTGCAGGAACCGCCCGCAGCATGGGCATTGAAGTGGAAGAGTAGTGATTAGGTGGGAGGCCTGAAAGGCCGAATGTACCACAAGGAGGGTAAACAATGAAAAAGTTTTCTAAAAAGTTTCAGGACTCTTTTAAAGCCTTTGACAAGGCGAAGTTACATGATGTGACTGAGGCAGTGGATATTTTAAAAGAATTGCCTTCAGCCAAATTCGACGAGACGATAGAGCTTCATATTAAATTGGGTGTGGATTCCCGTCATGCAGACCAGCTGGTAAGAGGTGCAGTCGTTTTACCCCATGGCACAGGAAAAACCAAAAAAGTACTGGTTTTCGCCAAGGGTGAGAAAGTGACTGAAGCTGAAAAAGCCGGTGCCGACTTTGTTGGCGGTGAAGACATGGTGGAAAAAATCCAAAAAGAAAACTGGTTTGATTTTGATGTTGTGGTAGCGACACCTGATATGATGGGTGTGGTTGGACGACTGGGTCGTGTCTTGGGTCCGAAGGGCCTTATGCCTAACCCGAAATCAGGAACAGTTACATTTGAACTGGATCGAGCCATCAGCGAAATAAAAGCAGGTAAAGTGGAATACCGTTTGGATAAAACAAACATCATTCACGTACCTGTGGGCAAAAAGTCCTTTGAATCAGATAAATTGACTGAAAACCTGAAAGCATTGTTGGACGCTGTTGTAAAAGCGAAACCAGCTGCATCAAAAGGACAATACCTTAGGAGTGTAACACTGACAAGCACCATGGGGCCCGGAATTCGCATCAACCCAGGTAAATTGATGTAATTCAAAACCATCGTGATACAACATTGAATATTCTGCCGTAGACCGTAGGGACAGTTAACTGTTTAAAGATCCTGCCGAGGCTTTTTCGAAATAGAGAAAAAGACCTCGCGCTGTCTGACAGCGATGAGGTTTTGTTTCGTTAAAGCGGAACCAGTAAAAGAAGGAGGTGCACAGTGAATGTCAAAAGCCATTGAGATGAAAAAAGCGATTGTTGAAGAAATTGCAGATAAGTTTACCAGATCCAGTTCTGCGATCCTGTACGATTATCGGGGTCTGACTGTGGAAGAGGTAACTGAGCTTAGAAAACAGTTTAGAGAAGCAGGCGTTGATTACAAGGTTTACAAAAATACCCTGGTAAAAAGAGCGCTGGAAAAAGCTGGTGTCGAAGGCCTTTCTGATTTGATGGAAGGACCAAATGCCATTGCTTTTAGCTTTGATGATCCAATCACACCAGCGAAAGTCGGAAGTGAGTTTGCAAAGACTCACAAAGCGCTGGAATTGAAAGCAGGTGTGGTTGAAGGTGAGTTCTTCAACGAAGAGAGAGTTAAGGAACTGGCAGAGATCCCAACAAGAGAAGTACTGATCGCAAAACTCCTGGGCAGCTTTAAGGCTCCGGTAAGCAATTTTGCATACTTAGTTCAGGCAATAATCGACAAGAAAGAAGCAGATGGAGAAGCAAGTTAACCTCATCAGTATAAAGTAGGAAGAAACCATAAACCAAACCCCAAGAGGGTAATATTAACGGAGGTGTCATGAATGACGATCGAACAAATTCTTGAAGCAATTGAAAATATGAAAGTAACAGAGTTAAATGAACTGGTAAAAGCAGCTGAGGAAAAATTTGGTGTATCTGCCAGTGCTCCAATAATGATGGCTGGTGCTGCCGGCGGCGCTGCAGCTGAAGAAGAGCAAACTGAGTTTGATGTTATTCTTTCAAGTGCAGGATCTTCAAAAATTAGTGTCATCAAGATTGTGCGCGAATTAACCGGTCTTGGTCTGAAAGAAGCCAAAGAATTGGTAGACAACGCACCCAGAGCAGTTAAAGAGGGTGTTGACAAAGAAGAATCAGAAGCTGTAAAAGCAAAGCTTGAAGAAGCTGGCGCATCAGTTGAAGTAAAGTAAAAATGTAAGCGACGCTTAGACAAAAGCACCAGGACAGAAAATACTGTCCTGGTGCTTTTTTGTCCGATGACTACCACCGCTAAGACTCCCTCTTCTGCAAGAGGTAGCTAAGCGGTGCTACGTCCCTAGGTGAACAAACTAAGTATCTGCCACCAAATGGTACATTTGGGCCATCTACTTATGGATAACGCATTCTAACCTTCTGATGGAGTTAAAACTCCACCGGAAGCTAAGAATCCTGTTTATCTTGACATTATACTGTTACCTGTGATAGTATTATACATTGCACAAAAGTCTTTTTAGCATGGGGAAGTATGACCTTACATGGGGGAATTGCCGACGATGACTAATGTAATTTCTGGACAATTAACAGAATTTCTTTTGTAAAATTGGAAGCATAACCCTGTATTCATGAAAATTCCGTAATGCATTTTGGCGTCTCTTGCCGAATGAAATAAAACGGGATTTTTCATTTAAACATAGAATTAATTATGAACACAAGGAGTGAAGCCCGGCATGCCGCATCCCGTCAAAATTGGAAACAAAGAGAGAATGTCTTATTCAAGAATTGAAGAAATTCTAGAAGTTCCAAACCTCATTGAAATTCAGCAGGAATCTTATCGTTGGTTTCTCGAAGAAGGACTTGGAGAGGTGTTTAATGATATTTCTCCCATTGAAGATTACACAGGCAATTTAATCTTAGAATTTGTGGACTACAAGCTGGAAGAGTCTCCAAAATATGGTGTTGAAGAGTCCAAGGAACGTGATATGACTTATTCAGCACCCATTAAGGTAAAAGTAAGACTCATTAACAAAGAGACTGGAGAAGTTAAAGAGCAGGAAGTGTTCATGGGTGATTTTCCCATCATGACCGAAACAGGAACGTTTATTATCAATGGTGCTGAACGTGTCATTGTTAGTCAGCTTGTCCGTTCGCCAGGCGTTTACTACAATTCTGAGTACGATAAGTCAGGGAACAAATTGTTTTCTGCAACAGTCATTCCCAACCGAGGTGCGTGGCTTGAATATGAAACTGATTCCAATGGTGTGGTTTCTGTACGTATTGACCGTACCCGGAAGCAGCCCATCACCATTTTATTACGGGCTCTTGGATACTCTAAAGACCAACAGATCATCGATTTGCTGGGCGAAGATGAACGATTACTGGCAACACTTGAAAAGGATAACACAACAACATCTGAAGAAGCATTGCTTGAAATTTACAAGAAGTTACGACCAGGGGAACCACCAACAGTTGAGAGTGCCACCTCATTAATCAATTCCCTCTTTTTTGATCCCAAGCGATATGATTTAGCGAAAGTCGGACGATATAAATTCAATAAAAAACTGGCGTTGGCAAATCGGATCATTTATCGTAAAGCTGCTGAGAATGTTGTTGACCCAAATACAGGCGAAATATTGGTTGAGTCCGGGAAAAAAATTACCCGGCAGATAGCCGAAGCCATTCAAAACACAGGTTTAAACCAGGCATTGGTCTATTCAGAAGAAAACCAGGTTATCAAGGTAATCGGCAACCATTTTGTTGACATTAAAAGCCATGTGGATTTTGATTTATCAGGGTTAAAGTTGAGAGGCCGGGTTTATTACCCCGTCCTGAAAGAAATACTTGACACTTATGAGACAGAAGAAGAAATTCGACAGGCACTGAAAGACCGTATTCGTGAACTTGTGCCTAAACACATCATTGTGGCAGATATCATTGCTTCCATCAGTTATGAGTTTAACCTGGCACATGAGATCGGCCGTGTGGATGACATTGACCATCTTGGTAATAGGCGTTTACGATCCGTGGGTGAATTACTTCAGAATCAGTTCAGAATTGGTCTGTCAAGAATGGAGCGAGTTGTCAAGGAAAGGATGACCATCCAGGACGTTGATCTGGTAACACCCCAGGCGTTGATTAATATCAGGCCTGTTGTAGCGTCCATCAAAGAGTTTTTTGGCAGCTCCCAATTATCACAGTTTATGGATCAGACCAACCCGTTGGCTGAATTAACGCATAAAAGAAGACTGTCTGCCCTGGGACCAGGTGGATTATCACGTGAACGCGCCGGCTTTGAGGTGCGGGATGTGCACCATTCCCACTATGGGCGCATGTGCCCCATTGAAACTCCTGAGGGACCAAACATTGGGCTGATCAACTCTTTAAGTACCTTTGCCCGTGTTAATGAATATGGGTTTATCGAAGTGCCCTACAGAAAAATTATCCAGGAAGAAGGCCGGGTTACCAAAGAAGTAGAGTACCTGACCGCTGACGAAGAAGACCTGCTGACCATCGCCCAGGCCAATGAACCGCTTGATGAAGAGGGACGGTTTATCAACAAACGGGTAACGGCCAGAGCACTGGAAGGCGCCATTGATGTTGTACCCAGAGAAGAAGCGGATTACATGGACGTTTCGCCCATGCAGATTGTATCGGTGGCAACAGCCATGATTCCTTTCCTGGAAAACGACGACGCCAACCGTGCCCTGATGGGATCCAACATGCAGCGTCAGGCAGTACCACTGCTCATTGCTGAACCGCCTGTTATTGGTACCGGCATGGAGTACAAAGCTGCCAGAGATTCAGGTGTTGTTGTCATAGCTAAAAATGATGGTATTGTTGACCGTGTAACAGGCACTGAAATATTAATTCGCCGTGATTCAGATCATCAGATTGATCGTCATCGTCTGCTTAAGTTTAAGAGATCCAACCAGGGCACTTGTGTCAACCAGAAACCCATTGTGAACAAAGGACAAAAAGTGAAGACTGGAGAAGTTATTGCAGATGGACCTTCCACTCACCAAGGTGAAATCGCTCTGGGAAGAAACTGCCTCATAGGTTTCATGACATGGGAAGGCTATAACTATGAAGATGCCATCCTCATCAACGAGCGTTTGGTGAAAGACGATGTGATGACATCCATTCACATTGAAGAATATGAAGCCGATGCCCGTGACACCAAGCTCGGACCTGAAGAAATCACCCGGGATATCCCCAATGTTGGCGAAGATGCCTTGAAAGACCTTGATGAGAGAGGGATTATCAGAATTGGAGCTGAGGTTCTGTCCGGTGACATTCTTGTTGGTAAGGTAACACCTAAAGGTGAAACTGAACTGACTGCGGAAGAACGATTACTGAGAGCCATCTTTGGCGAAAAAGCCAGAGAAGTGAGGGACACATCTCTTAAAGTACCCCATGGTGAATCCGGCATCATTGTTGATGTAAAAGTATTCACCCGTGAAAATGGTGATGAATTGTCACCTGGCGTCAACGAATTGGTACGTGTGTACATTGCCAAAAAACGCAAGATCAGTGTCGGTGACAAAATTGCCGGGCGTCATGGTAATAAAGGGGTTATTTCCCGTATCTTACCTGAAGAGGACATGCCATTCATGGCTGACGGCACACCCCTTGACATTGTACTAAACCCCTTGGGTGTTCCATCGCGTATGAACATTGGTCAAGTATTGGAAGTGCATCTGGGCATGGCAGCAAAAGCGCTGGGCTGGGAAGTGGCTACACCGGTATTTGATGGTGCCAATGAGGATGATGTTATGGAAGCATTGGAAATGGCTGGCTACCCCAGATCAGGTAAAATACAGTTGCAGGATGGGCGTACAGGAGACTTTTTCGACAACCCGGTGACTGTCGGCTACATGTATATGTTAAAGCTTCACCATTTGGTGGATGATAAGATTCATGCCAGAAGCACCGGACCTTACTCCCTAGTGACACAACAGCCTTTGGGTGGTAAAGCCCAATTTGGCGGCCAACGATTTGGTGAGATGGAGGTATGGGCATTGGAGGCCTATGGCGCCGCTCATACACTGCAGGAAATTCTTACCGTTAAATCAGATGATGTGGTGGGTCGTGTTAAGACGTACGAGTGCATTGTAAAAGGCGAAAAAATTCCGGAACCTGGTGTTCCTGAATCTTTCAAAGTGCTGATAAAAGAGTTGCAAAGCTTATGTTTGAACATACAGGTACTGACAGAAGATAACAATGAAATCGAAATAAAAGAATCAACAGATGACGAAATGGAATCCCTGGACACAGACCGCAAAGAAATCCTGCCGGAACGAGACACGGAGCCAGAACCGCTGGAAGATGATGAAGAAAACGATGTAAAACCAGCGATCATTGTGCCGCGTGAAGTGGATCAGGATGAACTTGAATCTTCCATGATGTCCATTACTGGTTTTGATGATGATGAAACCGAGAATGATTCGGAAGATGAGGTCTAACAACTGGAAAGGGGAGAAGCTCTTTGTTTGAGTTAAATAATTTTAAATCGCTACGTATATCCTTAGCTTCACCTGAAAAAATCCGCCAGTGGTCACGCGGTGAAGTGAAGAAACCAGAAACCATCAACTACAGAACGCTGAAGCCTGAAAAAGAAGGGCTCTTTTGCGAAAAAATATTTGGTCCCACGAAAGACTGGGAATGCCACTGCGGAAAGTACAAGCGAGTCAGATACAAAGGCGTCATTTGTGACCGTTGCGGCGTTGAAGTGACAAAATCGAAGGTGCGGCGCGACCGTATGGGTCACATTGAACTGGCTGCACCCGTTTCTCACATCTGGTATTTTAAGGGAATTCCAAGTCGCATGGGATTGTTGCTGGACATGTCCCCCAGATCACTGGAGAAAGTGTTGTATTTTGCAGCTTACGTGGTAACAGACCCTGGTGACAGCAGTTTGAGTCTTAAGCAAATATTAACTGAAAAAGAGTATAGTGAAGCCATGGACCATGCTCGTAAAGCAGGCCAGTATTTCAAAGCCGGAATGGGCGCTGAATCAGTCAAAGATTTGCTGACCCAAATTGACCTGGAAGAACTGAATAGTGAACTTCGGGAACGATTGAAAGACAGCTCTGGACAAAAACGTGTACGGACAATCAGAAGGTTGGAAGTGGTGGAGGCATTTCGAAAATCAGGCAATCAGCCCAGCTGGATGATTCTTGATGTGGTGCCGGTTATTCCGCCGGATTTACGGCCTATGGTACAGCTGGATGGTGGCAGTTTTGCCACATCAGACCTGAACGACCTGTACCGGCGTGTAATTAACCGCAACAACCGCTTGAAACGATTGTTGGATTTAGGTGCGCCTGACATTATTGTGCGAAATGAAAAACGCATGCTTCAGGAAGCAGTTGACGCCCTCATCGATAATGGCAGACGAGGAAAACCGGTCACAGGACCTGGGAACCGTCCGCTGAAATCCCTTTCAGACATGCTTAAAGGGAAGCAGGGACGATTTAGACAAAACCTGCTGGGAAAACGTGTTGACTATTCCGGTCGATCTGTCATTGTGGTTGGTCCGGAACTGAAGTTTTATCAATGTGGCTTGCCGAAAAAAATGGCTTTGGAGCTGTTTAAACCTTTTGTTATGAAAGAACTGGTTGAACAAGGTCATGCACACAACATTAAAAGTGCCAAGCGGATGGTGGAAAAAGTAAGACCTGAAGTATGGGATGTACTGGAAGGTGTTATCAAAAACCATCCAGTGTTGTTGAACAGAGCCCCCACCCTTCACAGACTGGGTATCCAGGCTTTTGAGCCGGTATTGGTTGAAGGTAAGGCCATTAAGCTTCATCCCCTTGTGTGCACAGCCTATAACGCCGATTTTGACGGTGACCAAATGGCCGTTCACGTTCCCTTGTCAGCACAGGCACAGGCAGAAGCCTATAACCTGATGTTATCAGTTAATAATATTTTGGCACCTAAAGATGGCCAACCCATTACTACGCCTACCCAGGACATGGTGTTAGGCAGTTACTACCTGACAGTGGATGTCGAGGATGTGAAGGGCCAGGGCATGGTGTTTAAAGACTACGAAGAAATGTTAATGGCTTACGATACAGGAAAAGTTGATCTTCACGCCAGGGTAAAAGTGAGGATGAAAGTGGCTGAAGACGGAGAACGACACACCATCGAAAGTACAGTGGGCCGGTTCATCTTTAATGAAAAGATTCCCCAGGATTTAGGATTTGTTGACCGAAGTATTGATAAACATTCCCTTGAAATTGATTTTGTCTGCGACAAGAAAGCCTTGGGAATTATTATTGCAAAATGCTTCAGAAAACACGGCAATCAAATAACCGCGGAAATGCTGGACTATATAAAGACAATTGGGTTTAAATTCTCTACACGTGGCGCTATTACCATTGCAATATCTGACATGGAAGTGCCTGAAGAGAAAGCAACACTCATTGCTGAAGCTGAAGAAAAAGTTGACCAGTATGAGCAAGTTTATCGACGAGGTTTGATTTCAGACGATGAGCGATATGAAAAAGTCATGAATGTCTGGGAAGAAACCACTGGAAAAGTGACAGATGCGTTGATGGAAGGTTTAGACCCCATGAACAATGTGTTTATCATGGCGCAGTCAGGTGCCCGGGGTAGTAAAAACCAGATCAGACAATTAGGTGGTATGCGTGGTTTGATGTCCAATGCAAGTGGACACACCGTGGAAGTACCTATCAAGTCAAACTTCCGTGAAGGTCTGACGGTGCTTGAGTATTTTATCTCCACCCATGGAGCCAGAAAAGGTCTGGCAGATACAGCCCTTCGAACAGCAGACTCCGGGTATTTGACAAGAAGACTGGTTGATGTCGCCCAGGACGTTATCATTCGTGAAGAAGACTGCGGCACAGAAGATGGTATGGTAGTAGAAGCCTTCAAGGATGGTAATGAATTAATTGAAGATCTTCATGACCGACTGGTGGGAAGATACTTGCTGGAAGACGTGGTTCATCCTGAAACCGGTGAGGTACTTCTTGAGAAACACAGCATGGTTATGGAAGAAGACGCCGACCGGATTGTCAGTGCAGGTGTAACTAAAACCAGCATTCGATCCATTCTTAACTGCAAAACAAAGTTTGGCATCTGCAAAGTCTGCTACGGTCGAAACCTAGCCACAGGCAAGCAGGTGGAAGTGGGTGAGGCTGTTGGCATCATTGCCGCCCAATCAATCGGTGAACCTGGTACCCAGTTAACCATGCGAACCTTCCACACTGGGGGTGTTGCTGGTGCAGACATCACGCAGGGTCTTCCTCGCGTAGAGGAACTATTTGAGGCCAGGAAACCAAAAGGATTGGCCATCATCAGTGAACTTGAGGGTACGGTGTCAATCGTCGAAAACAAAAAGAAACGGGAAGTACATGTTCGAAATGAGGAAGAAGAAAAAGTATATGAAATTCCTTATGGATCCATCATCAGGGTAAAAGAGGGCCAATACATCGAAGCGGCCGATGAAATTACAAACGGATCCGTCAACCCCCATGACATTTTGCGTATAAAGGGTGTCATCGGTGTACAGAACTATATTATAAAAGAAGTCCAGCGTGTTTATCGTATGCAGGGTGTTGACATTAATGACAAACACATTGAAGTTATCGTCAGACAGATGCTGGGCAAAGTGAAAATTGAAGACGATGGTGAGACGGAATTGCTTCCAGGAAGCTTGGAAAGTGTTTACACCATTGAGGCAACCAATCAAAAGGCAATTGATGAAGGTTTTGATCCGGTTCATGGAAAACGTGTCCTTTTAGGGATCACAAAAGCATCACTGGCAACAGAGTCATTCCTATCAGCGGCTTCTTTCCAGGAAACAACCAGGGTATTAACAGAAGCTGCCATTAAAGGAAAAGAAGATTTTCTTATCGGATTGAAAGAAAATGTGATCATTGGTAAATTGATTCCAGCTGGAACGGGTATGAAGAAATACATGGAGGTTGCGCTGGATTTGGATGAAACCACACTGCCGGCAATGGACACTGAACCTCAAGCAGAACTGGAACAGTTGGACAGATAATAGTGATTCGTTTGAAGAAGCCCAACATCTTAACCAATAAGTTGTTGACACGCATTTTGCTAGGTGTTAGAATAGTTAAGTGTGTTAACGGACCCTAAACAGCTAAACCTATTAATGGGGAAGGATTTCGCCAGTGTACTGGCGAAATCTGACCCATAAGATTGGTTATTTGGAAGGAGAGTCCGTACTCGAAGGAGGAGAACGAAGTTGTTGGAATTACTTCAGCATGAAAAAAAAGTCGTTGGGATTAAGCAGGTAACACGATCCCTGGCTGAGGGTCATGCGTTGAAATGCGTTTATTTAGCAAGCGATGCAGAAGAGCATTTGCAGGAAAAAATTCAACTTTTAGCCCATGAAAACGACATTGAAGTGATCCCTGTGGAAAGCCGAAAAAAACTGGGAAAAGTATGTGGCATCGATGTAGGAGCAACCGTTGTTGCGGTTCTTAAATAGAAGCTTCTGAGAAGGAATCACAATGAGAAGGAGGTGAAATACATGCCAACCATTAACCAACTGGTTCGAAAAGGCCGAAAAGTTGAGATGGAAAAATCAGATTCACCAGCATTGCTGAAAGGCTTTAACTCACTTAAGAGAAAGTCTACTGATTTAAGTGCCCCTCAAAAACGAGGTGTTTGTACATCTGTCAAAACTGTGACGCCTAAAAAACCAAATTCTGCATTGCGTAAGGTGGCCAGGGTTCGTTTGACCAACCAGATCGAGGTTTCCGCTTACATTCCAGGTATGGGACACAATTTACAGGAACATAGTGTTGTTCTCATCCGGGGTGGAAGAGTGAAAGACCTTCCCGGTGTCAGATACCACATTATCCGAGGTACTTTGGACACTGCAGGTGTTGCCAACAGGATGCAAGGTCGCTCTAAATACGGAGCCAAGAGACCCAAGAAGAAATAACAGCCTAACAGCGTTTAAGCATAGATGAACAGTAAGGGAACATTTCCTGAACACATCGAGCTGTGAACGCACAACGGCATTCACTGGAATGTCGAGTACCGATGAATCTGATTCATGGATAAGGAGGGAAGTAACGTGCCGAGAAAAGGAAATGTACCTAAAAGATTGGTACTTCCGGATCCCATTTACGGAAGCAAGGTTGTCACCAAGCTGATCAACAGTATCATGTTGGACGGTAAAAAAGGTGTGGCTCAAAAAATCGTTTATGGGGCCTTTGATATTATCAAGGAAAAAACCGGACAAGAACCAATAGAAACATTTGAAAAGGCAATGAATAACATCATGCCTGTTTTGGAAGTAAAAGCAAGACGAGTGGGTGGTGCAAACTACCAGGTACCAATTGAAGTAAGACCGGAAAGAAGACAGACTTTGGGTATCCGTTGGTTGGTGAAATACACCAGACTGCGTGGCGAAAAAGTCATGGAAGAAAAACTGGCAAAAGAACTCATGGATGCAGCCAACAGTATGGGAGCATCCGTTAAGAAAAAAGAAGATACACACAAAATGGCAGAAGCCAACAAAGCTTTTGCGCATTATCGTTGGTAATACCGATAAACAAACGAGCCCTGTGCATTTGCATGAAATAAACGGTGTGAATGCACAGATGTTTTTGGCTCATTGTATTATCGGGTAGTTGGAAGGAGGATCACAGTGCCAAGGCAGTTTTCACTGGATAAAACAAGAAATATTGGAATCATGGCACATATCGATGCTGGTAAAACCACCACCACTGAGCGTATTCTTTATTATGCGGGCAATATCCGCAAAATTGGAGAAACCCATGACGGTGCATCCCAGATGGACTGGATGGAACAGGAAAAGGAGCGGGGAATCACCATTACTTCCGCTGCAACAACCTGCGAATGGAACAGCCACAGAATAAATATTATTGACACACCAGGTCACGTTGACTTTACGGTGGAAGTGGAACGTTCATTACGCGTGTTGGATGGTGCTGTAGCAGTTTTCTGTGCCAAAGGCGGTGTTGAGCCTCAATCAGAAACGGTATGGCGTCAGGCTGATAAATACAAAGTACCAAGAATGGCGTTTATCAATAAAATGGACATCATGGGAGCAGATTTTTATCAGGCAGTTAACATGATGAAAGATCGTTTGGGAGCCAATGCGGTTCCAATACAACTTCCCATTGGAACCGAAGCAGATTTTGTGGGAATCATTGACTTAATCACCATGAAAGCCAGAATCTATGAAGATGATCTTGGCCAGAATGTGCGTGTTGATGAAATTCCTGCTGACTTGATGAAAAATGCGGAAGAGTTTAGAGAAAAAATGCTGGAAGCGGTTGCTGAAACCAGTGAAGAGTTGATGATGAAATACCTTGAGGGCGAAGCCTTAACTGAGGAAGAAGTTATCGCTGGTCTTCGGTCAGGTACTGTGCACACAACCATTACCCCTGTGTTATGCGGGTCGTCCTACAAGAATAAAGGTGTACAGTTGCTGTTGGACAAAGTTGTTGAGCTGATGCCTTCACCACTTGACATTGAATCCATCAGAGGCATGTCAGAAGACGGCGAAACAGAAATTGCCAGACATTCTGATGACAGTGAACCATTCGCAGCCCTTGCTTTCAAGATCATGACAGACCCCTACGTAGGTAAATTGGCATTCTTCAGGGTATATTCCGGTGTCCTAAAATCCGGTTCTTACGTTTACAATGCCACTAAGGGGAAAAAAGAGAGAATTGGACGTATCCTGCAAATGCATGCCAACACCCGTACTGAAATTGAGGCCGTGTATGCAGGTGACATTGCTGCAGCGGTTGGATTGAAAGACACCTCCACAGGTGACACATTGTGTGATCCAGATAGTGCGGTTGTGCTTGAGTCCATGGAATTTCCTGAGCCGGTTATCAACGTGGCCATTGAGCCAAAAACAAAAGCCGGTCAGGATAAAATGGGTATTGCGTTACAAAAACTGGCCGAAGAAGACCCAACATTCCGCACCTATACTGACCCGGAAACAGGTCAAACCATCATTGCGGGCATGGGCGAGCTTCACCTGGAAATCATTGTCGACAGGATGATGCGCGAATTTAAAGTGGAAGCGAATGTGGGTAAACCACAGGTAGCCTACAAAGAAACCATTACTGAGGAAGTTGAAATCGAAGCAAAATATGTGCGTCAGTCCGGTGGTAAAGGACAGTATGGACATGTTAAGATGAGAATGATTCCTCAGGAACCGGGTGCAGGATATTCCTTCGAAAGCAAAATCGTAGGCGGATCCATTCCCAAAGAATACATCCCGGCAGTTGACCAGGGCATTCAGGGCAGCATGACCAACGGTATATTGGCTGGGTACGAAGTGGTTGACTTTAGAGTGGAATTGATTGACGGTTCCTACCATGAAGTTGACTCTTCAGAAATGGCCTTTAAAATCGCCGGATCATTAGCCTTCAAAGACGGCATGAAAAAAGCAAAACCAGTATTGCTGGAACCATACATGAGAGTGGAAGTTGTGACACCGGAAGAATACATGGGTGATGTCATCGGCGACTTGAATTCCCGTAGGGGAAGGGTTGAAGGCATGATCCCTCGAAACAACGGTATTCAGGTTATCAAATCCCAGGTACCTTTGTCAGAGATGTTTGGGTATTCCACAGACTTGAGGTCAAAATCTCAGGGAAGGGCAAATTA
The DNA here is from genome assembly GCA_024635995.1 of Clostridiaceae bacterium. GTDB lineage: Bacteria > Bacillota > Clostridia > Peptostreptococcales > Tindalliaceae > Anoxynatronum. The sequence goes on from JAGXHW010000004.1 coordinate 43,424, forward strand.
CTCAATGCATTTTGATCATTTTGAGCAAATGCCTGCAAGTATTGCTGAAAAGATCATGAAGGGTTAGTTAGGCACAACACAACAATAATCATTATTTAGGGAGGAAAGAAAATGGGAAAAGCAAAATTTGAAAGAACGAAACCGCACGTAAACATAGGAACAATCGGTCACGTAGACCATGGTAAGACCACATTGACAGCCGCCATCACCATCGTAC
>JAGXHW010000005.1 GCA_024635995.1 Clostridiaceae bacterium
GAAGTAGCCGTAACTGCACTTGATGAAGAGTATAGGAAAGCCGTATGAGGGAAAACCTCACGTACGGTTTGATGAGGGGAGGCTGAAAGTAAATGGGCGACCGTAAAGGTCACCCATTGAAATCAGTTTTCTACTCTATTATGTTATTGCAGAAACATAATGACGGTAAAATCGTCTATATTATTGTCTGGTACGTTTAAATGTAGCCAGGAAAGATATATATGATAATAAAAGAAATATGACACCAAGGGTTATTTTTAATGCATGCAAAGAGAAAGGAGCATGTTTATGCGACTTAAAAAATGTATATTATATTTTGGTTTGATGTTTGTTTCTTTAATTGCATTGCTGGCGTCGCCAACGTACGCCCAGGAACAGCAGGTTTACGTCATCCCTTTGGAGGGAGAAGTAGGTGTGGCCATGGAACAATTTGTGGCTATGTCCATTAATGAACTGGAAGGAAATCCTGATGTGTCTGGGGTTATTTTCACGCTTGATACTTACGGTGGAAGAGTTGATTCTGCTGAAAGAATCAGTGATATGATCACGGGCCTTACTTTTCCAACGGCTGCTTATGTGAACCCAAGGGCTATTTCTGCAGGTGTGCTGCTGACAATTTCTGCGGATCATATTGCCATGGCACCGGGCAGCAATATTGGATCTGCAGAGACCATACCTGACACCGAAAAAGCTTTATCGGCCTGGACAGGGGTTTTACGTTCTGTTGCTGAGGAAAAAGGACGTGACCCGGAGCTGGTTGCCTCCATGGCCGACCAGAGCATTGAAATCGAGGATGTAGTTGCAAATGGTAAATTGTTAAACCTCACAGCTTCAGAGGCACTGGAACTTGGTTTGTCAGACATGACTGCCACTAACATAAATGATGTAACACAGCTTATGGGTATGTCAGAGGCTCAGCTGGTCGACGTAGAAATTTCCAGAACAGTCCGCCTGGCACAAATACTCACTAGCACTTATATTGCCCCCGTGTTATTATCCATTGGATTTATCGGATTCATGATCGAAATTCTTACCGCTGGTTTTGGTTTCGGTGGAACCATGAGCCTGATCGCTTTTTCTCTATACTTTGGAGGAAATATAATGGTTGGTAATGCCGGAACAGCTGTGCTGCTTGTCTTTCTGGCAGGGATCGTTCTCTTGTTAATTGAAGCGTTTGCCCCAGGATTTGGATTTCCTGGAGTCGGAGGTATTTTACTGGTAATCGTCAGCATTGTCATGGCTTCCAGCAGTTTTACCAATGCAATGGTTTCCCTCATTGCAGCGCTGATCACATCGATCATTGCCTTGATACTGATATTAAAATATGCACCTAAAAGCAAATATTTTGATCGTTTAACATTGGTAACTGAAATGACCAGTGAGTTAGGGTATGTATCAACAGAAGGAAAGGGGGAGCTGGTGGGAAAGGAAGGTATTGTTACCAGTTACTTGCATCCAGCAGGTACTGTTGATATTGATGGCGAAAAAGTTGATGCGGTTTCGGAAGGGACATATGTAGAAACCGGCACACGTGTTAAAGTGGTTCGCCGTGAAGGAAGACGGATTGTAGTAAAAAAAATAGACTAGGAGGGGTATTTGGATGGAAGGATTAATTGGTTTAATCATCATTGTAGCAGTTGTCATTGTAGCCATTTCTGTGTTTTTAAGTTTTGTACCCATTGGGCTTTGGATCACAGCATTTTTCTCAGGGGTAAGAGTGGGAATCTTTACCCTCATTGGTATGCGATTCCGACGTGTAGCACCATCAAGAATCGTAAACCCGCTCATTAAAGCCACAAAGGCTGGATTGAATCTGAACATAGACAAGTTAGAAGCCCATTTTTTGGCTGGCGGTGATGTGAACCGGGTAATCGATGCGCTCATCGCAGCCCAACGTGCGGAAATCAATCTTGAGTTTGAAAGAGCTGCAGCCATTGATCTTGCAGGGCGGGATGTGCTTCAGGCAGTACAGGTAAGTGTTAACCCTAAAGTCATTGAAACACCTAAAATTGCGGCTGTTGCAAAAAATGGTATTGAAGTCATTGCGAAAGCACGAGTGACGGTACGTGCCAACATTGAAAGACTTGTTGGGGGTGCTGGTGAAGAAACCATCATTGCCCGTGTTGGTGAAGGGATCGTCACCACCGTTGGTTCTGCTGAAACCCACAAAGATGTTCTGGAAAACCCGGATTTGATTTCCCGTACAGTACTGAATAAAGGACTGGATGCGGGTACAGCTTATGAAATTTTATCCATCGATATTGCAGATATCGACATTGGCAGAAACATTGGTGCTCAGTTGCAGACAGACCAGGCTGAAGCTGACAAGAGAATTGCACAGGCAAAAGCTGAAGAACGTCGTGCAATGGCCGTGGCAAAAGAACAGGAAATGAAAGCTGCCGTAGAAGAAATGCGTGCCAAAGTGGTTGAAGCCGAAGCTGAAATTCCAAGAGCCATGGCATCGGCCTTGCGAGAAGGAAACCTGGGCGTAATGGATTATTACAACATGAAAAACGTGATGTCCGATACAGATATGCGTAATGCCATATCCAAAATTAAAAAAGATCCAAAAAAAGATAACCAGGAGTAAACCAAATATATGTACCATTAAGGAAGTGATGCCATGCAAATAGAAAGCATCCTGATTTTCATCGTATTTGTTGTGATAAGCTCCTTTGCCAATAAACGAAAAGAAGCACAGAATAGGCAACGACAACAGCAAAAACGCCAGACACAAACCAAACCCACTCAGACAACACAAAAACCTGGGAAAAGAACCCTGCAAGATCTGTTCCGTGAAATGCAGCAGGAAGTAGAGTCAGAATATAAAAAAGTCACTGAGTTGACAGGGGACAGAAAAAAACAAGAGGCACCAACAACCCAGAAAAAAGCGAAACCTGCAGCCACATTCACTTATGAAAGTACAGACCCGCGCATTGATGCACCATCAGCCCGCACATTAAAAGAGAAGAAACCTATAAAACCAAGCTTCGTTAACAAAAAAAGCCCTGTCTATAAAGATGAGATCAAAGATCAGTCAGTTGAAGTTGGGTTTAACATGACGGAGGAAGCAATCCTTAATGGCATTATTTTCTCTGAAGTGATCGGAAAACCCAAAGCCATGCGTTCATAAAATAAATGAGGTTACGATAGCTGTTTGAGCTATGGTAGCCTTCTTTTATTTGTGCCTCGGTTGTTCCTGTTGTTGATAATAATGCGATAAGGTATAATAAGTGTAAATGTGTTAAATCCTAAAATGGGTGAAAATAGATGGGAGGACTGTCATTGAGTCGGACAGAACAATTTGCAATCACTGTGCCCCATGCTGAGTGGATGCAGGATTTATTTGGTTCTCAGGATGAGCATGCCAGATTAATTAAAGAAGCTTTTGATGTGGAGATGGTGGCACGTCAAGGTTCAGTATTACTTTTTGGAGAAAAGAAAAACCTTGATAAAGCCATAAGAGTGGTGGATAGCTTGCTTAAAGAAAAGAGTAAGGCTGAATCAATTAATCCCCAGAAAGTAGCCTACTTGATCAGCTTGGCGAAGGATGACCAGTTGGATAAAATGGAATCTTTTGTTGGAGAGACAGTCTATATGACTGCCAAGGGCAAAATTATAAAATCAAAGACGCTTGGTCAGGCAAACTATGTTCAAATGATGCAAAAAAAAGACCTGACCTTTGGCATAGGTCCTGCTGGAACAGGAAAGACATATTTGGCAGTGGCAATGGCCGTAAAAGCCTTTGGAAATCGTGATGTGGACAAAATTATTTTGACAAGACCAGCCATTGAGGCAGGTGAAAGTCTGGGATTCTTACCCGGTGATTTGAAAGATAAAATAGATCCCTATCTTCGGCCTCTTTACGATTCTCTGTTTGATATACTGGGATATGACAAATTTCAAAAATATATGGAGAGGGGACTCATTGAAGTGGCTCCTTTGGCGTATATGAGGGGTAGAACGCTGGACCATGCTTTTGTGATTCTTGATGAAGCCCAGAATACCACCAGAGAACAAATGAAAATGTTTCTCACCAGGCTTGGAGTAGGTTCAAAAGCTGTGGTAACAGGAGATATCACACAAATTGATCTACCAAGAGGTAAATCATCAGGATTGATTGAAGCACTGGAGATCGTCTCTTCAATACAAGAAATTGGAATTGTTTATTTAACTGAAAAAGATGTGGTTCGTCACAACCTGGTTCAGAAAATTATCATAGCTTATGAGAAAAAGGATATGGAGCGTACATCCAATAAGTGACTGGGAGGTTCAATATGAAGCTCATTGTAAAGTGGCTGAAGAATCTCAATAAAGATAAAGTGGAGAATGATAAGAGTGACCACAAACGAATCTTTTTAACAGTTACACTGGCCTTCATAACATTTGCCATTCTTTTTTATACCTTGTTGACAAGCGTACAACCGGTACGTTACGAATTAAGAGTTGGCCAGTTGGCACCTGAAGATATTTATTCTCCGAAACGATTTGTAGATGAATATAAGACGCGGCAATTAAGACAGGAAGCTGTCAATGGTGTGGAGTCGGTTTATCGATTGGATGCGGGCATTTATCCAGAGGTAAAGAAAGACATTGATTTGTTTTTTGACACGTTGTTTGAAGTTCGCAGTCAAGCTGAACAAGAAGAGAATTCAATTACAATAGAGGACATGGCGCAGGAATTGGAAAACAATGTGCTTGGAATACCTCGCCTACAGCTGATTGTGTTACTGGATCAACCAATAGAGCGACTGGAAAATTTGCAGAACTACCTAAATGAAATAACAGCACAGCGAATGAATGATGGTATAAAAGTAGCCAACTTGCAGCAGGAAAAAAGTCAGATTCGTGAGTACATGAGTACATTGACTGAATTCGATGAAAATGTTCGAGAAACAGCTGCAACCATTATCAATGCATCCATACGCCCAAATGAATTCCTGGATGTAGAGGCAACAGAGGAAAGTAAAATTGAAGCAGAAGAAAGCATAGAACCTGTTGTTATACGCAGGGGCGAAGTGATCATTAGACTGGGAGAAAGGGTTACGGCAGATCGTCTGTCGATCATGAGGGAACTTGGCCTGCTTGAAGAAGCGTATCAACTTAACTTTGCCCTGTACGCAGGCATATTTCTGATGGTATTACTGACAATGCTGTTGATTGTCGGTTATCTATGGGAATTTCAGCCACATCTGTTGAAACAGTTTGATAAACTGCTGCTCTTGGCACTCATCATTGTCATTATTGTTGCAATGGCAAAACCATTGTCACAAATATCCCCTTACCTGGTACCGATGGCTGTGGGAGGCATGTTGCTGGCTATGCTCGTGGAACCACGGTTGGCAATTATAGTAAATGTTGCAATCACCTTGTTGGTGGGAATGATTACCGGTAACGATATAATAGTGCTGCTGATGGGATTGATAGGAGGAACTGCAGGGATTCTAAGCATGGCGAACCTGCATCAAAGAGGCAATATTTTTATTCCCGGCGTCATTGTTGGGGTTGCCAATGTGATGATCATCACCCTGTTCAGCCTCCTGGGGATGCATGATAGTATTACTTTGTGGATTGATCTATTGTATGCATTTCTCAATGGAATTCTTTGTGCAATACTAACCATTGGTTCATTACCATTTTGGGAATATACATTCTCAATTCTGACACCACTGAAATTAATTGAACTGGCCAACCCTTCACATCCGTTGTTAAAACGATTACTGATGGAAGCATCAGGTACTTATCATCACAGTGTGGTGGTGGGCAATTTGGCGGAATCTGCCGTTAATGCAGTGGGAGGGGATGGATTGTTAGTACGAACAGGGGCCTTTTATCATGATATTGGAAAATTGAAACGGCCCTTTTTCTTCAAGGAAAACCAATACATGATGGACAACCCTCACGATAAGCTGGCCCCTTCCTTAAGTGCCTTAATTATAACGGGCCATGTGAAAGATGGCATCGAAATTGCTGAGAAGAACAGACTACCTAAACAAATAAAGGCCTTTATCGAAGAGCATCACGGTACGACCTTAGTGGCTTACTTTTACCATAAAGCCAAAACCAGCACACTTGAACCGGACAAAGTGGATGAACATAGATACCGTTATAATGGACCCACTCCCCGGTCAAAAGAAACGGCGATACTCATGTTGGCAGATTCTGTCGAAGCAGCAGTGAGAAGTATGGAAAATCCCACAAGGGATAAAATCGAACAAATGATACAAAAAATAATACAGGGAAAGCTGGATGATGGCCAGTTGGAAGAATGCCCTTTGACGCTGAGTGAATTAAAGCAAATTCGAACAATATTTACCCAGATATTGTCAGGGATTATGCATGAAAGAATCAAATACCCTGAGATGGATATAAAAGAATTGAGAGGAAAATTAGAATGAATCTTATGATAGATATTGACCATCGTCAAGACATTTATTCGCTGCAGCCTCAGGATGAGAAGCTGATCCGTGAAGCCATTTCAGCCTGCTATAAGATGGAGGGTATTTCATCAGATTACCAAATCAGCCTGTCATTTGTGCTGAATAACGAAATACAGGAGCTTAACAAACACTACAGAGGAAAAGACGTGCCAACGGACGTTCTATCATTTCCCATGGATGGACCTGAAGATGCACCGGAAAAATTATTGGGTGACGTCGTAATATCTGTTGAAAAAATGATGGAACAGGCTGAAGCTTTTGGTCACAGTGTGGAAAGAGAAATGATCTACCTGATTGTTCACAGTACATTGCACCTGATAGGCTATGACCACATGGATGAGGATCATAAAGACATAATGCGCCAAAAGGAAGAGATGATTATGGAGCAGCTGTCATTAGGTCGCTGATAAAGCAGGAGGCACCGTATGAGATCTAGAAATCTGATGGATAGCTTTAACTTTGCATTTCAAGGGATTATTTATGCACTAAAAACACAAAGAAACATGCAGATTCATGTGTTTGCAACGATATTTGTTTTAATCATGAGTCTGTTTTTTCATTTGACACGTGTGGAACTGGTGCTGTTGATTGCCACCATCGCCATGGTATTGGTGACAGAAATGATTAATACGGCCATTGAGGCAGCCATTGATCTGATGACAGATCAGTACAATATATTTGCGAAAATCGCAAAAAATGTGGCTGCAGGTGCAGTGCTAATCGCTGCCATCAATGCCATTGTTGTGGCGTATCTCCTCTTTTTCCAACATTTAAACCCATTGTCACAACAGGTGTTGGAAACAGTGCGCCAATCTGATATTCACATTACGTTTATCGTGTTGATGGTGGTCATTTTTTTCACTATTGCAGCGAAAGCTTATTTCGGACGTGGCACACCCATGTCAGGAGGGATGCCCAGTGGTCATGCCGCGTTGGCATTTGCAACAGCGACAGCAATCGCTTTTATATCAAACCATATTTTGGTAGCCAGCCTGTCTTTTTTACTGGCTCTTTTAGTGTCACAAAGCCGGATTGAAGGCAAGATTCACAACTTATTGGAAGTCGTGGCGGGTGCGTTGCTAGGTACCATATTAACTGTATTACTTTTCCAACTGTTTATTTAATGACTATCAACGCAAACATTTTCAACATTTACTCACCCTAAAGGAGGATGACCTGTTTGATAAGCAATAAACGAATGATGCTTCAAGGCATACTGATCATTATGTTGGTTATGGTATTAATAGCCGGCTGTAGCTCCAAAGAACCTGTTATTGAAGAAGAAATTGTGGAAGAAATACAGGAAGAGGTTACAGCTGAAGAAATAGTTAATGTAGTTGAGGAAGAGAAATTACCTGAAGGTCTGGCCATAAGCCCTTTAACTGGTATGTTGATTCAGGAAGAGATGGTCATGCGCAGACCTGTGGCAATGCAAATTAACAATATTCGCGTTGCATACCCACAAAGTGGCATAACCCAGGCTGACATCATCTATGAAGCCCTGGCAGAAGGAAATATTACCAGATTGTTGGCTGTCTTTCATGTATATGATGCAGAAAAAATTGGACCTATAAGAAGTGCACGTCATTACTACCTGGACATGGCTGCCAGTCATGATGCCGTCTATATGCATTATGGAGGGAGCCCACAGGCATATGCCTACATCAATGAAATAAAAGCACCCAGCCTTGATGGCATCACCCGGGCAGATGGTATTTTGAGCTGGAGAGACCCAGAAAGAAAATCAATTCCAAGAATGCTGGAACACAGTGTATACACCAGCAGAAAACTAATTGATGAGGCATGGGATGCCGTAGGGTACAGAAAAGAGGTCAGAGAAGATTTCACCAGTGGTTTATTGTTTCAAAAAGAAGGCAAAGCCCCTTTTGGGCAACGTGCTGATTTTATAACGATACCTTTTTCCGGCAGTTATGTGTCCAGTTTTGAGTATGACTACGAAACCAGGGAATATATTAAATACAGCGCAGATGAGTTACATATGGATGCGCTGGTCGATCAACCCCTGCGCTTCACAAATTTACTAGTGCAAAAAACAGAAATGTACGTGATCCCTGGTGATGATGCTGGAAGACGCGAAGTGAAAATAATCGGAAAAGGAACTGGTTATTATATCTCTCACGGACGGGCTGTGTCCATCGAATGGTCAAAAGCGGCGTATGATGAACCCACCCGTTATGTTGATGTAAAAACAGGTAAACCTTTGAACATGAACCCGGGAAAAACCTACATAGCCATTGTCCCACAGCGGCAGACAGTGACGCTTACACTGGCAAATAACCAGGAATGATTGATTTATATGTGCTTGACCAATTCATGGAAGGATGATATTGATGACACGAGAAGAATTGATCAAAAAAGCCTTCGAGGTTAGAGAAAATGCGTATGTGCCCTATTCCCACTTTAAAGTGGGTGCTGCACTGCTGGCAGCTTCCGGTAGGGTTTATACAGGGTGCAATGTTGAATCTGCTTCTTATGGGGGTACAAACTGTGCAGAACGCACGGCTCTCTTCAAAGCTGTTTCAGAGGGTGAGCGGGAATACAAAGCCATTGCTGTGGTGGGAGATCCGGCAACGTATACGTTTCCCTGTGGCATTTGCAGGCAGGTGTTGATGGAATTTGGCACAGACCTTGAGGTGATCGTTGCCAGAACAGAAAATGATTACAAGGTATTTACGTTGGACGAATTGCTGCCCCATTCATTTACCCCCCAGGATCTGGAAGCAGCAAATAATAAAGGAGGAAGTTCATGAGTTTTAAATCAGGATTTGTGGCCGTTGTTGGTCGGCCAAATGTTGGAAAATCAACGTTAATGAACCAACTGATTGGCGAGAAGGTAGCAATCATGTCATCAAAACCACAAACAACCAGAAACAGTATCCGAGGTGTTTTAAACAGGGAAAAAAGTCAAATGGTATTGGTTGATACGCCTGGTTTGCATAAACCCAAGAATAAACTGGGTGATTTTATGATGGAAAGTGCACTAAACACCCTGAAGGATGTTGATGCCATTCTTTATTTGGTTGAACCGGAAAATAATATAGGACCAGGTGACCGCTATATTATGGACCTGTTGAAAGACATCAAAACGCCGGTTATTTTAGTCATTAATAAAATAGACATTTCAGACAGTGATCAGTTAGATCATTGTTACGGGCTTTACGAGAAGATGAACCAGTTTCAGCGAATCATTCCCATCTCTGCCACATTGGGTGTTAATTTGGAGCAGGTGCTACGGGAAATTGAATCATTGTTACCGGAAGGACCCAGGTATTTTCCTGAAGATATGATAACAGATCAGCCTGAACGTGTAATTATGGCTGAGTTGATCCGGGAAAAATTATTGCAATACCTTGAACAGGAAGTGCCTCATGGTATTGCAGTGGTAACCGAGCGCATGCGTATGAATGAAGAAAAACAACTCATGGAAATACAGGCCACCATTTTCTGCGAAAAAAAATCTCACAAAGGGATGATCATTGGAAAAAATGGTCGAAAACTAAAAGGTATAGGCAAAAGTGCTCGTGAAGACATGGAGCGTTTTCTGGGTACTAAAGTTTATTTGGAGCTCTGGGTGAAAGTGAAAGAAGGATGGCGGGATCAACCTTCATCGCTACGTGACTTTGGATATGATGAATAAGATAACGGAAAGCTGCGGATAAACATGCTGATTAATTCAGATGCTTTTGTTTTGAAAAGTCGTAAATACAATGAAGCAGACAGCCTGCTGGTTCTTTTCAGCCGCAAAATGGGAAGAATCAGTGCTGTCGCAAAGGGATCGCGCAGGGCGAAAAGCCAAATGCTGGCTGGTATTCAACCATTTTGCTATTCGCATTTTCTATTGTACCAAGGCAGGAGTATGTATACGGTCAACCAAGTGGACACATTGAAAACTTTTTACCCTTTGCGGGAAAATTACCGAAGACTTACCTATGCTTCGTATCTCGTTGAACTGGTTGAAATAGAAATTACTGAAGAGCAAAGCCACCCTCAACTCTTCAATTTGTTTGGAAAAGCCCTGTCTCTTCTCAGCGAGGAAACAACAGAAATAGAAACACTGATCAGGTCCTTTGAACTTCACTATATGACCGCTTGCGGGTATGAGCCAAATTTATTTCACTGTGGACATTGTCAAAAAAGAGATGAAAAGAAATGGTACTTCTCACATCCACAAGGGGGTCTTGTGTGCAGTCATTGCTACTCAAAGGAGCAAGATGCATTACGGATCTCAGAAAGAGGTTTAAAGCTTGCCAGATACCTTCAAATGAAAAGCCTCCCTGATGTGCAGCATTTAAAAATTCATCCCAGGCTGAATGAGGAGCTGCAGCAGATCAATAAGGCATATCTGTTGTATCACACGGGAAGGCGTCAATTTAAAAGCCTGAGACTGTTACCCCGGGTAGATGAACTGATGTCCATACCGCCATCCAGAAATCATGACAAACAATCGGAGGCTGAATCACAAACCCATCGATTGACAGAAGAAGTTAAATTTGATACATTCAATAAAGATGAAGATAAGACCATCGGCAATGAACAGGAAGAGTAATCACAGTTATTGATTTCAGCGAACCGGGGATAGTGGAAGCCTGGTATTGATGTGTGGTGAAGGGAGCCTGGGAGCTGATCTGATGAAAGTGGGGATTTGCAGGACACAAATCCCAATAAGGGTGGAACCGCGGAAGTGAGGTAACATGCTTTCGTCCCTAACAAGGGACTGAAGGCATTTTTTTATGTATAAAGAGGGTAATTTCATAATGAGATAGGGGCTTTATGATGACAGTGGAAAAAAGCATGGATAAGATCGTTTCATTGGCAAAATCAAGGGGGTTTGTGTTTTCTGGATCAGAAATTTACGGAGGTTTGGCAAACACATGGGATTATGGACCACTGGGAGTTGAGCTGAAGAACAATATTAAAAAGGCATGGTGGAAAAAATTTGTTCAGCAAAACCCACATAATGTAGGACTGGACTCAGCCATTTTGATGAACCCTAAGACATGGGAAGCTTCCGGCCACGTGGGCGGGTTCAGCGATCCGCTAATGGATTGTCGTGAATGCAAATCAAGATTTCGTGCTGATAAGTTGATAGAAGACCACCTGGGAGAAGCTGCCCTTGGAGCAGCTATTGACGGTTGGAGTACAGATAAAATGAGTGAATACATTGCACAGGAAGGTATTATCTGTCCGGATTGTGGCGCCAAAAACTTTACATCAATTCGACAGTTTAACCTTATGTTCAAAACCTTTCAGGGAGTGACAGAAGATAGCAGCACAGAAATCTTTTTAAGACCTGAAACAGCACAGGGTATTTTTGTTAACTTCAAAAATGTACAACGGTCCAGCCGGAAAAAAGTGCCATTTGGAATAGGTCAAATCGGAAAATCCTTCCGTAATGAAATCACGCCAGGGAATTTTACCTTTAGAACAAGGGAATTTGAACAAATGGAGCTGGAGTTCTTTTGCAAGCCTGGAACGGATTTAGAGTGGTTTGATTACTGGTCAGATTTTTGTCACCAATGGTTACTTGACCTTGGCCTAACTGCCGACAAGATACGCCTGAGAGAACACAAGAAAGAAGAACTGTCACATTATAGTAACGCCACCACTGATATTGAATACAAATTCCCCTTCGGCTGGGGCGAACTGTGGGGGATTGCAGATCGGACCGATTTTGACCTAAAGCAACATGCGAAGCATTCAGGCACTGACTTTCACTACCAGGATCCAATCACCAACGAAAAATACATTCCCTATTGCATCGAACCATCTGTAGGAGCGGACCGGGTTGCACTGGCGTTTCTGGTGGACGCCTATGACGAAGAAGTAGTCGATGAGAAGGACACAAGGGTTGTCCTCCATTTGCATCCATTTCTGGCCCCGATAAAGGCAACTGTACTGCCCTTGTCTAAAAAACTGGGTGAAGAGGCAATAAAAGTGTATGAATTGCTTTCAGAGCATTTTACAGTTGATTATGACGATGCAGGCAGTATTGGTAAACGCTACAGAAGAAATGACGAAATTGGTACTCCTTACTGTATCACCTATGATTTTGATTCTCTGGAGGATGAATGTGTTACAGTGCGCCATCGTGATACAATGGAACAGGAAAGGGTATCAATTAATCAATTGGTGCATTATATGACGGAAAAACTTGGTTTTTAAGGAGGAGATCTATGGAAACCCAGGACCTTAAACTTTTTATTGTGTCAGACTCAGTGGGTGAAACGGCTGAACTTGTTGTGAGAGCGGCGCTTAGCCAATTTGATTTTCACAGCTATGAAATCCGCAGGTTTTCTTTTGTTGCTGATCGAGACCAGGTGATGGAGTTGATGGATGAAGCAGATGAAGACAGTATCATCATGTTCACCATGGTGGTGCCTGAGGTTAGACAACTTCTTGTGGAAGAGATTAGGAAAAGAAATTTGCCATCTGTGGATTTAATGTCGAACTTGATGGAGTTATTTGAAAAAAGACTGGACATGAAACCCATTGGCGAGGCAGGTTTGATTAGAAGACTTGACGAACAATATTTCAGACGAATTGAAGCCATTGAATTTGCTGTTAAGTATGATGATGGGAAAGACCCCAGGGGATTGCAAAAAGCCGATATTGTGCTTATCGGAATCTCCCGCACGTCTAAAACACCACTGAGTATGTACCTGGCACATCGTAACATCAAGGTAGCCAACGTACCATTGGTGCCGGAAGTATCGCCGCCCAAAGAATTATTTGAAGTAAAACCCCAAAAAATCATCGGATTGACCACCGATCCTTACAAGCTCATTGAGATACGCAAAGAACGTATCAAAGCGTTGGGTTTGCAGGATAATGCCAACTATGCCAGTATTCAGCGCATTATTGAAGAGTTGGAATATGCAGATGCACTGATGAAAAAATTTGGCTGCCCGGTGATTGATGTTTCCGCTCGGGCAGTGGAAGAAAGTGCCAGCATCATTTTGGAAATTTGCAGAGAAATTGGATACGATGTCGGGCTAATGAAAAAGTGAAAAAACTGCGGAGGTGACCATCAACCATGAAAAAGTTTGTGTACGCGTTTCGTGAAGGGTCGAAAGACATGAAACCTTTGCTTGGAGGAAAAGGCGCCAATCTGGCCGAAATGACGCGCATTGGCCTTCCTGTACCAGGCGGTTTTACCATTACCACAGAAGCATGTATTGAGTATTATCAGCAAGGCAATAAGATTTGGGACGATTTAAAAGCTGAAATGCTAAACAAGCTGCAGGAATTGGAAGAAGAGATGGGTAAAAAACTTGGAGATTTGGCAGATCCACTACTTGTATCAGTTCGCTCTGGAGCAGTTATTTCAATGCCGGGTATGATGGATACAATCCTTAACCTGGGGTTGAACGATGAAACAGTTAAGGGACTGGCTCAGTTTTCAGGTAATCCCAGGTTTGCCTATGACAGTTACCGAAGGTTAATCCAAATGTTTGGTGATGTTGTTTTGGAAATTCCAAAATACAAATTTGAAAGTTTATTAGAAAAAATGAAAAACGAAAAAGAAGTATCATCTGATATAGGTCTTGCTGTTGAAGACTTTCAGGCGTTGGTTGATGCTTATAAACTAGTGGTTCAAAAGGAAACAAAAAAACCATTTCCTCAAGATCCCCATGAGCAACTTTTGATGGCAGTAGAGGCAGTCTTTAAATCCTGGAATAATCCAAGGGCAAGAATTTATCGTGAACATAATGACATAGCCCATAACCTGGGCACCGCTGTTACTGTTCAAGTGATGGTTTTTGGTAACATGGGTGATGATTCAGGAACAGGTGTCGCCTTCACAAGAAACCCATCAACGGGAGAGAATAAACTATATGGTGAGTTTCTGGTAAATGCCCAGGGAGAAGATGTGGTTGCCGGTATCCGCACACCCAAAGACATAAGTGAAATGAAGGAGCTTTTACCTGAAGCCTACCATCAATTTACGGAAGTGGCACAACTGCTTGAAAAACATTATCGTGACATGCAAGACATCGAATTTACAGTGGACCGGGGCAGGTTATTTATGTTACAAACCCGTACCGGAAAACGAACGGCGCATGCTGCCATAAGAGCAATGGTCGACATGGTTGAGGAAGGTTTGATCACTAAAAACGAAGCTTTGCTGAGGCTTAATCCATCAGATTTGGACCAGCTGCTGCATCCCACCTTTGACGATCAGGCACTGGCAGATGCAAAAGTCTTAACAAAAGGGTTGCCGGCTTCTTCGGGAGCTGCTTCAGGAAAAGTGTGTTTTACACCTGAAGCCGCTGTCAAAGCGAAGGAAGCTGGTGAAACAGTCATATTGGTGCGTAACGAAACATCCCCTGAAGACATTGAAGGAATGGTGGCGGCAGCAGGCATTCTCACCGCAAAGGGAGGTATGACATCCCATGCAGCTGTTGTTGCCAGAGGTATGGGTAAGTGTTGTGTGTCAGGTGCAGGTGAGTTAAACATTAACGAACAGGAAAAATACTTTAAGGATGGGACAGATACCTACCATGAAGGCGATTTTATTTCACTGGATGGGAACACTGGTAATGTGTATGCTGGGAAAATCGCCACCCGTGAAGCCAGGTTAGGCGGGTATTTTGTCACCATTATGGAATGGGCGGATGCCATTCGTACACTAAAAGTGCGTACCAACGCAGACACACCCAGAGACTCAGCAAAAGCAGTGGAATTTGGGGCAGAAGGCATCGGTCTTTGTCGAACAGAACACATGTTTTTTGAAGAGAGTAGAATCGCAGTAATGCGGCGAATGATCCTGTCACGTACGGTGGAAGCCAGAAAAAAAGCGCTGGCTGAATTGATGCCCATGCAACGTCAGGATTTTATTGACATATTTAAAGTAATGGGAGACAGACCGGTGACCATTCGATTGCTGGATCCTCCCCTGCATGAATTTCTGCCATCAGAAGCCAGGGACATTGAACGTTTGGCCAGTGAACTGGAGGTTTCGATCGATCAATTAAAAGAAACTGTTCGTGAATTGGCAGAGGTTAATCCAATGCTGGGCCACCGAGGCTGCAGGTTGGCAGTAACCTACCCGGAAATTTATGAGATGCAGGTGCAAGCTATTATGGAGGCTGCCACCATTCTTAAAAGTGAAGGTCATGCAGTTATTCCTGAGATAATGATACCACTCATTGGTGAAGTGAAAGAACTGCTATTTGTGAAAGAACTTGTACTTAGAGTAATCAAAAGGGTTGCTGAAGATAGCGGAGAGACAGTACCTTACATGATTGGAACAATGATCGAGATTCCCCGGGCAGCCATCACTGCGGATGATGTTGCCAAGGATGCCGAGTTTTTCTCTTTTGGCACCAACGATTTAACCCAAATGACCTACGGATTTTCCAGAGATGATGCAGGAAAATTTATTAAGGAATACCGGGACAAAGGAATTCTGGAAAAAGATCCTTTCCAGCAAATCGATCGACGTGGTGTGGGAGAATTGATGAAAATCGCTGTCAAGTTGGGGAAAGAGGCCAGACCTGATTTGAAACTGGGTATATGTGGGGAACATGGTGGTGACCCAAGTTCGGTGGAATTTTGCCATATGATAGGCCTTGATTATGTCTCCTGCTCACCCTTTAGAGTACCTATTGCGCGTTTGGCTGCGGCCCAGGCGGCAATACGTTATCCTTCCTAAAGAGAACAAGACACATTAATAGAGACACATTGTTGTTTATAATCCTGCTGTTATAATTGACAGCAGGATTATTAATTTTTGAGCCCTCTCCACAAAAGCTAAAGAAATAGGCTAAAGCAATCTACAAATTTCAAAAAACAATTGAGATTATTTATCAATTTTGATATAATATATTACTTATGAGGGTATTGATATACCAGAGGGGTGATGTGGTTTGCCACAGGACAGCAAAATTCGGGTTATGACAGAAAACAATGAAAAAGAATTTTTGTCACCTTGGGCACAACTCAGCAGTGAAAGTAAAGGAAGGTTAACTGAAGAAGAACCTTGTGATATTCGAACGACTTACCAACGTGACCGTGACCGAATCATTCATTCTGAGTTTTTTCGGAAATTAAAAGGAAAAACACAGGTATTTATTCAGATGCATGAATTTTACCGAAGTCGTCTGACGCATACCCTGGAAGTCAGTCAGATTGCCCGCACCATTGCCAGAGCACTTCGTCTGAATGAAGATTTAATTGAAGCCATTGCTTTAGGCCACGACCTTGGACACACCTGTTTTGGCCATAGCGGGGAGGAAGTGCTGCATCATCTTACAGGACACTTTGCACATAATGAACAAAGTCTTCGTGTGGTTGATGTGTTGGAAAGAAAGGGCAAAGGATTGAATCTAACCTATGAAGTAAGAGACGGCATCCTAAATCATACAGGTGAAGGAGTCCCTGTAACGATGGAAGGGAAACTTGTAAAAATTGCAGACCGGATCACCTATTTATGCCATGATATCCAGGATAGCCTAAGTGCAGGTATTATCACGGATGAGGATATCCCTGAACTATGTAAAGAGAAGCTGGGAAACAGCCATAGCCAGAGAGTCAACGCATTTGTTCATGATATGGTTTTGGAAACGGCACGACAACTAAAAGCAGGAAATGAACAACGAATCTATCAAACACCAGAAATGGAATCTGTCATGAGGGAATTACGAAAATTCATGTTTGACCGTGTGTACAATGGAAAAGTTTGCATGCACGAAAAGGTTAAATCAACCCATATTGTAGAGTTTTTGTTCCAGACATACACGAAAGACATGTCAGTGACGGATGCTACGGACCATATTGCAGGTTTAACAGACAGCATGGCAATCAAGGAATTTCAGGATCGTATCATTCCAAAACCCAAGTGATGTTTTTTTGATATATAAAGAGGAAAAGGTGAAGTGGTGTCGAATAGAGTATAAACAACCATCGTTTACCATTGAAGGAAAAGATGTGAAAAAGTGAAGAAAAGAATTCCGGAAGAAATCGTAAACGAAATAATTAGTCGAAATGATATTGTTGAAGTCATCAGCGAATATCTGCCACTACAACCGGGAGGCGCTAATCACAGGGCACTGTGCCCTTTTCACAATGAAAAAACCCCTTCCTTTATGGTCAGCAGGGAAAAACAGATCTATAAGTGTTTTGGATGTGGGGCTGCTGGTAATGTGGCTGGGTTTATCATGGAAAAAGAAAACCTGGATTTTGTTGAAGCTTTGAAAAAACTAGCTGAAAGAGTTCATATGCAAATTCCGGAAGATGACATGAGTCAGGAAGCGAAAGAAATGCTGCAGGAACAGCACACACTGATGGACCTGCATCGGGAAGCAGCCAGTTTTTATTTCCAGAACCTAAAAAAACCTGGGAGTCCAGGGGCTGCTTACCTGGCTAAAAGGGGCTGGAGTATTCATACCATCAAGGGTTTTGGGCTAGGTTATGCACCGGACCAGTGGGATGCACTGACAAGGCACCTTGTGAAAAAAGGACATCCGGAAAACCAGCTGATCAAAGCGGGTTTGGCCATTAAGCGAGAAAAAAGCGGCGTTTATGACCGGTTTAGGAACCGTGTCATGTTCCCTATATTTGATATTCGGGGAAATGTTGTTGCTTTTGGTGGCAGAATCCTTTCTTCGGACGACACACCAAAATATTTGAATTCTCCTGAAACGCCAACCTTTAATAAACGTCATTTATTATATGGACTAAACATAGCCAGAACTCAGTTGATTAACAAAACACTGATTTTAGTGGAAGGATACACAGATGTGATCAGCCTGCACGAACAGGGTTTTAAGAATAGCGCAGCAACGCTGGGCACTTCTTTGACTCCTGATCATGCGAAGTTAGTGGAAAAAATGGCAGAAAAAGTCATTCTTTGTTTTGATGGCGATGATGCGGGTATTCGTGCAGCGCAACGCAGTATACAGATCTTTCGACAAACACAGCTGGAAGTCAGGATACTCACATTACCAAAAGGAACTGATCCGGACCAATATATTCAGGATGAAGGAAAAGAAGCGTTTCAAAATTTATTGGAAAAAACACCAACAGCTGTAGACTATCAAATATCGTTGATTCGCAGAAAGCATTCACTGGCCACTGTTGAAGGTAAACTTCATTTCGCACGGGAAACAGCTGATATTCTTAAACAGATTAAAAGCCTGGTTGAGCGGGAAGCCTATGCTGGCAGAATTGCTGAAGAAATAGGTGTCTCAAAAGCCTCTTTTATGCAGGAATTACAACAGAATGGCCGTGGATTTGTTCAGAAACAGCCTTATCAATCTTCGAAAAGAAGAAAAGAATTTATGCCAGTAATCGAAGCCATGATCCCCTTGGAGGTGGACCCCCTCCTTAAAAGCGAGCAACAGTTTTTAAAATGGATGCTGGATCATAGCGACGAACTGGACCGATTAACAGATAAGGTATCGGATGAGTACTTTCACGACCCTGCTCACAAAATAATTTTTTCAATCATACTGGAAAATGCAAAAGAAATTGAGGAAAATCAAAAAAAAGTGGATTTATTTGCAGGATTTGAGAAAGAATTGGCGAATATTGAAAAGACAGAAGAACATAACTTGCCAAATGATGAAATCATATATCGATTCACTCACTTTGTCAGGAAGTACAGGCTGCAACAACAACTCAAACATCTGGAAAAACAGTTGCAACATATTGAAGAATTAGTGGATATGAACCCGAAAGAGAAGGAAGATGAAATGCTTAAAATGGGAATGGAAATTAGGCGTATTAACATAGAACTGCAACAGTTATCATTGCAGAAGGGGGTGAAAACCAATGGATAATCAGGCTGTCGATGTGAAAGAATTATTAAAAAAACTGCTTGAAAAAGGCCAGAAAGATGGTCAGCTAACCTATGGCGAAATTATGGACGCATTGGAAAAAGCAGATATGGATAAAGATCAGATTGATGACCTGTATGACCAGTTTACCAACTTGAGCATTGATATCATTGGGGAAAAAGAGGACGATTTAGAAATGGATGACCCGGACCTTGATGATCCTGAATTGGATGAAGATGACATGAAAGCTGATGACAAACAAGAAGATGAAATAGCCTTTCTTAAGGGTGTTAACATTGATGACCCAGTTCGAATGTACCTGAAAGAAATTGGAAAAGTACCATTGTTAACCAGTGCGCTTGAAATAGAGTTGGCGCAAAGAATGGAACAAGGGGACGAGCAGGCCAAAAAGCAGTTGGTGGAAGCGAACCTCAGACTGGTCGTCAGCATTGCCAAACGATATGTTGGCAGAGGGATGTTATTCCTCGATTTGATTCAGGAAGGCAACTTAGGTTTGATTAAAGCCGTCGAAAAATTTGATTATCGGAAAGGTTATAAATTCAGCACTTACGCCACATGGTGGATTCGGCAAGCCATCACCAGAGCCATTGCTGATCAGGCCAGAACCATACGCATACCCGTACACATGGTTGAGACAATAAATAAACTGATTAGGGTATCTCGCCAGTTGTTACAGGATTTAGGTCGGGAACCAAAACCTGAAGAAATTGCACGGGAAATGGACATCACGGAAGAAAAAGTGAGGGAGATCCTTAAAATTGCCCAGGAGCCAGTTTCTTTAGAAACCCCCATCGGGGAAGAAGAAGACAGTCATCTGGGAGATTTCATACCTGATGATGATGTGTTGGCACCGGCGGATTCAGCGGCTTTTTCCCTACTAAAGGAACAATTAGTGGAGGTGTTGCATACACTGACAGTCAGAGAGCAAAAAGTATTGAGATTGCGATTTGGGTTGGATGACGGTCGTGCAAGAACCCTTGAAGAAGTTGGGAAAAAATTTCAGGTAACCAGAGAGCGAATCAGGCAAATAGAGGCAAAGGCGCTTCGAAAGTTAAGACACCCCAGTCGCAGCAAAAAACTGAAGGATTATTTGGAGTAAGTAAGCCAAAGACCATCCAGCTGTATTGATGGAATACAAGTAAAGGATTCGCTTAGGCGAATCCTTTGTTTAGGTATATCCGGGTACATACCGGACATTGCTGCATGGCACAATAGGTAGGGAGTGACCATAACATGAGGGTACCACTGTCGCATCGGCTTAGAGTCATTGCAGATGAAGTCATTATTAATAAAAAAGTTGCAGATATTGGCACAGACCATGGATACCTTCCTGTGTATTTAGTAAAACATAAGGGTGTATCTAAGGTGATTGCCGCGGATGTGAACCAGGATCCTTTAAACAAAGCGCGAATTGTTATCCAACGGCATAAGCTTCAGCAACACATTGAACTTCGTTTGGGGGATGGACTTAACGTACTGCATGAAGGAGAAGCCTCCACCATTATTATTGCCGGTATGGGGGGGAACTTAATCAGTGAAATATTGGATAATAGCCCTTCAGTTGCAAAAAAAGCTGAAAAATTGATATTGCAACCGGTACAAAGTGTGCAGGAGTTGCGTCGGTATCTGTTGGAAAATGGTTATGAGATTACCAATGAAAAACTGATGCAGGAAAAAAATCGGTTTTATGAAATTCTGTGCACTCAGTTCAGGAATAAACCATGGGGACAGATTGATCCCTTGGTACTGGAAATAGGAGAATTTTTACAAGACCAGGATCCTCATATCGCTCAAGCATTTTTGCGGAGAAAAATTAGACTAACGGAAAATAAACGAGTGGGGATGTTAAAGTCTGAATCACTTGATGGTGCTGAAATAGTAGAAGTTGAATTATTGCTTAAAAAGCTGAAGGAGGCATTGGAATGGTTTGTAAAGTAAAAGACATTATCATAGCGATGAATCAACTGGCTCCGGAATCTCTGGCAATGGAATGGGATCATGTTGGCTTGCAGATTGGTTCGCCGGAGGATGATGTGAAGAAGGTTTTTCTAGCTTTGGATTTAACAGAAGGGTCTCTGGCAGAAGCTATGATGTGCGATCCTGATATGATTATTACCCATCATCCCTTTCTTTTTTCACCTATCCAAAGCATCCGTACTGACCGCATGCCAGGGAAGATCATTCAACAATTACTTGCATCAAGAATAGCATTTTACGCTGCCCATACAAACATGGACATTGCCAAAGGCGGACTAAATGATTGGGTGTTTACTAACCTGAATTTATCAAATCAGATGCTGCTGGAACAAACTTCATCAGAACCATTGTTGAAATTGGTGGTTTATGTACCTGACAATGAGGTGGAAAAGGTGGCAGATTCTCTGGCTCTCGCCGGAGCGGGGTATATTGGAAAGTACAGTCATTGTAGTTTCAGGTCGCGTGGAATTGGCACTTTTAAACCGCTTGAAGGGGCATCTCCTGCAATTGGGTCGGTTGATCAAATTGAACAGGTTTCAGAAACCAGGCTGGAGACCATTGTTCCCCTTAAACAACTAACAACTGTTATTGATGCGATGAAAAAAGCTCATCCGTACGAAGAGGTGGCTTATGATGTGTTCCAATTGCATCAAAAGGGAGAAACCCAGGGTATTGGCCGAATTGGTGAGTTACCTTCCTCAATGAAAGTGGAAGAATTTATTGGTCAACTGAAGCAAGTATTCCATCTGGAAACATTACGATGGGTAGAGGCTTCAGCACCCACAATCACCAAAGTTGCCGTGTTGACTGGCAGTGGAGCCAGTGCTATTGAAGAGGCAGCTAAGAATGGTTGTGATGCATTGGTGACAGGGGATGTTAAGTACCATGACGCTCAGCTGGCCGAATCGCTGGACATTCACTTGTTTGATGTGGGTCATTTTGAATCAGAAATATGTTTCACGGAAATAGTGGAGAAGCATTTAGAGAAATACTTTAATAAGACAGGCCATTCTGTAAGCATTGTGTGTGCCATGGGTCAAGGCAATCCAATAAAAACCATATAAAATAGATCAAACCACAGGGTTCTTGACTACTTTGACATTGAAAACACCCCATGTTACAATGATTATGTCCACTGAAATAATGCGAGTAAACCAGACAGTCGCGGCATCACCATGTGATGACGAGGAAAGTCCGAGCTCCCCAGGGCAATGGTGCTGGGTAACCCCCAGTAGAGGCGACTCTAAGGATAGTGCAACAGAGAGATACCGCCTGCTTGCATGCAAGTCAGGTAAGGGTGGAAAGGTGAGGTAAGAGCTTACCAGCAGTCTGGTGACAGGCTGGCTATGTAAACCCCATCAGGAGCAAGACCAAGTAGGGACTAAAAAAAGCGGCTGCCCGTCGTGTCCCGTGGTAGGTTGCTTGAGCCGTTTGGTAACACGCGGCCTAGATAGATGACTGTCTAATACAGAACTCGGCTTATAGGTTTACTCGTTTATCATGATGGGACAGTCCAGCCATTGGCAACAGTGGCTGGTTTTGATTTTTGAATCATATACTAAATCATTGTGTGAGTTTATTGCAGTATAGGGTAACTATGTGGTAGCCCATATAACAGGTTTGAATAAAATACAAATTGGAGGAATTAACATGGCATTTACGTACACGTATACTGTCAAAACGGATAAAACAGTCGAACAATCAGTGACTGATGTTCGCAGTGCATTAGCGGAACAGGGTTTTGGTACTCTCTGGGAGTTAAATGTGCCATCAAAGCTTAAAGAAAAAGGCGTTGATTACCAGCGTGAAGCAGTAATACTTGAGGTATGCAACCCGGTTCACGCGAAAAATGCACTGGAAGCGAATTTACAGGTTATATACTTCCTGCCATGCAAAATTGTTGTTTATGAAGAATCCGGTAAAACATCCATCGGTATGATGCTGCCCTCAGTCATGATGGAAAGCCTGCAAGATCCGTCTTTGAATGCCTTCGCATTGGAAGTGGAGGAAGCACTTCGTACAGCCATTGACAAGGCGGTTATGTAAAAATAAAAAGTTGAGCATCTTTAGAGCACAAAAGAGCATAAAAAAAGCACCTGCTTTATGGTAAGAAGAGCAGGTGCTTTTGTCAAATGAATTTCAACATCAAATCAAGTTAATTATTTGGAATAATATTCAACCACCAACTGATCGTTGATTTCAATGGGTATGTCCTGCCGAGTGGGAACCTTAACCAGTTTGCCGTCAAATTCATCAGGGAACTTTTCCAGGTAGGGGTAACTCGCGTAATCAGACTGCTGGTAATGCCTAATAAAATGCTCGTTATTTCTGGAATTTTTCCACTAATTCCTCCTGCTTTTTCAACAAGCGTTGTGCCGCGGTAAGCCTGTTGGCAAAATGTAGTATATCATAAAAAACAGTAATTGAAAATGGTTATCACTAAATATTTTAGAATAACTTTTGTTCATTTGATGTTTTCGGGTATAATGAAAACAGTGTAACGATGTCAATTGTGGAGTTGGAGAAAATGAATATAACAGTCATTTCAGTTGGAAAACTGAAAGAGAAGTACCTGAAGGATGGCATCTCAGAATATGTCAAAAGACTATCCCGTTACTGTTCCCTGAGTCTGGTTGAAGTAGCTGATGAAAAAGCTCCGGAAAACCTGAGTGAAAATGACATGATTCAGGTGAAGGAAAGAGAAGGAGAGAGGATCTTAAAGCAAGTGAAGGAAGGCATGTACGTTATCGTACTGGATTTAAGAGGTGAAATGCATTCTTCAGAACAATTCGCAGGGAAAATTGAAAAATTATCATTGCAAGGCAGCAGCCAAATTGCATTTATCATAGGCGGATCCCTGGGTTTATCTGATGGAGTACTTTCCAGTTCCAACGAAAAGCTCAGTTTTTCAAGAATGACTTTTCCCCATCAACTGATGCGCCTTATTTTGCTGGAACAAATCTATCGAGCTTTCAGAATTAACAGGAACGAACCATACCATAAATAACGCTGTTCTGAATGGTAACCTTACCATATAGCCTTGCAATAATCCATTACATACTAAGATTTTGAAGTAATAACAGTGTATGACAACACGCGTGAGGTGATTAATCTGAATGAAAAGAAGGTAAGCATACATGTGGTGATCAGCAGCAGTTTATTAATAATTGTTTTGTTGGCTTGGATAAGTCTCATGACATTGACCCCCTTGTTTGGAACATACTTAGATCAGCTAAGGAATTTGCCGGAGTATTGGCAAAAATTCAGGCTAAGTTTTGCCGTTGCCCTGACAATTGCACCTGTGTTTTTGTATTTCATGGTATCCCTGCATCGGCTTCTTTTACCCACTGTCAGCATGACAAAAATTGCGGGTTATACCATTGCTGTGTTTTATGTCGTGGCCGCCACCCTCTCTTATGGGGCGCAACTTACGCTTGTACCATACTATCTAAATCAAAATGCCATCTTCATGGCAGAGATATGGTATTTTTTCAACCAAGATTCACTGGCGTATTTCATTAATCAAACCAGCTATGCTTTTTGGGCAGTGGCTGTGTTATTGCTTTTCTGGAGTTTGATAAAAAAAGTGGGAATAGAAAGATGGTTGGGTGCATTGTTCATTCTTTCGGCGATTACGTCCCTTATGGCCTATGCAGGTTTAATGGCTGGGGTGCCGGTATTGTCTTCTTTGACGCTGATCAGTGGTGTACTAACCCTGCCCATTGCTATATTGGCACTGATCCTGGCCATTAAAAGGCTGATAAAGATAAATGCGGCAGTAGGTCCGGAAGCTGTTATAAATAACGAAAACATTGAGAAAAACGATGAAGATGATATGGTGGAGAAAGAGGCTAACCCGGAAGATGTTGATTTGAAAGAACCCATGAATACAGATGGTGTAAACAACAATAAAGGTATTACAAAGAGACGAATTATTATGGCGCTGCTGGGGACAATCTTAGTTTTTGCGGGCGCACTTGGTGGTTTTATAGGGGTGGTAAGCTTTATGAATCCGGTACCTCAAGAAATGGAATTGCTGGAAGTTTACAATCCACAAGGTCAAGAGCTCTCTTTGAATACGCCAGTGACAATAACCACATTTAACATTGGCTATGGAGGGCTGGACAAAGACAGGGATTTCTTTATGGATGGTGGCGTAGAGTCCAGGTCTGAAAGCCTGGAGAGAACACTGGAAAATTCAAGGGAAATCATTAGCTTTCTTCAGACATCGCAACCCAATATTATGTTGTTGCAGGAAGTGGACATACGGTCTTCCAGAAGTTTTGATGTCAACCAACTAAAAATGTTTCGGGAAGCTTTTCCACATCATGCCAGTGTCCACGGTTGGAACTATAAAGCGTTGTGGGTGCCCGTTCCGGTATTTAACCCCATGGGTTATGCCGATTCGGGGATCACTACGTTTAGTGAGTATGCCATGGAGAATCCCGTTCGATACCAACTTCCCGGCAGCGAAGCATGGCCACGTCAGCTCTTTGACCTGGACAGATGTATGATTGAGACCAGAATACCTGTTGATAATGGTAAAACGCTGGTATTGGTTAATTTGCATTTATCCGCCTATGACAAGGGGGGAAAGGTGAGGGAGCATCAAATAGGGTTTGTAAAACAGTATT
The DNA here is from genome assembly GCA_024635995.1 of Clostridiaceae bacterium. Taxonomy (GTDB): domain Bacteria; phylum Bacillota; class Clostridia; order Peptostreptococcales; family Tindalliaceae; genus Anoxynatronum. The sequence goes on from JAGXHW010000005.1 coordinate 25,873, forward strand.
TATCGGACCAGGCTTCTGAAGGGCATTATGTCATTGTTGGCGGTGACTGGAATCATTTATTGGCTCCGCACCAGATGGATGATCCAATCTTTATGGCTAACTGGCCAGATTGGTTAATGCCCTTGCCTGATGATTTCGGCCGGGAAAATTATGATTGGGCAGTTGATACGAATGTGTTCACTGTCCGTGACAATGCCACACCATATCGAAAAGGCAAAAGTTTTGTGACTGTTATTGATGGTTTTATTGTCTCGAATAACGTGAAAGTTCATCGAGTGGAAGGCCATGACTTGGATTTTACATACAGCGATCATAATCCTGTTAGCCTTGTCTTTTCCTTACAATAGTAATGGAATAATTTGTAATATCTATATTTGGGAGGAAAAAGTGTATGAATAACATCATTAGAAAGTTGAAAGAAGAAGATGTACCTGCCATGGCCAGCTTAATGCGCAATGCTTACCCAGGGTATGACATATCTGACGACGCACAAAAGAACACTGAAAAGTGGGTAAAGCGAATGGTTTCAAGTACAACAGATGAAATTGGTCTGGGATGTTTCGATGAATACGATCAGCTGTTGGGGGGGATACAGGTACTACATAAAACCATGAACCTCCGCATGGAACAGGTGAAAGTCATAGGCCTGGGTGGACTGTGTGTTAACTTGCTGCATAAGAAAAAAAGAATTGCCCTTAACCTGCTGCTTCATGCCTTCATGAAGGGAAGAAATGATGGTGCCTGCATGGCCATATTAGATCCTTTTAATATTGGGTTTTATAAGAAGATGGGTTGTGGCATCAGTGTTAAAAATCACCAGTTCAAGCTTAAACCATCTCAAATACCAAAAGAGGGTAATCGATCCCTGGTCAGTGAACTGATAGAAGAGCAAATGGCTTTAATCGTGAAATATGTGCATCAGTACTCTGAAAAGCATCATGGTATGCTTAAAATGGAAACTTATGAAGTGTGTGACATTTTAAAAAATTGCCAACTGACACTGGGGGTATGGCAAGAGGATAAGTTGTCGGGTATTATGCCAATACGATTTGAAAGAACAGCACCACATAACATATTTAAGACCAACCTTGTTGTAGAGGCGTTTTTATACGACAACCATGAAACAGCCAAAGCGTTCATGTCTTTTTTGAACGCCCAGGAAGATCAGGTTAATCAAGTGGTTCTTTCCAGCCAGGACAACCATTATGAAGTTAACTTTCAGAACCCAGACACGGGCGACGATGATACATTTCATACCCGAAGCAATGAAATGTATCGAACAGGTAATGGTATGATGGCCAGGATCCTAAACGTGGAAAAAACATTGGCTGCGGTGGCCGTGCCTGACTACGAAACAATACATTTTCCCATCAATATTCAGATTGATGACCCATTGATAGAAGAACTGAATGGTTTGTGGACCCTGGAGACCATTGATGGAAAAATTTCGGCTTCACCTGCAAAAAAGCACTCTATAGAGGATGGATCTGTGAACATAGCAGACATGGCATCTCTGGTCATGGGTGCTGTGGAAATGGCTTCATTGTTGAATTATGGACTTGTTGACGCGAATGACATCACCAAGATGAAAGCTTTGGGGCGTGTACTTCATTATCCACATGCGCCTGTTTGTTTAAGCCGATTTTAATTTGCCGGGAGGAAATAGAATGAAATTAATATCATGGAATGTAAACGGTATTCGGGCTTGTGTAAAAAAAGGTTTTTTAGAGTTTTTCCAGGAAGTAAATGCAGATGTTTTCTGTATTCAGGAAACAAAAATGCAGGAAGGTCAGCTGGAACTTGACCTGAAGGGGTATCATCAATTCTGGCATTCTGCCGTTAGAAAAGGCTATTCTGGGACAGCTGTGTTCACGAAGGAAAAACCGATTGATGTGACGTATGGTTTGGGTACAGGCCTTGAGGTATTTGAGAGTGAAGGACGAGTGATTACACTCACCTTTGATAATTTTTACCTGGTCAATGTCTACACCCCCAATTCTAAGAGAGATTTAGCCAGATTGGAGTATCGACAGGAGTGGGAAGATATCTTTAGAAATTATTTGAAGTACCTTGATGAGACAAAACCGGTAATTTTGTGTGGAGATCTTAATGTCGCCCACAAGGAAATTGACATAAAAAACCCGAAGACGAATCGTCAAAATGCAGGTTTTACTGATGATGAACGCGAAAAAATGACTGTGTTGTTGGACAATGGTTTTGTTGATACATTCCGTCATTTCTATCCTGATCAAGAAGACGCCTACACCTGGTGGTCCTATTTGGTCAGAGGACGGGACAGGAATGTTGGCTGGAGAATTGACTATTTTATTGTTTCTGAGAGACTTATTCCTATGTTGGAAGATGCCGCTATTCATGACCAGGTGATGGGCAGTGACCATTGTCCGGTGGAATTGGTAGTAAAAGAATTCCATTTTACAGATTGAGTGATTCACGAATTTAATTAAAAGGTTAGTTTATTCACTAGGGACGTTGCACCGCTTATCTCTCTCTTACAGAAGCGGGAATCTTAACAGTGATAGTCATCGGATAAATCTGGGTATATACGTAGCAAGAGATTAGAATGTGTCTTAAAAGTCGTTAGGTGAATCGTTCAGCAAGTTAAATTAATCGTCACGTATATGGAAAATGGAGGTGGCAATAATGATGCAGGATGTACTGCTGAAAACCGGTATGGAGCACATGATTCAAAAAAAAGTGGCATACGAAGATACCACTGTAAGCTTTGGTCGATCCGGTATTGAAACTCTTTTTTCAACCCCTGCCATGGTAAGTATGATGATTGAAGCCTGTGTTGATCTGGTCGGAAATAATGTGCCGGATGGGACAGTTACAGTAGCCAGACAGCTTCAGCTAACTCACGAAAAACCTACACTGCAGGGCATGACCGTTACTGTTAAAGCAAGCATTGACCGTCTGGAAGGCAATATGATTTATTTTGATTTGATTTGCTATGATGAAGTAGGACCCATTGCTAAAGGTCGGATGGAAAGACATATTGTCAACAAAGATGCCTTGATAAAACGTGCTCATGGAAGAGCTGAGGCTTTAGAAGACATGAACAGGTGATCAAGTCAGTAACATAAGTCATCGGATATAAAAAAGCCTCCGCTAGGCGGAGGCTTTTTGTCATTGTCCGGCGATAATTCTAACCATTTGTTCCGGCGAAGATCCAGCAGGAATTTGAAACGTTCCTGATTTGAGCTTAACTGCCAGCTCAAGTTCTTCCGCCGCTTGTACAAAAGCGATTGTATCAGGGAGCAGTTGGTGATCAACCAGAATCTGTGCAATGCCAATCCCAGGGGTTCCGTTTGGGATGGTGACGCTGACCATTTCACCTGTAACTGGAGGGGTAACAGGCGTGGCAGGTTCTTCAGCGGGTGATGCTTCTTCCAGTTCCGGTTCGTGGCGACTGTCCTCCACATCGGTGTTTTCACTGGTAACCGGGTCATTCAGGTCTATAATGATGGTTTCATTGGGTTCATCAGATTCTGATGGTAAATCTGCACCGCCAATTAGAATATCTGAAGGATCTGGTATCACAGCATTACTATCATCAAAAATGGTTGTAAGGTTTATGTACACGACCCCAACCATAGCTACAGTGATGATAAGTGCAAAAAACACATCTGAATAATCATAGATAATGTCTTTGATTTTTTCCATTGATAGTACACCTCACATTTTAAAGTCAGATAAACAGGATTCTTAGCGGTGGTAGTCATCGGATAAAGCATAGCACAGATTACTGGGTATTTCAACCGATACGCTGCATTTGAATACCTGATTGGATACAACGGCATGGGCGTTGCTTTCACTTGTAGGTGGTGGTACAATAGTGTTAGTTTTTATAACTGTTAAAGATAGACGGGAGGAAAATGCATCATGAAAGAGGAAATAATGGAATGGCTCAAAACCATTCTGATATCATTGGTAATTGCACTGGTGATAACGACGTTTGTTAAACCTACGATTGTTAAAAACCATTCGATGGATCACACATTGGAAGAAAACGATTTTTTAATGATCAATCGATTGCTGTATCGAAGAGGTGAACCTCAACAGGGTGATATCATTGTATTTGAATCCCCATTGTTAACTGCTACAGGACAAGAAAAACTCCTGATAAAGCGTGTGATTGCTCTTCCTGGAGACCGTGTTTTGATACAGGATGGCCAGGTATATATTAACAATGAGTTGTTAGATGAAACATACTTGGAAGATGGCTATACGTTGGGGCAGATTGATTTGGAGATTCCTGCAGGTAAAATGTTTGTCATGGGCGATAATCGAAACAACAGCCTTGACAGCCGGGACCAGGCCCTTGGTTTGGTGGACCTGGAGGATATTGTTGGCAAGGCGTTCCTGCGGCTATACCCATTCAATCGTTTTGGAGGCTTGTATTAGCACGATAAGACTGCTGAAGAGGAGAACATAAGCAATGACTACAAATATGAATAAAAGAGCCATTAAGGTGAGAATAGAAGGACAGGGTGAATTCGAGTACCCCTATGGGATTACCCTGGAAGAAGTTTCTAAAGATTTTCAGAATAAATCACAATACCTGATCATAGCAGGAATTGTGGGTAATGAACTAAAAGAGCTTCGTCATACCTTGGATGAAGATTGTGAAGTAAAGTGGGTTGATTATTGTTCTTCCATCGGATCGAGAATATACAAACGAAGTTTATCCTTTGTTTTTGTGAGAGCATGTATGGAACTTCTATCAGGATGTAAAGTGACTGTGGAACACTCCATTAGCAAGGGGCTTTATTGTGAAGTTAAATACAAAAGGCCACTGAATGAAGAGATGGTGGAACGAATCAGACAACGTATGCAGGAGATCATAGATGAAGATGTACCATTTCAAAAAAGTCGCATATCTGTAGAGGAAGCCATTGATATTTTCAGGGATTATGGGCAGGAAAGCAAAGTGAAGTTGCTAAAATACCGTGAAAAGCCTTATATAAAAATATATCAGTGTGGTTGGTTGAAAAATTATTTTTATGGATATATGGTGCCTTCTTCCGGCTATTTGAAACAATTTGACCTGACATGGTACGCACCTGGGGTTGTGATTCGTTATCCAAGGAAAGACGCACAGGGAGCCATACCTGAATTTGTTGATAATCCAAAATTATTTAAGGTATTTAGAGAATCGGAAAAATGGGCTGAAATTCTTGAGATTGATTATGTAGCCGTTTTAAATGATTTGATTGTTAGCAAAAAAGAAGCTGAATATGTGAGAGTGGCTGAAGCACTGCATGAAAAGAAAATTGCAGAAATTGCCGATGAAGTGACGAGAAGCTTGTCTGAAAAAAGACTGATTCTCATTGCAGGCCCATCGTCTTCAGGGAAAACCACTTTTGCCCGAAGGTTAGCGATCCAGTTGAAAGTAAATGGACTAAAACCAAAAAGCATCTCTTTGGACGATTATTTTGTCGACCGTGAAAAAACACCACTGGACGAACTGGGAGAATATGATTTTGAATCTTTGCATGCCATTGATTTGGAGCTGTTTAATGAGCATCTGAAAGCGTTGCTTGAGGGTAAAGAGGTTGATCTTCCCACTTTCAACTTTAAAACAGGGAAAAGAGAATATACTGGTCGCAAAATTAAGGTGGAACAAAATCAACCTTTGATTTTGGAAGGAATCCACGCATTGAATGAAGAATTAACGCGTAGTATTGACAGATACAATAAATTTAAAGTATATATCAGCTGTTTAACACAGCTTAATATCGATGAGCATAACCGCATACCAACCACAGACACCCGCTTAATACGTCGTTTGGTAAGAGACTTTCAATTTAGGGGAAATGATGCCACCCGGACCCTTTCAATGTGGTCGTCTGTGAGACGTGGTGAAGAAGGGAATATATTTCCATTTCAGGAAGATAATGATGCCATGTTTAATTCAGCACTTTTTTACGAACTTAGTGTTTTAAAAAAGTATGCCGAACCGTTGTTGAGGCAAATTGATAACCAAAATCCCCTCTATGCAGAGGCTAAGAGACTTCTAAAATTCCTTGGTTATTTTGTGGTCCTTGAGAATGAGGACGATATTCCCAAAACATCTATCTTAAGGGAGTTTATTGGGAAGAGTGCCTTCTAACACCTTATGAGTGCTGCAGTGTGGCCAGGGTCACACTGCTTTTTATTGAACTGGCTTTTTGAGAATATACTAAGCTAAGTAGGTGAAGTTGTGGAAGCAAAGGATAAATCCCCTTATGTTTATTTCATTCTTTTTCTCGGAGTGGTTGGTGTTTCTTTTTCAGCGATTCTAACAAGATTTGCTGAAGCACCAACCAGTGTCATTGCTTTCTATCGTCTTCTTTTTGCTTGTCTACTTACAATGCCTTATTCACTGTATTATCAGCGTTCATATTTTAAAAACCTTACAACTCAGGAACTGTTCTATTCAATGGCCAGTGGCATTTTTCTGGCGGCTCACTTTCTGACCTGGATCCAGTCATTATCGATGACAACCATTGCTTCCTCAACAGTGTTGGTTAGCCTTCAGCCTGTCTTTACAATGATTTTAGGTTATTTTTTCTACAGGGAAAAATTACCGTGGATGAGCGCATTCGGGATGTTGGTTGCCATTGGTGGAAGTGTGGTGATGGGTATATCGGACTTGCAGGTTGATCGTGCTCATCTGCTTGGTGACGTGCTCGCACTTTCAGGAGGTCTTTTTGCCTCTTTCTATATGTTAATCGGACGCAAACTAAGGGCAAATGTACCGGCAGCCACCTATTGTACATTGGTTTATGGAGCATGCGCTGCCACATTGTTCGTTTTTAACATGGTGTTTTCAATTCCAATCACAGGTGTGGGATCTCAAAACCTGGTCATTTTCATGGCGTTGGCATTGGTCTGTACATTGGGAGGCCACAGTATATTCAACTGGAGTTTGAAACACCTGGAAGCAGTAAAGGTCTCAACAGCGTGTTTGGGTGAACCTTTGGGAGCAACCATTTTGGCATACTTTATTTTGAGAGAGGTGCCGGGTTCGTTGCAGTTGATCAGTGGAGCGATTATTATCTTTGGTCTTTATCTGTTCCTGAGAGGGACGACAATAAAACCGGGCAACTTAAAAAATACCAACCTTGTGGTGAAAGGATCATAAAATGATTGGTCTGGATAAATTGTTTGTAGTGGGAAAAGAAATGAATTTTACTGCCATTGGCGCTTTAAAAGCGCGTCACTTTGACGAGTTGCTGCCTGTGTTGCATAAACGGGCAGAAGAAAAGAGGAAGACGGTTTTTGAAGAACAGCAAACTGAATCTAGAATTAATCCGTTTTTATTGATGGATTCGGCGAAAAGCATCATTGTCACCGCAACCTCTTATCGCGATGAATCGTCTATATATATAGACGATAAGCCCCGTCATGCAGGTAAACTGGCTCGCTTTGCACGTGGATTGGATTATCATCTAGTAGTGCATTACCAACTGAAAAAGCTGGCAGAAAAACTCTATAAGTTGGAACCTGCTTTGGTTTGGCGGGCCTTTGTGGATACGGGCCCTTTGGTTGACAGGTACCTTGCTGCACAGGCAGGTATAGGGATCTATGGAAAAAATAATTGTTTGATTATACCGGGAACAGGCTCTTATGTTGTGTTAGGTTATTTGATCATCAATAAGCCAGTCCAAGAGAGTGTGGGTGAGCCACAACCCCTTCAATCCTGTGATGGTTGTGGAACGTGTCAAAGAGCGTGTCCCACAAAAGCCCTGGAAGAGCCATTTAAAGTAAACCCCAGCTTGTGCCTGTCACACTTGTTGCAACAAAAAGAAAGCATCCCCTATGAAATAAGAAAACTCATGGGACAACGAGTGTATGGATGTGATGTTTGTCAGGAAGTATGTCCCCATAACAAAACTGCGGCACAGACTGAAGAACCGATGATGCTGGAAAGTCCCAGGTTACCATGGATTGATGTGGCCCATCTTCTTACTTTATCCAACAGGGAGTTTAACCGATTATACAGAAGCAGGGCATTTGGATGGAGAGGACAAAAGATTATGCAAAGAAACGGTCTCATGGCGTTGGGAAATTCAAGCGATCCTGGTGCAAAAAATCTTATAAAGCCTTTCTTGCATCATCAAAGAGATACACTTAAAGATATGGCCCGATGGAGTACAACACAACTTTAACAGAAATAATCCAAATCAAGAGGTGGCGCTGGTATGCTATACGTTGGCATTGGAAGCTTTACATTACTTTTATATGAAGGTGTTTCCTTGAAAGAGAAACGGATGGTCGTTAAAAGCCTGATCCAAAAAATAAGCAGTCGTTATAATGTATCGATTGCAGAAGTTGGGGAGCAGGAGAAATGGCAGCGCTCAGAAATCGGGTTTAGTTGTGTAAGTAATGAAAGAGGCCATATTGAAAAAATGATGCAGGAGATTATACGTTTTGCAGAATCGGACGGCAGAGGAGAAGTCATGGATATCCAGACAGAGATCGTTTAACCGTACAAGAAGAAGGTGATGGAATTTATGCATGAACAACAAAGCAATAAGAAACTGCTTTTAACATCCAAGGACATAGTGGAAATTAGAAAGATCCTCTCAAACACATACCCTTCTGCAGAGAGTGAACTTGAGTTTGCCTCTCCTTTTGAATGTTTAATTGCTACCATGTTGTCAGCCCAATGTACTGACCAGCGTGTAAATTTAATTACTGCCCCGTTATTTAAAGAAGCAAAAAGGCCAGAGGATATGATAAGATGGACAGAGACTGAACTTCAGGAAAAAATCAAAAGCTGTAATTACTATAAAACAAAAAGCAAACACATACTTGCCACCTGTTATTTGCTGGTAAGGGATTTTGGTGGCCAGGTGCCATCTGACAGAAAAAGCTTAATGAAATTACCAGGTGTAGGTCGTAAGACTGCCAATGTGGTACTTAGCAATGCTTTTGGGGTTCCTGCCCTGGCAGTGGATACACACGTTTTTCGTGTGGCCAATCGCCTGGGCCTTGTCTCATCTAAAAATCCGGAAGAAACAGAATTTCAACTGATGGATATCATTCCTAAGCAGGAGTGGTCTGCGGCACACCACTGGTTGATTTTACATGGCAGAAAGGTGTGTCATGCAAGGAACCCGAATTGTCATCAGTGCGGGTTAAATCACATTTGCCCATCCAGTTTGGCACAATAGTACAAATGATTAACCTCTGTCTACACATCTCCCACTAAACGGGTAATGATCGTTGTGTTGATTGGGAGCAGGAACGATAAATGTCGCTGAGGAAAAGAGGAAATAGGTTATGGAAAATAAAGAACGTAACAAACGTATATTGAAAGGCATTATAGCGGGATTAATCACGGTATTACTTATTACAGGAGTAACAGCTGGAGTATATGCACAGCGTATGTTAAATACCGGCACCATTTATCCTCATGTGACTGTCGAAGGTATCGATGTACACGACATGGAGCCGGAAGAAGCCAGAACCAGGTTGGAAGCACATTTGGAAACACAACTTGAAGACCGGTACCTGGTATTGGTCTATGGAGAAAACGAATGGAGTATACCATACAAAGAACTTGGATATCATTATTTTTATGAAGAGGTACTTGACGAGGCAATGAGCTATGGCCGAAAAGGAAGCGTTGTGAACCGACTTAATGAAATTAAAGATTTAAGGGAGAGTCCGGCCCATTTAACACTTCGATTTGGATATGATGATGCCTTACTTGGAAAACTGATTCAGGATATTGAAGAAGAAATATTTATGTCTCCACACCCAGCTACCATTGAAAGAGCTGGTGAAGGGTTTGTTGTGGAACCTGAACAACTGGGCCGGGAACTGGACAAGGAAAAAACCAAAGAAATGGTACATCGTGTGCTTATAGGTGAAACAGTAGAACCAGTTACGTTGGCTGTGAAAGAGATTAGTGTTTATCCTACTGCGGCGGACCTGAACCAGATTGAAACTGTTATCAGCGAGTTCAGTACAACATTTAATGCTGGCGCTGTTGGCCGAACAGCAAATTTGAAGCAAGGTTCCGACAGCATCGATGGTATTTTATTGTTGCCTGAACAGGAATTTTCATTTAATGACACAACGGGCC
>JAGXHW010000006.1 GCA_024635995.1 Clostridiaceae bacterium
CACACTTGATTTTACAACGTACAATTTGCAGAGAGCTGACATTGGAGTAATGGGGACGGAGGTAATGTAACCTTTTCCCGATGATCCTAATCCCATCACACTTGATTTTACAACGTACAATTTGCAGAGAGCTGACATTGAGTTAGCTCTCTTTTCTGTGTGAGGATTAATGGGGACAGAGGTAATGTAACCTTTTCCCCAACCCCAAAATTTACAGCTCAACTACAAGAGTCATCCTCCGGGCTGGCTCTTTTTACGCTTAAAATTCATGAATTTCGTTGAAGGAGCCGGGCAGGATCTGTCGAATACTATTAAGTAACTGATACATTCAGCGAATACACACAAACCAACAAAGGAGCGACAACATGCCACGGCAAATGAGGAAAAGAAGTTCAACTGGAATTTATCATGCGAAAAGGGCATGTCTTCCAGGAATGGTTGACCTATCTTGTTTATATGAATGATTATATGTAAAATACAGGTGTAGTGTTAGGAATGGAAATTTACGGAGGTGTTAGATATGTTTGAATTTGTATTTGCAGCACTTTTTGGCACTTTTTTTCTGGTTATTATATTAATCGGCATTGGTTCTTATGTTCTAACGGCTTATGGCTTGTTTACCATGGCAAACATTCGGAACATTGAAAATGCCTGGGTGGCGTGGATACCGGTGGCACAGTTATATATTTTGGGCAGATTGATCAAGACGCTGGATATTGCCGGCTATGAAATTCCCCAGATTGAACTGGCATTGCCCGTCATCGCTGTTGCGGGAACGATTTTTAGTGCAGTGCCGGTTATTGGAACGCTGGCATCCATTGCTTCTGTTATTGTAGGTCTTTTTGCCCTCCATAAACTATACACGATCTACCGTCCTGACCAGGCGACATTGTACATCATTCTCAGTATTGTGCTGCCTTTCATGGGTCCTGTGTTCATTTTTCTCATGCGAAATGATTCGCTGGTTTATGAGGAAATATGATGTTATAATTATTTGGAATACAAGTTCGTTGAAGGTTGATTCCTTTTAAAGCTGATTTATTTAACCCAGGGGTGCTATATGAAACTGTCAAGCATTGAAAAAATCAGTGTTATCATCATTATTGCCATTATTTTTATGATTTTTAATCCCTTTGGGGCAGCTGTATATTCTGGTCCGGCCATGCTCGACGTGCCGGACCAGGTTACTTTGTCATCTCCACAGTCAATAACGATGGATATCAAGGATGAAAGCATTAATTTGGAATTGTTGGCCACTTATGAAGTGAAAGCGGGTGTCAGAAGTCGCAAGAATTATTATTTTGATGATTCATCCGCTGTTTCCCCCATGGACCTGGTTTTGGCCTGGGGCAGTTTAAACGAGAAAGAAGCAGTGGAAGGAGTCAATTACCGACAATCCGGCCGTTGGTACTATTACCAGACAAAAGAAGAGGCGCCGGTGACCTTGTCTTACATCAATGCTCATTCGGCCAACACCCATATCATTCCTGCCACCAAAGAAGTACATCGTCAACTGAAGAAAATGAGGGAAAATAATTATGTGGTGATGTCTGGCTATTTGGTCAATGTAAGTTTTCCATCAGGTGGTGTCTGGAAAACCAGCACAACAAGAACCGATGCCGGCAATGGTTCCTGTGAGATCTTTTATGTTGAATCTGTTGAAATCAGATAATATACATACTGGAGAATACCTTTTGAGGCAGGTGAAATCCATGACGCTTTTTATGCGAGAACACGAAGCCTATATCAACCGGTTGATGGAAGCGTCCGGTGACATGTCAAGCGCATCCCTGGAAGAGCTGAAGAACTATCACCTGACACAGATCGGGTTTTTACAGCATGAACGCCTGGTTCACCTCATGGTCACCTTGGCCTTTGCATTCTTTTTTATTATCTCTCTGGCAGCTACGTGGTTTTACCTTAATTTTTTGCTATTGATCCTTGATTTGCTGCTGCTCATCCTTTTGTTATTCTATATCGTGCATTATTACCGACTGGAAAACACCGTGCAGCGATGGTACAGGCTTCACAACACGCTGTGTGAAATGAAGAAGCCATCCCACTGACAGTCCTAACATGTCTTTGTCAGAGGGATGGCTTTATTGATTGATTACCATATTTCCCTGTTCTTGGAATAAACCACTTTACCAATGACCCATTTTTGATCCCATTGGTCAGAGTCAAACACCTGGTTTTTCACCTCGTGATACTCCCCGTGGATGGCCACTTTTTTTTCCTTTTCATGAACAATAATTCTGCGAATCAGCACACCCTGTTCCGGGTGATTAACGACCACCACATCACCGGAGACAATGGGGTGTTCTTTTTTTATGCATACCAGATCGCCCGGGTAGATGCGAATGCCTTGCATGGAGCTGTCTTTCGCAATAAGGCAAAAAGTAATTTCATCATCCGTTTTCACTAATTCAGTCCCTGTTTGATTGTCTGTTGTTTCCAGTGGTTCCCCCGGAGCAGGCAGCCGGTAAACCGGTACATAGGCAATATCGCCCATGTCATTCTTTAGTCCCATCAGCCATCCTGGGTCCACCTGTAAGGTTTGTGCCATCAGCATAAACACTTCTGCTGTAGGTGTCCGTTTTCCATCCTCATAAGCACCAATGGAGGTTCGATGAACCCCAGTGCTTTTACCTAAATCTATTTGCGAGAGTCCCAGTGCCACCCGTCTGCTGCGTAACCTGGCGGAAAAAGTTTTCATCATATCTATCATTAACACACCTCCTGGTTACAAATTATATTAAATGTCTCATTATGTCAACATATATTTATGTATATTTTAATTATTAACAAATTAAAGACACTTTTATGCATCATGTCGCAATATATTCCGTTGCATATAGTATTTTCATTTGTTATGATAGCAAAGTATCTTCCGTTAGTGAATCATACAAGAAAGATTGCAACCAAAAACAGATGAATTCATCTGAAAACAGGAGGACAACTTTTGAAAAGCAAATGCACAGTCAACAATTCACAGGATCTGCCCAGAAAGACTGCATTAAAAAAACTCTTATATGAAAGGAAAATCACTCAAAAAAAGTTAGCTGCATCATTAGAACTTTCAAAGAAAGCTGTTGGCGAAAAGGTAAAAGGTACTACAACCTGGCGGCTGAATGAATGCTGTTACATCTGCCAAATGCTGAACCTGACCATTGAAGAGATCTTTATCCACGGCTACTCCCGAAAACACGAAGCGCCCATTCAAGCCGTCAAAAGGAGTGAAACCCCATGATCAACCGCAGAAAAATGAAAGAAATTCGCATAAACCGTGTAAAAACCTGTAACTTTATGAACGGAAACATCGACATTGAGATGAAGAATGATCATATGTGCATCAGCGGTGCCAACGCCACGGGCAAAACAACGTTGATTAGCGCAATTACTTATGGCTTCGACAACAAAAACATTGAAAATAGGAAGGATTTTGAGATCAAGGTACTGGATGAGGATGGTAATGTGGTACAGGGCCTTGACCACACCGTTGAGCTTGAGCTAACGGTGGACGATGTGCCTATCACACTGAAAAAGAATTACAGCGAAACCTGGAAGAAGAAACCCGGTACCAATGAAAAACAATTTGGCAGCAACAACACGGAATACTTTATCAACGGAGTGTCCACTACCATGACCGACTACCAGGCCTTCATCAACACCCTGGTGCCGGAAAACCTGTTTCGCATCCTTATCACCCCTTCAGGCTTCAATGAACTGCACTGGACAGAACGTCGCAGCATTCTGCTGGAAGGTTTTGGCAATGTTACCGACGGTGAGATCATCACCCTGAATCCGGCTCTGTCCGTGGTGCCGGAAATTCTTCAGGGCAGCACCATTGAGGAGACGCTGCCAGTGCTGAGGAAAAAGTTCAACCTCACTCAGAAGGAGCAGAAGAAGACCAACCTGCTGTTGGGTGAAGCCAAGCACAAAATACCGGAAGAATTATTCGAAGCCTTGGGAGAAGCAGAAATGAAGGAGAAGCTTCATTCAGTGATAGAACAAATCGCGACCACACGGCAGAAGCTGGAAACCTTGGTACATAACAACCACCGGGAGCACCTGCGTACCACTAAAAACCGTGCCCAGGACCAGGTGGACGCCCTGGAACGGAAAATAAAACAACTGGTTCATCAACAAAATGAACTGGAAAACCGTATGATGCGCCTGCGGAACAAATGGGAAGTCAAGAACGAAGAAATCATCTCCTACACTGAAATTGCCACCTGTCCCCTGTGTGACCAAAGCATACCGGAACCGGATAGAAAAACAGCCAGGGAAAGAGCCATGAAAAGGTTTCAGGAAGAAAAGCAGCAGACCCTCACAGCCATCTCCAAAGAAGGCAAGGAGCTGAACCTTCAACTGGTAAAGGTAAAGGATGAACTGGTACATCTGGCGGAAGAACAAGCGGCCTTTGCCCAGACCTTTAAAAAGCTGGAGGAAGAGCTTTCCACGCTAATCACCGCCAACACTCAGGAAGAAGCCCAGTTACGGGATAAGCTGACAGCCCTGGACACCAGAGAGGCCGACCTGCGGCAGAAACTGGCCTATTCACTGTTAGCAGAACAGGCCCGAACCCGGGTGGCTGAGCTGCAGGAGGTATTGCAGCAGCTGGAAGCAGACTGCCAGGCTCTGGAAAGCCAGATGATGGCACTGGAAGAGTTTAACCGGGTGAAGATGCAGCTGCTACAGGACCGGGTCAACCAACATTTTTCTCTTTCTCGGTTTCGTCTCTTTAAGCAGCTTGTCAGCGGTGAAATGGTGGAATGCTGTGACACTCTGTACAAAGGGGTGCCCTATGGCAGTAATTTAAACCATGGCCACCGGGTTCAGGTGGGGATGGACATCATCAACGGCTTATCAAGACGCTTTGGTATTTCCCTGCCTCTGTTGGTGGACAACAGGGAATCAGTGGACCAATTACCCCCTACCAATGCTCAGGTTATCAGCCTGTGTGTCAGTCGTAAGGACAGTGTGCTGCGCCCGGAATTTGACACCAGCATTCAGCCACTGCCAGAGGAGGGATATAACAATACCTTTATTCCCATGGAGTACGAAGCAATACCGCCCGTGGTACACCAGGTTCAACCCCAGACACCGCCATCAGGCCCAGATTTTTAATGCCATACTTACACCGGGAGGAATCAACATGTCACATAAAGCAACAGCCAGCCCTGACGGGTGGCTGAAACTATACCGAAACCTGATGCACAAACCCATCTGGACAGAAACTACTGCGGAACAGAAAGTGCTGCTCATCAGTCTGCTGATGAAAGCAGCCTTCTCAGACCGCACCTGGATTCACCAAGGCAGGGTGTTTCAGTTAAAGCCGGGGCAGCTGGTTACCAGCATCAATACCCTGGTGGAACTGGGAGGCCAGGGGTGACACACCGAAAGGTGCGCACCGCCCTGGATTTGTTCGAAAAGTACGGATTTTTGACACGGGAAAAGACACAACAAAACACCCTCATCACTATTGATAACTGGGAAGCTTATCAGGGCGAAGGGGTTTTGCCGACACAAAAGGGGTCACAGGGACGACAAAGGGGCGACACGAACCCGTCACACCAGGCGACACCTATAAAGAAGTTAAGAAGTAAAGAAAGTATAAAGGGTGAAGAAGGTGGTGTTGCCACACCACCGCCGTCACCGTCGCCTGACACCATCCCCCACGAACGGATTGTGGCCCTGTTCAACCTGGTTTGCACCGGTTTGTCCAAGGTGCGAAAGTTGAGTGAACCGCGGCGACAGGCCATTGAGGTCACTTGGGAGCACTTGTCAGAACTGCTCCCCGGTAAAGATCCCGTTGAGGCCTACCAGCATCTCTTTGAAAAAGTCCAAGCCTCCGCCTTTCTCAATGGCAACAACGGCCTTCAGTGGCGGGCCGATTTTGACTGGCTAATGACAGGAGAAAAAGTGCAGCGGGTGATGGAAGAGAAGTATGATGATGTAAAGCCAGCTACACACCAGAGGCAGGTTTACAACCGGCAGCAAAATAAACCCTGCCGCACAGGCTTTCACCTGCCGGAGAGCAGGGGCAGCAACTACACCAATGATCAGTTGGAAGCCCTCTTGTTGGGTAAAAAATCCAACGGAGGAAGGAGAAAGGGTTGATGAACATGAAAAAAGCCACTGGTAACAGCAAACGAGAGCTGAAACGCATCATGGCCGACCTGCAGAAAGCAGACATTAAGGAACCAGGCGTGGTAATCCTGGAAGACATAGATTTTTACTGGTCGAAAAAGGAAATGGCAGTGTTCCTGGCCCGTTGGCTGCAGGGGCAGAATATCGTTACCATAGCCTATGCCCTGCGCCCTCACCTGGCACCATCAGATGCCGTGGATGAAGTCACATTACTGGCCTTCCATCTTCGCCGGCAAAAGAAAATTGCTTACACCATCAGCATGCAAAATGAATGTGGGAGGTAGCCACGAAAATACCCTCTCCACTTTCAGGCGGAGAGGGCAGGGTGAGGGAGCCTTCACTCTTTTCCCCCCAACACTGTAATACTTTTCGCTAATTCATGAACACTGTCCGACAGGCCCTCAATCTTTCCCTCCAGGCGTACCAATAAATAAATGGACAGCACGATAGGGAAACCAACGTTGGCCACCGGGGTTAAGAGTTCATTCATATGTTTTCACCTCCGATCTTGATAAACAGGATTCTTAGCTTCTGGTGGAGTTTTAACTCCATCAGAAGGTTAGAATGCGTTATCCAGGGACGTAGCACCGCTTATCTCCCTCTTGCAGAAGAGGGAGTCTTAGCGGTGGTAGTCATCGGATAAAAGCTCTTAGTAAATAAGGCGGGCTCATTGGCCCGCCTTAGGTTTGCTATCTGAGACTTACTTAACAGTTCATTGACGCTTACTCAAAGTCATAATCCTGCACGTCTGTGGTCACAATCCGGGCGCCCATGGCCTGGGTAAGGTCATAACCTCCCGGCGCAAAGATATTTAACGTGATGATCTGGTCCATGGTGCTTTTCACATCCACCGCCGCCAGGGTATCATTGGCATTGGGCAGTGAAATCCGCACCGTCTTGCCGGCAGCGTCCATAAAAATAAGTTCCAATCGCTTTGTCATGGCTGGTTCCTCCTTTCCGTCAGTATTGTTTTACTAAAAATCCGTCATCCCAATCCCCATTGGGTTTACTCTTTTCGAAGCGTCTCATTACACCTCAATCAGTTCTGCCCTGTCAACACGGTTCACATGCTTCAGGACTTTTGTCTGTAACATGCTCAGGGCCATAGCCGCCTGCAACAGACTGGCGTCAGTAGCCGCCAGCTTCACGCCGCTTAAAGTGCGGGACACAAGCATTTCCCTTCCGTCCACCACTTCATTGACAAAGCGAAGCTGCAATTGACAGGTTTCGTTGATTCTCTCACTCATAAGGTTTCACCTCCCCTCCAGATGGATTCTATCTATTAAAACTCAAAGGTTTTCAAAACCTTACTGGGGTCCACATCATCCTCCCCGTTTTCAAAGACCTTGGTTTCGATGTCATTTTCAAAGGCAGTTACATCACGATCCAAACTGCCGGCAGGAGATGCATCTAAACTGTAATCTATTGCCGACTTTTTGTGTGAAAGATGATCAGGTTTAACCTGTCTTCCTCCCGACCCACCCAGACCATTTTCAGTCATACCCGTTGGCAAAGGTGCTGGTGTGGCATCAATGTCCTTGGCTAATAAGGCCAGTTTCTGAGACTCTGCCAGATCTCCCACAGTCAACTGCAGGGTGGATAAGTTTACCATCACTTCTTCGTGAGGCCTGAAGTTTCGCAGGGCACACAAATTGACATCGGTCAGTTCAATTTCTCCTAAAGTTAATGTGATGTGCTGTTTCCAGTCTTCACCCAGAATCTTGTTTTGTATGTCTATCTTTTTGATCTTGGCTAACACATTGGTTTTTGGCATTTGGTTCACCTCCATTCACAATCTTTTCTCCGGGCATTGTAGCCCCTCTGGAGCGCCACTTATACAGCTCCTCTCCCCTCTGGGGAGAGGCTGGGTGAGGGGCATCTTCACCCCTGCCACCTTGCCGGCACCTTTCGCACATCTACATGGGTAAAGGTACTATACACACCAAGCCCATTAAATCCCACCTGCTCCGCCAGCTGAGCCACTTGCTGGGGGATGAAGCCCGGTATCTGTATGTCGACGGCCTTTCCTCTCAGGTGACGGCTGGTAGGGCTGCCACCAACTTTCTTGTTGTAGGCATCATTCCGGTAGCCAGAGGTGATGATCACCGGTTGACCGGCCAGTTCCCGCAGCTGCTGAAGTTTATACAGCAAGTCACTTTTTATGGAAACTTGGTAACTGCCATCCTTGCATTGAAATTCTTTCAAGTGGAAGTGTTGACTGACCTGGATGTTGTTGATAGATTTTCATCCTTTCCAAGTAAATTCTGTTTTTGGCTGACTCGAAGAATATTGATTATAATCACTAATGATACATAAAATATATCCAGTAAGGCAAAATATTTTGCACTACTGGTTTAGTCTAATGTCTAAAAGTATTAATAATACTTCATCACAGGTACAATTCAACTAAAATAATATTTTCATTTTTTATTTGTCTTTCTCATTAATATACTTAATGGTCAACTTAATCAGCGATAAAACATATAAAAGTGTAGAAGGGTGGTTTAATCATATAGGTTTTATTATAATTTTCTGATACATGTTCTCATTTAACGTGAAATAATTGATGATCTGGGTATAAAAAAAATAGTTATATTTATTTATCTGAAGACTGGAGAAATGAGTGAGAAATCATGACATCTCAAACCAATGATCGTTTACTGTGGTTATTACTTTTGGGAATTGGAGCATTTAATAAAGCGGATTTTATGCTGACCAATATAGCAATCAGTGAAGGTTATCAGGAAGCAAATCCAGTAATTAATACCGTGCTAAACACGTGGGGATTCCCTTTTCTTAAATTATTGGTTGTGCCATCTATCTTGATCGGTTTATGGATGATCCGCAGACGATTAAACAAAAGAATGTATGGTTATATCTGGGTTGGATTTATCGTTTACTTTATGTTGATGGTTCATTTTAAGCTGTTGTTATTTAGTGGTTACGGTTTTTAGGTATAAATTTGATTCTAAGGATAATATCACACCATTATCATGATGGTGTAACAGAGTTGTCTTAATTTTGTCACAAGTTTCATGTATAATGAACTGTAACAAGAATGCTCGTCATGAATTGTCATAATGTTTCAAAAATGTCATACTTTTTTCCTTGAGAGTGTGTTATAATCAATGCAAACCGGGTATCGGTACTCTATAAAAAATCAGTAATACATTTATTCATAACATCAGCACTTATTTGCAATTCTTATCACATCATCCGATTGGTTTGAGAGGAGGATCACTAATGTTTTTTATTCATTTGAAAAAAAATAAAGGCTCGGCGCTGTTAACCGTAATAATTATTATGGCATTTTTGTTTATTATTGGAACTTCAATCCTTTCTACAAGTGTTACAGAAGCAAAACAAGCTGTTCAACATTCCAATAAAGTGCAAGCAAACTATCTTGCACGTACCGCTGTTGATGATACAGCATATCGCCTTCTTGAAAACGACTCATTTACTCCATCATCTGATCCTTATGAATTAGACAGCAATTCTTCGTTTTCAGTTGTCATTGAAAATGTTGTAGTGGATACTGATGAATACGAGTCGGTAACAGGGTTCAGAGTTGTAGGCACTGGTTTGCAAAATAGTGTGCAGAGCAAAGTAGCATTAACTCTCTTAGAAGCCACTATTAGTATGGCTGTGGAAAGTGCTATTTATTCAAACACAGATATAGATATATCGCTTCTGGACGTTACAGGTACGGTTTCATCCCTTGGGGATATTAAGTATCACAAGAACAAGTTTGATGGTGATCACGCTCTGACTTTTGAAGATAGATTTGGATCTTTGTATTATGATTTGATTAAACACTACTTTTACTTTGAAGATGGTGTAGGAACCACAGACTATGTGTTAGGATATCCTCATGGGCGAAGTGCTGGTTCATTTAACAATACATTAACGAATCTAGTTGACACACTAGCACCTGCAGTAGCAGACCCAGTAGAATTTACCGATGGAGAAGGGATAATTAGTGCAAGTGGTTCTTATGAAACTATGTATATTGATCAAAATAAGCTAATCATTGATACCACAAGTTATGATTCTGCAACAAGTAGTCCTGAAGGATTTAGTGTTGGCAATCCTATGATTATTATTCTTGATTCATTGGACATGGACCCTCAAGGCAGCATTGAAATTGAAGGAGATGGACATGTCCGTATATATGTAAAAGATAGTATATATTCAAAAGGCGATTTTACCATTGGTAATGCTACAATGGAATTGTTTGCAGTTGACGATGCATATTTAGAATTTCAGACTCCTTTATATTTGGACAGTAGTGCTGAAAGTGTAACAGATCCTGACAACGTTAGAATTTTACTTGATAAAGGAAGTACTCTTGAAATACAGGCAAACGGAGAGTTTAACGCTTATATTTTAGGCCCTGGTGCAAACATTAAGCTAGTCAGTAGCCAAACTACTCTTAATGGTTTTATTATAGGTGATGTGTTTGGTGGAGAAACTAATGACAAACCAAATGGTATTGTTAATTACATTCCTCCCGATATTGATATGTGGAAAGACATTGATTTTCCTCTTACAAAATGGATGTATGAAAAAATCAGCTAATTTTAAACCTTTGAATGTTAGGAGCGATTCTGATGAAAGTCATTTCGAATAAAAAAGGACTAACTCTAATTGAAGTCATAATTGCAATGGCTATTTTAGGCATTATATCTGTGTCCTTTTTAGGAATGTTTTCAAGTGCTGTTACTACTATCTACTTTATGGGAGATCATAGTAAATCTGTTGCAGAAGCTCAAACCATTCTTGATCTGCTGTACGAAGAAACGGATCGTACTCCAGTTAGTCCAGTCACTTTTAGTGATGAGATTGCTTCAGTTATGACAAGTCTTTCATATGATAGTGGAGACTACTTTATTTATAATTATGTTGGTAATATTGAAGATACAGATTTTTACGATGGTTATATGGGCGAAAAAATTAAACTGTACTGGACTGAAAAAGATCTGATTGGTCAGGATGATGTTAAAACCGTCTCTATAATGATGTTTTATCGCAATAACAGTAGACATATTAGCTTAACGACACCTATGCCTGATATCTCCGATTACGAATAAAGGAGTGAATAAAGATGAATAAAGTTAATGCCCATCTTAAAAAAACTTCTGGTGTGACGCTTATAGAAATGATAATTGCTGTTGCTATTGTCATGATTGTTATCGGTGCTGCATGGACTGTGTTTGCTTTTGGAAACACCACTTTCATAAGAGGAAATACACAGTATGACATTCAAAGCGATGTGAGATTAGCAGCTGGGTATATCACTAACGAAGTCCGCTATTCAACAGTTGTTGAACTTATTCCAGAAATCAAAACTGATTCATTTGAAAGCGGATTTGATTACATTACGATTAATCCTGCAACTGGACAATTACTGCATTTTGAAGCAGCTAATTTTGCCAGTCCAAAGGCTTATGGGCTTAATTTGACAGACGATTTTTCTTTCAACTCAGCAAATGGAAATGAGCTTGAAGTGTTTCTATCAGGTAGTCACAGTGGCCAGGCCTTCTCATTGAATCACAAAATATCTTTACCTAATTTAGTTTTATTGAATAAAGATATTGTCATAGGTGCTGAGACTGAATATAAGACCATAAGATTCAACAATAGTGATCCTGGTAGTTTCAGCTGGGATGATGGTGGTGGAACACCAGGCGGAACACCTGTTGACCCGCCTGGGGGTACTATTGATATTGAAATCGAACTGCCCAGTCACAATAATCACCGAATCGTATACCCAGTAGGTGGATCAACTTATAGTGTAGACAATAAAACACTCAAGTATACTTTTGAAAACATTTTACTGAGTGCAGGGTCAACTTTTAGCTTCGATGTCCAATATAAAGATTCCGGATGGAATAAGTATGGAGAAACAAGAATTGTTGATTTAGATCCTGCTAATTTCGACGATGGCGAATCAACTTTTGCAATAAAAATCCCATAAGGTTCATCGACATTATCAATTAGTTCAGGAGGTATATGTGGAAATTCTTTTAGTTTATATCATGTTTATTTTGTTTTTATTAATCGGCTCTTTTCTTAACGTATGTATATACCGTATACCAAGAGAAGAGTCAATTGCCTATCCACCGTCTCATTGTCCTGAGTGCAATTCAAGGATAAAGGCCATTGATTTGATTCCGGTAGTCAGCTGGTTAGCATTAAAAGGGCGTTGTCGAACTTGTGAAACAAAGATTCCAGCCAGATATCCTCTTATTGAAATGCTGACTGGGATTATCTTATTACTCACATACAAGGTAACTGGCTTCAACATTAACTTCATCTTTACAGCAATATTAATAGCAACACTGATCACCATTACCTTTATTGACCTTGACCACAAAATCATACCCGACGGGCTTGTAATTTTTTTATTCGCAGTCGGATTTATGGATAAAGTTTCTTCCGTAATACAGAACCAACCGGCATTTTGGGTAAACAGCATATGGGGTTTGTTACTCGGAGGGGGCTTTTTTCTGTTGATTGCCGTTATTTCCAATGGCGGTATGGGGGGTGGAGACATTAAATTAATGGCCGCCCTTGGTTTTTGGTTTGGGTGGCGTGGGATTCTCATGGTGATGTTTTTATCCTTCATCATTGGAGGTTTCGTATCCGCAGGTTTATTGTTCGCCCGCAGTGCAGGCCGAAAACAGATGGTACCTTTTGGTCCTTTCATTGCAGTTGGAGCTTATTTAACTGCCCTGTATGGTACTGGTATATGGGATTGGTATTTATCCTGTTTCATGTAAAAGATGACAGGGGTTGATTGCCCATGCGGATTACAAAACGAGAAAAAGTCTTGCTCGCATTGCTAATTTTTGCATTGCTTTTTTATGCAGGTTACCGCTTTCTGGTGATTGACCAGTTGACAGAAATAGATGTCGCAACATCGGAATTGGCTTATTTGCAACAGGAAATAATACGCTTGGAGAGAATAGAAGAAGAACGCAGTAATCTTGAGCTTGAAATAGCAAGTGTACAAGAACAGCAGAGTAACATAAAGAACGACTTCTTTTCACTCATAGATGAGCAGGAAGAGATTATTTTGTTGCTAAATGAATTTTTGCTGAACCCTAATGTGGACGCCACTTCTGTTGCTTTTACGACACCAGGAACAGAAACAGTAGAAGAGGTTGAACTTTATTTTATGGACGTGACCCTGTCTTACCAATCAGACTACCCTGCATTGTTACGATTATTCCGTTCGGTTTGGAATTTTGAACGAAAATTGATCTTACACCAGGTGAATATGAATACTTCCGATGAACAGGAAATAAGTGGAAATTTTCAAATGCGGTTTTATGATCTTTCACAAATTACCGGCGAACTTGACCGATTGTTTTCATGGTTGCAGGTGATGGAATCAATCAAGAATGATCCCTTTTCCGGTATGGGTGACGGTATAAATATAAACGAACGATATGATATGCTTGCACCTGTTGAGAGAGAAGAACCTATTGAAGCTGAACCGGAAGAGTTTACCGAACCGGAAGAAATCACAGAAGAAGAAATTGAGGAAGAAGTAGAAGAGGAGCCTGAAGACGATATTCCAGAAGTGGTAACACCACCTGTGGCTATTGAAGAACCTGAACCTGAAGCCCCTCCAGTAGAAGTTAGTCCGCCTGAAGCGGACCAAATCATTGACTTGATCCGTTCACTGGAAGTTTTAAATGCCACAAGCCAGTCACCTACGATTATCGCACCTATTACCACTGGTGATGATTCCTTCATGTTTGTGAGTACATCGGCAGGGCCGGGTGCAGCCGTTAACATTGCATTTAATGGAAGTAGTGCCACCGTTGTTCGAAATGTAGAACCAAACCAAAACCGGAACGGCAGCATTACCATTCGGGTATCAGCGAACGATGGCAGTACGGCTACAAAAACCTTTACAGTCTTGATTCCAAATGGTTACAGTGAACCTTATAATGCTGTAACTGTCTTTGAATAAATCTATAAGAAAGCCTATGGACTTTTTCTAAAAAGGAGGTTACGGCATTGGCGCGAAAAAAAGTGCTAAATTTGACAGGAAAAGATGTAGTGTCCATTGATATTGGTCAGCACACGACCAAAATCGTGGCAGGTAAACCGGGTAAGAATGAGATTACCGTACAGCATGCGGCGTCCATTCCCACACCACGGGACAGCTACGACAAGGGACGTATTACCAATTTCAATGGCATGCGGAAATCCATCGGGGGCTTGTTGGACTCACTGAAGGTGCGGTCCCGGATGGCGCTGTGTTCCATTGAAAGCACCGAGGTGATCACCCGGGAGGTAATGATTCCTACCGCTTCTGAGGCTGAGATTGAAAAAATGCTGGAATTTGAAATTCAGCAGTACATGCCCATTGAAATGAAGGACTATATCGTACAGACGAAAAAACTGGAGGATGTGGTGGAGGACGGTGCTTCCAAGGTTCGTATGCTTGTGACTGCGGTGCCCAAGGAACTGGCACAGAACTATTATGAGCTGTTCAATTCCATGAACCTTCAACCGACGGTGCTGGACATTCAGTCTAACGCGGTGGACAAGCTGATTGACATGAACATGCAGATCAATGGAAACAGTGAATTGAAGGATCAGGCCGTGGCCATGATTGACATCGGCTTCAGCCACATTAACGTGATTGTGTTTGAAAACGGTCATTACAAATTCAACCGGTCCATCAACCTGGGGGCCCGAAATATTGACAGCAACCTGGCCAACTTTATGGACATCACCTACGAAGAGGCTGAACAATACAAACTTGAGATTGATGACCTGAACCAGCCCCTGGACATGGAGGGCGACCTGAACCAGGACGAGGAAGCTGCTAGGAAACTGCGGGTGCTGAACATTGTACGCAACTCAATTGATTCCTGGATTGAGGAAATTGAACGGATTTTCAAGTATTACACCACCAGGAGCATTGGCAACACCATTGACGCCATTTACCTGTACGGTGGCACGGCAGAAATGAAGGGGCTGGACCAGTATTTTCTGGATGTGTTCAACATTCCTACCAGCTCTGTGAACAGCATGAGTAATGTGAAAATCAATCATTATGAGGGTGAGGCATCCTTATCGTCATACATTAATTCATTAGGCACCATGGTCCGTAGATAGAAAGGGGGTTGGTTAAATGCGTGATTTCAACTTTTTTGAAGCCTTTGAACAAAAGAAAAAACGCAGTGATGGACCCCGCGTCGGGTATCCATTGGTGCTGATCCTGGTCATTCTGGCGGCGGCCGCCTGGCCTGCCTACAATTTTTACCAGCTTAGTCAGTTAAACACCAGCATTGCTGAGCATGAACAACGCCTTACCACAGACCCACGTTACCCGCTTTTCCAGGAAGTGGAACAGAAACAGGTGGAACTGGCAGAAGAACAGAGCCGGTTGCAGTCTCTGGAAGCCTCGGCAGAGCTGATTCATTCACGGGAAGTGATTGATGAACTGCTGCTGTACACCATTGTCTCTTCCATGCCTGA
Source organism: Clostridiaceae bacterium (assembly GCA_024635995.1). GTDB lineage: Bacteria > Bacillota > Clostridia > Peptostreptococcales > Tindalliaceae > Anoxynatronum. The sequence goes on from JAGXHW010000006.1 coordinate 15,658, forward strand.
AGACACTTCCCTAAATAGCATGAACATCTCTGGACGGAATATAAATGTTACCGGCACGGCGCGCAGTAAACCGGCCATTGCTGAATTTGAATATAACATCCGCAACACAGAACGGTTTGAAATGATCTTCATTCCTTCCATAACCGAAAGCGAAGACATGTGGCAGTTTAACATGACCTTCTCTGTAAAGGAAGGTGTTGTAGAATGAGAATGACACGACGGGAAAAAGTGCTGTTAGCCATCCTGCTTTTTGCTTTGTTATTTTATGCCGGTTACCGTTTTCTGGTGGTTGACCAACTGGTGGAATTGGAACAGGGAGAGCAACAGCTATCTAATTTAAGAACTGAAATTGCACGACTTGAAACCATTGAACAGGAAAAGGAAGACCTGGACACCCAGATTGCTGCGGTGAAAGAAGATCAGGAGGTTGTACGGGGCGAATTTTTCTCTTTAATAGAGGAGCAGGAAGAAATTATTTTATTGATTAACGAATTTTTGATGAACCCAGACGTGAACGCCACCGCACTGAGTTTTACACCACCGACTCTTGAAACGGTAGAAGGTGTAGAAGGTGAAGAAAATGTAGAGTTGTCGCGTATGGATGTGACCATGTCGTACAACGCCAACTACCCGTCCCTTTTGAATTTAATGCGTGCTGTCTGGCAGTTTGACCGGAAAATAGTCATTGGTCAGCTGAACATGAACGCAGAGGCTGAGGGTGAACTTTCAGGCAATTTCCAGATGAACCTGTATGACCTGGCCCACCTGACGGGAGAAGTTGACCGTCTGTTCATGTGGTTCCAGGACATGGAGGCAGTGAAAACAAACCCTTTTTCTGATGCTGCTCCGGAAAGATTTTTCCAGGTCCGTTATCTGTTCCGCGATTCAGAGCAGGCCATTCTGGCGCAGCGACCCTATGTACCCTTTGAAGACCTTGAAGGTCACTGGGCAGAAGAAGCAGTACATGCCCTGGGAGAACGCGGTGTATTTCCACCTTCCGGTAATATGAATTACATGCCGGAAGAACTGATTACGCGGGCTGAATTTATTATTTTGTTGGACCGGCTGTATGAGTGGCCCATCCCTGAGATACCCCTTGACCTGACGGATTTTGATGACTATGAAGAAATCGGGCGCTACGAGAGCGCTGTGTCACGTGCGGTGTTCAGCGGTTATCTCCGGGGCTATATTGTGGGTTACCCGGACAACACCCTGCGGCCCAACAACCCCATTACCTATGAAGAAGTGGAGCATGTGATGAAAAAGGTGCTGGAAGACCAGACTTTTAACTGGTCTGACATTGCCAGTGAGATTGAGGAAGAAACCGGCCATGTTTCTGCAGGCATTGAAGACATTAACGCCAGCATGAACCGGGCAGAAGCCGCTTATTTCCTGTACTGGTTGAACCGATAACACACTAAACGCCTGATGACAATTAACCTGATAAAAAGAGAGGGTTGATGTAGATGACGGAAGGATGCAGGTCTCTGGTGGAAATTATTTTACTGGAATAACCTAAAACCGACGTAACCCATGTCGGCAGGCTTATTGTGATGCCTGCTCTGTTTCGGGTGACGCCGGTTTTTTAGTTTCCTTTTCTGTTGAAAGGTTGAAGTGGTAGGGGGGGGTAACAATGGACAATTCATCGATTCAAAGCGAATTAGACCCTATGGTGCTGGAACAGATTATGAAAGCCTACCCCGGGGATGTGATGATTGTTGACAGGGAGTACACCATTGTGTACACCAACATCAGTCCGCATCATGAGCTGACCCATGAGGAAAGCCTGATAGGTGAAAAATGTTACCATCATTGCAAATATTTACAGCGCGGATCCACGGACTGTTACGCTAAAAAAGTGTTTGCCAGCGGAGAGCCGGCCAAGGGGCTTCATTATCAGCTTAAAACGGGAAAATGGCTTGAAATCACCGCTATTCCCCTGAGAAACCTGGATGATGAGGTGTACCTGGTAGCGGAGTTTATAGCAGACGTGACGGAGTACAAGCAACTGAACTTGTTGGAAGCCGAGGCTGAAGGGCTGCCTGTGAAAGAACGGCGGGCAATGTCTTTGGTGCCCAACCTAGTGGGGGAGTGGACTTGGTACCCCCGGAGCAATGACATGGATTTTTCCAATGATTTTTTGGAGATGCTGGGGTATGGTATCGGGGAACTGAAGCCAAGCTTTTCACATTTTACTGAATTGGTGCATCCCAAGGAGTTTGGTCCTTTGCTAAAGGAGCTGCAGGCTTTACAGAAACAGAAAAATGAGACTTTTTCCATGGAATACCGGATGAAGTGTGCCGACGGCCATTATATATGGGTGCAAGGGGAGGCAACATCCCGCCTGGACAGGGACGGCAGTCTTTTGGAGATCAAAGGAAGCCATAAAGACATTTCTGAGGTGAAGAAACGGGAAGAAGAAGCCCTGGTGCAGAAAATCAGGGATGAAGCCACGGGCCTTTACTCAAGGTTGTATTTTGAAGACGCCCTGGTCCGTTTGAATACGGATCGCATGCACCCCATTTCTTTGTTTTTCGTGGAAGCCAACCCGGCCACCATGGCAGAATACAAGGTGCGAAGTGCGGCCCACTTGATGCAATGCATTTTCCGAAAAGAAGATATCATTGCCCGGTGGGATGACCACACTTTTGCCATTGTGCTGCCTAACACGGGAACAGATGTGACCGGGTCCATTTATAACCGCATTGTGGAGGCTGGCCATATGCAGGATAACCCCATGTCTGGCTATGACCTGCACATTGGGGTGGCCACCAAGCAAACAGTTTCCGATGACATGGAAGCGGTTTTTGCAGCGGCACGGGACCAGCTGGTTAAGCTGCGCCAGCAGGACAATGCTCCGCCGGCAGACAGTGAATAGGAAATCCAGACCATTTTGACGTATGTGATATCCATAGCACATGGTTTGTGTTAAGATGTAATCAATTGTTTGGTAGAATGTTTTGTGAAAGCGTGAAAATATATCCTTTTGGTGAAAGTGGGGGATCTGATGTTAAACCTGAAAGAAGACAGGGACGGGATTCTGTTAAATCAGTTGCTGCAAAGTGTCATCGATATATTTCCCGGTGACCTGTCGGTGATTGACCCTGCTTATAACCTGGTGCACACCAACCTTAAAAACAAACTGGATGGGTTTGGTACTAAAAGTTTAATTGGCGGTAAATGTTTTCGACACTGTGAATACATGAAAACCAGCCCAGATGAATGCTTTGCCAAGAAAGTGTATAAATCTGGCCATCCTGTTATTGGCCAGGAATTAATGTTAAATGATGGTCGCTGGGTTGAAGTAAATTGCCTTCCATTAAAGAACCAGTTTGGCGATATTCGCATGGTGGTTGAGTTTATCTCTGATATCACGCAGTACAAAAGCACCGAGTTTTCCTTAAAAGAGAGCGAAGAACGCTGGTTACTGGCTTTGGAAGGGACCAATGACGGTATCTGGGACTGGAACATTTCCACCAATGAGGTGTTTTTTTCGGACCGTTGGGCCCAGATGTTGGGTTACGAACCCCAGGATTTAAAACACTCTTTCGGTACATACACCTCCTTGGTCCACCCAGTGGACATCGGAAAAGTGATGAAAGCCATTGAGGACCATATGGCTCAAAAATCTGAGCATTTTTCCATTGAATACCGGATGCTTCAGAAAAACGGCCATTATATGTGGGTGCACGGCCGTGCCCAGGCCATCTGGGATGGCGCCGGCAATGCTGTGCGTATGACGGGATCTCATACGGATATTACGGACCGGAAAATTCGCGAACAGGAAATCAACTACCTCACCTTCCATGACAAGCTGACGAATCTTTATAACCGGGCCTATTTTGACGATGCGATGAACCGGCTGAATACGCAGCGCCAGATGCCGCTTTCGATCATTATCGGCGACCTGAACGGACTGAAAGTCACCAACGACGTTTTTGGACACCAGGTGGGTGACGATCTGCTGTGCCTGGTTTCAGAGATTCTTAAGAACTGCTGCCGCAAGGAAGATGTGGTAGCCCGGTGGGGTGGGGATGAATTTGCCATTTTGCTGCCCCGCACGGATGAAAAGACTGCCTTTGAGATCTGCCGCCGCATCAGCGACACCTGTGACACATACCAGCATAAATTACTGAAACCCAGCATATCGCTGGGAGCGGCCACGAAGCTGACGCCCGATATATCGCTTCAGTACACCATCAAGGAAGCGGAGGACCTGATGTACCGACATAAGCTGCTGGAAAGCCGAAGTAACCAAAGTGTCATCATTTCGTCCCTGGAGAAAACACTCTTTGAGCGAAGCAATGAAACAGAAGAACACGCCCATCGCATGAAATTGATGGGCTTCCAGCTTGGAAAATCTTTGAATTTAACAGCAACAGAACAGGATGCCCTTAGTCTGTTGTGCGTGCTTCATGACATCGGCAAAATAGCCATCACAGACAATATTTTAACGAAGAACGGCACGTTAACTTCGGATGAATGGCATCAAATGAAAAAGCATCCGGAAATAGGTTATCGGATTTCCAAATCATCAAACAAACTGGAACACATTGCAGATTTCATCTTGTACCACCATGAAAAGTGGGACGGCACCGGTTATCCCAAGAGGCTGAAAGGAAAGAATATTCCCATGCTTTCCCGGCTGCTCACCATCATTGACGCCTATGACGTGATGACCCATGAGCGCGTGTACAAGGCGCCACTGCCTCACTCGGCAGCCATTAAGGAACTGAAACGCTGTGCCGGCACCCAGTTTGACCCGGACATGGTGAAGGCCTTCCTTAAACTTGACTGGAAAAAACTGATGGAGGAAGAAATGAAGGTCAGCAACAAGGATATTCTCCATACACTGCAGATATAAACAGGATTCAGCAGGCTATTATCCTTGCATACAATTAATTCGGAAAGGCTGGTCGCTGGCTGGATGGTCTTTCCGTTTTTTTTATGGTAAAATAAACACAATTATGAGATTTTTACCTTCATGTTTATGAAACGGGGATGTTTATGCTGATCGCCAGTAATAAAAAAGAGCTGAAATGGCAAAACAACATGTTGCAGCGGGCATTTGAAATGCTTCCTGCCAACGTATCTGTGATTGACGCCAATTATAACCTGATCTTTACCAACCGGCGAACCAATAAGCGCGCTGATGACGACCCCACTCTGGAAGGGGAAAAGTGTTTCAAGTCCTGTCTGTACATCAAGCGGCCTGAGGACTGCTTCGCCAAAAAAGTCTATGCCTCCGGCGATCCGGTACTGGGACACCAGGTGCAGATCAAAGACGATAAATGGGTGGAGATTGACTGCCTGCCCATCAAGGATGAATTCGGCAAGGTCATGATGGTGGTGGAGTATATTTCCGACGTGACTCATTACGAGAAGCGCATGGAGCGCTGGCAGCTGGCCCTGCGGGGAAACAAGGACGGGATCTGGGACTGGAACATTCCCACCGGCGAAATGTTCTTCTCGGACCAGTGGCAGGAGATGTTGGGTTATCAACCGGGTGAAGTGGAAGGGCTGCTGAAAGGCTTCAGCAAATTGGTGCATCCGTCGGACATCGGCCTGGTGATGAAGAGGCTCAATGACCACATGGCGAAGAAAACGGACCGTTTTTCCATGGATTACCGGATGCTCTGCGCCGACGGCAAGTATAAATGGGTGGAGGGCCGGGCCCAGGCTGTCTGGGACAAAGACGGCAACGCCCTGCGCATGACAGGCACTCAATCGGACATTATGGAACGAAAAAGCAGTGAACTGGAAACGATGCGTCAGACCCTGCACGATGATTTGACCGGACTTTACAACCGCACATATTTTGATGATTCCCTGGTGCGCCTGGACACCCAGCGGATGCTGCCCCTATCCATCATTATGGGCGATGTGGACGGGCTGCAGGTAATCAATGATATTTTCGGCCGGATGGTGGCTGATCAGCTGGTGTGCAAGATAGCTGACATTCTGCGTAAATCCTGCCGCAAGGAAGACATTATCACCTCATGGGGCGGCGAACAGTTTGCACTGTTGCTGCCCAACACCTCGGAGAATACGGCCTATGCCATCTGCAGGCGGATTCAGGATACCTGCCAGGAATATGAGAAAGAAGTAATCCGGCCCAGTATTTCCATGGGACTGGTCACGAAGGTCAGCCTGAAACATTCGATCCATGATCTGTTGATGGAGGCGGAGGATGAGCTGCACAAGCAGCAGCTGGCGGAAACCCGCACCAGCCATAACATGGTGTTGGAAGCCTTGGAACGGAATCTTTTTGAAGAGAGTCATGAGTCGGAGGAACATGCCCGGCGACTGAGCCTTCTGGAATATCCTTTCGGGAAGCTACTCAGGCTCTCCGGATCCGATCACGATGCCCTGTTGCAGCTGTGCCGTTTTCACGATGTCGGCAAGATTGCCATTAACAACCAGATTCTTACCAAAAACGGTCTGCTGACCATGAAAGAGTGGGAGCAGATGAAAACCCATCCTGATATCGGTCGCCGCATCGCCAAAGCTTCTCCCAAACTGAAACACCTGGCCGAACTGATTTACACCCACCATGAGCGGTGGGACGGCAACGGGTACCCCAACGGCCTGAGAGGGAAGAAGATCCCCAGACTGACCCGAATGCTTGCCATCATGGACGCCTACGATGTGATGACCAATGAACGTACTTACAAGAAAACCATGACACACACAGAAGCCCTTGAAGAGCTGAAACTCAAAGCCGGCACCCAGTTTGACCCGGACATGGTGAAAATTTTTCTTCGAATTGACTGGTCAAATCTGAAACTATAAAAAACAACCTGGAGATGACACCTTGAGAAAATGCCTCGTTGCCAACCACAAAGGCTATACGTTACTTGAACTGCTCATCGTGATTGCCCTGTTGGGTTTGATGATGAGCATTGCTTTTCCTGACCTGTTCACTCTACGTGACAGACTGACCCTGCAAACCACCGCCCAGGAACTGGAAAGTGCCATTAAACTGGCCCGTCAGCTGAGCGCTGATGAAGACCGGGAGTATGTGGTGGAGCTGACCAGCGCACGCTTTGCTGTGAGGGAAAACCGGTTGGGTTCCACACGGGTGGTGTCCCAGTATTATCCTGACGGCATCAAACGAAACCCCGCCTCAGACCACCGACTGGTGGTGAACCGGGACGGTCTCACCGGCTATAACAAATTTATTTTGGAAAATGGCAGGAAACAGCGAATTGATGTCGAAATACATATAGGTACCGGAAGAGTGACGGTGTCACAGGTGTATTAACAGGATTCTTCTTATTAAAAACTGACATTTGAACCACAACTATTGTTCGCAACAGGGAGATCACAATGAAAAATACACATAACATCAGGGCCGGAAAGGCCCTGCTAAACCAACGGGGTTTTACCCTGATAGAGGTTTTAATTGCATTGTTAGTACTGGGAGTTATTATTGTCCCGGTCAGCAATGCTTTTTTGCAGTCAGTTCATTTAAACCAGCACTTGCAGCAGCAGGTGGCCGCTGTGCGGGAAGCCCAGACAGCCATGGAAGTGACCCTGTCGTCGCTGAGCGGGGCCTCGTTTGGTGCAACAGATGGTCATGAAGAAATCTGCAGTCTATTGTCAGAAATTGTCACATCTGGTCTACTTGAAGCGGACACTACAGTTGAAATAGACTCGTTACATGAAGACAGCCCTTTTTTCGTCATAACAGTGGTCAGCAGCTATGAAACGAAAGATACTACTGGCAACTTCACCCTCACCTCTGTTCACCTGCCCGGCGAGGTGCCCTGGCTGACGCCTACAGAATACAGGGTGGTGACGCCATGAAGAAATGTAATGGCCAGTACCTCATAAACCAAAAAGGCCTGACCCTGATTGAAGTCATCATCAGCTTTGCACTGTTGTCACTGATTATGCTTGCTGTTTTTCAGTTTCACTTCTTTATCATAGTCAACAGCAAGGCACAGGCAGAAACCATGGAAACAGAACAAAACCTGCGACAGGCCATGGGGTTCATTGAAAAACGTCTTCGTGAGATGGACAACCAAACCCTGCAATACGTCCCTGCCCAGCAAACATTCAAAAGCCGTATGAAGCGAACCGACGGCCCTGGGCAGATCACTGTCTGGATGGACTTCAGCGGTAGAATCCGGAACAGTCTAAACACCTGGTTGTACCATGATAAAACGTCAAAAACCCTGCGTGTAAGCAAAAACAGGGAACACAATGTGCTTCATTTGAACATTGACACAGTGGAAGTGGAAGAAATCACCCCTGGCTCCCTCATCAAAATCACCCTGACGTCAACACCGGATCATAAAGGGAGCAATGACACAGCAGTTTCCCATTCCATGGTAATGCACCTGAATTACGCACAAGAAGAGGCAGCGTTATGAGGCAGGGAGTGGGACAACCTCAAATGAAGCAATCTGAGAATTATTGTTTCGAAAGCTCCAAAAGCTGCACTGGTCAATGTATTAAAAAGAATGTCAGTATAAGTCTGGGATCCGGTGGCTACATCAGCCTCTTTGTGCTGTTAACGGGCATGATGTTAATCCTCATCACCCTGTCTCTCCTGACACAACAGGTGAACGAGGTGATGGCGGTGGAATCTTTCCAGCATAAGACACAGGCTCATTACCTGGCAGACGCAGGCATGGACATGGCCCTGTGGCAGTTGTATGATTGGTCAGAAGAAGCCATATCTACCTATGAAGAGGGTGTTGCCTTAGCGGCTGAAACAGGTGCGGCCGTGCCTTCTCTAAAAGACTATGTCAGAAGCCAGGTGATTTCTCAGCTTGACCAGTTTAATCAATACGACAATACACCCATGGACAATCCTTTGCAAAATGTAGACCATGACCATAGTATGCGCTTCAAGGTCGAGACGTCCATCGACGAGGAGCAAGTCACTGTCACCGTCCAGGGTATTTGTGACAAAGCCCGGGTTACGCAGCAGGCCGTTGTGGCACTGCCCCGTGTGACACAGGTGACTTCTTTGGAAGCAGAAGGAGGAACTGGCAGCGAAGTGTTGATTCAGGGTTTGTACCTTATTTCCCGGTTTCAAACCTCGTCAATTTGGTATTAACGTAGCCTTTCTATAAATCTGCTATGTTGTTATATTTGTTGAGGCATGCCACAATTTTACTTAATTTTAGAAATTGTTATACAATTGCTTGACAAATACCACAGATGGGATTAAACTGATGCTAATCTATTACAACAACCCGTGACAGAAGCTGTGGCACAACGCTGTGGCAATTAAAACCGGAGATGATTTTAATGAGAGATCTTACAATGACAAAAGTACATCAAAACGATTATTTCTTTTTTAGCTGGGGCTATTATTATTTTAGCGCCGGTACTTTTGCATTGAATAAATCCCTCCCCATTACGAAACACGGGTCTCCATGAAGCTGAAGTGTTGATAGAATCGTTACAAACACTTTATAAGCAACGTTTAATCAGGAGGGATTTCAAACGAAATCTCTCTTTTTTATTTGTCATATACTTGTCTTCACAAACCAGTTGCATTTTACACCTGGTTTAAATAAAATAAAGTGACAGAATTGCCAACACTCAATTCTGCAATGTGAAAGGGGAACTCACATGTCAACGTTAGAAGATTTGAGAAAAAAGATTGACCAGTGCGACCGCCAGTTGGCAGCCGTATTGGAAAAAAGACTGGAAATTATCCTGGAGATCATGGCCGAAAAAAAAGACCAGCGCATGCCCATTTTCAGTAAGGAACGGGAAGACAAGGTCATTAAACAAATTGGTCATTACGTAACCAACCCAGATCTCAAGGAAGAAGTGCGCTATATTCACCGGCACGTTTTACAGAGCTGTCGCCGCATTCAGTCAAAACGTTTATTCCCCTATCACATTACGTTGGTTGGCTTTATGGGCAGTGGCAAAACCACTGTTGGTGTTGAATTATCTAAAATGCTGGCCATGGAACAGATTGATGTGGACCGTATGATCGAAGATAAGATGAAAATGAGGGTCAGTGAAATTTTCCAACTTTATGGTGAACAGGTATTTCGTCAGTTGGAAAGCAGTGCGATTGAAGAACTTTCAAACCAGGAGAACGTCATCATCTTCTGCAGTGGTGGCGGTGTGGTGTTGAACGAAAAAAACATCGAGAACCTTAAACGCACCGGCGTGGTGGTCTGGTTAAAGGCCACACCGGAAGAAATCTACAACCGTATTTCTGATGACAACAGCCGACCCTTATTGAAAGAAGGCATGAGTGTGACGAAAATTGAGAACATGCTTCAGGGACGACTACCTCTCTATGAAAAAGCAGCGGATTTGGTCATTGAAACCGATGGTAAAACGGTGGAACAGGTGAGCCTGGATATTGTGGACCAGTTGATGCGGAGCGACCTGGAACGAAGCACTACAGGTAAACTGGCTGAGCAGCAGGTTAGCAATCTGTGAAAGTGGAACCAGGATTATTAGAGAGGATGGGATCCCATGATTGAAATGAAAGAACCATTGAAAAAACAAATGAAACAAACCATAAAGGTCAAAGAAGTTGAACTGGGAACAGGCACACCGAAGATTTGCGTATCCATTATTGGTAAAAACCTGAATCAGATTCGGGAAGAAGCGGAACACATTAAAACCCTTCCGGCAGACATTGTGGAATGGCGTTTGGATTTCTTTGAAGAAGTGACCGACCGTTCCAGTATCCAGGAAGCACTGGTAGAAATCGCAGGTTTGTTACCGAAACTTCCACTGATGGTCACTTTCCGAAACAAAAAAGAGGGGGGCAACAAACACGTCAGCCCTGCAGAATATGCTATGATTAACAAAAAGGTAATCACCTCTGGGTTGGTTGACCTGGTGGATGTGGAACTGATGACGGATGAAAGTGTTATCCGGGAGCTGATTACCACAGCCAAAGACCATAAGGTATCGGTGATTATTTCAAATCATGACTTTGAAAAAACGCCACCGGTGGACATCATGGTGTCTCGCCTGGTGAAGGCGGCAGAACTTGGGGGCGACATTCCCAAGCTGGCGGTCATGGCCACCTGTCCCAAAGATGTGCTCTCTCTGATGGAAGCCACACGACAGGTCAGGGAAGACCACGGCATTGGCCCTCTCATCACCATGTCCATGGGTGGCATTGGTACAGTCTCACGGCTGTCCGGTGAAATTTTTGGGTCGGCGCTTACCTTTGGGTCGGCCAAAAAAGCCTCTGCACCCGGCCAGATTGATGCCGCTGAACTGAAAAAAATACTCGATCTGATGCACAAGAGTTTGTAGCAATCAAATCACAATACCTTACACAAATTACCGGAGGAATGAAGGGCATGCAAAACAAAAAGACCCGCTTTTGTATCGTCACAATTTTATTTTGGTTTGCCATGTACGCTTATATTCCTCAACTGCCAGGTTATGCCCGGCAAATGGGCGCCTCTTACCGCATGATTGGATTCATAACTGGGGGCTACGGTTTGACCCAGACTCTGCTGCGTATTCCCCTGGGCATTGGTTCTGACATGCTGGGGAAAAGGAAAATATTCATTGTCCTGGGATCCATGGTGGCCACTACAAGTGCTCTTATTGTTTATTTCATGCCAAGCCCGGTCACATTGCTTGTGGCGAGACTTCTAGCAGGGGTTTCTGCCGCCACATGGGTCACCTTTACGGTAATGTACGCCAGTTATTATCCCCCTTTGCAGGCAACAAAAGCCATTGGCATTGTCCAGTCCATGAACCGTATTGGCATGTTTACTGCCATGCTCGTCGGTGGCTATTTATCCACCCGGTTCGGTATACCATCCATCTTCATACTAAGCAGTGTGGTGGGTGTCCTGGCCCTGGTTACCAGCTTAACTTTGAAAGAATCCAGTGACCTGGATAACAAGCGGGCCTTTCAAAAATCCGATATCCCAGCGCTGTTGCGGAATAAAAATGTCATGGCCATTTGTATATTGGGCGCTGTTTCACAGCTGATCATGTATGGTACCACCATGGGTTTCACCCCCATTGTGGCAGGTCAGTTGGGGGCCACCAACTTTCAGCTGAGCTTGCTGACCATGACCTTTATCTTTCCACAGATCATCATTTCGTTATTGTCTGGCACCACTTTTTTGAAACTCTTTGGAGAACGAAACACCCTGTTCATAGGGTTTTTCTTTGTGACCTTTACAAGTTTGATGACGCCCTTGGTACCCAGCCTGTACATTTTGTTTTTGCTTCAGCTCATTTCCGGTATAGGCACCGGCATTGTCTTTCCCTTGCTGACAGGCTTGGTGATTCGGGATGTGGCGGAATACCTACGTAACACCACCATGGGTTTCTATCAGGCATTCTTTGGCCTTGGCATGATTGCCGGCCCCATCATCCTGGGGTTTGTCAGCCAGGCATGGTCATTGACGTACGGTTTCTGGACCATCGGATTCATCGGCATTTTCGCACTCATTTTTGTCTTTCAACATCAGTTCACAGTTGCTGAACAAGAGTAACAGAAAGGTTATAGGAGTGATCACATGACAACACAGCAAATCACAGGGGCCACTGGTTTGGCGGCTCTGCTGGGATCCCCGGTGGAGCACAGCCAATCGCCCCTGATTCATAACACCGCTTTTCAGTACCTTCAACTGCCCTGCGTTTACCTGGCCTTTGATGTGAAGCCTGAGAACTTAGAAGAAGCCGTGGAAGGGCTCAAAGCTGTGAATGCCATCGGCTTTAACTTAACCATGCCCCATAAACAGGCAGTGATCCCGTATTTGCAGGGATTATCAGAAGAAGCGTCCATCATTGGTGCTGTGAACACAGTAAAGGTGGAAGGAATCCGACTGACCGGTTATAACACCGACTGCCAAGGCTTTCAACTATCCTTGCAGGATGTTGGGTTTAAAGCAGAAGGGAAGAAAGCGGTGATCGCTGGTTCCGGCGGTGCTGCCCGCAGCGTGGCCCTGGCTTTGGCAAAAGAAAAGGTGAGTCAACTGGTGCTTTTGAACCGCAGCCTCCATCGTGCGGAAGAAATCGCTGAGATGCTGCAGGAAGCCACTCCTGAGATTAACGTGAAAGTGGCCTCCCTGAACCAGGAAAACCTGGCAAGGGAGTTGGAAGAAGCGGAACTACTGGTCAACAGCACACCCTTGGGTATGGACGAAAGGGGTAGTGAAAGCATTGTGGAGGATGTATCCATGTTAAAACCCCATTTACTGGTGTTTGACCTGCTGTATTATCCACCCCGCACTCATTTAATGAAGCAGGCGGAAGCGCAGGGATGTAAAGCCGTCAATGGGTTGAACATGCTGGTGTGGCAGGCGGCCCTAGCTTTTGAAATATGGACTGGAGTGCCCATGCCGGTAGAAATAGTGAAGAAACAATTTACATCGCTGTAGACAAAAATAGACTAAAGCCATGCAATTATTGCTGCATGGCTTTAGATTTGCGTTCTGTCCTACTGTTTTCTGGAAGCATGATGGTCAATAAAGCTTTTTAAAGCCTGATTTGGCCGGCATTTGGTGTTCCACAGCAGGCAGATGGGCCTGCTTAGCTTTTGCCCTTCAAAGGGTATGGCTGTCACTTTGTAATTGTCCAGGGATGGTATTCTGGGCATGATGGCCACTCCCAGCCGTGAACCGACGAAGGCGGCCATGGAATTGCATTCATCCACCTTAAAGGCAACGTCAGCCATTATGTTATGGTTGCGGAACAGGGTATCGGTTTGCAAATAAAGGTCGGTTTTTTTGTTAATCATGACAAATTTTTCTTCTTTGAAATCATCAATAGAGACGGAGGTGCGGCTGGCCAGCGGGTGATCATTGTACACTACCAGAAACAACTCCTGGTCAAACACAGGCAGGGCTTCTATACCGTCAGCCAACGCTTCCGGATGAGGTGCCATGACAACGTCCAGGGAACAGTCCAGCAGCTTCTCAACCAACACATTGGTCATGTTCACCTGAAAGGTAAAGTGAATGTTTTTGTTTCCCTCATGGATATAGAAATCGTCGATTAGATGGGGGATGGCATCGAAGCTGACACTGTAAATGTACCCCAGGTTAATGATGCCGCCATTGGGGCTTAACATATTGGAAAGTTGTGTTTCTCCCTGGGCCAGTATGTTCATGGCACTTTCCGCATAGGGCAGAAACGCTTCGCCATACTCAGTCATGAACACTTTTTTTCCGTCTTTGTCAAAAAGAGGCACACCCAGTTCTTTTGACAGTTCTGTCAGGGCATAGCTCAAACTTGGCTGTGAGATGTTCATGTTTTCTGCAGCACGGGTGTAATGCAGCGTTGTGGACATTTCTATAAAATATTTCAATTGCTGTAACGTCATTGTAACGCCTCCATAAATCATATTTTATATGTTTTAATGCAGATTCCTTTACCCGATCTTACCGCAGGTCATCGTTTTTCTGTTCCTGTTATTCATAACACTGATTAAAACTGATGATGCTTTACATTGATAGACATATTATTGTATTGATGTGCTTTCTCATTACCGGGTTTTGAATAGATGCATTGCAATATCAACCGATGGATAGTTAAAAATATATCAAGTATCATAGAGAGATTCTATAAACATTATACAAAATGAGTATTAGACTTTCAAGGGTAAATACGATAATCTTTTAGTGACAAATAATAGTCAGAATAATTCGGAAAGGAGCCACAATAGATGAATCTTCCTTCACAGATTACCCTTTGCGAAGTGGGACTTCGTGATGGTTTGCAAAACGAACCAACCATTTTGGAAACCTCAGCTAAAATAGAGATTGCCAATGAGCTGATCACAGCAGGATTAAAGGTTATTGAACTGGGTTCATTCATGCACCCCAAGGCAGTACCCCAAATGGCTGACACCGATGAGCTTTTTTTGCGGTTTAAAAATATTGAAGGCGTGGAACTAAGAGCCCTTGTGGCCAACAGAAAAGGCGTTGAACGTGCCATTGCTTGTGGTTGCCGTAAAATCAAATTAAATGTGTCTGCCAGCCTGGGCCATAATTTGGCCAACATCAACATGACCCCAGAGGAAAGCGTTGCCGGTTTTGAGGAAAACGTTAACTTGGCGGTTGAACACGGTATTGAAGTATCCGGATCCATCTCCATGCCCTTTGGGTCTCCCTGGGAAGGGGATATACCCGTTGAAGACGTAAGACGAATTGTGGAAGCCTATGTGAACGTGGGCATCACTGAAATTTCACTCTCCGATGCCTCTGGCATGGCTGTTCCCAACCAGGTTTACAACCTATGTATGCAAATGCAGGAAGCCTTTCCTCAGGTGACATGGTGGCTTCATTTTCATAACACACGTGGCATGGCCATTGCCAACATACTTGCTGCCATGCAGGCGGGGATCACACGGTTTGATGCGTCATTAGGCGGTTTAGGAGGATGCCCCTTTGTTCCTGGAGCGGCCGGTAATGTTTCTTCGGAAGACCTGGTGCATATGTTTGATGAAATGGGCATAGCCACAGGCATCGATATCGTTAGTTTGATGGACTTGGCCAGGAAGATGCAACAACTGGTTGGTCATGAAACCGATTCGTACTTACTGAAGGCCGGTCGCTCAAAGGATTTAATAAGATAGCTTTGTAATAGTATAAGGAGGCCAAATGATGAGCAGAATGAATTCCATGAAAGACACGTATGCAAAATTGACGGAAGATCAGATAGCTGAAATCGAAGAAAAGTTTGCAAAAGCAGATGCGGCACAGAAGATTTTTGAAAAGTGGAGTCAGGAAGACATTGACCGTACCATTCAGGCCATTGCCTGGAAAGTGGCCAACACCCAGACGTTCAAAGAACTGGTGAAAATGAGCATCGAAGAAACCAATTTTGGTGACCCTGTCAGCCGCGAAAACAAACGTTTTAAAATCAGAGGCGTACTTCGTGATGCACTGCGTCAAAAGAGCGTGGGCATCATCGAAGAAATGCCCGAAAGAGGCATTGTGAAATACGCCAAGCCTGTGGGTGTCATCGCTTGTGTCATCCCCGCCACCAACCCGGACTTAACCCCTGCTGGCAACGCCATTTATGCCCTGAAGGCACGTAATGCCATTATCTTTTCACCCCATCCTCGGGGCGTTAAAACTGGCAGACGCACCATTGAACTGATGCGGGAAGGTTTGCGACAGGTAGGTGCACCGGAAGATTTGATTCAGATTTTAGGGGACACAAAAATTAACAAAGAACTTTCTGAAGCACTTAACGCCAAATGTGACTTGGTCATCGCCACAGGCGGCCAGGGCGTTGTAAGAAGGGCTTATCATTCCGGTACACCTGCTTATGGTGTGGGTGCTGGTAACGCCACCATGGTCTGGGATGAAACCGCCCGTGAAGACCTGCATACAGCAGCTCACAACACCATGCTTTCCAAGACATCTGATTTCGGATCAGGCTGTTCCGCCGATGGCAACGTGGTAATTCATGAAAGCATTTACGACGACGCCGTTAAAGCCCTTGAAGAAGTGGGCGGATACTTATTGAATGAAGAAGAGCAGGAAGCTGTGAAAAAAGTGATGTGGGATGAAGCCTGTCACCGTCTACCCAACTCCGTTGCCCAGTCACCTCAAAAAATGGCCGAAATGGCAGGGTTTTCTATCGGAGAAGACCGGAAATTCCTGGTGGCCAAAGGCACTGGTTCTTTCACAGAAAGCTATGAAGACGTTTGGTGCCGGGAAAAACTAACCACTTTATTGGCAGTTCACAAATATGAAGGTGATTTCCAAAACGCCATTGACATTGTCATGGCCATTCATGATGTTGGTGGCGTGGGTCACAGCGTGGGGATCTTTTCTTATGATACCGATCATATACATCGTTTGGCCATGGAAGCCCATGTTGGCAGAATCATGGTGCGTCAGCCTCAGTCAAAGGCCAATGCAGGCGCCTTTACCAACGGCATGCCTATGACCTCCAGCATCGGGTGCGGTACCTGGGGCGGCAATGCCACCTCTGAAAACGTACATTTGCATCACTACATGAACACCACCTGGGTTTCGATGGCGATCCCCGAAGACAAGCCCAGCGATGAAGCATTATTTGGAGAATTCTACGAACCCGAACGAGAAGGTCGGGTGTAGGGAGGAGGCAAAACCTTGAAAAAACTTATTTCTGAACAAATGGTAGATTACATGGAGCGCCGTGGCGTGGAGTACATTTTCGGCCTTTGCGGTCACACCGTCATAGGTCTTTTGGATGCACTCTCCAAAACAGACAAGCTAAAATACATCTCATTCCGAAACGAACAGCTGGCCACCATGGCAGCCGATGGTTATGCCCGCATTAAGAAAAAAGCAGGGGTTGTCATGTGCCACCTGGGCCCCGGCCTGGCCAACACGGTTACAGGTGTGGCCAACGCATCCTTTGACTCCATACCCATGGTGGTCATTGCCGGTGACGTGCCACGGTACTACTACGGCAAGCATCCTCACCAGGAAGTAAACATGCACGCCGATGGTTCCCAGTATGAGATCCTGCGGCCCATCGTTAAACGAGCCTGGCGTGTGGATGACCCGGAAGCCATGCCGGAAATCCTGGACAAGGCTTTTCGTCTGGCTGAAAGCGGCCGGCCCGGCCCGGTGTTAATCTCCGTGCCCATGGACGTTTTCTCCGTGGAAATTGAGGAAGATCTTTTTGCCCGTACCTACAAAGACAGCCATGAAACCATCAAGCCGGCTTTGGCACCATCAGCCGCCAAGGCCATTGCTAAAAAACTGATAGAAGCTGAAAACCCTGTGATTCATGCTGGCGGCGGAGTGCTGCTGGCAGGTGCTTCCCAGGAACTGGCGGATTTGGTGGACTTTCTGGACATTCCCGTTTCAAGAACCCTCATGGGTCAGGGATGCCTTTCTGACAAACACCCCCTGATGCTGGGACAAACTGGCTTTTGGGGCCTTGAATTTACCCATAAGTTTACCGCCAATGCCGATGTAATCTTGGGCCTTGGCACCCGTTTTGCGGAAGCCGACAGCTCCAGCTGGTACCCAGGGGTTACCTTTGATATGAACAAAACCGAATTTTTACAAATCGACATTGATCCGGCAGAAATTGGCCGTAATTACCCTGTCAGCATCGGTGCCATTGCCGATCTGAAGGAAGCCTTGGCACAGATCCTGGAAGAAGCAAAGAAACTGAAACCTGAAGGCATTAACAAACCTGAACTTCGTCAAAAGATTAAGGATAACCGTGATGGGTTTAGAAATGACAACGTGGCCATCGCAGAAGACAGCCACTTTCCCATGACACCACAGCGTATTCTGAAGGATGTAAAAGAAGCCATTCCTGAAGACAGCCTCATTTTTACCGACGTTGGCTGGAACAAAAACGGCATGGCCCAACAATTTGACATAACCCTGCCCGGCACCATTCACCACAGTTCCGGTCTGGCTACCATGGGCTTTGGCGCTTCCGCCCTTATTGGCGGTAAGCTGGCGGCACCGGAAAAAACAGTGCTGACCTTGGTGGGTGACGGCGGTTTTGGTATTAACCCCAGCACACTGGCCACCGCCGTTGAGCAGAACATCCCTGTTATCTGGATTGTCATGAACAACTCCGCTTTTGGCACCATTGCCGGTCTGGAGTACGCCAACTACAAAACCAAGTTTGGCACTGTCTTTACCACACCTGACGGAGAACCCTACAGCCCCAACTGGGCAGAAGTAGCAAAGGCCTATGGCGTTGAATCCATTTATGTAGATTCTGCGGAAGCCTTTAAACCGGCCCTGGAGAAAGCCATGGCAAGCAATAAGCCATTCCTGCTGGACGTGCCCATGGAAAACATACCTGTACCCACACCAGGCTGCTGGAACATCAACGACATTTACACACCCAAAGCCAACATCGAATTGGGTAAAGTACGTAAGAATGAGCAAGGCGAATACGTTGTACCTAGCCATTCCACTTCCCATAAACAGGGCAGCTCAAAATAAGTAAGTAAATACAAATAGAAAAGTTTCTAAAAGGAGATAGATTATGCCACGAAAATTTTCCCTCGCTTATTTAACGATCCCGGGCACAAGTCCTGTTGACCAGATTCGTATAGCAGCGGAAGCTGGGTATGATTGTGTCAGTCTTCGTCCCATACCAATGTTTCTGCCCAACGAACCACTTTTTCAACTGGACAAAGAACCTGCTTTGTTTAAGGCAACAAAAAACGCTTTGTCAGAAAACAACATTCAGCTGATGGACATTGAACTGGCCAGGGTGCAGGAAGATTTGAAGGCGGAAGATTTTGAACCGGCCTTTGCAGCTTGTGCAGAGTTAGGTGCCACTGACGTGCTTTCCAGTATCTGGACGGATGATAAGGCTTTTGCCCTGAAGAATTTTGAGAAAATTTGTGACCTGGCAGCGAAGCATAAACTGCGTGTCAACCTGGAGTTTGTCACATTTTCAGCTTTGTATGGGCTGGAAGGTGCTTTGGAAGTGCTTAACACGGTTCAGCGGCCCAATGCCTTCCTGGCAGTGGACACCCTTCACGCCCACAGATCAGGCGTAACCGCAGAAGACCTGGCCAGGGTGGACCGGTCAACCTTTGGGTTTATCCACCTGTGTGACGCTCCTGGCCGCATTCCCCCTATGGACGACCCCGAAATGATTGGAGTCGCCAGAGAGGGACGGCTGTACCCCGGTGAAGGCGGCATCGATATCAAAGGTATGCTGCTGGCCATGCCGGAAAACAATATTTCCATTGAACTGCCCAATGCAAAGGAAATGAGTGAACGGGGTGCTTTGGGTCACGCCATACAATGCCTTGTGAAAACCAAACTTTTCATGGCCGATAACGGCATTTATTGAAGGCTTTATTAGAAAGGAAAGGATGTGGGCAAACAGTGCCTGTTAATATTAACACCAAAATGATTGCCCTCCTGGGCAAACCATTATCACAATCTTACGCCGCACGCATGCAAAACGCGGCCTACCGGGCTGCCGGCATCAACATGCTGTATTTCTATTCAGAGGTTGAAAACGATCATTTGCTCGACGTGCTCAATGGCATTCGGTACATGAGCTTTGCCGGTTGTGCCATTACCAAGCCCAATAAGGTGGAAGTTATGAAATATGTGGATGAAGTTGATCCGCTGGCAAAAAAAATGAATGCCAGCAACACCCTTGTATTGAAAGACGGAAAATTCATTGCCTACAACACCGATGGCTTAGGCTTTCTCAGGGCTTTTCAGGAAGATGCGCCTGAACACAACCTGCCGGACACCACCTTCATCACCCTGGGCGCCGGTGGCGCAGGCAGAGCCATTTGCAGTGTGTTAGCTTTCAACGGTGCTAAGAAAATCTACGTATATGACTTGAACACAGCCACCGCCGATGAACTTGTAAAAGACATCAACGACAATTTTTGCCCCATTGCAGAACGGGTGGACATTGAAGAAGCTGCTTTCTTAAAGGGAAAAGTGGCAGAATCAAATGTCATTATGAACAACACGGGCCTGGGTATGATTGGCAGTTCCGACAAAACACCTGTCCCGAAAGATTTTCTAAACCCGGACCAGCTTTGCTTTGACGCCACCTATAATCCGGCGAAAACCAGGTTTTTATTGGAAGCTGAACAGGTTGGCTGTAAAATTATGAATGGCCTGGGCATGTCACTGTATCAGGGCGCAGAACAAATTAAGCTTTGGAGTGGACAGGATGCACCCATCGAAGTGATGCGGGAAGAACTCTTTACCATCCTTTCTCACAGAGGCGATGTATAACACAATCCTGAGAAGGAAAAGACCACCAATGTTGAAAGGAGGCACAACATGAAAGTGCTTAAATGGGTTGATGAGCATTTCGAAGAATCCATCCTCATCATTCTGCTGGCCACCATCTCCACTGTTATGATGGCTCAGATTTTGGCGAGAACATTTGCCAGTTCCATGCCATGGCCTGAAGAATTTGCGCGTTACTGCTACATATGGACAGTGTTTCTTTCTTTGGGGTACACCATCAAAAAAGGCAACATGTTGCGGGTCACCATTATTATGGACATGCTCCCCCACAAGTTGCGCAGGTCCATGGAAATACTGACCAACATCCTCATGCTTGTGTTGTTTGTCATATTGTTTCGCTATTCAATCACCTACACAGGCATCTTAAAGACGACGGGACAAACTTCGCCGGCCATGCAGATTCCCATGTGGATGATGTATATATCCACCATCGTAGGGTTTGGCCTTGCTTCGATCCGCATGGTGCAGGAAATCATCAGTAATTTTAAAAACTTTAATAATCCAATTGAAACAACCATTGAGACTACCCTGAAAGAAGCAAGAGAAGAAGTAAAAATCACCGGTGCAACCATTAAAGATGACACCAGTTTAACAGGAGGTGATGCGTAGTGGCGTTTTGGATTTTTTTAGTGTTTATGGGCAGTTTGGTCTTAGCCATACCCATCACCATGAGCATGGTCTTGGGAGCCCTGACACCCCTCATGATGGGCGGCACGGGCAGTTCCATCCAGCAATTGATTGCCAACAGTTTTTCCGGTTCTGACACCACGCCGATTTTAGCAGTGCCCTTGTTTATTCTGGGCGGCGTACTAATGGCCGAAGGGGGTATTTCCCGTAGACTGTTCAACTTTTTCGCTTATTTCGTCGGAAACCTGCCAGGCGGGTTACCTTGTGCAGTCATCTTGACCTGTCTTTTTTACGGGGCCATCTCCGGGTCTGGTCCGGCCACCACTGCGGCTGTTGGTTCAATGACCATCCCGTTCCTGGTGGAAATGGGCTATAACAAAACCTGGTCTGCCGGTATGATTGCTACGGCAGGTGGCTTGGGGGTTATCATTCCGCCTTCCATCCCCTTTGTTTTGTATTCCCTGGCCACCGGCGTTTCCACCGGCGCGTTGTTCCTGGGCGGTATTTTACCGGGGATCCTCATTGGCCTCTCCATGATGGTATATGCCGTTGTTTATTGCATTCGCCACGGGGAAGACAAAGAAAAAATTGCCCTTAAGATGACAGAACTACGTTCCCAAGGTTTGATTAAACTGTTTCTTGAAAGCTTTTGGGCGTTACTCTCTCCCATCATTGTTTTGGGCGGTATTTACTCCGGTATTGTCACCCCCACAGAAGCAGCCGTTATTTCGGTGTTCTATTCACTCTTTGTTTCACTGGTGATTTACAGATCATTTACGTTGAAAAGCATTATTCCCTTCCTGGGAAAAGCCGTGAAAACCTATGCACCTTTGACTTTTGTGCTGGCATTCGCCATCGCCTTCGGGCGTGTACTGGCCCTGGCCAAAGCACCGGCTTTGATTGAAAATTTTATACTTAGCAACTTCAACTCGAGTTTTACAGTCTTAACAGGTATCGTTGTGGTCTTCCTGGTTTTGGGAATGGTCATGGACACCGGGCCAGCCATTGTTATTCTGTCACCGATCCTGCTTCCTGCAGTTCAGTCCATGGGCGTTAATCCGGTGCATTTTGGGGTTATCATGGTTTGCTGCCTTTCCATCGGTCTGGCAACGCCTCCCTTCGGCCTTGACTTGTTTGTAGCCGGCACACTGGCAGACACACCACCCATGAATGTGGCAAAAACGGCCATACCATTCATATTGGCTTTTGCCGTTGCATTGTTCATGATCACGTATATACCTTGGTTCAGCCTGGTGTTCCTGTAGAGGCACATTAACTCTGATTCAAGCAAAGTATACCTATCATTAAAGGAGGTTTTGCCATGGCATAGGTCTTGTTATCCTGTTGATCAGGTTTCAAGTAATTCAATAATCAAAGTGTTAAAAAACAAAGGAGGAAGTAAAAATGAAGAAACTGCTTATTTTACTTTTAGTTGTGTCAATGTTATTTGCTGCGTGTGGATCACCAGCTCCTGAAGAACCAGCCGAAGAACCAATGGAAGAGCCATCAGCAGAAGAACCAGCCGAAGAACCAGCAGCAGAAGGTTTTGCCGCATTGGAACCAGTAGTTTTAATCGGTGCTGACAACTCAGGCGTAGGCGCAGCAGCACAGTTGTATGGTGAATTGGTTGCCGAGAAGGTATCTGCAATCACCGACGGTCAATTAACCGTTGATTACTTTCCTAACAGCCAGCTTGGTAACGACCAGGAGCTTCAAGGTCAAATGTTGGCAGGCGACATTGACTTTGTTATCGCACAAACCGCGCAAACCGTTTCATTTGTTCCTGAAGTAGCCATCTTTGACTTACCCATGGTCTTTGCTAAGTACAGTGCAGAAGAAATTGACTATGCATTGAACGAAAGTCCTTTCTACGACATGATGAATGAAGCGTATGCAGCAAATAACATGTACATCCTGCATTACCTGCAAGGCGGTACCTTCCGTGAAACAACCTCAAATGTGGCCATCAATTCAATCGAGGACTTTAATGGCCTGAAAATCAGAACCATGGAAAACCAAAACCACATGGCTTTCTGGCAATCACTTGGTGCCTCTCCCACACCACTGCCATGGCCTGAAGTGTATGTATCCCTGCAACAAGGTTTGGTTGACGCCCAGGAAAACGCCACTGACACCAACGTAGGTGCAAACTTCCAGGAAGTTCAGGATTACCTGATCATGACTCACCACATTCTGTATGCCAACCAATTCCTGATCAACGCAGAAAAGTTTGACAGCCTGGATCCTATGTATCAGGAAGCTTTAATGACGGCAGTAAAAGAAGCTGCAACTGAAATTGAAGCTGAATTGGCTAACATTAATGATACCAACAAAGACATCCTTGTTGAGGGTGGCATGGAACTGGTTGAATTTGAACCAACCTTTGTCGATGAAGTGCTGGAAAAAGCACAGGGTGTTTATGATTCAGTTGGCGAAGACATTGGACAAGAATATGTTGACGCACTGCTTGACGCACTGGAAAACGCTGAATAAAAGAGTGTATAACATTTCAGCAGTAGCATAACCAGTACCATCTTAAAAAAACTGGAGTGGAGATTTTATGGATCTCCACTCCAGTTATATTTTTGTGTAAGGTCACCTGCTTTTACCGGTGTTGATTTTTGCCTGATATCTACTGATATCTGCACGCCCTGCACTGTTCAACCCACCCGGAATATGTTATACTTGTAGAGGTAAATAAATCAACAGGAGGGAAACCAATGAACCCAAGAATTGAGACAATTCGACAATGGATTTCCCAGGAAAAAGTGGACGCCGTGTTGCTGAACAAACCTGCCAACCGAGCTTACGCAGCAGGTTTTACCGGATCTGCCGGCACAGTGGTCGTGACACCTGATCAACTGTATATGATCACCGATTTTCGCTATAAAAGCCAGGTGCAGGAGCAGAGCCCTGCCTTTACCTACCTGGAAATTGATAAAAACGAAACTGCTATCAAGTATATTAATAACCTTGGTTTCAAGCGTGTGGGAATCGAAGAGGAATTCATCAGTTATTCCCTGGCTATGGATTATAAAGAGAAGATTCATGGCATTGAGCTGGTGCCCATGAAAAGCCAGTTGACAAAGATACGTTCCGTGAAGGATGCAGTTGAAGTGGACCATATCAGAAAAGCCGCTGCTCTGGCAGATGAAGGCTGGGATATGATTCGGGAAAAGGTTCGGCCCGGGGTGTCTGAGAAGGAACTGGCCCTGGAGCTGGAGTTTTTTATGCGTAAAAAAGGTGCCGACAACGTAAGTTTTACATTTATTGTAGCTTCCGGCAATCGATCGGCCTTGCCTCATGGCATTGCATCTGATAAACTTGTTGAGGCTGGCGATTTCGTCGTTTTCGACTATGGCAATGTAATCAATGGTTACTGCTCTGACATGACCCGTACGTTGGTGGTGGGTCAGGCAACTGACCAGCAAAAAGAAATTTATGACACTGTACTGAAGGCACAAATAGCGTCTCTGGAAGCTGTAAAACCAGGCATCACCGGCGTTGAGCTGGACCTGATTGCACGAAACATTATCACTGAAGCCGGTTACGCTGAATATTTCGGCCACGGCCTGGGCCATGGTGTGGGCATCGAGATCCACGAACTGCCCCATTTGAATCACCTGGGTACTGAACCCATGGTACCTGGTAATATCATTACTATCGAACCGGGCATTTACCTGCCGGAACTGGGTGGTGTACGCATAGAGGACCTGGTACTGGTCACGGAGGATGGCTACGAAGTATTGTCACATTCCGACAAGGCTTTGGTAGAAATACCTGTTTAACCTGATTTGATCCTAAAAGAGGCGGAGGGAAAAACATGATTTATGCAAGTGATTTTCGAAAGGGCAAAACCTTCCAAAAAGATGGCGAACCCTGTGTGGTGGTTGACTTTCAACACGTAAAGCCTGGTAAAGGAGCCGCTTTTGTGCGTACCAAGTACAAAAACCTGAAGACCGGTTCCATCCGTGAAGAAGCTTTTAACCCTAACGATAAGTTCGAACTGGCTATTATTGAAACGAAAGAAATGCAGTTCCTTTACTGTGATAATGACATTTATTATTTCATGGACAATGAAACCTATGAGCAGATACCCATGACGAAAGACATTGTTGAAGACGCCATCATCTATCTGAAGGAAAATGACAACGCTACCGTCAAATTCTACCAGGGGAACCCGTTCCAATTGGATGCCCCCAACTTTGTGGAATTAACGGTGACCGAAACCGAACCTGGCATAAAGGGCGACACCGCTTCCAACGTGACCAAATCGGCCACGGTTGAAACCGGGGCAGTGGTGCATGTACCTCTCTTCGTTAACGAAGGGGATGTTGTACGCATTGACACCCGCACCGGCGATTATATGTCCAGGGTATAGACAACCTTGTTGATCCTTGGCTGATTAATGCACTAACAACTGAATTAACCTAAATGGGGAACACGTGACAAGGTGTGTCCAAAGACACATTTGGGCACCAACCTTTTCACAGATTTCATAGCATTTGAATCTATAAAAACAAAGGGTGTTAAGAAAAGGAGGCGTAACATGAACCATTTATTTGAAAGCGTCGCTTACCTGAAAGGGCTGGCAGAAGGCATGGACGTTAAAGAAACTTCCAAAGAAGGAAAATTGCTGCTGGGGATTTTAGACACCCTGGAGGAAATTATTTCATCCATGGAAGAGCTTCAGGAAGAACAGGATGATCTTGCAGAATACGTTGAAGCATTGGACGACGATTTGGCAGAAGTGGAAGAAAGCGTCATGGACGATGAAGATTTTGAAGATGACACGGAGGAAGAAGACATTGAATTCATGGAAATTGAGTGCCCTAAATGTGGGGAAATTATTTACCTGGATGAAGACATTCTTTATGATGACGATGCAGAGATTTTGTGCCCCAGTTGCCATGAACTCATTGAATTTGACTTAGACGATTTCATGGAAGACGAAGGCGGTTGCTGCTGTGGACATGGCGGTTGCTGCGAAGATGAAGATGATGAAGAAGAGGAAGTCGAAGAAACAAAGGAATAAACACTGTCATTCACTAGTCTTAAGAGAAAATCCTTTGATTCGTCATGGGATTTTCTTTGTTAAGGAGGAGTCATCATGGATCAAGAACATGAACAGGAACAAGAATCCATTGGTCAGGTAAACATTGCAGAAGAAGTCATTGCCACCATCGCCTGCCTCAGCGCCACAGAAGTAAAGGGTGTAGCCGGTATGAGCGGCGGTATCAGTGGCGGTATTGCTGAAGTGTTGGGTAAGAAGAACCTTTCCAAAGGTGTTAAAGTGGAACTAAAACACAACATGATTTACCTTCACCTGAACCTGATTGTTGACTATGGCATTGCCATTCCTGAAATTGCCTGGGAAATTCAAGACAAGGTGAAAAACATGGTGGAAACCATGACGGCTATGAAAGTGGCCACCGTGGACATTCATGTGCAGGCCGTTAAATTTCCTGATGGCGAAATTAAGGAAGTATAATACACTGGAGGTACCCTGCATGAAACGGAAAGAAGCAAGGGAGCTGTGTATGCAGCTTGTGTACGAAATGATCATAAAAAATGAATTCGGTTTGGCGGGGTATCAGTTCTACCTGGAAGAAAACCCGGAAGAGAACCCTCAGGACGGTTACATTCGCCAGGTGTTGTCATCAGTGACTGATCACCATGACGACATGGACCAGTTGATTCATTCCTATGCCATTGGCTGGGAAATGGACCGTATTTCCCGTGTTGACATGGCCATTTTGCGGGTGGCCCTGGCTGAAATGCAGCATATCGACGACATTCCCAATTTTGTGTCGGTGAACGAAGCCATCGAAATGGCCAAGAAATTTAGCACCGAAAATTCTTCTTCCTTTGTCAACGGTATTTTAGGCACGTACCTGAAAGACCGGGGGGAAGACAGACTCCACCTGGATGAACTTTCAAGAATAGCAGAAGCATCTCAGGTAGAAAAGTCCTCTCAAACAGAAAAAGTGTTAGACTCAGACAAAGCGTTAGAATCAGAAGAAACCTTGGAATCAGAAGAAACCTTGGAATCAGAATTAGATTTAGATGAAACATCTCAAAAGGAATGAATCCTTTGAATAAAACAGATGTTGAAGCAGTGCTGGCCTTTGATACCAGCAATTATACAACTTCAATTGCAGTGATGGACCTTGCTGGCAACCTGCTGGACCATCACCGCCAGTTACTGTCTGTTGAAGATGGAAAACGGGGCCTCAGACAATCTGATGCCCTTTTTCAGCATGTGCAACGTTTGCCTCTGTTAATGGAAAAACTAGCACCCATCCTGAAACAGGTGACCCTGAAAGCCATCGGCTACAGCGACCGTCCACGCAGGGTGGAAGGTTCCTACATGCCCGTGTTTCTTGCATGTGAGACTGTCGCCCGTTCATTGTCCGCTAGTCATGGAATTCCCTGTTATGCCTTCAGCCACCAGGAAGGTCACATTGCTGCTGGCTTATGGTCTTTAGGCATGCAGGTGGAAGAACCCTTTTATGCCCTGCACCTATCCGGAGGCACAACAGAACTATTGAAAGTGACTCCACGCTCTGATCTTGGCTTTGACGAAGAAATCATTGGGGCCACGGCAGACATCAGTCTGGGGCAGCTCATCGACCGAACAGGCGTGGCACTGGGTTTGCCCTTTCCTGCAGGACCAGCCCTGGAAAAACTGGCCTTGGCTTGTAAAGAAGAACCTTTTGACATTCCTTTTTCTATAAAAAGCAATTCATCTGGAAAGAAAACAGATCAAACATCCAAAAGCAAAACAATAGAAATAAACCTGTCCGGTCCAGAAACCCATGTGCAGCGGTTACTGACAACCGAGTCACCTGAACGCATTGCCCTAAGCCTTTTCTATTTTGCCGGAAAACTGCTGGCCCGTCTGGTGATGAGAGCCCAGTCATCGTCGCCTCTGCCCTTTTTATTAAGTGTAGGAGGCGTTGCCTCCAACAGCATCGTGAGACGGGTGATGGAAGAAGAAGTGTACAGCGTACCACCTATTACTTTGCATTATGCCACACCAGCCCATTGCAGTGACAACGCCGTTGGAACGGCGGCACTCACCCTGCAGTCTTATACACGCTCATCACAGTCATAACAATTGTCTTGTTTTCATGACACAATAATGCGCATGATTTCTTCTTACATAAACGATGAACTCATACATCACTATGCTTAATCCCTATGCCTAAATGTCTGGAGTTGATTTAATGAAGATCAAAACACTGTCAGTCACACAACTAAACCTATATGTAAAACGACTGATCAATGCAGACCCCATCCTGCACATGGTGCAGGTGGCGGGGGAAGTGTCTAACTGCACCTACCACGGCAGCGGTCACATTTATTTTTCCCTGAAAGACGAAAACAGCCGGATTCGCTGCGTCATGTTCCGCAGCCAGGCCCAGGGCCTGAAGATCCGGTTAAAAGAAGGCATGCGGGTAACGGCCGCTGGTTCCATCACAGTCTATGAACGTGACGGCCAGTACCAGCTCATTGCCTCCCATATTGAAGAAACCGGCCTTGGTGACTGGTTTCTGGCCTTTCAGCAGTTAAAGGAAAAGCTCGACCGGGAGGGACTGCTTGACCCTTCCAGAAAGAAACCCCTGCCCCTTTATCCGGAATCCATCGGCCTTATTACCTCTGAAACAGGGGCGGCCCTGCAGGATTTTCTCACCGTATTGCACCGACGCTGGCCATCAGCTAAACTGACACTGTTTGCCTCCCTTGTTCAGGGAGAAATGGCGCCCCAGTCATTGACCAAAGCCGTGAACAAAGCCCAGGATTATGATCTTGATTTAATTCTCCTGGGACGGGGCGGCGGTTCAATTGAAGAACTGTGGGCTTTTAACAGCGAATCCTTGGCTTACGCCATTGCCAATTCGAAAATACCCATTATTTCCGGAGTAGGCCATGAAACGGATTTTACCATTGCTGATTTTGTGGCCGACCAACGGGCCAACACCCCCACAGCGGCTGCAGAGCTGGCAGTACCAGACGCTAAACAGCTGGTACGTCAGTTGGACGGCCTGATGGCTGCCATGAAAAACAGGGTTAACCAGCACCTATCCCAGGAAAAACGGGCACTGGAAGCCATGACCCTGCGTGCGCCTTTCCGATTTCCCACACGATTTCTTGATGAACAGCGTCAGGCACTAGACACGCTTCAGCTACAACTGGTACAATTAATGGAAAAAGACTTTAAAGATCGTAACACCCACCTGGCACACACAGGTGAAAAACTGCATCAACTGAGCCCCCTCAGCACCCTGGGCCGTGGTTATGCTTTTATCCAGGACGAAACTGAAGCGGTGATCACCCGCATCAACCAGGTAAGTCAGGAGCAACAGGTGACTGTCACATTGCAAGACGGCAGGTTCAATGCCAGCGTCATATCAATAAAAGAAGGGGGCACATCATGAAGAAAAAATCCTATGAAGCATCCTTTAAACGATTGGAAGAAATCATGTCCACTCTGGAAGACGGGCAGCTGGGGCTTGAAGAATCCCTGACGTTATTCCAGGAGGGTATCGAACTGTACCGTCAGTGCCGTGAACAATTGAACAAAGCAGAAGACACCCTTAAGGTGGTGTTGGCAGAATCCGGCCTTGAAACCATCAAACCCTTGCGGGAAGAATTGGAGGAGTCTTAAGTGGAATGGAAGGAAACCCTGAGCCGTTACATTGATCTCACCAACGAAGCTTTGTCCACTTACACCGACATTGAAAACGGTGAAAACCAGCAGGTGATCAACGCCATGCAGTACAGTCTTTTTGCCGGCGGCAAACGGCTTCGGCCTGTGCTGACACTGGCGGCGGCAGAAATGTTGGGAGGCAGTGCAAAAATGGCTCTGCCCTATGCCTGCGCCCTGGAAATGATTCATACATACTCCCTGATCCATGACGACTTGCCGGCCATGGACGACGATGACTTTCGAAGAGGCAAACCCACCAACCATATAGTCTATGGTGACGGCATGGCGATCCTGGCCGGTGACGGTCTTCTCAACCTTGCCTATGAAATCATGCTGGACGACGCTACAAAACAGCCTAACCCCAAGCCTTGTCTCAAAGCTGCCCACACTATTGCTGTGGCGGCAGGGATTCACGGGATGATTGGCGGACAATCTGCGGATTTGATGAACGAAGGTCAATCGAAACAGGAAGAACCTTCTGCCGATACATTAGCCTACATTCACGAACACAAAACCGGTGCGTTATTGGCAGCTGCCCTGACCGCAGGTGCTTATGTAGCCGGTGCCACGGAAAAAGAAGCCGAAGCCATGAAATCCGCCGGCTTTGCCCTTGGCCTGGCCTTTCAAATTCAGGACGATTTGCTGGACCTGGAGGGTGATGCAGAAGAAATGGGAAAACCTGTAGGCAGTGACCTGAAAAATGAGAAGATGACTTACCCAGCCATATACGGGGTGGAGGCCTCACATGAAAAGGTGAGAGCCCTGACCGACGGTGCTTTGGGCATCTTTGAAGGATTTGGATCTTCCTCTGCCTTTCTCCAGTCACTGGCCACTTATTTGATTTCACGCCGTTCCTAGTGGGTATCCCATAAAATATGAAACAAACAGCAAGGCATATGACACTTTGTTATGAATCTGCTGCAGGAGGTGCATAGACAATGGATACGTTTTTCCTTGAAATAGGCCAAAACAAAGTCTTGTGGATCTCCATGCTTGCCTGGTTCATCGCCCAGTCGTTAAAAGTGGTGCACACCCTTATTGTAGACAAACGTTTTAATGTGTTGCGGTTTGTTGGTTCAGGGGGCATGCCCAGCTCCCATTCTTCCTTCGTCACGGCCATGACAAGCTCCATCGGCCAGATTCACGGCTTCAATTCCACCCTCTTTGCCATGTCCCTGGGCTTTGCCCTTGTGGTTATGTATGACGCTGCCGGTGTTCGTTTTGCTGTGGGAAACCAGGCCATCATCCTCAACCAGATGATTGAAGACTTTCACATGCGCCGGAAAGATAAAAAACTGACAGAACACCGACTGAAAGAACTGGTGGGCCATACCCAGTACGAGGTGTTGGTGGGCGCTATTTTGGGCATTCTCCTTTCTATACTCCTTGTTTGAGTTTTTGCCTCAAACATGCTATAATAAAGCAAGGAACAGCAGTGGTGCAGTATTCTAGTCAGAACCACCGGTTACTGAGGGCGGGCCTAAAAATCCGCAAAAGGGCACATCGATGAAGTTCCTGGTTTGGGCTTGCGACGCCCAGTCGTGGGTCTTTTCTGGGAGTAAGAAGATGGGGGCGATCCGCAATGGCATGCGGGCGTTGACCCTCGCTTCGTGGAGGCCTATCTCGGATCAGACTGAGAAGGTAGAAACCTGCGTAGGCGTCTTGACGGACAGCAAAGCGCGCAGAGTAGCCTGCCTTGAGTGGGACGAGACGATAGTAGGATCAGATTCTTGGAGCCAGGGCCCGGCAAAGAGGATAATTGCCTACTGAAACTCCTCCTGCAAAAGAGGCTAAGAACCGGTGACACTGTAGAGGAAATCTCCTAGACTGTTCGCAAGAAACCTTTTGGGGATTACAGTGCGGACTAAGTGGCAATCCAGTCCTGTGTATGGTGACATAGCAGAGGCTTCTTTAAAGGGAAACCGCTGTGCTGGCGACACGCAGTAGAGGTCGGGGAAAACTTACTGGACCTAAGCCGTAAAATTTACCTAACGGGTTACCACTGTGAGTTTCTGCTGATAGCCGACGCTATCAGCTTTTTATTTTTTATTTATCCCTTCTCCCCTCTTGGAAAAGGTTATGATTAAATCTAAATATTTCTAATGAATGTGATTCCCTTTTTTGTGCCTTCTCCCTATGAGGAGAAGGTTAGGATGAGGGGTATAAGTAAAAGGTTAGGATGAGGGGCAGTTGATGGAAAAACACTGGAGGGAACATTGTTGGGAAAGGATAAGTTACCAAGACCTAAACCGGTGCGCAACAGACGACCGGAACAGAACCACATCGAGGAACTTTTCAAAAAGTATAACCTAAAATGGGTTGTCACGGTGTCCATCTGGACATTTTTTCTGGCCGCCACGTTCAATTATCTTTCTGAACAGTTATTGATTCGGGCCAGCCTGGGGCCGGCTTTTGTCATTTTATTCATCATTATATTGATTGGTGTGATCTTCGATATGGTGGGCATTGCCGTAGCCGTTGCTTCAGAGAAACCCTTTCATGCCATGGCCGCTGACAAAGTGCCTTCTGCCAGGGCTGCCATTCGCCTGCTGAAAAACGCCGGTTCTGTTTCCAATGTCTGTAATGACGTGATTGGAGATATATGCGGTATCATCAGTGGTGTGGCTGCAGCCACCATTATACTGAAGGTAAGTCCTGATTTGACACCACTGCAACTACTGGTGTTTACTTTAGTGTTGGGTGGTTTTGTAGCGGCCCTCACCGTGGGAGGAAAAGCTTTTGGAAAAAACATTGCCCTGGAGAAATCCCACGAAATCGTGAATGTCGTATCAAAAATAGCCAATTTTTTTGTAGGAGATAAACCTTCTGATAAAACCCTGAAATAATACTCTGATATGAAATAATTGCTCCGAATCTATTGTGTTTAATCAGTATGGGACATCTTGATTGACACTTTTGACACCTAATAATTATACATTATGATTGATTACTTTCTTTCGAAAGGTTACAATAGAATCAGTTCAGGTTGTATATACAGATATGCATAATTATTATAAATTTAGTAATCTATTTGTTGGAAAGCGAGAGGATTTTATGGATTCATTGTTGGACCAGATTCAATCTCCGGAAGATCTAAAACCATTAAATGAAGATGAACTGACACAGCTGGCAGGTGAAATTCGGCATTTTTTGGTACAAACAGTTTCCAAAACCGGTGGTCATCTGGCCTCCAACCTGGGAGTGGTTGAATTGACCCTGGCGTTGCACCAGATGTACAACACTTACCAGGATAAAATCATCTGGGATGTGGGTCATCAAACCTATGTGCATAAAATACTGACAGGCCGTAAGGATGCTTTTGACACCCTGCGCCAGTATGGTGGTTTAAGTGGGTTCCCCAAACGCCACGAAAGTGTTCACGACCACTTTAACACCGGACACAGCGCCACCTCCATCTCTGCAGCCCTGGGCATGGCCACTGCCAGGGATTTACGTAAAGAAACGTATGACATTCTGGCTGTCATAGGCGATGGTGCCCTGACCGGCGGCATGGCTTTTGAGGCTTTGAACCATGCTGGCCAAAGCCATGTGAACATGACCGTGGTCCTCAACGACAACAAAATGTCCATTGCCAAAAATGTGGGGGGCCTTTCCAACTACCTGACAAAAATCAGGACCATGCCGGTGTATTCCCGTCTGAAGGAAGACATCGAGCACATCATGGAACATTTCACTCTGGGTAAAACCGTTTTCAAAACAGCAGAAAAAGCCAAAGATTCCATTAAATATTTCTTTGTTCCAGGTATTTTGTTTGAAGAACTTGGCTTCACCTACATTGGTCCTGTGGATGGCCACAACATCAATGACCTGAAGGAAACGTTCCGTTTGGCAAAGCGTATAAACGGTCCTAAACTGGTGCATGTATTGACCATGAAGGGCAAAGGCTACCGACCGGCAGAAAAGTACCCGGCTAAATTCCATGGTATCAGTGCTTTTCACCCTGAATCGGGACAAGTGAAAAGCCTGAAAAAGAAAATCACGTTTTCAGACATTGCCGGGGCATCCGTTGAAAGAGCCGCTGAAAAAGACCCCCAAGTGGTGGCCATCACCGCTGCCATGCCCGACGGCACCGGACTTTCATCTTTTGAAAAACGGTTTCCCCAGCGCTTTTTTGACGTTGGCATCGCCGAACAACATGCGGTGACCTTTGCCGCAGGTCAGGCAGCTGCCGGCCTCAAACCTTATTTTGCCGTTTATTCCAGCTTTTTACAGCGGGCTTACGACCAGGTGATTCATGATGTGTGCCTGCAAAACCTTAAGGTAACCTTCCTCATCGACCGGGCTGGCCTGGTGGGGCAGGATGGAGAGACCCATCATGGAGTGTTTGATTTATCCTATTTATCCACGGTGCCTCATTTAACCATGATGTCACCCGCTGACAAAACAGAACTTGAAAACATGATCGATTTTTCAGCAGAAATAGAAGGACCGGTATTTATCCGCTACCCCCGGGGAGAAGCTTTTACACTTGACATTCCTTCCACACCACTGGAAGTCGGTAAAGGACGCATGCTCCGTGCAGAAGGCACAGATTTTCTCATCATCGCTTTGGGCACCATGAACCAGACAGCCCTTAAGGTAGTGGAAGGGGCAAAAGAAGTGGGTCTCAAGGGCAGTGTGTTGGACCCTCGGTTTATTAAACCCCTTGACACAACCTTGTTGCTGAGTCAGGGTAGAAAATACAATCACATCTACGTATTGGAAGAAAATCAGCAAATTGGCGGCTTGGGTGACCAGGTGAAGGCATTGTACCAGACAAATGCCATCACAACACCGGTTGTCTCCATAGCCATCCCAGATCACTTTACAGTGCAGGGAGATATGCACAGCTTGTATAATTTGCTGGGCATGACGCCGGAGCAGATCCTTCAGCAAATTAGTGAAAACCTTGAACATGATGCAGTCTCAGAACAACAGGCAAAGGTGGTCAATTTGAAAGTGTCAGAGAAGAGGGCTTATGGCAAAACAGCGCATTGACGTGCTATTGGTTGAACAGGGATTCTTTCCAAGCCGGGAAAAAGCCCGTGCAGCCATCATGGCCGGTCAGATACTGGCGGACAGGCAACGGGTGGACAAAGCCGGCACGAAAGTGGACGTTGGGGTAGACATCGAAATAAAAGGAGATGTCATGCCTTATGTCAGCCGGGGCGGCCTGAAACTGGAAAAGGCTATGCAACAATTTGATTTTGATTTGACAGGTGCTGTTTGTATGGACATCGGTGCTTCCACAGGCGGTTTCACCGACTGTATGCTTCAAAACGGTGCTTCTAAAGTGTTTGCCATTGACGTGGGTTACGGTCAGCTTGATTGGAAACTGCGGAACGACCCCCGGGTAGTGGTGATGGAACGCACCAACATTCGCCACGTGACTGCAGAAGACATTGGAGAGCCCATGGACTTTATTTCCATCGACGTTTCCTTTATTTCTTTGAAATTGGTACTTCCCGTGGCCAAAACATTGCTTGGCACACAGGGAAAACTGGTGGCCCTTATCAAACCCCAGTTTGAAGCAGGGCGGCAGCAGGTTGGCAAGAACGGTGTAGTGCGTGACGCCGCCATTCATGCCCAGGTAATTCAACAGGTGGTTGGTTTCGCCCAGGAGCTGGGTTTAACCCCGGAAGGCCTCAGTTTTTCTCCCATTCGGGGACCAAAAGGAAATGTGGAATTTTTATTGTCATTGTCTCGGATGGAACTTCCGCAAACTGTTGTAACAGCGGAATTAATTGATAAAATTGTCATGAACGCCCATGGAAACCAATGGTAGCAGTTTGTGTGATGGAAATTTGAAAGGAGGCAGCCATGAAATATTTACGGCATGCGAAAATTTTGGAAATCATCATGAACCAGGACATCGAAACGCAGGAGGGATTGACGCAGGCATTGAAAAAGAATGGGATGAACGTGACACAGGCCACAGTTTCCCGGGATATTAAAGAATTACGATTGATTAAACAAATGTCTCGCTCTGGACGTTACAAGTACGCCTCCCTGGCCAGCCAGGATGCCATGTTAACCGATCGGTTGGTGCGCCTGTTCAAAGAATCTATTGTGTCCCTTGACCACGCCGGCAACATTGTGGTGTTACGTACCATTCCTGCCGCCGCCCAAGCCGCCGCATCGGCCATTGACGCCGCCAATTTTGACGAAGTGGTGGGTACCATTGCCGGTGACGATACCATCTTCGTGGTTGTCCGGGAAGCCAACCAGGCGGAAGATGTACAGGAAAAGTTCCGGAAACTGACAGATTAGGATCATTTATGATCACCACTGAATAGCAGGAGGGACTCTATGCTGCTGGAACTTGAAATCAATGATTTTGCTTTGATTGATCACTTGCAGTTAACCTTTGGCCCGGGTTTAACCATTTTGTCAGGTGAAACCGGCGCCGGAAAATCCATTTTGATTGACGCCGTCAGCATGTGTTTAGGCAGCCGGGCTGACCGTGAATTGGTAAAATCAGGTCGTGAAAAAGCCCGTGTACAGGCTGTTTTTGAGATGGTGGAAAAACCTCTTTACAAAGCTTTGCTTGAAGAAGCAGGCGTTCCTTT
This sequence comes from Clostridiaceae bacterium, assembly GCA_024635995.1. Taxonomy (GTDB): domain Bacteria; phylum Bacillota; class Clostridia; order Peptostreptococcales; family Tindalliaceae; genus Anoxynatronum. The sequence continues at coordinate 52,257 of JAGXHW010000006.1, forward strand.
AGATGATACGGGACAATTGATTGTATCCCGTGAAATACATAACACAGGCCGCAGCATTGCACGGATCAACGGCACCACGATTACCCAACAGCTGTTGAAATCCATCATGCAACAGGTCACAGACCTTCATGGACAACATGAACATCAATCGTTGCTGCAACAGGAAACCCATCTGCAACTATTGGATGCTTTTGGCGGCCCTTCGTTGCAACAGGTCAAAAAGAAATATGAAGAAACTTATGCCCAGGTGCTGTCACTACAGACAGAACTGAAAAAACTGGGGTCCAGTGAAACAGAGCGAGCCAGACAGTTGGATTTTTTGTCATACCAACTAAAGGAAATTGAAAACGCTCAACTGCAACCAGGGGAAGAAGAAGCCCTGTCAGAACAGAATGAATTGCTTCGTCATGCCCAGCAAATCACCAAAGTGTTGGGTACTTTTCATGAAGAAGTGTATGAAGGCAGCATGAGCACCGCCGTACTGGACATTCTGGGACAGAATGTAAAAGCCCTGTTGGATGTGGCGCCCTACAGCCGTGACCTGGAAGCCTTTGCTTCGCAGGCTGAAGAACTGCAGATTCGCTTGCAGGACTTTTCCCGGGAGTTGAACCGTTACCAGGAACACATTGAATTTGATCCTGAAGAAATTGTTCAATTGCAGGAACGACTGGATTTAATCCACGACCTGAAACGTAAATATGGTTCTACGGTGGAAGAAGTGCTGTCTTTTGTTAAGCATCTGGAGCAGGAGAAGCAGGACCTGGTTAACAGCGAAGCCCGTTACCTCAAAATACAGGGTGAGTTGGACCATGCTGCTTCCCAAACCCTTACCCTGGCAGAGAAATTGCACAATCTGCGGGTAAAGGCAGCTGCGCTCATGGAAACAGAAATGGTGACCGTGTTAAAGGAACTGCACATGGGCAAGGTGATTTTTGCTGTCGAGAATACAAAAGCAGATGAGTGCCTGGCGAAAGGCGTTTTTGATGAAAAGGGTGTAGACAATGTGTCTTTTCTCATATCCACCAATCCGGGCGAACCAGTGAAACCCTTGTCAAAAATTGCCTCCGGGGGTGAAATGTCACGGATCATGCTGGCTTTCAAAACCATATTTGCCCGGCTTGATGCCATTCCCACCCTTATTTTTGATGAAATTGATACGGGTATTAGCGGCAAAACCGCCCAGGTGGTGGGGGAGAAGATGAAATATGTGGCAAAGCACCACCAGGTCATCTGCATCACCCATTTACCTCAAATTGCCGCCCTGGCAGACACACACTTGCAGATACAAAAATCCACCAAAGCGGATAAAACCCTGGTGGAAGTGAAGCAATTGTCTGAAGAAGAACGTTTGCATGAACTGGGGCGATTGCTGGACGGTGATGTCTCGGATATTTCCCTGACCCACGCCCGGGAGATGCGGGAAAAAGCACAACGTGCTCAGTAAAGACTGATAAACCTTTAGTAACCCTCCGGATTATTCAACACTTCTTCAACGGCCCGTTGGGCCAAATCTGATTCATAACCCTTCTGGAAGAGTGACTGTAGAATTCGCTGCCGCAACCTGCCTTTTATCGGTTCTTTCTTGGCCCATTTGTTATGGGTTTTATAAGCCAACGCCAAGGCCTGTTGATAGCGGGCATCGGTTTCCTCATCCCTGCCGGCCGTCACATCAGGGTCATATTCCAACTTGCGGATGACACTGTGAATCACCTCACCAGTGAAGCCACGGCTGAATAACTTTCGGTTGATCTGGTCCAGGCACTTTTTCCATGGCTGGTCCAGGTTATTCATGGCGTGTTTATGTGCCAGGACCAGGGCTTTTTCTTCATCAACAGTTTCGTCATAGGTTTCCATGGTTTGTTGAATCAATTCCTCAGGAATACCCTTCTGGTTTAGTTTACGTGGCATACTGTTCTTACCCTTGGCTGGATGCATGTGTGTTATTTCAGACACCCGCTTGGCATAACCTTCATCATCGATGTAGCCATATTCCTGTAACTTAGTCATCGCTTCATCAATTTCAGCCTTTGAATATTCCTTTTTTTCCAGGTATTTGGTCATTTCCTTACGGGTCCTGGCCTGATACGAAAGATACATTAAGGCTTTGCTAAGGGCACTTTGTTGTTTTTTCAATGTTTCCATCCTTTCACATGTCACATCATATAGTGTCACATCATTTGTTGTATGCTTCTTTATTGTACAACAACCCGACACCTTGTCAATTGAAGCCAAAAAAGGTATGATGGTTTCATGTAATAGGATCCACCGAAAGGAGCATGATTAACTGATGGAAGAAAAAACACTGAATTCAGCACGTCTCTACGAAGGGAAGATCATCAACCTTCGAGTGGACACAGTGGAATTGCCCGACAAAAAATATTCCAAAAGGGAAATTGTAGAACATTCCGGTGCTGCAGCTGTTGTCCCATTAACCATGGATGGGCATGTGATTCTGATCAAACAGTTTCGAAAGCCCATTGAAGAAATCATATATGAGATTCCTGCCGGGAGGCTGGAAACAAAGGAGACGCCCAAAAAATGTGCGCTGCGTGAGCTGGCGGAAGAAACTGGCTACTCTGTGGGCACGTTGGAAGAATTAGTCACTTATTACCCCAGTCCAGGGTTTTCCAATGAAGTGATTCATATCTTTGTTGCCCGTGACCTGACTGAAGGAACTGCCAAGCCTGATGAGGATGAATACCTGGAAGTTATGAAAATTCCGCTGGAAGAAGCCCTGAAAATGGTTGAAGATGGCACCATCAAAGACAGTAAAACCATCATCGGTCTGCTGATGGCTGAGAGAAGGTCGTTATAGAATAATTGACGAATGTACGATAAAGAAGGTATACTAAAGAGAAAATGGACAGCAAAGGAGTTTGCCATGGAAGCGTTATTACATGATTATCAAGCTTACCTAAAGGACAGCCGAAAATTATCCAACAACACACTGGAATCCTATCATCGAGATTTGAAGCAATTCATTCTTTATTTGAAGGATGAAGGCATTCGTCATCCTAAGGATGTCAGTCACACCACGCTCCTGACTTATTGTACCAGTTTGGAAAAGAAAGGAAAAGCCGCCTCCACCATTGCCAGAAATGTGGCTTCGTTGCGCTGTTTTTACCAGTTTCTCTTCCAGCGAAAAGTCGTGGAGAACAATCCGGCGGAAAGTTTGGAAGCTCCTCGTGGGCCTAAAAAACTACCAAGCACCCTCTCCTTTGAAGAAGTTGACCGATTGTTAAAGCAACCTGTTGGCAAAGGCTTTAAGCCTGCCCGAGACCGAGCCATGCTTGAGCTATTGTACGCCACAGGTCTGCGTGTTTCTGAATTGATCACCTTAAATGTGACAGACGTTGACCTGAACCTTGGGTTCATCCGCTGTTGCCACGACCGTTCCAGGGAAAGGATCATTCCCCTGGGTACAAAAGCCATTGAAGCTGTCAAGGATTACCTTGATCACTACCGGCCAAAAAATGGTCAAAACAGGATATTCCTAAATGTACAGGGAAAACCCCTGTCTCGCCAGGGATTTTGGAAAATCATCAAAACTTATGCCAACCAGGCCGGCATAAACAAACCTATTACGCCACATACCCTGAGACATTCCTTTGCCACCCATTTATTGCAAAATGGGGCTGACATACAGGCTGTTCAGGAAATGATGGGGCACTCAGATATTTCCACCACCCAGGTGTACGCTCAAATGATCCGCAGTCGTATCAAAGACGTATATAACAAAGCACACCCACGTGCATAAATGACATCCAATATACATACAACGATCTGTTTATAACAGGTCACTGCTTCCCGGGTAATTTGAACCCTCACAACGCTCCAAATACATTGCAATTATTTATTATATGCCTTTTTTATCAACCCGACAGTCTTTCATGGCCTTTCGGGTTTTTATTTTTGGATTATCAGATGTCTGTCACCACTATGACTCCCTGTGTGTTTTCCACAGGGACAAATAGGGTAAAATGTGATAAAATGAACATCTAAGACGAAGAGTAGAGCCTGTTTGCGATTATAAATCCATAAACATGGTATTTATGTATTATAAGATTAATGATATCTATAAGTTGTGTGACCTTAACGCAACTGCAGCGAAAGGAGTAAAAACATGATTAAACGCGTTATACTGTTTATTTTGGATAGTGTTGGCATCGGCGCCCTGCCGGATGCCGAGGAATTTGGCGACGTGGGTTCCAATACCCTGGGCAACATCATCAAGGCTACGGGTGGCATTAACCTGCCCAACCTGCAGGCCTTGGGCCTTGGTAACATAGAAGGCATTGACGGGGTGGAAGCTGTGGCACAACCCACTGGGGCTTACGGCCGTTCCGAAGAAATTTCCAGCGGTAAAGACACCACCACCGGCCACTGGGAAATCGCCGGCATTCACACAAAAGAACCCTTCAGAACCTTCCCCGACGGCTTCCCTAAGGAAGTCATGGACCGGTTTGAAAAGGAAATCGGACGAGGAAGCCTGGGCAATTATGCCGCTTCCGGCACTGTCATTATTGAAGAACTGGGTAAAGAACATATGGAAACGGGCAAACCCATTGTCTATACCTCCGCTGACAGCGTTTTTCAGATCGCTGCCCACGAAGAAATCATCCCCATCGACGAGCTGTACCGTATGTGCGAAATTGCCCGGGAAATCATGCGGGGAGATTTCGCACTGGCCCGGATCATTGCCCGGCCTTTTATCGGTGAGCCCGGTAATTTCTCCCGTACTCACCGCCGCAAAGACTATTCCCTGGACCCGTCGGGTAAAACCGTGTTAGATTATCTGAAAGATGACGGCCAGGAAGTGGTGGGCGTGGGTAAAATAGAAGATATTTTCAACGGTAAAGGCATCACCCAGTCGGTTCACACAGAAAGCAACATGGATGGTGTGGACCAGACACTGAACATGATGAAAAAGTTCCCCACTGGCTTAATCTTCACCAACCTGGTAGATTTTGACATGAAATTTGGCCATCGTCGTGATCCCGAAGGATACCGAAAGGCTCTGGAAGAAGCCGACGCCAGACTGCCTGAAATGATGGAGATGATGACAGACGATGACCTGTTGATCGTCACCGCCGACCATGGCAACGACCCCACCTATAAAGGATCCGACCATACACGTGAATATGTACCCATTCTGGTTGCCGGTGCACAGGTGAAAGCCGGCGCAGAGATTGGCACACGCCGCACCTTTGCCGACATTGCCAGTACCATTTCTGAAATGCTTAACACGAAGGACACCGGCATTGGCACCAGCTTTGCCAAAGAAGTTTTAAAATAGTGCTTTTGGAGCTAACGCAAGCACAGAATTAAGAACCTTTGAAGATAACTAAAATATAGCGTATTGAAAGGACGTGACCCAGTGATTAGCATGGAAATGATCCAGGCAGCCGCCGCTGCCATTAAAGAGAAAAGCAGTCACCAACCTGAAATCGGTATGATCCTCGGCTCCGGCCTGGGAGTCATGGCCGATGAAGTTGAAAACCCCACCGTTATTCCTTATGAAGACATTCCTCATTTTCCTGTTTCCACCGTGGAGGGACACGCTGGAGAATTGGTCATCGGTACCCTCAGTGGAAAAGAAGTGGTGATGATGAAAGGGCGTTTTCACTTTTATGAAGGCTACGATCCATCACTCATTGCTTTCCCCATCAGGGTGCTGATCGCCCTGGGCATAAAAAAGCTCATTGTCACCAACGCTGCCGGAGGCGTAAACGAATCCTTCAACCCTGGTGATTTAATGCTTATCACTGATCATTTGAACCTGGCGGGTACTAACCCTCTCATTGGCAAAAATGATGATCAGCTTGGGCCCCGTTTCCCGGATATGTCCAATGCCTATGACTCGGCGTTGATGACACTGGCAAAAGAAACAGCTGCCCAGCAGGACCTGCAGCTTCAAAAAGGCGTATATGCCTGGTTCACAGGCCCCAATTATGAAACCCCGGCAGAAGTGCGCATGTCCCGGGTGCTGGGTGCGGATGCTGTAGGTATGTCCACAGTGCCAGAGGTGCTGGTGGCAGTTCATGGGGGCGTGAAGGTGTTGGGAATTTCCTGCATCACCAACATGGCCGCAGGCATTCTGGACAAGCCGCTTAACCATAAGGAGGTTATGGAAACCGCCCAGATGGTGGAGTTACGATTTAAGCAGCTGATAAGGGATATACTGGCTAAAATGTGATGTGTCAATTAAACAAGCAAGAGGTTAATAAGGAACTAGTTAATAAGCAAGTTGTAAATTTATTACAGATTAAATAATTCATTGAATGAAATATCCGTTAAATCACATGGTCTCAAGCCTATAAGCCTAAAAGGAGGCACATTATGTTGACACCACTTGAAATGGTTAATGAAACCACCGCGTTTTTAAAGGAAAAAGTAAAAGAACCACCCACCATTGGCTGTATTTTGGGGTCAGGTTTGGGAGATTTGGCGGACCAGGTGATTGACCGTGTTGTTGTACCTTATGATACGATTCCCCATTTTCCCACCTCAACTGTAGAAGGGCATGCCGGTCAGCTGGTCTTTGGACGACTGGAGGGAAAACCCGTGGTCATGATGCAGGGTCGCTTTCATTATTATGAAGGCTATACCATGCAACAGGTTACTTACCCGGTTCGTGTGATGAAAGCTCTGGGAGTAAACCATCTCATCGTGACCAATGCCTGCGGCGGCTTGAACAAAAACTTCTATGCCGGAGGATTAATGCTCATCACAGATCATCTGAACTTGACAGGCGACAACCCGTTGATTGGCGCTAATGTGAATGAATGGGGACCCCGTTTCCCTGACATGTCCAATGCTTATGACAAAAATCTTCGCACCAAAGTAATGGAAGTGGCCTACGCCCTAGACGTTGAGTTGTTTGAAGGTGTCTACGCCTCGATCAGTGGCCCCAACTACATGGCCAGGGCTGAGCTTACCATGCTCACCACCATGGGGGCAGATGTAGTGGGTATGTCAACCGCACCGGAAGTGATCGTAGCCAATCATACAGGCCTTAAGGTGGTTGGCATCTCCTGCATCACTGATATGGCTGTGCCTGATACCCTGGTCAGTATCTCCCATCAGGAGGTTATGGAAATAGCAGAACAAACCAAACCCACTTTTATGAAGCTGGTAAAAGCTGTGGTTAAAGAAGTTCTGTAAAAGATCATTCTAATAAGAGAAGGAGTTTTTCAAATCATACTTAAACAGATAAGGAGTAGTAATGATGAGAATGCTTGATATCATTCATAAAAAACGTGAGGGCTTGGAACTGACCCCTGAAGAAATTCAGTTTTTTGTCAAAGGGGTCACAGACGAAACCATTCCCGATTACCAAACGGCTGCTTTTTTGATGACAGTGGTGTTCCAGGGGATGAACTCCAAAGAAACCGCCCTGTTAACAGAAGCCATGATGCACTCCGGTGACACCATCGATTTGTCCTCCATCCAGGGCATTAAAGTGGACAAACACAGCACAGGCGGCGTGGGGGATAAAACCACCATCGCTCTGGGCCCCATGGTAGCTTCCTGTGGCGTACCAGTGGCCAAAATGTCCGGCCGTGGTTTAGGCCATACCGGGGGCACCATTGACAAGCTGGAATCCTTTCCAGGCTTTCAGACGTCATTACCCATCGAACGGTTCATCCAACAGGTCAATGACATTAAAGTAGCCGTAGCAGGCCAAACGGCCAACCTTGCACCGGCAGATAAAAAGCTGTACGCCTTGCGGGATGTGACGGACACCATCGAAAACATTTCCCTCATTGCCGGCAGTATTATGTCCAAAAAACTGGCTTCCGGGGCAGACGCCATTGTGCTGGATGTGAAAACCGGCAGTGGTGCCTTTATGAAAACCAGGGAAGATGCTGTGGCTTTAGGAAAGGCCATGGTGGAAATAGGCGACCACATGGGCCGTGAAACCGTGGCAGTGGTCACGGACATGGACCAGCCCTTAGGACTGGCCGTGGGCAACATCCTGGAAGTGAAGGAAGCCATTGATGTATTAAAAGGTCAGGGACCTGATGACATTACTGAACTTTGTGTTCACCTAGGGGCCTGGATGCTGGTGCTTGGTAAAAAAGCCGGTAACCTGGAAGAAGGAGAACAGGCCATGCAGGACAGCATTTCTTCCGGCAGAGCCCTGGAGAGAATGAAACAGTTTGTGTCCAGCCAAGGGGGAGACAGTGGTTATGTGGAAGATCCCTCCCTGTTCCCTGCGACTAAGCATATGCTTGAAGTAAAAGCGACTTCAACAGGCATCGTAACCCAGATTGATGCTGAAAACATTGGCCGGGCTGCGCTGATTTTGGGAGCAGGCCGTGAGAATAAAGACAGCGTCATCGATTTATCGGTAGGTGTTCTCCTGCATAAAAAAACAGGTGACCCGGTGGAAAAGGACGAACCTCTGGTTACACTGCACGCCAACGATTTGGAAAAAGCGAAAGAAGCCGAAGCCGTTGTACTGGAAGCCTACAGCATTGGCCAGGAACAGCCTGCAAAGAAGCCATTGATTATCGAAGTAATACAGGCATAACAATAACCAGGATAAATTTCATTATTTACATCTATCTAATCAATAGGTATCTGCCTCCAAATAGTACATTTGGAGCATCTACTTATGGATAACGGGTTTATGTCACAAAACTAAGGGGGCAGTTTCATGAAACTGATCACCAGCCATCAGAATCTGGATTTTGACGGGTTGGCCAGCATGGTGGCCTGTTCAAAACTTTATCCAGAGGCCATGATGGCTTTTTCCGGTAATCTTGAACAGGAAGTGAAGCGGTTTTACAGCTTCTACAAGAACGTACTTCCCATTAAATTTTCCAATAAAATCAAAGTTGAACACGTAGAAGAGCTGATCCTGGTGGACATCCATACCTCCGACCGCATCGGTAAATTTGACGAGATCATCGAAAGGGTGCCCATTACTATCTATGACCATCATTTCCCCAACGACAAGGCCATACCCGGGGCCAATCTCTTTATGAAACCCTACGGTGCCAACGTGACCAATATCATCGAAAATATCATTGAAAAGGACATCCCCATCAATCCCTTTGAAGCCACCCTCTTTGCCCTGGGAATTTACGCGGATACCAACTGTTTAACCTTCAGCAACACCACCAGTCACGACGCCCATGCGGTGGCCTGGCTGCTGGAAAAAGAAGCTAATCTGGAAATTGTCAATGAATACATCCGGGATGCCTGGAGCCACGAACATGAAACCATTTTTTCCATTATGCTGGAGAACGCTGTTACCTACGACATTAATCAATTTCGCATTGGCATATCCATCTATGAAAGTGATGATTTCGTCAGTGAAATCAGCATCATCGCCAACAAAATGCTGGAAGTGCTGCGTGCTGACGCTGTTTTTATGATTGTGCGGCTGGAAAATCGCTGCTACATTATTGGCAGAAGCCTTGAAAACAATATCAACATCCCTTATGTATTGGAAAAATTCGAAGGGGCTGGTCACCCCCGAGCCGCTTCCGCCATCATTAAGGACGGAAAGCCACAGGAACTGAAAGCATTGCTTTTAACCGAACTGGAAGAGAAGGTAAAACCCCAGGTGGTGGCCCGGGAGATCATGAGTAAACCTGTAAAAACCATTGAGGAGCAGATCACCATTGATGAAGCCAACCGCATTTTGCTTCGCTATGGTCATACGGGTATGCCGGTAATGAATAAACAGCAGAAAATATGCGGCATTATTTCACGCACAGACATTGAAAAAGCTGTCAATCACAAACTGGGTCAAGCACCAGTGAAAGCCTTCATGAACCAGGACGTGATCAGTGTTCACCCTTCCACCTCCGTCACTGATATCAATGAGTTGCTGGTAACCCATAACATTGGAAGACTGCCTGTCATCGACAAGGGTGAATTGGTGGGCATTGTGACGCGGACTGATTTGTTGAAATACCTTCATGGCAGTCATACCTCCTATTGGTACCAGAAAATATTCCTTGATTCAGAACAGGAATCCTTCAGTTGCAAACATGCCCTGGAACAGCTCTCCAAAAACATTTATGACCTTTTGATCACCGCTGGCAAAGTAGGGGATGAATTGGACCAAAAAGTGTACGTGGTGGGCGGATTCGTTCGGGACCTTCTTCTCCGGGCGGACAATTGGGACATCGACTTCGTAACAGAGGGAGACGGCATTGCTTTTGCCAAAGCCCTTCACCAGATAGTTGGAGGTAAACTGACCCTGCACCATCAATTTGAAACAGCTGTCATTCGACTCAACAGCCACATAACCCTGGACGTGGTCACTGCCCGTCGTGAATATTATGAATATCCTGCAGCGTTGCCGAAAGTGGAAAAAAGTAATATCTGGAGCGATTTGTTCCGTAGGGATTTCACCATTAACTGCATGGCTATCAGTCTCAATGCCAACGATTTTGGGGAGATGATTGACTATTTTGGCGGCATGAAAGACCTTCAGAATAAGATGATTCGGGTGTTATACAATCTCAGCTTTATCGAGGACCCCACCCGCATTTTTCGGGCTGTCCGGTTTGCTTCCCGACTGGGTTTTACCCTGGAAACCTCAACCAGACAATTTTTGGAGCAATCCCTTCAAAACGATATGGTGACACGCCTCAGCAACGACAGGATACGTGAGGAAATGCTGCACCTGATCAGAGAGCAGGATTTTCTTCACAGAAGCATTGCCCTGATGCAGGAATTGGGTGTGTTTAAGGCATTGCACCCTGATTTTCTCGTTGGTGAAACCACCCTGAGCCGGATGAAAAACATCCGCTTTTCCATGGAGGGCTTTCGACAATTATCACCTGCCTCCTTTAACCCCACCGTGGTCATGTTGCTGCAACTGATGAGCGAAGTGAAGCCACAATCCCTGAAAACAGTGGCGCAAATGCTCATAGCCAACCAGACCCTCATCGACCAGATGGTTACCTCCATGGAGAAACGAAAAGTAATCTATGATACATTACAAAAAGATGAAGTGGACAGTTACAGAATTTACCAAATGTTGAAACCTCATACAGAAGAAGCTCTGGTTTTTTTCTACAATGACTCAGACGACCCTTACATCCGACATTACATTGCCTATTACCTATTGAAATTACGGAATATCCAATTGCGCATCACAGGCAATGACCTGCAAGAGATGGGTATAAAACCAGGACCTGTTTATAAACGCATTCTGGAGAACGTGCTGAAAGCCAAGGTGTTAGGACGTATTTATGACCGTGACGGTGAACTACAGTATGCAGAAAACCTGTATCAACGGATGAAATCCAATGAGTTGTTGATGAAAGATGGATTTTTAGACAGAAAAGAAGCAAATAATGACGCATAAAGCTGTGTTTTGGGTTATACTATTATAGTAGTGTTTTGAAAATTCTACTGAAAAAATACAGAATTGGTACTGAAAGAAAAACATACTATAGGAGGAAATGCATGTTTAATTTTGATTTAGCCCGCATGATTTACGTACTGCCGGGAATCCTGCTGGCCCTAACCGTCCATGAATTTTCCCATGGCTACGTCGCTTATATGATTGGTGATTCAACTGCCAAGAACCAAGGCCGTTTAACCCTGAACCCCATTGCTCATATCGACCCACTGGGATTTCTCATGCTCATGTTTGCCGGCTTCGGCTGGGCCAAACCGGTGCCTGTGAACCCCTATCTTTTTGACATTGACCGTCGAAAGGGCACATTGATGGTTTCTTTGGCAGGACCTGTTTCAAACATCATCATGGCCATTCTGTTAACCCTGCTCTTTGGCCTGTTTCTCAGGTTTACCGGTAACAACAACTCGGTGGTACAGCAGCTGTTTGTATCATCTATCTCCATTAACCTGGTACTGGCGGTGTTTAACCTTTTCCCCATTCCGCCCCTGGATGGCTCCAAAATTGTAATGTCTTTGTTTCCATCACGTTTTGAACAAACTTTCCATGAACTGGAACGATACAGTTTCATTATTTTAATCGCCCTTTTATTCTTTGGGGTAATAAGCAGAATATTGTTTCCCATTGTAAATGTGTTGTTTAATATGCTCATGGGCCTCATGTTCATGATTGTTTAGTTTAACCTTCAGTCTGATCATATAGTAAACATTTTTGTACAACGTTATTTGACATTAACCCTCTAAAGGAGTCCACCATCATGGACAATCTTCTGTTAAAACTTAAAGCCTTTGAAGGGCCCCTGGATTTGCTGTGTCACCTGATCCAGATGAATGAAATTGACATTTATGACATTCCCATTGTCGAAATCACTCGCCAATATATGGACTATCTGGCTTCCATGCAGGTATTTCAAATGGAGGTAGCCAGTGATTTTTTGGTGATGGCTGCCACATTAATGGAAATTAAATCCCGTATGCTGCTGCCCGCCAATAACCAGGGTTCAGGAGAAGGAGAAGAAGAGAATGAAGATCCCCGAGATGAACTGGTGGCAAAAATCATTGAATACCAGCATTATCAGAAAGCTGCCAATCTGTTGAAGCAGACCGAGCACCATGCTGAAACCCTGTTTTTTAAGCCCCCCGAAGACATGACAGCATTTCTTAAGTCTTATGGCAGTGACCATGAAACAGGGCTGCAGGACATTGAAGTGGCGGGTCCGGATTCCTTGATGAACACATTTCAATCCGTAATGAGAACATTTCTCAATAGTAGGGGAGAAGAGAAGCAGAAGTCCATTCCCATGGCCAGAGAACATTTTACCATTTCCGGTCAGGCAAAAGCTATTTTGTCTGCTTTGAAAGAAAAGAATCCATTACCTTTTACTGACTTTTTCCTTAGGTTGAATGACCGTCAAAAAATGATTGTCACATTTTTGAGTTTACTGGAGTTAATGCGTACCGGCCGTGTATCTGTGACTGCCAACGCCAAGCACCATGACCTGGTCATTGAAAAAACGAAGTCTCTGGATAAAGGGGATGGATTTGCTGGTGACCATCAATCTTTACAGGAAATGACAGGAGCGTGACCCCGTGGAAAAAGAAAAGCAGAAAGCCATATTGGAGGCTCTCTTATTTGCCTACTCAGAACCAATCGCTGCTTCGGAACTATCAAAAGCCACCGGATTTTCTTTAAAGGAAATCCGTAGTTTGTTAAAGGAGTTAAAAGTGGATTATGCCTTTTACCACAGGGGCATGGTTTTAATTCAAATGGAAGATGAATACCAGCTGGCCACCAACCCAGCCTATGCAGAGTATCTGGAAAAGCTGGTGACACCTCATACTCATAAGACCCTTTCTCAGGCATCCCTTGAAGTCCTGGCGATCATTGCCTATAAACAACCCATTACAAAGGCTGAAATCGAAGAGATACGAGGGGTAAAATCCGATCATGCCATCAGAACCCTCACGGATAAACAACTGGTTGAAGACCAGGGCCGGTTAGAAAAAATAGGCCGACCCATCATTTATGGTACCACAGGTCACTTTTTAAAAACCTTTGGATTCAGCTCACTGGAAGATTTACCACTGGCGGAAAAATTAACCCTGCAGGAGTATGAATATGAAGATGAATAGTGAAATGAAATATCATGAATCAGTCAGAGCATGTAAATATTATAAAAAATTGTATATTATTATGAAGCAGAAAAAGTAAGCAGTTCAATGAATTGAAATGCTTGTTGTATAAGCTAAAAATTGTACATAGATAGAAGTGTTTTTTGTATTTTACGATAAATAATAACAGAAACAGCTGATTTAGGGGAAGATGGCTTGACATAAGGGTCTTTCTCACATATACTTTAATTGTACTATTCTTTAAATGCATATTTAGCGAATAGTACAATTAAAGTTCTTTTATTTTAGCAAAAATATGGATTTCACCCAAATCACCAAAATTCCACTCAAACTCATAGCCACTACTTCTCTCTCCCTATGAGTGATTGAATAGTAATAAGAACTATATGAATACTGTTGAACATTATGTAGTCACTATTTTTCTGTTTCGTTACTCCGTTACATACTTTGGATAATTTTATCCGATTACTACCACCGCTAAAAGTCCTGTTTAAATACCTTGAATATTTTTATTTTACTTTTGTTGGAGGTGCCATCTGTGAAAAAACGGTTTTCAAAGCCAAAAAATGCCACCACACCCAAATCCTTTCACGTTCATAACAAATCCGACAAACCCAATCACATTGTCTTTCAGGAGCAAAAAACCATACAAAAATGCATCACTGTGGAACGTCGGCTGCCCTCTTTTATGAAAGATTTTTTCCTGTACCTTAAAAACGCGGTTGCTATTAACACACGTTTGGCTTACCTGGAAGACATCGAATTTTTCTGTGATTACCTGGTGACCGAAACTAATCTGACACAAGCCGATTCCATCAAAGACATTTCCCTTGATGAGTTCAACACCATAAAGGCCAGGGATATCAATTATTTCCTGGGCCAATACTGCCAGCGGTATGAAATTGAGGATGACAAAGGCATCCGCATCATGGAAAACCATCAACGAGCTCTTGCCAGGAAAAAATCTTCCTTATCCGTTCTGTATAAGAACCTGTACCGTGACGGACATCTTCAGCAAAACATAACCGATGGGTTTAACCCCATCCAGACCCCCAAACCCCAGCCTGACGCCATTAAACGCCTGGATATTGATGAAGTGGTTAAACTGCTGGAACTGGTGGGGAATGGTTCGCACCTATCTGAAAAGGAAAAACGGTATTGGCAAAAAACCCGTTACCGGGACAGGGCCATTTTGGTACTCTTTCTCACCTATGGCCTACGTGTCAATGAATTACAGCAATTAGACGTTTCTTCCTTTAACTTCCATCGTGGTGAATTTAAGATTTATCGTAAAAGGGGTAAGGAATCACTGATGCCCATCAACCATTCCTGCGAAAAGGTGGTGCGGGAATACATTGAGAAGGAACGGCAGCAAAACGATCAAGTTCACCCTGACCATCAAGGCGCCCTCTTTTTATCACTTCAAAAAAAGAGAATGACCATACGTGCCATTCAAAACCTGGTGAAGAAATACACTTCACATGTATTGGGAACCCTTCCTGAAGATGGTTACAGCCCTCATAAACTTAGGGCCACTGCTGCTACTTCTTTGATCCAACAAGGTGCTTCCATCTTTGATGTGCAAAACCTGCTGGATCACGACAATGTTACCACTACCCAACTATACGCAGCCCACCGCAAAGATTCTAAACGCGAAATACTAAAGAACTTTGAGTGGATCGACCAGGAATAAATAAAACAGTCGTTCATGAACATTTGTTTGCACAATGGGTTTTGCTGTGGTATAATACTTCTAAGTGTTGCCATTGGCTTAAACATCAATATGCGTAAACTTGAAAGGAGTGATATGATGTACGAAGACTTAACTGAAAAGCAGAGATTAGTATTGGAATACATGAAAAAGTTTTCCCTTGATAAAGGTTATCCACCATCAGTCAGGGAGATTGGAGCCGCTGTGGAGCTTAAATCCACTTCCACTGTGCACAATCATTTGCTGAACCTTGAAAAAAAAGGATACATTCGACGAGATCCCACCAAACCACGGGCCATTGAAATCTACGATGCTCCCTTCCAGGACCAGTTATTCAAAAAACCAATGAAACAGGTGCCCATCGTGGGTAAAGTCACTGCTGGAGAACCAATTTTAGCCACAGAAAACATTGAAGATTTCTTTCCACTGCCAGAAAGCTTTGTGGACACTGAAGAGGAAGTCTTTATGCTGACCATTCAAGGCAGCAGCATGATTGACGCTGGCATTCACAATGGTGATTTTGTGCTTATAAAAAAACAAAATACTGCCAATAACGGTGATATTGTTGTGGCTTTATTGGATGATGAAGCAACGGTTAAGCGTTTCTTTAAGGAAAAGGGACATTATCGTCTCCAACCGGAAAACAGTACCATGGAACCTATCATTACTTCTGAAGTTGCTGTACTGGGCAAAGTGATTGGTCTGGTAAGAAGATTTCGATAAAACATTTCGAGAGAACACATCAAGGCACTTCACACTTATTTAACTTCTCAAAACAATATCAGTAAAGTAATGTAGAGTAATCAAGTAACAATAGTACTGTTAAAAAGCTATATTGAAAAATGAACGATGATCATCTTTAATGAGGCTATACTACGCCTTTAATTTATGAGATCATCGTATTTTTTTGAGCGAATCCAAGGCTTTCATCACTCCAAATTTAGCATGAGGATAGGTCAGGCCCCCTTGGAAATACACATTGTAGGGAGGACGCATAGGCCCATCTGCACTCAATTCTATGGATGATCCCTGTATAAAAGCACCTGCAGCCATAATTACCGGATCCTGGTAGCCGGGCATATCCCACGCCACAGGTGTCACATAGGCGTCCACAGGGGCTGCTGCCTGCACGCCCTGGCAGAAGGCGTTCACTTCTTCCGGGTTGTTTAACTGAACTCCCTGGATAATATCACTTCTTGGATCCTGCCAGTGAGGCTGTACCTTGCAGCCTGCTTTTTCAAAGACCCTGGCGGCCAGGATCGCCCCTTTGATGGCTTCCGAAACGATGAGGGGTGCCAAAAATAACCCCTGAAGCACCGATCTGGTGGTGCCAAAGGTAAGGCCGCATTCCTTGCCAATGCCAGGTGTTGTCAGCCTGTCTGCTGCTCTCATGACATACTGGTCTTTCCCTACCACATAGCCTCCGGTTAAGGCAAGTCCGCCTCCCGGGTTTTTAATCAAAGAACCAGCCATTACATCAGCACCTGCATCGATGGGTTCACCTATTTCCAAAAATTCACCATAGCAGTTGTCCACCATGACGATTACCTGGGGCCAGTTTTTTTTGATCCACTGAATGGTACCGGATAAATCATCCATGGTAAGGGCAGGCCGAAACGAATAACCTGTGGAGCGTTGAAAATAGACCATGGTCGGCGCTTCTTCCTGTATTTTTTCCTCAATGGCATCACGATCAAGGGTGTTGTTTTCGGTTAATTCAATTTGTCGGTAACGAACGTCCATTTCAATTAAACTGCCAGGATATTCACCTGCTATTCCAATCATTTCATGTAGGGTATCATAAGGGGCTCCGGTAACACACAACAAACTGTCACCTTTGAAAAGATTCCCTGCCAAAGCTAAGCTCAGCGCATGGGTTCCGTTGACAATGTTTGGCCGCACCAGTGCATTTTCTGCTCCAAAGACCGCAGCAAAAATCTCCTCTGTTTTTTCCCTTCCAGGGTCATTGTACCCATAACCTGTATGCCAGTGAAAATGCTGGTCACTAAGCCTTGCTGCCTGCATAGCTCTCAATACCTTGTATTGGTTATATTCTTTAATCTCCTCCCTTTTTTCAAAAAGAGGCTTTACTTCTGCTTCTGCTTCTGCCACCATTCTGATGGTTTCAGGCGTAATACCCATACGTTGTTCAAGGTATTGGTTTGTTTCTTTCACAGGTTTTCTTCCTTTCGTTAACACAGAACAGACAGTGATCATAGATCACTGCCTGATAGTCATGTGTGATAATATGTTCATTGAATAAAGAGGTGTGTAGCGATATATTAAAAAGTATTATTCATTCTCAGCGTCTTGTTGACTCTGTTGATAAAAATTCACTGGTTTAGCAGGAATAATCGTGGATATGGCATGCTTATAAATGAGCTGTTGCTTTCCTTCACTGTCGAGAACAATGGTGTAATTATCAAATCCCTTGACATTTCCCCTCAGTTGAAACCCGTTCATTAAAAAGATAGTGATGGAAACATTGTCTTTGCGAACCTGGTTAAGAAATACATCCTGTAGATTAACATTGTTTTTCATTGTTAATATCCCCCTTATCCGTCTCTATGTAGTCGTGCCACAACAACCAGAGATCATGTCGCTGTCTTTTACTCATTCGACAGCTACTGTTCCATCACCCCAACAACCCTTTTAATCTCCTGTTCCCGAGGTTTTTCATGATCAATGAGCAACCAATGAGCCTCAGGCCATTTCTTAAACCAGGTAAGTTGTCGTTTGGCATACCTTCTGGAGTTGCGTTTAATGATCTCCACAGATTCCTCATACCCTATTTCACCTAAAATATAACGAAACATTTCTTTATATCCTACAGCCTGCATGGATGGCAACTGAAAATCATAGCCGTGTTGCATTAACTGCTTCACTTCATCCTCTAAACCTTGTGCAAGCATTGTATCAACCCGCTGGTTGATCCGATGGTAAAGTGATTGACGGTTTTCGTGGAGGACAAAGGTACAAAAATCATAGTCAGTGTTCTGAGCCAGAGGCCTTGATAAATCCTTTACACCTTCATCGGCAGTAAGAATGACCTCCAAAGCACGAATCACACGTTTTACATTATTGGGGTGTATTCTTTCAGCAGCGGCAACGTCCAGTTTGACCAACTGTTGATGCATATAATCTGCTCCTTTTTCAACAGCGTCTGCCACCAGTTTTTGCCGCAGGTTTTTATCCATCTCAACCTCAGTAAAATCCAATTGATACAGCAACGAATGCAGGTATAACCCTGTACCACCAATCACAATGGGTACTGCATTTCTGCCATGAATTTCTTCTATCAGTTCAAACGCTTTTTCCTGAAAATCCACAACAGTAAAGCGCTGGTCAGGGTCTAAAAAATCCATCAGGTGATGACGGATCCCCTGCTTCTCTTCAGATGTTGGCTTTGCTGTGCCAATGTCCATGTGCCGGTATATTTGCATTGAATCAGCAGAGATAATTTCACCATTAAGATGTTGGGCCAACTGTATACTTGCTGCTGTTTTACCCACCGCTGTGGGACCGGTGATGATGAATACCCTGGGTTTTTGAAGGTTTGTCTCTTGGCTGCTCATCTCATCACATTCCTTTTCATGGCCCATTAAGAGTATTGAGTACTGGGTGATTTACACCCGCTTAAACAGTTTTTCAAGGTCATAATCGCGTATTTGCAGCACTATGGGACGTCCGTGGGGGCAGGTAAGCGGTACTTGTATGTGGGTCATTTGTTCCAGCAATGCGTTGATTTCAGTGGCCATTAAGCTGTCATGGGCTTTAATGGCATAGCGGCATGCTTTTCGAATCAGTTTTTCCATTGGCAAGGTTGCCCCAGACCATTCCTGTTCAATGAGTTCATCCATTAATTGTTGAAGAAATTCATGGTGAGCCGGCATTCCCAAATGATAAGGTACACCCATCAATCTGATGGCCTGGTGACCAAAGGGTTCTATGATAAACCCCATTTGTCTGAAGATGTCTTCATGCACCCGGAACCATTCCATCTCAGCCAATGACAATTCGACAATCTGTCCATCCATGATCTCCTGGATCTCCACTGCACCTTTTCGAACATCCGCCAATAGCTGATCGTACACCACCCGTTCGTGGGCAGCGTGCTGGTCCACCAGGTAAAGCACTAACCCTGATTCCAGTATGATATAGGTTTTGAAGGCCTGTCCCACGATTTTATAATTTCGCTGTTTCAGTATGTTTTCCAGAAATGCCAGTTGCGACATGTGTTCAACAGAAAGTGACTGTTGCTGTTTTTGAACCTTGTCCCTGTTGATTGAAGTAATTGATGTCGTGTCATCTGTCAATATTCCGGGCACATCAGAGATAAATTCAGCACGATACTCTGAGTTGGATTCATAATATTGATGTTTTTCTTCTTCAGACACTACACCAGGTGATACATCGGTATCATTGTTGTACTCCCATGAACGCTGGTTTGCGTTTCTTTGTTTAATGTTTTCTTCAATGTTCATTTGTTCATCAATCAATAAATCTTCGGTCTTATCCTGGGTCTTATTTTCATGCATATTTATAATCTTATCTTCATTGCTTGTAATTATTTGATTTTCTTCTTGCTTTAGCCCTTCAAGCCTTCTTCTTTCTTCAACCATTTTCAGTTCGGTGGCGGTGGGGCCAATACCCAACCCACCTACTGACACAATCTCAGTGTTTTTTTTCAGCCCCTGTTGCACATAATCCAACAGTACTTCTTCCATCCAATGAGGCTCCTGAAATTTAATGGAGGTCTTGGATGGATGTACATTAACATCCAGCAGCTCTGGAGAAATGATAACATAGAGTATACCAACAGGAAATTTTCTCACCATAACAGCGCCTTCATAGGCCCGTTCAAAGGCATGGGTCAACACTTCATTCCTGACACTTCTTCCATTAACAAAAAAGACCTGGTAATTTCTATTTCCCCGGCTACTATGGGGTTGTCCAATTAATCCGCTGATGGTGATGAAATAATCATCCTTATGATACGTCTTTTCTTCGACCACCATCAGTCCATGTGCCAGTTCAGAGGGAAATATTGACATGACTGTCTGGGTTGGATCAGTACTTTTGCGTGTGGTTAACATAATACTATTATTGTTAATATACTGAAATGAAATATCCGTTCTGCTGAGTGCCAGCCTTGTCAGCATCTCTGTAATGCGGGACGTTTCTGCGCCATCGCTTTTCATAAACTTTAAACGGGCGGGGGTTTGATAAAATAAATCCCTGACAGTAATTCTTGTTCCTTCAGGGCATCCTGTTTCTTCCAATGTCTGTAGGCGTCCATTTTCAAAGATGGCTTTATAGCCTACAAGGCTGTCTTCTGCCCTTGTCTGCACTTCAACCCGTGACACAGCTGCTATGCTGGCCAGGGCTTCCCCACGGAATCCCAGGGTGTGAATATGCTGCAAGTCATCAATGGTTCTTAGTTTGGAAGTGGTATGTGGGAGAAAAGCAGTTTTAATCTGATTTCCCGGGATTCCTATCCCGTTATCAGTGACAGCAATCAGGCTTTTACCTCCGTTCACAATCTCAACCCTGATCTCAGTGGCCTGGGCGTCAATGGCGTTTTCCACCAGTTCTTTAACGGCAGAAAATGGCCCTTCAATGACTTCACCGGCAGCGATCTGATTGATTAGCTGTACATTCAAGGGTTTAATGTCATGCTTCATCTGTCTGCCTCCTTCTTACCAACCACTGGCTGTTGATGTTGTAACAGATGGTCTTTTGCATCCTGTTGCAGTTCATATAGTTTATTGAGGGCTTCCAGGGGTGTCATGGTCATCACGTCCATTTGCTGTATATGGTTGATAAAACGCCTGTATTGAGCCATTTGACCGCCACGTTCTGTATCAAGTAACGACACTGCTTCCTCATTTTCATCAGTTACAGTAGGGGCTGTCAGTGAGGGATTCTTATTGACTCCCTGGGCTGGCTGAAGGTTTTTTCGTTCATCAAAAAGTTGAATGGGTTCCTGTTGACCGTGATGCTGATTTTCCAGGGAATGAAGTATTTCCCTGGCTTCACGGAGAACAGCTTCCGGCAAGCCTGCCAATTTGGCAACCTGAATGCCATAGCTCTTATCACTAGTACCTTCCACCACTTTACGCAAAAAGATAATGTCATGACGTTTTTCCTTCACAGCTGCTTTGTAGTTTGCCACACCCGGCAGGCTGTCTTCCAGCTCCGTTAATTCGTGATAATGAGTGGAAAACAAGGTTTTTGCTCCGATCTGCTGATGAATGTAATCAATCACCGACCAGGCAATGCTAAGGCCATCATAAGTACTGGTACCCCGACCCACTTCATCCAGGATAATCAAGCTTTTATCCGTGGCCGCTCTAAGGATGGCGGAAACCTCACTCATTTCAACCATAAAAGTACTGCGTCCCTGTGATAAGTCATCGCTGGCGCCAATACGTGTAAAAAGACGGTCAACCACACCCAGATGAGCCATGTCAGCAGGCACATAGGATCCCATTTGTGCCATGAGAACAATGAGAGCAACTTGGCGCATGTACGTGGATTTGCCAGCCATGTTTGGTCCGGTGATCAAGTGAATATACTCTTGCTCCTGGTAAATTTCTGTGTCATTGGGAATAAACAATTCGTCCCGCAGTGTTTTTTCCACAACGGCATGACGACCATTTTTAATGATGATGTGAGGCTCTTCCGTCATCACAGGTCTTTGATAGCGGTTCTGAAAAGCCGTTTCTGCCAGTGCCGACAACACATCCACTGCTGCAATTGACCTAGCTGTTCGTTGCAGTGCAGGGATGTATCCTTTGATGGTGTCTCTCACATCAAGAAAGACCTCATTTTCCAACTGATTTGACCGCTCTTCAGCGCCCAGAATCTTCGCTTCCAATTCTTTCAGATGATCGGTAATATATCGTTCACAGTTGGCCAGGGTCTGTTTACGCTGGTAACGCTCTGGCACCATGTCCATATTAGATTTTGTCACTTCAATATAATAACCAAAAACCCTGTTATAGCCAGTTTTTAGATTTTTGATGCCTGTTGATTCACGCTCTTTTTTCTCGTAATCGGCAATCCAATATTTTCCGTCCCTGGAGGCACTACGCAACTCATCAATTTCCTCATGATATCCCAGACGAATGACGCCTCCTTCTTTTACACTAAGAGGTGCATCCTCATCGATGGCTTTCTCAAGTAATTCAATTAAACTTTTCTGAGGATCCATTTCATTTACATGTTTTTCAACTAAGACACAATTTGCTTCGTCTTTCAGAAAATGCCGTATGTCCCTTACATTAACCAAGGTTTGCTTCAAGGCCAGAAGATCTCTGGGGTTTGCTGTCTGAAAGGCAACTTTTCCAACCAACCTCTCTAAATCATACACAGTCTGGAGTGATTTTCGGACCTCACCCCGCACCAGGGGATGATCCAAAAAGTAAGTCACCGCATCCAACCGTTGGTTGATACCGACCCGGTCAATCAGGGGTTCTTCCAACCACCGTTTCATCAGGCGTCCGCCCATGGCTGTTTTCGTTTTATCCAACACCCACAGCAAAGAACCCTTACGTTGTTTGTCACGTAAGGTCTCTGTCAACTCCATGTTTTGCCGTGTGTGTAAATCCAGCGTCATGTTTTGTTGTTGGCCAATGAGATTTATTTCGTTGATATGATCCAGCGTTCTTTTTTGAGTGGCTTCCAGATAAACATAGAGGGTACCCAAGGCATGTAGGGCTGTCGAGCTAAGAGCTTGCAATGTCAATTGCGTTTGCTGGTTTTTAAAATGTTCCTTCAGCAATGTTGGTGTGTCAATTTCAGTTGGTTCATAGGGCTCAGCATTGGTCAGGTAAATACCCATTTTTTTCAGCCATCTCGAAAGTTTGGGTTCACCCTTCAACACAGCATCACTGACCAACACCTCGCCAGGATGAATTCTGCCAATTTCATCAAGCAAAGATTCCAGCAATGCGTCTTCATGGGTGGAAGAGTTGTGGTTCTTCACATACAGTTCACCCGTGGACAGGTCTGTGTACACCAGGCTCCATCCCCCAGGCTCCAGGGAAAGGGCTGCCAGGTAATGGTTCTGGTTTTCCTGAAGCAGCTGAGAACCGATGATAGTGCCCGGTGTGATCACCCTCACCACTTCACGCCGAACAATGCCTGTGGCGACCGATGGGTCTTCAGTCTGTTCGCAGATAGCTACTTTATAGCCTTTTTTTATCAGTTTATCGATGTAATTTTGAGCAGAATGATGGGGTACCCCGCACATGGGGGCTCTTTCATTTTGACCGCTGCTTCGACCTGTCAGAGTAATTTCAAGTTCTCTGGAGGCAGTGATCGCATCATCAAAGAACAATTCATAAAAATCTCCCAGCCGGTAAAATAACAGTGTGTCTTTGTATGCTGACTTGATCTTTTGGTATTGTTGCATCATTGGTGTTAATCCTGACACAAGGAACACTCCCCAAGTAGTGAAAAAGTTTTAGCATTAGTAATTGTCACTGGCACGATGGACCCTATCCATTCCTGTTTTCCTTCAAAATTAACCAATTTATGGCCTTCAGTACGTCCTGCCAATCGGTTTGAATTGTTTTTACTTACACCTTCTACCAGTACGGGCAAGGTTTCACCGATCA
The DNA here is from genome assembly GCA_024635995.1 of Clostridiaceae bacterium. Taxonomy (GTDB): domain Bacteria; phylum Bacillota; class Clostridia; order Peptostreptococcales; family Tindalliaceae; genus Anoxynatronum. The sequence continues at coordinate 76,113 of JAGXHW010000006.1, forward strand.
GTCTGAGATTATTGGCAAGGCCTACCTGATTCACAGTTTCAACCAATTTGTTAAAGCGCTTCATTTTATCTTCTTCACTCACCTGATGAGTCATTGTAGCTGCTGGTGTACCCGTACGTATGGAGTAAAGGAAGGTAAAGGCTGAATCAAAACCCACCTGTTTGATCAAGTCCAGGGTATCTTCAAAATCAGCATCCGTTTCACCCGGAAAACCGACGATAATATCAGTGGAGATGGCCACATCAGGCAATTTTGATTTTAACAAGTTGATTTTTTCCAAGTAAGCTTCACGGGTGTATCTTCTGTTCATTTCTTTTAACACTTTGTTATTTCCTGCTTGAACAGGTAAGTGTAAGTGATTGCATACTTTATCCAGATTGGCCATGGCATCCATCAGTTTTTCCGATAAATCAGCAGGATGGGATGTCATGAACCTGATTCGTTCAATGCCTGGTATTTCATTGATTAAGGAAAGAAGGTCAGCAAAATCCATTGTCTGTTCCAGGGTTTTTCCATAGGAATTAACGTTTTGGCCCAGTAATGTTACTTCGATGGTGCCCTGTTCAGCCAATTCTTTGATTTCTTCCAAAATTTTCTCTGGTTCACGGCTTCGTTCCCGTCCCCTTGTATAGGGCACAATGCAGTAAGAACAAAAGTTATTGCAACCATACATGATGTTCACAAAAGCTTTGGCGGTGTACTTGCGTTGTACAGGCAGGTCTTCAGCTATTTCTTCCTCATTGTCCCACACTTCCACCAACAAGCCTTCCATGCAATGGGCATTGGCCAAGAGTTCAGGAAAGCGATGCAGGTTATGAGTACCAAAAACCAAATCAACAAAGGGGTAAGACTTTTGATCTTTTCAACAACATGTTTTTGTTGCATCATACAACCACAGATGGCCAGAATTATGTCCGGATTTTTTTCTTTTAAATGCTTTAATTCTCCCAGATTACCATACACTTTTAATTCAGCATTTTCTCTGACACAGCAAGTGTTCAGTATGATCAAGTCTGCTTCTTCACTGAGATCTGTTTCAAGGTAATTCATTTGCCCCAGCATGGCAGATAATTTTTCCGAGTCATGTTCATTCATTTGGCAACCGTATGTTTTAATCATAAAGGTTTTACCACTGTTTACTTCTTTATTCATTCAATAACGCACCTTTCTTTAAACAGTTCTTACGTTACATTGTACCTTATTTTGTGCACCTTCGAAAGGCCACCACATAAATAACCCCCCGGCTCAATGTCATGAACCAGGGGACTTATTAATTTATTCATGTGGTTGCGGGTAATTAAAGATTCGATACGACGTTTCATCTGTCTTTCCTTGTAGCTGGAAAGATCAATTACCATTAGCTTGTAAATTCGTTCTTTAAACGCTTCGTATCCTTCCATGGATCGCACCTTCGATTAGGCTTGTTCTTCTTTCTTTTCTTCCTCTTCTTCATCTTCCACTGGTGTTTCTACGGGCTCTTCCTCAACCGTTTCAACTACATCTTCTTCAACAACTTCAGGCTCTTCTTCAACAACTTCAGGTTCTTCTTCAACAACTTCAGGTTCTTCGACAGCTGCTTCAGGCTCTTCGACTGCAGCTTCAGGCTCTTCGACTGCAGCTTCAGGCTCTTCTTCAACCACTTCAGGCTCTTCTTCAACCACTTCAGGCTCTTCTTCAACCACTTCAGGTTCTTCTTCAACCACTTCAGGTTCTTCTTCAACCACTTCAGGTTCTTCAACCACTTCAGGCTCTTCTTCAACTGTTTCGGCTTCTTCAACTGCTTCAGCCTCATCTTCAACTGCTTCTGCTGTTTCGCTTTTAAAAGCGTCTCCCACTGCATCACCAATGGTTACAGGCTTATCTTCATTTTTTTCAACAGCCGCTTCTTCTGCTTGTACAGCTTCTTCCGCTGCTGTTTTATCCTTTTCAATCGCTGCCATGCTTAAGCTCATACGTTGATCTTCTACATTAATGTCAAGAACCTTAACTTCAACTTTCTGACCTTTTTGTAAGACATCAGATGGCTTAGCCACATGTGCTTCACTGATTTGAGATATATGAACCAATCCATCAAGACCTGGCTCAATTTCTACAAAAGCACCAAAGTCAACCAGGCGAACAACTTCACCTTCGATGATCTCGCCTACCTGGTATTTTTCGCTTGCAACTTTCCATGGTTCTGGCTGGATTGATTTTAAGCTTAAGGAAATGCGTTCGCTGGATTCTTCAAAATCAAGCACTTCCACCTTCACATCTTCACCAATGGATAATACATCAGAGGGATGTTTTACCCGACCCCATGAAAGTTCTGATATATGAATCAGACCATCAATACCACCAATGTCAACAAATGCACCAAAGTTGGTAATTTGCTTAACTTGGCCTTCTACAATCTGGCCTTTTTCCAATGTTTTTAAAAGTTCTTTTTTCTTCTGTCCTTTTTCTTCCTGAATAACAGCTTTTCGTGACAAGATAATTTTGCTTCTGCGACGATCCATTTCGAGAATGCGTACAGTCGCTCTTTGTCCCACGAAAACACTTAAGTCATCAACATATCTGTCTGATAACTGACTGGCAGGAATAAAGCATTTGACATTTTTAAAATAGGCAATCATACCGCCTCGCACAACTTCCTTCATTTCCACATCAATGACTTCATCTTTCTCCTGAGCATCTGTCAGTTCAACCCATTCCTGCATTGCGTCGACTTTTTTGCGGGATAATAACACGTTCCCATCGCCATCATCTACCTGCAGTACACAAACTTCAATTTCATCACCCACAGCAAAATGACCTGGCATATCAGCTGCCACTTCTTTTGTTACTTCATCGCGAGGAATAATGCCGTCTGATTTATAGCCCAGGTTAACAACTACCTCGTCCTGAGTCACATTGATCACATGGCCTTTGACAATGTCACCACTGTGCAGGCGTACCATGGTTTTTTCAATTTCTTCCATCATTTCATTCATGCCACTCATTTCATTGTTCTGATCGTTTTCGGTGCTCATCCAATTACCTCCTAGGTTAATAATTTCATATGAATCTGTGGTGCTGGTAAAGCGTTATCTAACCACCTTTTGTCTATTCGACAAAAAACGCCAGAATCCTTCTATTACTTTAAAAAAAATCAAAATTATTTTCTGCTGTTCAGTTTAATCCTGTCGCAGAAGAGTAAAATGATTTTTTCCACAACTTCTTCAATAGAAAGCCTGGTTGAGTCTATGTGAACGGCATCATTTGCCGGAATTAACGGGTCATGTTCCCTTGTTTCATCAGCATGATCTCTTTCTTCTATTTGCTTCTTAATTTCATCATAAGTTGTTTCTGTTTTATTTTTCAATTCTTCAAATCTGCGTCTTGCTCTTTCTTCAACAGTGGCTGTTAAAAAAACTTTCAGTGTTGCTTCTTGCAGCACTACAGTGCCAATATCCCTTCCATCCATGACAACATGATTTTTTGTGGCGATCTTCTGTTGAAGCTTCACCATAGCTTTTCTCACGTCTTTGATGCTTGCCACAGTAGATACATGTTCGGTTACCTGTAAGGAACGTATTTCATCTGATACGTCCTTTCCGTCGAGATAGACTCTATCCTGCTTTAAATCTATTCTTACAGAATGTGCAAGTGTAACGATTTGGTCAATGTTGTCCATCTCACACTTGTTCTCAATGATATACCACGTCAATGCGCGGTACATGGCGCCCGTATCAATATAGACAAAATGCAGCCGTTCCGCCAGATGTCGGGCGATGGTACTTTTACCTGCACCCGCAGGACCATCAATGGCTATTTGCCATTTGTCACCCGTTGATATCGCTCTTAACAACTCCACCGTATTTTCAATGGCTTTCTTGGGTGTTGATGCCCCTGCTGTGACCCCAACACTTTCCTCTTCAGAAAATAACCCCAATGGCAAATCAGTGTATTTTTCGATTAGATAAGTTTCATTTGGTAGATACCCTTTACACACTTCTGCTAACTTTTTCGTGTTTGAACTGTGTTTTCCTCCAATGACCACCATAACTCCCACTTTTCCTGCCAGGTCACGTGCCGTTTGCTGTCGGTCCTGTGTAGCCAAACAAATGGTGTTATACCAATGGATTGTTTGGATTCTATTGGCTAACTCATTCTTGATTGATTGGAAAAGGCCAATGAGCATGGTGGTTTGTGCAACGATACACAATGTTTCGTCATGAGGAATTTTTTCTACCTCGTGGGTTTCACTGATTACCAGACCTTCATTGTTACACCAACCGTTAATTCCAATAACTTCAGGATGTGTCCTATTTCCGATGATAACAATTCTATGACCTTTTGCATGATGTTCACTGACAATGCGCTGAATTTTTTTAACAAATGGACAAGTTGTATCAACCAGACGCAACCCTCGGTTTTCAATCTCCTTGTAAGTGATTTCCGGAACGCCATGAGAGCGAATGATTACGGTGCCATTTTCAGCATCCGAAATTTCGTTAATTGTCCGCAACCCTCTACGCTCAAGTTGTTCCACGACTTGATGATTATGAATGATTGGCCCAAGTGAGTACACTGGACCATTAATGACATTTGTATCAATTTCTTCGTAAGCTTTTTCAATTGCCTTTTCTACACCAAAGCAAAAACCTGCATGTTCGGCGATAAGTACGTTCAATGATCTTCTCTCCTAAACAGCCGTCCACTATTCTGTTACCCAGTCAGGACGTAATTTTGATGCTTCCCGTAAATAGGTGTGTGTAAATGTTTCTTTTGTTCGATCTGTTTCAATGAGTAGAAGCACGCGAATACACCGCGGGAGTTGGCCATCGATGATTTTTTCCTCAAAATTCAGCATGGCTGTTTGGTTCCAACCCAATACCCCTCTGACAACAACAGAAGGATACCTTGCAGTGAGATCAGAAGTAGCCGTGAATAATATGTGAATGATGTCTTCTTCGCGAATATTGTTCTCTTTGACCAAGGTATTCATGAGAAGTAGTGTCGCTTCATCGATTGATTCAACGGAATTATCATGTGCTGTTACTGCTCCCCTGATGGAAACAAGGTGCATCGTCATCACCATCCTGCTCCTTATTTGCTACAAAGATTATACATGAAAAACAAGATCATCACAAGGTTTCTGCGATTTTCAACAATATTATAAAACGAATGTGCTCAAAAAAGAAATGCAATCTGAAGATTACATCTCTAAGTGATGCTTTGGCTGCTTAACCATGGCTCCGTAGGGCACTATTTCAGATGTCCATCATAAATATTATATTTCTCCCAAATGTTCTCCAGTTTGTTGAAATATTCTTTGATATCTTTTTTCTCTCTCATGCCAATGGCAACGATAAGTGCATTGATCAGACTCAAAGGTGCAACCAATGAATCCACAAAGGAAGCCATGCTGCTTTTAGCAGTTAAATAGTGATCGGCTATACCTGCAATTGGCGATATGGCGCTGTCTGTGATGGCAATAACCTGCGCCCCCTGTTCTTTTGCATATTGGGTTACTTCTATGGTTCTGCTTGAGTATCGGGGGAAAGATATGCTTATTAGCAAGTCTTTATCAGAAATACGCAGCATTTGCTCGTAGATATCTGAGATGCCAAAACCCACCATACTTACATTACCAAGTATTAGACTTAAATAAAACCCAAGAAAATCTGCCAGTGATTTTGAGCTTCTCAATCCGATAATATAGATTTTTTCTGCCTTAATGATGGCATCCACCGCTTTTTCAATGCCATGAAAATCGATGTCTTCAATAGTGTGTCGCACATTGTCCATATCGGACTTCATGATTCTTTCAACTACTTCAATGTCACTGGAGTATTCTTTGTCCATATCCACCCGTTGCACTGTTGTGAGTTTGGTTTTGATAATATCCTGCAGCGATCGCTGGAGCTGGGGATAGCCTTCAAACCCCAGACTGTTTGCAAATCTGACAACCGTTGATTCACTCACATTGGTTTGAGCTCCCATTTTCGATGCTGTCATAAACGCTGCCTTGTCATAGTGCTCAATGATAAACTGAGCAATTCGCTTCTGTCCCTTACTCAATTTTGGAAATTGACGCTGAATACTAATAATTAAATCATTTTTATCATCCACAGAAAGTCCCCCCTATTATGATGTGGTTTTCACTAGTTCATATCCGGCAGACAATGCTTTTTTATTCAACGGTCCTGTTCCTGGAGGAACTCTTTTTAGTACGGCAGCTTCAAGAGATTCCCTGGTTACCGCATTGGTCAATTCTCTTATAGCGCCCAATGCAACAATATTAGCAACCATTGCTTTCTGAAGTTGTTCAACTGCAGTTGAAATAATGGGAATGCGTACCACTCTGTAATTCTCAAATGCAATCGGGTTGATTTTAATAGAATCATCGATGATCAACAGGCCATTCATCTTCAGTGAGGATAAATACTTATCACAGGCTTTTTGAGTCAGAGCCAGCAGAATATCTGCATTTTGAACTTTTGGAAAAGCAATTTCTTCATCTGAGATGATGACTTCGGCTTTGCTGGCCCCTCCTCTAGCTTCCGGACCATAAGATTGCGCCTGAATAGCGTTTTTACCATCAAGTATTGCAGCTTCGGCCAATATAATACCTCCTAGAATGAGGCCCTGACCACCGGATCCACCTAACCTGATTTCAAATTTTTTATTCATCCTGTGATCCCTCCTGTTTCAAACGGTCAACAATTTTCATATATTCATCAACATATTCAGCTCTTTCTTCATTGGCAAATTCACCAATCAGGAATTTACCTTCCCGTTTTTCAGGATCAACTTTTTCTGCCATTCTCACATCCAGTGCATAGTCTTTGTAGAAATTCATCAAATCAACTGCATCGCCTTTTTTGTTTTTGCGACCATAATAAGTGGGGCAGCCGCTGATGGCTTCAACAAGTGAAAATCCTTTATGAGCAATGGCTTTTTGTATATGTTTGATCAGCTGAGGCACGTGATAAGCCGTTGAACGGGCAACATAGGTGGCCCCTGCTCCAATGGCCAGTTTACAGATATCAAAATCAGGGTCGATGGTGCCATAAGGAGAGGTCGTTCCTTTTTCGTGATAAGGTGTTGCCGGCGAAGACTGACCGCCTGTCATGCCATATATTTTATTGTTAAACAGTATAGTGGTAATGTCAATGTTTCTCCTTGCACTGTGAATCAGGTGATTGCCTCCAATGGCTGTAGCATCTCCATCACCGGTGATCACAATGACCTTCAGCTCTGGTCTTGCCAGTTTGATACCTGTGGCAAATGCCAATGCTCGCCCGTGGGTTGTGTGTAATGTATTGAAATCAAGGTATCCTGTTGCTCTTGACGAACAACCGATTCCAGAAACAATACATACTTTATCCTTATCCAGGTTAGAGTTGTCAATGGCTTGGGCAATGGCCCTGGTGATGATGCCGTGGCCACAACCCGGGCACCATATATGAGGCAACCGATTGTCTCTAAAGTTGTCTTGAATAAGCTGACTACCTTGACTCATACTAGTATGCCTCCTTTATTTTCGTGATTATTTCTTCTGGTGTGATGGCTTCTCCATTTACTTTACCGTATTGAAATACTTTGCAATCTGGCATTTTAACACGATGCACCGGTATCACATACTGGCCAAGGTTCATTTCAGCCACCAACACTTTTTTTCTACTCATCGTCAGTTCATGCACGCGTTTCTCTGGAAATGGCCACAAGGTTATAGGCCGGAACAACCCAACTTTCATGCCCCGTTTTCTGCATTCCTTAACAGCTTCTTTAGCAGCACGTGCCACACCACCGTATGCGATGATAAAGAATTCTGCATCATCCATCTCATACTCTTCATAAGTAATGATGTCTTCATCATTGTCAGCCACTTTATTCATTAAATGCTCAATAAGTTTTTCTGCAACATCCGTGTCTGTTTTAGGAAAACCGTATTCGTCATAGACTAAACCTGTTACGTGAAAAGCATACCCATCACCAAAAGCAGCCATCCTTGGTACAATTTCACCTTTTCTGACCTCATAAGCTTTGAAGTTTTTTTCATTTGGTAAGGGCTTCAATCGATCAAACACTTCGTATTCATCAGGATTAGGCACTTCTACCCGTTCCCTCAAATGCCCAATGACTTCATCCATCATCAGAAATACAGGTGTTCTGTATTTTTCTGCCAGGTTAAAGCATCGTATGGTCAAATCGTAGGCTTCTCTTACTGAAGCAGGGCATAGTGCAATTGTTGGATGATCCCCATGAGTGCCCCATTTTGCCTGCATAATATCTCCTTGTGAGGGAGAAGTCGGGAGACCTGTACTTGGACCGGCCCTCATAACATCCACCACAACGCAAGGAATTTGTGTCATGGCTGCATAACCAATGTTTTCCTGTTTTAACGAGAACCCTGGCCCACTGGTGGCTGTCATGGCTTTCAAACCTGCCAATGATCCACCAATGGTTGCTGCCATTCCCGCGATTTCATCTTCCATTTGTATAAATTTGCCTCCTAAGGCAGGTAATTTTTCTGCACACAACTCTGCAATCTCAGTCGATGGTGTTATTGGATAACCTGCATAAAAGCGCATACCTGCAGCGATGGCACCCTCAACGCATGCCTCGTTCCCCTGCATCAGTTTAATTGCTCGTTCAGCCATGTTTAATTTCCTCCTATTCTTGTTCTTCCAGGTATATGGCATAATCTGGACAACGCATTTCGCACAACATACAGTTGGTGCATTTTTCCTGGTCTGTCACAACGATCTTATCGTTTTCCAGTTTTAAGATTTTTACAGGGCAGAAAGCAACACAAATACCACAGGCTTTGCACCATTCCGGCATGGTTTTTACCAGTTTTTTCTTTTTCACCTTGGCCATTTTTATTCATCCCTTTCATTCAAGCATTATTGTTATTAAAACATGTATATGTAACTAAACTATGTCCAACTACAGCATAGCAAACCAAACATTAAAATGCAATAAATATTTCATTATTATAAAATATTTACTTTTTATGCAATTTCTATTTCATTTACTTCATGCGATTTATTAAACCAATTATTTGTTATTCCTTTAACATAGTTTTTTTAACTCTTTGTTTACTCATTGCTGATATTGATTACGGATTAATGAATTATTTTCACTCTTAACTTGCAAAAAGACCAGTCATCACTGACTGGTCTTTCTAAATATCGCTTTCACCTGTTCATTAAATGTTAAATGACCATTTACGCATGTCCGGAAACAAAGCATCATGGGTTAAATCGTAGTGCAGGGGTGTGATAGAAATATAGTTGTGCTTCACAGCTTCCATATCACTGTCTTCTTCCTGGGGTATGTCCATCAATTCTCCGGCCATCCAATAGTATGAATTACCTCTCGGGTCAGTTCTATGAATAAAATTGTTGGTATATCGACGTATTCCCAATCGCGAAATACGAACCCCGCGAACAAAAGATTTTTCACAAACAGGGTAATTGACATTAAATATAATCTTAGAAATATGCTTGCATTGCAACACATAAGGAATCAGTTCTTCAATAAAAGCTGCAGCGTCATCAAACTGTACAATATGGTGACTGGCCATTGATACAGCGATGGCTGGTATTCCCATTAGTGACGCTTCAATGGCCCCAGAAACGGTACCGGAATAGATAACATCTGTACCAAGGTTTGGTGCATTATTGATCCCCGAAACCACTAAATCAGGCGGGTCATTTTTCAGCAATACGTCTAAGGATAATTTGATACAGTCAGCAGGTGTTCCATTTATGGAGTATGCAGCAACATCTGTTCCAAAACGGGTAATCCTTTTAACCGTTATTGGTATGTGCATGGTGATGGCATGCCCTGTGGCGCTTTTTTCACGGTTAGGAGCTCCCACAGTTACTTTAGCAATTTTTTTTAGCGTCATAACCAAAGGATATATTCCTTCCGCATATATGCCATCGTCATTGGTAATCAGAATATGCATAGCATCCCTCCTTTTTATTGCTATAAACTTTAAACCGGATGTGTCTTATCTTCTTCATCATAAAGCGTTGTTTCGATTTGGTACTTCTTTGACCATCTTTCTTTAAAAAAACTCATGGCAATCTGAGGGAATAGCGCATATGACAAAACATCTTCCGGTTGTTCTTCATATTCTTTCATTTCTTCCCGAATCTTTTTCAGTTGTGGCGGAATATCATCTGCAGGCCGATGTGTAATGACAGGTTCTTTTCCTATGATCTTTTCAATTATTTCAGGGCTGATCTCTTTCGCCGGACGGCCATACAACCCTTTAACATAGTCTTTTACCTCTTTAGGTATCATTTTGTATCGTTCCCCGGATAAAACGTTAAACAAAGCCTGTGTACCCACAATCTGGCTTGTAGGGGTTACAAGTGGTGGATACCCCAGTTCTTCTCTTACACGTGGAACTTCAGCTAACACTTCATCCATTTTTTCTATCTTGTTTTGCTCTTTTAACTGTGAAATGAAATTTGACAACATGCCGCCCGGTATTTGGTTAATGAGAGTTCTGGTATCGACACTCATGACTTTTATGTCAATGAGACCTTCATTAAAATACTTCTCTCTCAAAGGCCTGAAATATTGAGCAATCTCATCTAAATGAACCAGATCCATGCCTGTATCATGTTCCGTACCCTGAAGAGCGGCAACGATGGGTTCTGCTGCAGGCTGGGAGGTGCCCAGTGCCATGGGTGATATAGCTGTATCAACAATGTCTGCACCGGCTTCGATGGCTTTGATGTATGTCATGCTACCTAAACCGCAAGTGTCATGTGTATGAACCTGTATAGGTAAATCAACGGTTTTCTTTAGGGCAGAGACAAGCTCATAGGCAACATAGGGAGACAAAATACCTGACATATCCTTGATACAAATGGAATCTGCGCCCATCTGTGCCATGGCCGTGGCCTGCTCCAGATAATAGGCTGTGTTATGCACAGGACTTACCGTAAAAGAAATACAACACTGGGCGTGACCGCCTTCTTTGTTAATAGCTTTCACGGCTGTCTCCAAATTTCTAACGTCATTTAGTGCGTCAAACACACGGACAATGTCGATACCATTCCCTATGGCGCGTTTCACAAACTCCTCAACTACATCATCTGAATAATGTTTGTAGCCTAAAATGTTTTGTCCTCTTAAAAGCATTTGAAGCTTCGTTTTTTTAATAAGTTTTCTGATGGTGCGTAACCTTTCCCAAGGGTCTTCATTCAAATATCGCAGACATGAATCAAAGGTGGCTCCTCCCCACATTTCAAGTGAGTGATAACCGGCTTCATCCATTTTTTCTGCAATCGGAATCATAACGTCCGTTGACATTCTCGTTGCCATTAAAGATTGGTGCGCATCTCTGTAGGTTGTATCCGTTAATTTAACTTGACCCATCTTGTAACCTCCTTCAATAATTCTGCATCGCACAAAGAGTAGTGTTCAATGCGTTATAATTTATCCAATGACTACCACCACTAAGACTCCCTCTTCTTCAAAAGGGAGATGAGCGGTGCTATGTCCCTAGGTGAACAAACTAAATATCTGCCACCGAATGATACATTTGGGGCATCTACTTATGGATAATGCATTCTAACCTCCTGATGGAATCAAACTTTCCAGAAGCTAGAAATCCTGTTTATACAAAAAACGACTTCTTCACATTATACAAGATTGTTGTAATTTGTGCAATCGGAATTATTTTGAATGTATATTTATTCTTTTCTTACTATTATTATTAATTTGGGGGCAGATTCAACTGCATTGCTTCTAATTATTTCCATCACACCCCAGGATTTTGACGTTAGATTCCTGACATATGTAAGTAGCTCCGTCTGCTCAGTCTTACCTTCCTCGTGCCCTGAATATGACACAATGGAAATATACCCTCCTACTTCAAGGTAATGATGAACGAGTTGATCCAACACACATTTTATGCCAGGCCAGGAGGTTGATACTTCTTTGTCTGATCCTGGTAAATAGCCAAGGTTAAACATAACGGCTTTTAATGGTTTGTAGGCATATTTCGCAAAGTGGCTGTGGCTGTCCAATATTAATTCAACCGTAGGGTCTTGTTCTTTCCATCCATTGTTAATCAATACTTTTTTTGTCTGGTATATGGCATGCTGCTGAACATCGAATGCAATGACTTTGCCAGTCGGTTGTACCCTTTTCCACAAGAAGAGGGTATCATAACCGTTGCCCATGGTTGCATCCATCACAAGATCACCCGCATTTATTCGATTGTACAGCAGCTCCTGCGCCAGCTGAGCCACACGATAGATTGGTGTCATTTGCAACATCCTTTGTAAATCATATCAGTTTTCATCACATAACACTCGGGATGGATGGTAAGGAGCACTGCCGTTATTTCATCGGGCATTGTTTCTTTTATCGTCAACAATGGTTCAAAAAATGAGCTCAAAAGAACGTGTTCACGAACCATTTTTTCATCAGCAATGATCCAGGTGAGATTTTCTCTTTGAAAAGTGTGACAAGCAGTTCTGATTAAACCATCAAAGATGAGGTCACTTGTCAAACCGTTGGTATGAATTACTTCCAATTTCAACAGCAACGGCACCATTGGATACTTAACAGAAAATTGAATGACGCCCAGTGTAACAGTTCTGTCCCGAAAGACAAACATTCTGTCACTGTCACCTGAGATCCCCAATTGTTCTTTTTCATCTTTATTCTTTGCTTCCAGAATTTCGATCATCAATAATCCCCGCCATCACATAGAGTCAATTGGTTGTTAACTAAAGCGTTCATTGCTTTTTTTGTTTTTTTTAGAAATTGGTGCCTTCTTTTCTTTTCGTTTTATCAAATTCTCAACTTCATTCTTTCTAAGAAATCGCCATTCACCTGGTTCAAGGTCCTCCAATGTTAAGTCCCCAATTGCCACCCTTTTTAACTGACTTACCGGATAACCCAAGGTTTCACACATTTTTCTTACCTGGCGATTTTTACCTTCTCGTAAAACAATTTCCACCAGACAACGGTCCTTTTGTTTTTCCAGAATTCGTATTTTGGCAGGCAGGGTTACATAATCTTCTACCTGTAAACCTTTTCGAAACTTTTGCATGTTTTCTTCAGTGATAATGCCATGGAGCAATGCCTGGTACACCTTTTCTGTTTCGTAACGTGGATGTGTTAATTTTAGCGCCAATTCACCGTCATTGGTCAAGAGAATCAAGCCTGATGTTAAATAATCTAACCTGCCCACCGGATACAGCCGCTCTTTCACATTAACCAGATCAACCACCGCTGGGCGATCAAACTGGTCATGGGCTGTTGATACATACCCAATGGGTTTGTGCAGCAGGATGGTGATTTTTTCTTGCTTTTGTTCAATGATCTTGCCACGATAGGTTATTTGATCCTGTTCAGGGTCAATCTGCACACCCATTTCAGTGATAACCTGTCCATTAACAGTGACAAGACCTTCTTCAATGTACTTTTCAGATTGTCTTCTTGATGCAACGCCGTTCATGGCCAGAAACTTTTGAAGTCTCAATTGAAGCACTCCTTACGGATAAATCCGGTTTAATGTTCGTGCGAATGGTATGGTCTGGCGAATGTGATCAATGCCGCAAATCCAGGCAACTGTTCGCTCAAGCCCCAATCCAAACCCAGAATGTGGCACAGTCCCATACCTCCTTAATTCAATGTACCACTGGTACACTTCTTCGGGAAGATTTTCAGCCCGAAGTTTCGTCAGCAGCAAGTCCAAATCGTGGATACGTTGTGAACCACCAATGATTTCGCCATAGCCTTCCGGCGCAATTAAGTCGGCACCGAGGATGACTTTGGGATCTTCCGGATCCGGTTGCATATAGAAGGCTTTCATTTCAGTTGGAAAATGAGTGATAAACACTGGCTTATCATATTGATCAGCAATATATGTTTCGTGAGGCGCACCAAAATCATCACCCCATTCAAAGGTGAAATCTGCCTTTTTAAGCATTTCAACAGCTTCTGTATAGGTTATACGTGGAAAGGGTGGTTTGATTTTTTCAAGGGCACTTGTGTCCCGTTGTAATAAGGCTAGTTCTTTCTTTCGATTAGTCAGAACACGTTGAACAATATACGACACCATGTCTTCCTGCACTTCCAGATTTCCCTCAAAATCAACAAAGGCCATTTCAGGTTCTATCATCCAAAATTCATTTAAGTGTTTTCTCGTTTTTGATTTTTCTGCTCTGAAGGTAGGTCCAAAGCTATACACTTTTCCAAATGCCATGGCAGCCGCTTCAGCGTATAACTGCCCTGTTTGCGACAGGTAAGCATTCTCGCCAAAGTAATCAATTTCAAACAACTCAGTTGTTCCCTCGCAACTTGCAGGTGTTATGATCGGTGGTTCCACCAGGGTGAAACCATTCTCATGAAAATATTCCCGTAGACCCAGATTGATTTCATCTCTTATTTTTAAAATCGCATGCTGACGCGGTGTTCTCATCCACAAATGACGAAAATCCATTAAAAAATCTGTCCCATGTTCTTTCAGCGAGATGGGATAACCTTCTTCAGCTTCTGCAACCACTTCTACGTTGTTAACCAATAATTCATACCCAAGGATAGACCTGTCATCCTTCTGAACCAATCCCGTAACATGAAATGATGATTCTTGTGGCAACCCTTTACAGGTTGTAAAGACTTCTTCTTCCACTTCTTTCTTAACAACAACGCCCTGGATAAATCCAGATCCATCCCGTATTTGCAAAAAGATAATTTTACCACTGGATCGTTTATTGTACAGCCAACCGGAAATCGTCACCTCCTGGCCTTCAAATTTATGGATGTTTTCGATGGTTGCTTTTAACATGTTTATCCTCCCAACTACACGGTGAGTTCATTTGATGCTGCTGGTTTCCATGGATATTCCCTCAGAACAGGTTGAACATAATCATCAATAAACTGCTGGGTTTGTTCAGGTGCTCTTCCAATAAAGTTTTCCGCTTTCATGATGTCCATCAGATCAACCAGGGATAATCCAAAAACGGGATCATCTACGATACGGTTTATCAGGTCGTTTTCTTTTCCTTCAATTTTCACTTTTTCTGCTGCTTTCATTGAATGTACACGAAGCTGTTCATGAAGCTCCTGTCGATTGGCACCTTTTTTTACGGCTTCCATCAAAATGTTTTCAGTTGCCATAAAGGGGAGTTCTTTTTCAATGTGTGCTGCTATCATTTTATCATAGACCACCAGGCCACTGAATACATTAAGGGCGATGTCCAACACTGCGTCCACCGCTAAAAACGATTCCGGTATGCTCATCCTGCGATTGGCTGAATCATCAAGGGTTCTTTCAAACCATTGGGTAGACTGTGTCATTGCAGCATTCTGCTGTAATGAAATGACCCAACGGCACAGTGAAGCTATTCTCTCAGAACGCATGGGATTACGCTTATAGGCCATTGCCGACGAACCCACTTGGCTGACTTCAAAAGGTTCTTCAATTTCCTTTAAATGCTGTAACAATCGCAAATCATTTGTCATTTTATGTAAGGACTGACCAATACCGCTCAGCACTGATAACACTTCAAAGTCAATTTTACGCGTGTATGTTTGCCCAGTTACAGGTATTCTGTCAGTAAAACCCATGATTTTAGCGATTTCCCGGTCCAGTTCATTAACTTTTTCATGGTCTCCGTTAAACAATTTCAAAAAACTGGCTTGTGTACCCGTTGTGCCTTTGGCACCTCTGAACTTCATACGTTCAAGCTGGTGCTGAACATTTTCAAAATCCATCAGAACATCGTATAGCCAGAGCGTTCCCCTTTTGCCAACAGTGGTTAATTGCGCTGGTTGAAAATGAGTAAACCCTAAAGTGGGTAACTTTTTATACGTCAGACAAAAGGATGCCATCTGGTCCATAAGCCTTAGCAGCTTTTCAGAAATAATCTGAAGACCCTGTTTCATCAGTATTAAATCAGTGTTATCACCAACGTAGGCACTGGTGGCTCCCAAATGAATGATTGGCATGGCCTTCGCACATTGAACACCAAAAGCGTGCACATGGGCCATTACATCATGGCGAATTTCTTTTTCTTTCGCCTTTGCCACCTCGTAATTCACGGTATACTGATGTTTTTCCATCTCTTCAATCTGTTCAGTAGTGATGGGAAGTCCCAGTTCCCGCTGTGTTTTTGCCAGGGCGATCCATAATTTTCTCCAAGTCTGAAATTTGTTGTCTGCAGAAAATATTGCAAGCATTTCTGAACTTGCATACCGCTCAATCAATGGGTTTTCATACTGCTGGTGCTGTGTTTTCATGAGATTCTCCCTTCAGATGCATTCTACTTATTCTGTTTATTGTCAAAATATTGACGTATTGGCCCGATTGGAACACTGCACTGTCCTATATCGCTGGCACGAATACCTGTATTTGGCGGTGCATGAAAGTCTGATCCACCTGTAACCAATAACTGATGTTTATGGGCAAGTCGTAAGTATCGCTGGGTTTCTTCATCCGTATGGTTTGGATAATAGGCTTCGATGCCCATCAGGCCGGCATCAATCAGCCCCACAATCAATGAATCATCATTCATTAATCCAGGGTGTGCCAATACAGAAACACCCCTCAGCCGATGAATCAATAAAATGACTTCATTGGGGTCCAGTTTAAACCTGGGTGCATAGGCTGGTTGTCCCAGTTTTAAATAATGCTCGAACGCATCCTGTACAGAATGTACACCACCACTGTTAACCATAGCCCTGGCAATATGAACCCGGCCAACAATACCTTCACCAGCTATTTTTTCAACCTGCTCAAGATCAATTTGAAAACCCAGGTCCACCAGTTTATTAACCATTTTCAACGCTCTTAAACTTCTGGATTCTTTTAATTTGGTTAATAGATTTAGCAAAGCTTTGTCAGTTTCATCGATTCCATACCCCAGTAAATGAACTTCAACATTGTTAATTTCTGTACTAAATTCTATGCCTGGCAGAAACCAGAAATCCTTGTGGGCTTTCGATGTCTTCTTACCTTCAGCCAAACTGTCAACCGTATCATGATCAGTGATGGCAAGGCCGCCTAATCCTATTTTTACGGCATATTCAATCAGTTTCGTTGCATTTAACACACCATCGGATGCATGCGTATGCGTGTGCATATCAATACGTTTCACGAAATCACATCATTTCATTAAATATGACAACAACAAGCGTCATTTAAGTGCGTAATACTTATATTATAAACTAAAAACAGCCTGCTTCATAGCAGACTTTAAGGTTAAATAGAAAAGCGGCCAAACAACTGGCCGCTTTTATCTTTCGATGATTTATTTTGCATATTCAATTGCGCGTGTTTCCCGAATCACATTAATCTTAATCTGTCCGGGATATTCTAGTTCATTTTCAATTCGTTTGGTTAAGGTGCGTGCCAGCATAACAATATCTGCGTCGCTATAGGATTCAGGTTTAACTAATATCCTGATTTCCCTGCCAGCTTGAATCGCATAAGATTTTTCAACTCCGTCATAGTCATTAGCAATTTCTTCCAGTTTTTGCAGCCTTTTAATATACGACTCCAATGTTTCTCTTCTAGCGCCGGGTCTTGCTGCTGAAATCGCATCTGCAGCAGTTACCAACACTGCTTCAATGGATTGTGGTTCATAGTCACCGTGGTGTGTAGATATGGCGTGAATGACTTCCTTGGATTCTTTGTACTTTCTCAGTAAGTCCATGCCTATTTCAACATGGGTACCTTCAACTTCATGGTCGACCGCTTTACCAATATCGTGAAAGAGTCCGGCCCGTTTTGCGACTTTTATGTCTACTCCCAGTTCTGTCGCCATAATGCCTGCCACATGCGATACTTCAACAGCATGTTTTAACACACTTTGTCCATAACTGGTCCGGAATTTCAAGCGACCAAGTAATTTAATGAGTTCAGGGTGAACATTATGAACCCCTGCATCAAAGGCAGCCGCTTCACCTTCTTCTTTCATCATGGTTTCAACTTCTTTTTTCGCTTTATCAACCATTTCTTCAATGCGGGCAGGATGAATTCTGCCGTCGACAATCAATTTTTCAAGAGCAACCCTGGCAATTTCTCTTCTTATTGGGTCAAACCCAGATAAAATAACTGCTTCTGGTGTATCGTCAATAATCAAGTCAATACCGGTAAGTGTTTCCAAAGTTCGGATATTTCGACCTTCACGTCCAATTATGCGCCCTTTCATCTCATCATTAGGTAGTTGAACCACTGTCACAGTGGTTTCCGCCACATGGTCTGCAGCACATTTTTGAATTGTATACGTGATAATTTCTTTGGCACGTTTTTCCGCTTCCTCTTTTGCCCTTGCTTCCATCTCTTTGATCATCATAGCAGTTTCAACCTTAATTTCCTTTTCAACATCACGAAGTAATAATGTTTTTGCTTCTTCGCCCGTTAATCCGGACAACTCTTCTAACTTTAGTTTTTCTTGTTCCCGTAACTTCTCCAGTTGTTCGCCTTTTTCTTCAAGGTCCACTAATTTTCGAGAAAGCTTATCTTCCTTCTTTTCAAGGTTATCTGCTTTCCGATCCAGCGTTTCTTCCTTTTGAATTAATCGGCGCTCAATTTTTTGAAGCTCATTGCGCCTTTCTCTGCTTTCTCTTTCGAATTCACTGCGAAGTTTATGAACTTCTTCTTTGGCTTCAATCAGAAGTTCTTTCTTAGTTGTTTCCACTTCTTTTTGTGCATCTTCAATCAGCTTTTTAGCTAATTGTTCAGCGGAATTAATTTTTCCTTCAGCAATGGATTTTCGAATAAAATAGCCGATAAGGCATCCAACAACGGCAACCAAGACGATAACAATAATCGTAATGCCATTAAATACGATACTCGGACACCTCCTTTATGAAGTTTTCGCCATTCGGTTTTAGAACATTTCCATTTCAACAAGTCATCTTTTCAAATTCATTAGAGTACTACAAAAATATAAACTATGACAAGTATCATTTTATCCTTTTTTATAACAGGTGTCAAGGTGACACCAATTGTCAGTCTCAGCTCCACACAAGCAAAAGGAGCTGCGTCAAATATACGACAGCTCCTTTGTATCACATGTATTTTACATTCGTTTAGCAGTTACTCTTCAGTTAACGTTTCTTTCGCTTTTGGGGTATTGACTTCAGTCGGAATTACTTTACGCAGCGGCAAATTGTGATGTTCCCGAATTTTATTTTCTATTTCAAGAAATGTATCTGGATTCTCTGTTAAATACTGTTTGGCCACTTCTCGTCCCTGGCCAAGACGCTGGTCTCCATAGCTGTACCAGGCTCCAGATTTTTTTACAATGTCAATATCTGCTGCCACATCAATGACATCACCTGATCTGGATATTCCTTCACCGTACATAATGTCAAACTCCGCTTGTTTAAACGGTGGGGCCACTTTGTTCTTAACAACTTTTACCCTTGTTCTGTTACCAAGGATGTCCGTTCCCTGCTTGATGCTGTCGATTCTCCGAACATCCATTCGGACAGACGCGTAAAACTTTAATGCCCTGCCACCAGGGGTTACTTCCGGATTCCCAAACATAATACCAACTTTTTCACGTAACTGATTGATAAAGATGGTAGTTGTTCTTGATTTATTGACTGAACCTGCCAGTTTTCGTAGCGCCTGGGACATTAATCTCGCCTGAAGGCCCACATGAGCATCACCCATTTCACCTTCAATTTCTGCCTTCGGTACCAACGCAGCAACGGAGTCAACGACAATGACATCAATTGCGCCACTTCGGACCAATGCTTCTGCAATTTCCAGTGCCTGTTCCCCTGTATCTGGCTGTGAAACAATTAGATCATCCACGTCAACACCCAGTTTTCTGGCATAGGAAGGATCCAACGCATGTTCAGCATCAATAAAGGCTGCACTTCCTCCATTTTTTTGTGCTTCTGCAATGATATGCAAAGCAAGGGTTGTTTTACCGGAAGATTCGGGACCATAAATCTCTATGACGCGTCCTCTTGGAACACCACCAAGTCCCAGTGCAATGTCCAGATTAATGGACCCTGTGGAAATACATTCAAGTTGGAGTCTTGATTCTTCTCCAAGTTTCATGATTGAGCCTTTACCAAACTGCTTTTCAATTTGTGTGATTGCCATTTCGAGTGCTTTTTTCTTGTCCATGTTGTCCCAGCTGTGCTGGCTCACCGCCTTTCAAATTATAAAACGCATGTTCTATATCATTATATCCTAAGCAGTTTGCCAAAGTCAACCAAAGAAAAAAATTAGTTTTCATTCTTTCATGATAATGTGCTTGTTTAATTGCAAATAATCAATACCTGATACAATTGTAAAAATGACCGCAGCGAATATCATAATTTGATCCATGGGAATACCTACATATTTAAATGGATAATTATCCATAAGGATGATAATAATTGCAATGATTTGAGTAATGGTTTTGGCTTTTCCCCACCAACTGGCTGCTATCACAACACCTTCAGCTGCGGCGACAGCTCTTAAAATACTGATGGTGAATTCTCTTGATATGATAATCACAACAACCCATGCCGAAAGTTTTCCCATTTGAACCAAGGAGATCAGAGCTGCAGACACAAGAAGTTTATCCGCTAATGGATCCATAAATTTGCCCAATGTAGTGATTTGATTCCGTTTTCTGGCAATATAACCATCAAGGGTATCAGTAAGGGCAGCGGCAACGAATATCAGCGCAGCGATACTTTCTCCGTAGGGAATTTTATTAAGCAAGAAAATCATGAAGACAGGTATCATAAAAATCCGCAAGATCGTTAACTTATTTGCCAGATTCAGCTTCACCAGCAATCACCCCCATTAAATCATACTCAAGTGCGTCAGTTATTTTTACTTCTACAAACTGACCAGCGGTAAGTTTGTTTTCAGAATGAATGTATACCAAACCATCTATCTCGGGTGCATCGCCACTTGTTCTTCCGGCATACTGGTATTGATCACCTTCGTCATCCAACAATTCCTCAACCAATACGGTTTCCACACCACCAATCCTGGCACGTTGAATGTGTTGAGAAATTGCTTGCTGAACTTTCATGATTTCTTCCTGTCTGGCTACTTTCGTTTCTTCATCTACCTGGTCTTTCAACGTAGCAGCAGGTGTGTTTTCTTCCTGTGAATATGTGAAAACCCCTAACTTATCAAATTTAACTTCTTGAACAAAAGATTTTAACGCTTCGAACTCTTCCGGGGTTTCACCAGGAAAACCAACAATCAGTGTTGTTCTTAGTTTTACGCTTGGAATATTGTCCCGTAACATTTTAATGGTGGCTAACAGTTTTTTCCTCGTTGTGTGCCTTTTCATTCTTTTTAGGATCCTGTCCTCACTATGTTGTATAGGCAAATCCATGTATGCACATATTTTACGACTGTTTTTCATGACATCGACCAATTGAGAAGAAACTCTTTCTGGATAACAGTACATGAGCCTGATCCATTGGATACCTTCAATTTTTTCCAATTCAGTCAACAGTTCCGGTAATAAGGGTTCATTATTAAGATCAACACCGTAACTGGTTGTGTCCTGTGCAATGAGGATGATCTCTTTTACACCTTCATTTGCCAACGATTGGGCTTCGTTTATGATAGCAGGCATTTCGCGGCTCCTCAACGGCCCACGAAGTGTTGGTATAATGCAATACGTACAACGATGGTCACAGCCTTCAGCAATCTTAACATAGGCCATATAACCGGGAGAGGTGCGAAGTCGTGCTACATTCTCGTGGTATGGATGGTCAATTTGACCAATTCGAAGTTCCTTGACTTCTTTCATGACATTTTCGACGACATCGGAGATTTCTTCAAACCTACCTGTACCTATTAAACCGTCTATTTCAGGCATCTCATTCATCAATTCCTGGTGATACCTTTCAGATAGACACCCTGTTACGATAAGTTTTTTAAGCGTTGATTTTTTGTACCTTGCCGCCGCTAATATGTGACTAATTGATTCTTCTTTGGCGCTTTCAATGAAACCACATGTATTGATGACTGCGATCGTTGCTTCACTGATCTCATCCGCTATTTCAAACCCATATTCCCTTAAAAGCCCAAGCATCATTTCAGCGTCAATCAAATTTTTGGTACAACCCAGTGATTCCATGTATATTTTATTCTTCATCTTTGTGTTCCTCTTTCCCAACAAAACCGTTCTACAATTTTGAATAATATTCTGCTAATATGTCTGTAACCTTATTAATTGTATCATATGTGATTTTTAAATCATATGAATATTTTTCGATGGAATATTTGTATAGTGGATCATAATAGTTTTCAATTAAATCTCTCGCAATAAGATGGTATTCTTTATTGTCAAGCAACTGGTTCAAAAAATGAATGTGTTCGTGCCCTAGAAATTTCGTTAAATCATTGATCGCTTTTCGCAGTGATTCATTTATTTCTTCATAACCATCACAATAGTCAGCCACCACCTGATTAACACGATTTTCAACACTGGTTTCCAACAATATATGCGCTCCCAATTCCATTTGCTGGTGCATTTTTTTCGGAATAGTGACATTACCGATACGTTGACTTTCACTTTCTATGAACACACGCTGGTATTTTAATGTAAGCAGTCGATTTAAAAGAATTGAATCGAAGTTTTTTTGAGTCATGGCTTCAGTTGAGTGGCCAATAAAACCAAAAACAGACCCACTGTTCTGTGCTAATCCTTCCAAATCGATCACAGGAATACCACTGTCTGACAATTTCTTAAGCACTTCCGTTTTACCACATCCTGTATTTCCATGTAGTACAATAAATTCATGGTCTTTTGCCATTTGGTTTTCAAAATAATCCAGTACGTATTGTCGGTACGCTTTATACCCTCCCACAAGCTGGAAGGATTCAATTCCCAAAGAATTTAGCAATTGTACAAAGGGTCCACTTCGGTACCCTCCCCTTGAACAAAATAAAACCAGGTCATTTCCATTTTTTGCCAGATGGCTGACTTCCTCCACCAATTTATCCAGCTTTGCAGAGACATGTCTTATGCCAGTTATTTTAGCTTTCTCCTGGCTTTCCTGTTTATAAATTGTTCCCACAATACCTCTTTCTGTATCGTCCAATATGGGAAGGTTGATTGCATGTTGAATGGACCCCTTTTCATACTCTTTGGGAGATCTCAAATCAATTAATGTACATCCTTCACCTTTCATCACCATTTCTTCAACTGTCATCGTTCTCACGGGCCAATGCCTTCTTTCACTCTTCTCGAATATTTGAGGGGTTTTGAGTATAATCGTTGTTGTTTAAAGGTCTACTGATGACTTTCCGTGGTTTTGTACCTTCATTTGGTCCCACATAACCTTTGGATTCCATTTCATCAATAAGGCGGGCAGCACGATTATAGCCCATTTTAAGCTTTCGCTGTAACATGGAAATGGATATTTGTTGGTTATCAAATGCAATGCGCAAAGCTTCCTGAAATACATCATCAGATTCGTGGTCACCTGATTGTTCAGAAACAGAATCAAGTTTATCCAAAATTTCTTCCTCGTATTTAGGTTCACCTGA
Source organism: Clostridiaceae bacterium (assembly GCA_024635995.1). Classification (GTDB taxonomy): domain Bacteria; phylum Bacillota; class Clostridia; order Peptostreptococcales; family Tindalliaceae; genus Anoxynatronum. The sequence continues at coordinate 99,601 of JAGXHW010000006.1, forward strand.
TTGTTCTTTAAGAAACTCAACCACTCTTTTCACCTCTTCCTCAGAGACAAAAGAGCCCTGTATGCGAACAGGTTTACTTAATCCAATAGGATGAAATAACATATCACCCTTACCAAGCAGTTTTTCAGCCCCACCCATGTCCAATATGATTCTGGAATCAACCTGGGAGGCAACGGAAAAGGCTACACGGGAAGGTATATTTGCCTTGATGATGCCTGTGATCACGTCAACAGACGGTCGCTGTGTTGCAATGATTAAATGTATTCCTGCCGCACGGGCCATTTGGGCTAACCTGCAAATGTAGTCTTCAACTTCCTTCGCCGCAACCAACATTAAATCTGCTAATTCGTCGATTATCACAACGATGTAGGGCAATTTTTCTTCCTTCACCTTTTCATTAAAGCCAGCAATATCTCTAACACCATTGTCTGCAAATTTATGATATCGTTCTTCCATCTCCGTAACAGCCCATCTTAATGCACCGGTGGCTTTCTTTGGGTCTGTTACCACAGGGATCATTAAATGGGGTATACCATTATATATGTTTAGTTCAACAACCTTCGGATCAATCATCAACAGTTTAACTTCATCTGGTGTCGACTTATATAGCAAGCTTAGTATTAATGTGTTGATGCATACACTTTTACCCGATCCGGTGGCACCTGCCACCAATAAATGAGGCATTTTGTTGATATCAAACACAACCGGGTCCCCTGCTATGTTTTTTCCCAATACGAAAGGCAATGGATTTTTAAAATTATTGTATTCAGCTGTATCCAATAAGTCTCTTAACGGTACCATGGATACTTCGTCATTTGGAATTTCAATACCAATGGCTGCTTTACCAGGGATGGGGGCTTCAATCCGTATTGAAGACGCTGCCAGATTTAGAGCGATATCATCGTTGAGATTAACCACTTTACTCACTTTAACGCCTTTACTTGGTTGCAACTCATATCTGGTGATGGTAGGACCCTGTGTCACTTTAATCACTTTTGCTTCAACACCAAAGCTGGCCAATGTTTCTTCCAATAATTTGGCTTTTGAAAGCATCTTTCGTCTGTCTGTTCGTTGATAATCCATTTGCTTGGGTTTTAACAATGACAGCGATGGTTTTTGATAAACCATGCCGCTTCCGGATTCTTTTTTCTCCATCTGCGTCCTTAACGTGTCTTCTACGTTTCCTGTTCCATCATCTGTGGTTTTCTTTTTATCCCTGTTTTCTTTCAGTTCAGTCTTTGTATCAATGACATATTGATGTGTTGTTTCATCTCTAACTGGTTCATACTGAAGGAGTTGAGGATGTTCATGATAATCTTTGTTTTCTTCAGCTGGCTCATCTGACTGGACTAATGTTAGATGACCGGATTTCTTGGCATTGTTTTTTAACGTTTTTTTTCGGTTTGTAGCGTATAACTGTAATCGTTTATACTGCGCTTTGCACTTAGCAGCAGTCCAAAGCACCAACCGTGGCGAAGTAAGCCATATAGAGGCTGAAGCAATGGTTACTAATAAAATACCGGTGCCTATCCTGCCAATGGAAAACACCAGCCAATATAAAACAACCGCAGCCAACATCCCATAACCAGCTTGGTTTAATCCCTTTTCCATGGCAAAATTAATCGTTGACATGTAGTTTTGATTTCTGATGGTGTAGATTAATTCAGCGTCAAATAGACCCGCCAATAACATAATCACTGTGATTAAGGCTATACCGGCACCAATTTTCTTTTTATCTGCCAATGCATGATGTTCTTTTGTTAGAAGTAAAATTGTCGCGAGCAGCGCGGCATACATATACAAGTACGACATATTGCCAAAAACACTAAACAACAATGTATTAATCCAATTGCCTAATACACCACCTCTTCCTGTATGCAATGAAATAATAATGATCAACCACATACCTGATAACAGGATGTAGACCACTTCATTACTCAGGCTTTTGGTTTGTTTTTTCTTTATGGTACTCTTTTTTGTTCTGCCATTGCTTTTTTTCATCATGACACCTCATATTGAAAGATTAGTTCCTGTTTTAGTATCCGATTCGGCCAACTTGGATAATGGTTCGTTCCTTTGGGTTCAGGTACCGCCTCATAATCAACTCAGCCTTTTCTTTTTCGAGATTGTTTATTATTTTTAGTATATCATCTGGTGTATCAATTTTCTGAAGCAGCAGTTCCGATTTTCCCATGGATGCCATACGCCCACTGGTGCTTTCCATACCCAGTAAATAGCTTCCCTTTAACTGACGCCTGGCTTTTTCAAACTCATCTGATGTCAGCCCCTTGTTGATCAGCAAATTAATTTCTTCATCAATTAACTCTTGAACCAGATTCAATTGTCCAGGATTCATGCTGCAGTATATAGAATAGACACCATTGTTTGTGTAATTGTTCATGGATGAATAAATAGAATAGACCAGTCCTCTGTCTTCCCTAATCTTTTGAAACAGTCTGGAACTCATGCTTCCACCGATGATGTTATTAAGGATCAATAAATCATACATCTCATCAGATCCTAAAACAGCGCCTTGATACCCGATATTGAGATGAATTTGTTCAATGTCTTTCTGCCGGGATATTCTGCTAAATTTTATTGAAGAGTCAATAAGTTGTTTCTTTTTTTGTGTTTCTGTTTTTTTCCAACTGCCAAAATATTCGTTAACCAATTGGTATAGATGATTTTCATCAAAATTACCAGCCACTGCGATAACTGTATTATCCGGACGGTATTGCTCCTTAACATATTGTATTAAATTCTGTTGCGTAAATCCTTCCACAACGTCTTGCTGCCCCAATATTGAATAACCCAGTGATTGGTCTTTAAACATGCTTTCAACCAATAAGTCGTGGGCCAGATCTTCAGGTGAGTCTTCATACATATTGATCTCTTCAGCAATAACACTTTTCTCTTTACCAATATCATCAGATTCAAAAGAAGAATTAAACAACATGTCTGCCAAAAGTTCAATGGCCAGTTCAAGGTTCTCATCCAGCACTTTCATGTAGTAACATGTATACTCACGGCTCGTGAAAGCATTGATGTGGCCGCCCACACCATCAACAGTTTCAGCAATTTCTCTGGCAGAACGATTACCGGTTCCTTTAAAGAGCATGTGCTCAATGAAGTGTGAAATGCCGTTGTTCTTGATGTTCTCAGTTACAACACCCGTATTAATCCAAACACCTACTGCCACTGATTTTACTGTTTTAATGTTTTCTGTTACAACACGCAGGTCATTCGATAACACACTTTTATCTGCCATGAGTTCCCCACTTTCAATAGAACGAAATAAAAACATAAACCATAATTGGTTTATGCTCTTATTCGATCATTAATCCTATTTGCGGAAATTTCTTTTTCCCCGGTCTCTGTCTCTGTTACCACGGTCATTTCCAGAATCTTTGTTTTCGGATCCTGGTGGTGGTGTTAATAAGGCTTTTGCTGATAAACTAACCTTGCCTTGGGGATCAATTTCAATAATCTTAACTTGTACTTCATCACCAACACTGTAGACATCTTCTACTTTATTAACGCGTTCATGGGATATGTTGGAGATGTGCAACAAGCCGTCTTTACCAGGCATAAACTCTGCAAAAGCACCGAATGCAGTGATTTTAACAACTTTTGCTGTATATACTTCTCCCACTTCAGGGTCTCTGATAATATTTTCAATGATGTCCCATGCTTTCTGTCCATCTTCCTGAGATTCAGCTGCAATGAAGATGGTGCCATCATTCTCAATATCAATCTTAACGCCGGTTTCATCAATGATTTTATTGATGGTTTTACCACCAGCGCCTATAACTTCTCTGATTTTATCAGGGTTAATGTGCATGACCAGAATTCTTGGAGCATAGGGTGATAATTCCGGCCGTGGCTCAGTGATGGTTTCTCTCATTTTGCTGAGTATGTGAAGTCTTCCCACACGAGCTTTTTCAAGTGCGTCCTGAAGTATTTCCCTTCCGATTCCTGCGATTTTAATGTCCATTTGAATGGCTGTTATGCCATCCTCTGACCCAGCCACTTTGAAATCCATGTCGCCCAGGAAATCTTCCATGCCAAGAATGTCTGTTAAGATCGCAATATCATCGCCTTCTTTAATAAGTCCCATAGCAATACCTGCAACCATTTTCTTGATGGGTACTCCTGCATCCATTAAGGACAAAGTGCTTCCGCATACACTGGCCTGTGATGTAGACCCGTTGGATGATAAAATTTCAGAAACCAGGCGAATGGCATAGGGAAAATCTTCCTTTGAAGGAATCATAGGTTCAAGAGCTCGTTCAGCAAGTGCTCCATGGCCGATGTCTCTTCTGCTTGGACCTCTCATAAAGCGTGTTTCCCCTACGCTGAAGGGTGGAAAGTTGTAATGATGCATGTATCTTTTTTCTTCTTCATCTCCAATGCCGTCGATGTGCTGTACGTCACCTAAAGCGCCCAGGGTTGTAATCGTCAGTGCCTGGGTATCACCCCTGGTAAACAGTCCTGAACCGTGAGTCTTTGGCAACACACCAACTTCACTGGTAATTTGACGTACTTCATTCAAACCACGGTCGTCAATTCGCTTACCTTCGGTGATAACTTTTGAGCGTAATTCTTCCTTAACAATTTGTTTCAGCAATCCTTTGATTAACACCATTTGGTTTTCGAATTTATCTCCAAATATTTTTTTTGCTTCGTTTTGAACGGCATCCAGGTTATTGATGCGTTCCAGTTTATCTTCAGTTCTTAATGCCTCAGCGATTTTCTCCTGGGCAAACGCTCTAATTTCTGATTCCACTTCTGGTAATAATTCCGGTTTGTTGACTGCCTGTTTTTCTTTGCCAATCGCTGCCTGTATTTCTTCTATAAAAGAGACAATCTTCTTGATCTCGTCATGTCCATACAAAATTGCTCCCAGCACCTGCTCTTCGTTAAGCTCATTGGCACCGGCTTCAATCATCATAACAGCGTCTTTTGTTCCAGCTACAACCAGGTCAAGATCACTCTCTTCACGGTCTTTGCTGTCCGGATTGATCACATATTCGCCATTCACATACCCTACATGCACACCGGCAATGGGCCCCATAAATGGTATGTCTGATATCGTGAGAGCAACAGATGCACCAATCATCGCCACAACATCCGGCTGACAATCCTGGTCCATTGACAGGACAGTGGCAATAATTTGAACTTCATTGAAGTATCCATCTGGGAACAGGGGACGAAGAGGTCTGTCTATTAATCGACAAGTTAACACTGCTCTTTCTGAAGGCCTGCCTTCACGCTTAATGAATCCTCCTGGAATTTTACCAGCAGCATACATTTTCTCTTCATAATCCACACTTAAAGGGAAAAAATCAATTCCTTCTCTTGGCGTTTTTGAACTACATGCAGTCACCAAAACAATGGTATCCCCATATTGAACAGTACAACTTCCACCTGCCAAAAAGGCTACTTTACCGGTTTCAACGGTCAGTGTTCTGCCATTAAGTTGTGTCGAAAACTTTTTAATCATTTATCTGTTTCCTCCTTCCAAGCCAAAAGGGTCTACAATCACAACATATCTGCTGTTATAAGATAAGAGCGGGAAATCCCGCTCTTAGTTTACTTTCTTAAGCCCAATTTTTCGATTAGCTGACGATACTTTTCAATCTCTTTCTTCTTCAGGTAGTTAAGCATGTTTCTTCTTTTACCGACCATTTTAAGCAAACCACGACGAGAGTGGAAATCTTTCTTATGAACTTTAAGATGTTCATTCAAATGGTTGATTCTTTCCGTCAAGAGTGCAATTTGCACCTCTGGTGATCCGGTATCTGAGTCATGTGATCTAAATGACTCAATAATTGACTTCTTTTTTATTACTTCCATGGATCTTTCACCTCCTCATATTAATCCCCTGATCCCAAGTAACCGTCGGTGAAACGAACTACTGAGGATAGGTTCCTGACCTAATAATACTATCACAGTTTATTTTGTTTGTAAATACTCTTTTATCTTTCTCACGTCTTCAGCTATTTGATTTTTCAACATTTCAACGTTGTCGAAGGTGATCTGGTCTCTCATCTTCTTATGAAAGTACAGTTCAATTTCCCTCTCATATAACATCAGATGATGATCAATCACATAGGTTTCAATCGTCATATGATGGGTTCCAAAAGTTGGGTTTTTACCTACTGATGTGGCCCCCATGTACACATGACCATCAACGTTAACTTCAGTGGCATAGACACCTTCAGCAGGGACCATCTGCTGTTCTTCCAGTATTAGATTTGCCGTTGGGAAACCAAGAGATTTGCCCCTTCCAAATCCCTTTTCAATACGATTGAACATCATAAAAGGCCTGCCTAACAGATGAGTTACTTCTTCCATATTCCCTTTTTCTATCGCCTGTCTGATCTGAGAACTGCTGATTTTATCATTATTGTAATACACAGGAGGAACGACAATCAGTTCGAAGTCATAGACTGAAGAGAGTTCATCCAGCAATGTTATATTACCTTTTGCTGCTTTTCCAAATCTAAAATCTTCACCCACCACCAACATCTTTGCCTGAAGTTTTTCAATAAGAATGTTTTTAACAAAGTCTTCTGGTGGCATACCCATCAACTGGTCAGTGAATGTATCTAAAAACAATATTTCAACTCCCAGCTTACTCATAATTCTCTTTTTAAGCGGTATTGGTGTAATCTTTGATGGATAGATCACTTTATTATGATGTTCCAGAACTGTCGCAGGGTGATTCTTAAAGGTATACACCATGGGTGTTAGTTTTCTATCGTGACAGATCGATGTCAATATTTTAATCAAAGCCTGGTGACCCAGGTGAATACCATCAAAATTACCCAGTGCCACGCCTTTTGATTCGCTCACTGTATTTAGCTCTTCGTAGTTTTCCATTGCCTTCATATCTGCTACTCCTTTAATCAGACTCGCTGTTGAATGATTGAGATAATAATTTTACCATTGAAAGTTCACCACTGCTTAATGCTATTTCTCCCATACCTATAAACACTTCGTCCAAATAGACCCTGGTAACTTTTTTTTCAGGATAATTATGTAAAGAGCTTATTTCATCGCTTTCAACGTCGAAAAATAAAAAATCCGGGACGGAAACACCGTTTAAAACTTTCTTGCTATGCAATTTTCCTACCACACTCTTTGGATAGTGTTCTAATGCCACATCAACCGGCAGTAATCTAGCACTCCATTTTTCATCATTTTCCAAATCGCTCAATGTAATTGCATCTTCAATTCGAAGGTGGCAGGATTCTGTTCTAAGCAGGAATGACATAGCTGCGCCACACCCCAATAAACTACCCACATCATTACACAGTGTTCTTACATAAGTTCCTTCAGAACAGTCAACATCAAAAAAGGCAGTGTCCTGGCTTCCTGATATCCACCTAATGTCATAAATCGTCTTTTTGCGGGGTTCTCTTTCAATTACCTGACCTTTTCTGGCTAATTCATATAGTTTTTTGCCATTAATTTTGATGGCAGAATACATTGGTGGTGTCTGCCAGTATTCACCTATCATGCTTTTTAGCACATCTTTGACAATTTCTATTGATGGAATCATGGAGGTTTGGTTTACTACTACCCCCGTCGTATCCTGTGTGTCGGTTGTAATACCCAATTTCATTTCAACCCGATAGGTTTTGACACGGTGATCTAAAAACGGAATCATTTTTGTGGAATTACCTATGCAAACGGGCAAAACGCCGGCCGCTTGTGGGTCCAAGGTGCCAGCGTGTCCGATTCTCTTTATTTTTGTCAATCGTCGCAACCTGAAAACAACGTCATGAGAAGTCATGCCTGGTGTTTTTAGTATGTTTAACAGTCCTGTCATACCGATTGGCCTCCATTGAAGATACTTGTCACTAGAGGTATTAGCTTTTCCCGCGCTTCATCTAAAGTGCCTTGAATGACTGCACCTGCTGCTCTTTCATGGCCTCCACCGTTAAAGTTGGAAGCCAGCTCATTAACATCACACCATTTTTTAGACCGTAAGCTAATTTTCGTCTCTTCTGGTGATAGTTCTTTAAAGATAATGGCCAGTTCAACGCCTGAGATGTCTCTTACATAAGAAATAAATTCATCCAAGTCTTCATAGGCCACGTTAAAGCTATTTAATAATTCATCGGACACAGTCAATAGAACCACTTGATTGTTTGATATCAATTCCATTTTGTCAATTAAATACCCAAGAAACTTAACATTTTGTAATGGCCTGTTCTGAAAAAGATGATACCTGATGGCTGCATGATCAGCACCCTGATCCAATAAGAAAGCCGTGGCTATGTGCGTATTTTTAGTTGTGCTGTCGTACAAAAAACTTCCCGTATCCATTATGATTCCGGTGAGCAGGCACGTAGCGGCCTTAGCGTTAACAGTATCATCTACATCTGATGCTAAATCTGTCAGGATTTCCGACGTTGAAGACGCGGATGAATCAACCCAGTCTATTTGACCGAAACCTATGTTGCTAACATGATGATCAATGTTGACTACCATTTTTGATGAAGTCAGCAGCGATGAAAACCCATAAACCCTTTCTTTATTTCCGCAATCCAAAACAAAACACAGGTCATACTCAATGTCTCCTATACTATCTTCACCTTTTAATTCGGAAAAAGAGGGGAGAAATGAATATTTAGACTGTGTATCACTGTCTGCAAAGGCATCTACCAACAAGGCCTTTTCAGACAAAATGTGCTTTAATCCCAGTATGGAGCCATAAGCATCACCGTCAGGGTGAACATGCGTTACCAGCGCTACTCGGTGTTCTAATTTCACCAGTTTTAAAGGATTATTCTGTTTCATTGTCATCAAGTCCATCTTCTTCATCAGTATTCACTTCATCTGCTCCATTCGATGGACTACTATCAGGTGTATTTTGTTTGGATATTTCGGCAATTTTCTGGGCCATTGAAACACCGTATTCAATGGAATTATCAACCTTGAAAAGAATCACCGGTGTGTGGTGAAGTTTCACTTTCTTGCCAACTTCCCTCCGCACATACCCTGCGGATTTAGTTAATCCTTCCATGGTGTTCATTTTTTCTTCTTCTGTCCCTAAAACGCTAATGTACACCGTGGCATAACTTAAATCTTTTGTGACATCAACTGATACCACGCTGGCCATACCGGAGATGCGTGGATCTTTCAAATCATTACGAATGATTTGACTGATTACCTTTTTATATTCTTCATTTATTCTATTGACACGTGGATAAGACATACAGCTCATCCTTTCTACTTCTACAACATTTTTATGGAACTAACTTAATGAAGTCGGCTTTTGCTCCTTCATATGGAACGCTTCAATCATGTCGCCTTCTTTAACATCATTATAATTTTCCAGGCCGATTCCACATTCATAGCCTGTTGCAACTTCTTTCACATCGTCCTTGAACCTTCTTAAAGAATCAATACTGCCTTCATGAACAACAATACCATCACGAACCAATCGAATACTTGCGTTCCGTAGAATTTTACCTTCAACCACATAGCATCCAGCAACCATGCCGCTGCCTGGCACTTTAAACATTGCCCTGACTTCAGCTTTACCCAAATCAACTTCCTTATACTCAGGGTCAAGCATGCCTGTCATCGCAGCTTCAATGTCTTCGATTGCATTATAGATGATTCGGTAAGTACGTATGTCAACATCTTCTTTTTTTGCGAGGGCAGCAGCATTTGAAGTTGGTCTGACATTGAATCCAATGATAATCGCGTTGGAAGCAGATGCCAGCATTACATCTGTTTCTGTAATGGCTCCAACACCACCATGAATGGGACGCAAAACAACTTTCCCCGTTGATAGTTTTTGTAACGATTGTTTAACCGCTTCCACTGAACCATGCACATCTGCTTTTAAAATAATATTTAATTCTTTGATCTGGCCAGCCTGCATTTGCTGGTATAGTGCATCTAAAGAGATTTTTTGACTGGATTTTAACTGTTCTTCCTTGATGCGCGTTTTCCTGTTATCAACGATTTCCCTGGCTGTTCTGTCATCTGCAACTGCCAGTAATTGATCCCCGGCATCTGGTACTTCTGCCAAACCGGTTATTTCAATAGCCGTTGAAGGTTTTGCAATAGATACATTTCGGCCTTTGTCATTAATCATTGCACGTACACGACCACATGTGTTACCCACAACGACTGAATCACCCACACGCAGCGTTCCATTTTGTATTAATACGGTTGCAACGGTTCCTCTTCCCTTATCCAACTTAGCTTCAACGACCACGCCGATTGCATCTCTGTTGGGGTTGGCTTTTAATTCTTCCATCTCAGCCACAAGTAAAATCATTTCCAGTAAACTGTCGATGTTTTCACCTTTCAAAGCGGATACCGGAACAGCGATGACTTCACCACCATATTCTTCGATAATCACACCGTGGTCGGCCAATTCCTGTTTAACGCGGTCCTGGTTAGCGCCTATTTTATCAATTTTATTGATGGCGACAATAATTGGTACTTTTGCAGCTTTAGCATGATTGATAGCTTCAATGGTCTGGGGCATCACGCCGTCATCTGCGGCTACCACAAGAATGGCAATATCTGTGACCTTTGCACCACGTGCACGCATTGCTGTGAAAGCTTCATGCCCTGGAGTGTCAAGAAAAACAATCTTCTTCTTATCAATCTCAACTTCTGACGCACCAATATGTTGAGTAATACCACCAGCTTCTCTTTCGGTCACTTTTGTTTTTCTAATGGCATCCAACAAAGACGTTTTTCCATGGTCAACATGTCCCATAACCGTCACCACAGGAGGTCTGGGTCGCAGGTCTTTTACTTCATCTTTTGCAATAAATACATCTGATTCTTCAAGTCTTACTTCAACCTTTTTTTGTATTTCAATCTCATACTCAGCCGCAATTTTTTCAGCAAATTCAAAATCTATTTCCTGGTTAATCGCAGCCATGATCCCCATTTTGATCAGATTCATTATGATTTCATTAGGGTTCTTTTTAATCTTTTCTGCAAAATCTTTTACAATAATACGTTCTCCAATTTCGATAATAGCAGGTCCTTCTTTCTTATCCTTTTTTGGTGCTTCCTGTTTTTCGGTTTGTTCTTCATGATGTTCTTTGTGCTTCATCTTTTTATCTTTTCGTTTGCCACGCACTTCTTTTTCTTCTTTCTTTTCAATCTCTTTCTTGAAAGGCTTAGCTTTCTCTGTTTTTCCAGAACCTGCTGTTTTTTCCTTCTTTTCTGACTTCGCTTCAGAAGCTTTTACTTCTTCTTTAACCAAATCAATCACTAAGTTTGCTTCATCTTCTTCCAGGGTGCTCATGTGACTATTGGTTTTAATACCCAATTCGCTTAGTTTACCGATTAATTCCTTGTTACCCATATCCAGTTCTTTTGCCAGTTGATACACTCTAATTTTTGACATACCCTTCACCTCCAGCATCTCACCCTTAGGTCAGTGATCCATATTTTCACGGATTTGTGTAGCAAACCCTTCATCTAAGACAATCAATATTGACCGATTACTTTTCCCAATGGCCATTCCCATTTCTTTCATTAACAAACCTGAAATACATGTGACGCCATTCTTCTCTGCCAATAATAAAAACTCTTCTCTGGTTGATTCAGCTGAATCAGTTGCAAGCAACATCAGTTTTGCTTTGTTTTTTTGGACTGTAGCTCTAACGCCCATCTCCCCCGACACGATTTTGCCGGCTTTCGCTGCAAATCCAAGCATGGTTAGTATTTTTTCTTTATTCATCTTCATTTACCTTGTTGAACGCTTCTTCCAGTGATTGATAGACTTCCTCCGTTACATCTCTATGAAACGTTCTATTTAATGCTTTTGTTTTCTTGATTTTGTCAAAACAAGCTTTCTTCTTGCATAGATAAGCACCTCTGCCATGCGCTTTACCCGTTAAATCCAGGTGCACTTCACCTTCTTTATTGGCCACAACACGAATCAGTTCTCTTTTGTCTTTCATTTCCTGACAGGCAATGCACTTGCGTAAAGGTATTTTGTGTTGCTTCATTCATGTCACCCCTACTCTTCATTGTTATCAGTGCTATCGGTTGAAGCTTCAGCTGCTGTTTCATCGGATGCTTCAGACTCAGTCAAAACGAGTTCAGTATCCCGATGTGATTCTTCCGCTTCCAATTCTGTCATCTGTGTTTCACTTTTTATATCAATTTTCCAACCAGTTAATTTTGCGGCCAAACGGGCATTTTGTCCTTCCTTACCTATGGCTAAGGATAACTGATAATCCGGCACAACAACCCTGGCTGATTTAGAATCTTCATAGACAATGGTCCGGCTCACTTTAGCCGGGCTTAACGCACTTGTTATGAATTCAACAGGGTTTTCGCTGTATTTTATGATGTCAATTTTCTCGCCTTTCAGCTCATTTACGATGGCCTGCACACGTACGCCTTTTTGTCCTACACATGCACCTACCGGATCAACATTGGTGTCTTTTGTACTAACAGCTATTTTGGTACGATAGCCAGCTTCTCTTGATATGCTTTTAATCTCAACAACACCATCATGTATTTCCGGAACCTCCAATTCAAATAATCGTTTAATTAAACCTGGATGAGTTCTTGAAACCAGAATTTGTGGTCCTTTGGTTGTTTTCTTTACTTCCACAATATACGTTTTAAGTCGGTCTCCGGGGTGGTAGCTTTCTCCTGGCATTTGTTCATTATGCCCGAGGATTGCTTCGGTTTTTCCAAGATTAATGAATGCAGTGCCTCTCACAACTCTTGCCACAACACCAGCGATGATATCTGATTCCCGGCTAATATATTCTTCAAAAACAACACCTCGTTCTGCTTCTCTAATACGTTGAACCACAACCTGTTTTGCAGTTTGAGCTGCAATCCGTCCAAAATCACGGGGGGTTACTTCTTTTTCAACAATATCACCAATCTTATAATTTGGATCAATGTCTTTTGCTTCTTCCAGGGATATTTCCTGAATGTCATCTTCGACTTCCTCAGCGACTTGTTTTTGTCCGTAAACTCTCACTTCTCCGGTTTCCCTGCTAATTTCAACCCGGACGTTATGAGATGAACTAAAATTTCTTTTATAACTGGAAATAAGGGCTGCTTCAATCGCTTCAATCAATACATCTTTTGATATTCCTTTGTCTTGTTGAATTTGTTCCAACGCTTCAATAAATTCCGTATTCATGCGTATGCCTCCTAAAAGATAATGGCTAATCTAACCAAAGCTACCTGCGATTCATTAAACGTTAGCTGTTTCTCCTGATCTGTTTCAATAACAATATTTTCGCCGTCCTTGCTGATGAGTATTCCTTCGTATAGCTTTTTTTCATCCAATAATTGATAAAGTTTTATTTCAACACGCTTTCCTATGTTTCGCTGAAAGTCTGCCGCTTTTTTTAATGGTCTATCAAGGCCAGGAGACGAAACTTCCAGATAATAATGTTCCTTAATCCAGTCATGCTCATCAAGTTTCCCATCAATACCGCGGCTTACTGTTTCACAATCGTTTATTGTCACTCCATCAGGTTTGTCAATGAACACGCGGAGAAAGTAATCCTGACCTTCTTTAACATACTCCACATCAACCAACTCAACCGTGTCATCAGATAACAGAGTATTAACCAATTCCGTCACTTTTTGCTCTATTTCCTTTTTTTTCATGAAGGATCCTCCACTCTCAATTTTATCCGATGACTACCACCGCTAAGCCTCCCTCTTTTGCAAGAGGTAGATAAGCGGTGCTACGTCCCAGGATAACGTATTCTAACCTTCTGATGGAGTTAATTCCACCAGAAGCTAAAAATCCTGTTTTTTGTGATGAACAGGAAAGAGTGGGGAATACCCACTCTTCTCGTCGTTGATATGCGATTCAAGCCATAATCCTTCCCATCACAAGATCCATATCAGCGTAATTATAACATAATAATGTGACTAAATCAAGATTGAACGGCCAAATTGAATAGTGACAGCTGATTGGTCTCTGGCAAATGTAGACAAGCTCCATGGGTTTTTAATGTTTCGATTACTGTTTTAGAAGCTCCGGTTCTTTGTCTTACATCTTCCAATGACAAAAACTCACCTTTGTCCCTTTCATCAGCAATTCTTCGGGCAACATTTTGACCAACACCCTGAAGTGAGGACAATGGCGGCCTTATTAAGTGATCGCCCACCTGAAATTGTTCTGCATGAGATTCGTAGAGGTTAACCGGCAGTATGTTAATGCCTCGACTAAACATTTCCAATGCTACTTCCAGCACAATCAGCATGTTCTTTTCTTTCGCAGTTTGATCATTGCCCTGGGCTTCAAGTTGTTTTACCTTTTCATGGATCGTGTCCATTCCCTGAATCATCAGTTGCGCATCAAAGTCATCAACTTTCATGCTGAAGTATGTGGCATAGAAGGCTTCTGGATAATAAACCTTATACCATGCTATACGAAATGACATCATAACATAGGCCACTGCATGGGCTTTTGGAAACATGTATTTGATCTTATGGCATGAATCAATATACCATTGCGGTACATCGTTTTCTCTCATTAAACCTGCTTCTTCTTCAGTTATGCCTTTACCTTTTCTAACTTTTTCCATAATCTTAAAAGAATCCTTGGCAGGTAAACCTTTTAATATGAGATAATTCATGATGTCATCACGGGTGCAGATCACTTCTTTAAGTGTTGCTGTTTTCTTGTGGATCAGCTCTTGTGCATTGTTTAACCACACATCTGTTCCATGGGACAACCCACTGATTCTAACAAGTTCACCAAAAGTTGATGGTTGTGTGTCTTGCAGCATTTGTCGAACAAACCGGGTGCCAAATTCAGGAATGGCGATGCTCCCAAGTTCTGGTTGAAAACGTTTGTCTTTCAATTTCAATACTGATGAATCAATAAAAATACTTTTAGTTGTTACATCATCCAGGGGTATATCCAGTGCGTTTGTTCCGGTAAAATCTTCAAGCATTCGAATCATTGTTGGCACATCGTGTCCAAGAATGTCCAGTTTTAGAAGTCTTCCACTCAATGCATGATAATCAAAATGTGTTGTTACAACCCCAGATTTTGAATCATTCGCTGGATATTGTATGGGTGTAAACTCATGAATGTCTTTGTCTGAAGGAACAATCATAACACCACCCGGGTGTTGGCCCGACGTTTTTTTAACACCTGAACAGCCTTCTGTCAATCTTTTTATTTCTGCATTATTTTGTTGCAGGCCTCTTTCTTCACCATACTTTTTCACGTAGCCATACGCCGTTTTATGTGCAATGGTACCGATGGTTCCAGCCCTGAAAACCTTGCTTTTTCCGAACAAAACCTCTACATATTGATGCGCTTCTGTTTGATATTCTCCCGCGAAATTCAAATCAATGTCCGGTTCTTTATCTCCTTCAAATCCCAGAAACACTTCGAAAGGTATTTGGTGTCCGTCTTTCTTGTAGTTTTTCCCGCATTTAGGACACACAGCATCCGGCAAATCCACTCCCGATTCCACTTGACCTTCTGTAAAGAATACCGAATGTTTGCAGTCTGTACAAATATAATGTGGTGGCAATGGATTTACTTCAGTGATATCGCTCATAGTCGCTGCAAAAGAAGAACCTACAGAACCCCTGGATCCCACGAGGTAACCGTCTGATAGAGATTTAGCCACTAATTTGTGGGCAATCATGTACATTACAGCATAACCATTATCAATGATTGAATGCAGCTCTCTTTCGAGGCGTTTTGAAACAATTTCCGGTAAAGGGTCACCGTAAATGGACACTGCTTTTTCTCGGCATAATTTTTCCAGTTGTTCCTCTGACCCTTCAATATAAGGAGGAAATGTGCCTTCTGGAACCGGAAGCATGTCTTCTATTTCATTCGCTAATGTAGCTGGATTGGACACAACAATTTCATCAGCTTTTTCAGTGCCCAAATAGGAAAACTCCCGCAACATCTCTTCTGTGGATTTTAAAAATAACTCCGCAGTGTCTTGGGCTTCATCATACCCCATGCCAGTTTGCAGGATTTTTCGATAGGCATCATCTGTCCAGGATGCATAATGTGTATCCCCGGTAGCCAAGACAGGTTTGTTTAAAGCTTCTCCAATACTAACAATGCTTCTATTTATTTCCTGCAACTCTTCTTTGTTTCTAACAAATCCCTTTTCAATTAAAAATAGATTGTTTGCTACTGGCTGAACTTCCAGATAATCATAAAAACCCACGATCTCATTGATCTTTTCTTCTGGTTCTCTGCTGAGAATTGCCTGATATAGTTCTCCAGCCTGGCAGGCCGTTCCCAAAAGCAAACCTTCTTTTTTGCTGCGTAATAAACTCTTGGGTATCCGTGGTTTTTTATAAAAATAATCCATGTGAGAAGTTGTTATTAATTCATATAGATTTCTGAGCCCCGTTTTATTCTTGGCAATGGCTATGAAATGATAGGGCTTCAATTTTGTAATATCCACATTCAGACCTAATTTTATATTCATGTCTCTAAAAGTGTGAATGTTTTTATGCTCCATCATTTTTACCAGATGAAGAAATATCTCTGCAGTGGCACGTGCATCATGAACAGCACGGTGGTGATTTTCCAGGTTAATACCCAATGCTTTTGCGACAAGGTTTAGTTTATGTCTTTTTAATTCTGTCAAAAGCACTCTTGATAATGTCAACGTATCAATGACTGAAAAGGCAAATGGTTCATTCAATTTTCTCAAATTTTCACGAATAAACCCTACATCGAAATTAGCATTGTGTGCAACTAAAACAGCTCCTTCGCAAAAATTAATAAAATCAGGCATTACTTTCTCAATGCGTGGTGCTGAAGCTACCATTTCATTAGTAATACCTGTTAATTCGCTGATTATATTTGAAATATTAATGCCTGGATTAATAAGCTGACTAAATTCTGAGACAATTTCTCCCTGCTCAATCTTTATTGCTCCAATTTCGGTGATTTGATCATGCGCACTGGATAAACCTGTTGTCTCAATGTCAAACACAACGAAAGTGTCCTTAAATGTTCTGTCTTCATTGCCTGTGACTATTTTTGTTTCATCGTCAACCAGGTATCCTTCCACCCCATAAAGAATACGAATGTTATGTTCCTTTCCTGCTTCTGCCGCTTCAGGAAAAGCCTGGACGACACCATGATCTGTTATTGCAATCGCTTGATGTCCCCATTTTGCTGCCTGTTCGATCATTTTTGAAGGTGAGCAAACACCATCCATCTGTGACATGGTCGTGTGGCAATGAAATTCAATTCTCTTCTTAATAGCCTTGTCTTGTTCTTCAACAGAATGGTATCGCATCAGATCAGAAATCATAAGAATATTTTCTTTATTATAATGATCAAACTGAAGGGTTCCTTTGGCAGCTACTGTTGTGCCAACACGTAAAACTTCTTCCAATTCAACCAGTTTTTTTCTTGGTTCAAATAACTTCAGGGTTATGGACCCAGTATAGTCAGTGATGTCAAGGATGTATAGTTTTCGATTGTTCTTAAGAACTCTTATATCAACAGCGAATATTTCGCCAGCTATTGTGACGCTGGAATCTTCTTCAGAAATGTCACCAATTTTCTGTATCTGTGAATTAAATGGTTTACCCACCCACGCTTGCTTTGAAGCGTTATTATTTTTTGCTTTTCCTGATGAAGGTTTCTTGCCTGCCTCTATGTTGTGCCCATTATTATTCACAAGAGCCTCTTCAATGAGCTTACTTTCACGTTTATTCTTTTTATCTGTATAAGATTCTGTATTGAATGTTTTTAATTCATCGTTTTCAAACTGACATCTAATTTTCAAACAATAGACAGATTTTATCATACGACTAATAATTTCAGTTACTCTTCTTTCAGCAGCTTTTTGCGCTAATATAGGGTCATTGACAATGAGGTGCAACAAATCATTTTCTATCTTCCAGGTAAAACCATCATCCAATGTAGCCCCTGACGGGTATACAACGGACAATGTATACAATAGGTTTTCCTTTAAATAGTTATCCTTCACTACATTATCTGCCATTACAGGTGTATTATTAGAAAATGTATAAGTAACCTTATCACCCAGACTCATTTTATGGCTTATCAATTTTATTGCATCATTTAGCGTTTCCAATGAAACAGGAGTATTCGACTCAATATGAAAAACAACTTCATCGTTTTTCTTTTTATGAACAATCCTGTTTATCCAACAGTTTTTCAACATGCTGCTACCGGAAAATGTAATGTTTAATCGCTCAAACAAATCGATCAACATGAAGTTATATTTATTGTTCATACATACACCGCCATTACATTTGATTAATTTCCTTAAGTAATTCCGAAACCAGGTTTTCTTCAGATATTTTTCTGATTATCCTGCCTTTTTTAAATAGCAGTGCCGATCCTATGCCGCCTGCAATACCAATATCTGCTTCCTTTGCTTCACCAGGGCCATTTACTGCACATCCCATTATAGCCACCGTAATGTCTTTATTAAGATTTTCCAGCTGCGCCTCAATCTTTTCAGCTAGCTCAATCAGATTAATCTGGCACCTTCCACAAGTGGGGCAGGATATTATTTGGACTCTGTCATGCAACAAACCTGTGGCTCTTAAAATCTGTTTTGCCACTTCAATTTCTTCCACAGGGTCAGCGGTTAAGGAAACTCGTATCGTGTCTCCAATACCGTCAAGTAGTAATGCTCCGATCCCGATAGCGGATTTTATTGTGCCTTGTTTAAGGCCGCCTGCTTCGGTTACTCCTAAATGCAAGGGATAATCGATTTTTTGGGATATTTCACGGTAGGCTTCAACCATTACTTGTAAATTGCTTGATTTTAGTGAAACAACGATTTGGTCAAAATTAAGTCCTTCCAAAATATGAACATGTTCCATTGCACTTTCTACCAACGCTGCTGCTGTAGGTCCTTTATATTTTGAAAGTATTTTTTTATCAACAGAACCCGCGTTAACACCAATGCGAATGGGAATTTGCTTATTTTTTGCCATGTCTACCACTTGTCTTACCCGGGCAACATCCCCAATATTGCCCGGGTTAATGCGCAATTTATCAACACCTTGTTCCATGGAAATGAGTGCAAGACGATGATCAAAATGAATGTCTGCAGCAATAGGAATGTGTATGCGATGTTTGATGTGACCAATGGAACGGGCCGCTTCTTCATTGGGTACAGCAACTCTCACCAATTGACAGCCAGCATTCTCTAAAGTAATAATCTGGTTGACCGTGTCATCAATCTGCCTTGTATCTGTGTTTGTCATTGATTGTATCACAACGGGATTCGGCCCTCCGATGACAAGAGAGCCGATTTTAACACTTCGTGTATTTTTTTGTTTCATGATTCATCCCCTGTTTCATAGGTTTTTGAATTGCTGAAGACAAAAATGTTGACTATATCTAAAAGAAAGTAATGATGTCCTTGTAAGTGATCACAATCATAAGCAACATCAAAAGAGTGATGCCCACCATATGCACCATAGCTTCTTTTTCCGGGTCAACTGGCTTACCCCGAAGAGCTTCCAACAGTAAAAAGATAATACGGCTACCGTCCAAAGCGGGAATTGGCAATAAGTTCATGATTCCCAAGTTGATACTGATTAAACCGGCCAGACCAACAACGTCGACCCATCCTGACCGACTTGCTTGTCCAACCAATGTAATAATGCCAACAGGTCCGGCTACATCTGATGTATCTGCTTGTCCTCGTATTAGTTGTTGCAGAAATCCCATTATCTCAGTAAATATTAACTTTGTCTGTGCAAACCCATTCTCTGCAGCTGCTATAACTGACTTTTCAATACCAGGTACAATACCAATAATCGGTCGTCCTGTTTCATTGTCTATCTCAGGGGTAACCGTTTGTGTTATTGTGTTACCGTTTCTGGAATAAACAATTTCAATAGGATTTCCTTCAGATGCAACAATCATCGATACCAATTCTTCCCAGCTGTCAATATATTCACCCTCAATTTCAAGAACAATATCGTTAGGCTGCAACCCTAACTTGGCAGCTGGTGAGTTGGAAATGATTTCCCCAATGGTTGTTGAAGGAGTTCCCAGATGAAAAAAAATAATGAAAAAACACAAAAAACCTAAGATGAAATTCATCATTGGACCTGCAAAGATAACGCTAATTCGTTGCAGCACTGTTTTATTGCTAAAGCTATCTACAGCCTCTGAGCTTTCATCTTCTCCTTCCATGCGCACAAATCCACCAATCGGAAAAATACGGACTGAATACAAGGTTTCATTCTTTTTCTTAAATAACAGTTTAGGTCCCATTCCTATTGCAAACTCATGGACACGAATACCCACTAATTTTGCAATGCTAAAGTGGCCCAGCTCGTGAAAAAAAACAAGCAGACCAAAAACCAATATGGCAACAATTGCCGTTGACATTTTTTCCACCATCCTTCATTAAAAACACAGGGTGGATTCCACCCACGCTTCAACTTCCAATAAATCATCCAAGGAATGGTATTCACAGGGATTATGTTTGTGCATTAATCTCTCTATCGAGTCAGACAGTCCATAAAAACCAATTTTTTCGTTTAAAAACGCTTCCACCAGCATATCATTTGCCTTAGTCAAAACGCAAGGCATTGTTTTCCCAATTTTTTGCGCTTCTTTTGCCAATCTCAAACAGGGAAATCTGTCTTCGTCCGTTTTCTCAAAGGTTAGTGTGCAAATGTCGGTTAAAGAAAGAGATGCTAAGTTGTTCGGTAAACGATTGGGATATGATAATGCAAATTGAATTGGCACCTTCATATCCGGTAACCCTAATTGTGCTATGACTGACGTATCGTGAAACTCCACCATTGAGTGTATAATACTTTGAGGGTGAACAACAACTTCAATGTTTTCCAACGCTATGTTAAACAACCAGACTGCTTCAATAATTTCCAGTCCTTTGTTCATCATAGTAGCAGAGTCAATGGTTATTTTGCTGCCCATAGACCAATTTGGATGTTTTAAGGCTTCTTTAACACCCATCTCTTCAATTTGAGATTTAGTCATTTTTCTGAAGGGTCCTCCTGATGCTGTTAAAATTATTTTTTTCAAAGCCAGGCTTTTTTCGCCTTGAAGACATTGGAAGATAGCAGAATGTTCGCTGTCAACTGGAATAATAGTAACATTATGTTTATCAGCAAGGGACATTACCAGTTGTCCTCCTGAAACAAGTGATTCCTTGTTTGCCAATGCAATATTTTTACCTGCCTCAATTGCCTGACATGTCGGACCCAAGCCTCTGCTCCCAACCAAGGCATTAATAACAAGGTCAGCCTCTCCATCATAAATGGCTTCTTTAATCCCTTCAAAACCATATAAAATCCGCGTAGAAGTAGTGATATTGGCTTTTAGACGATCACAATCTTCTTTTGAACCGATGATGGCTATTTTAGGTTTGAATTCATTGATTTGCTTCTCTAATAATCCAACATTTTCCCCAGCTGCCAATACAGATACTTCAAATCTCTCCTGATGCATTCTAACAATTTCCAATGTCTGGGTGCCGATGGAACCTGTTGAACCCAACAACTCAATTTTTTTTGCCATAAATGCACCTCACTCATTATTTTCCTATTAGATCCTTGTTTACTATATACCCAAAAGGTATCAGGCTTTCATCATCCAAAGTGATAAGAATAAATACACCAGTGGTCCAGTGAAAAGGATACTGTCAAACCGATCCAACACGCCGCCATGTCCAGGAAAGAGGCGCCCAAAATCTTTTATTCCAATCTTTCTTTTAATTAATGACGCTGTAAGATCCCCTGTTTGCGAAAAAAATGAACCGACAAAACCAAGGATCGTGATGGATATAATATGCTCTGGCATCACAAAATAGGCAAATATCAGACAACCCAGCATGCTTCCGATAATACCACCAACAGCACCTTCCACTGTTTTCTTAGGACTAATTTCTGGTGATAATTTGTGTTTACCCATCGATAATCCGGTAAGGTAGGCCAGAGAATCACATGACCAGGAAATGATAAAGACCAGCCAGACAGCATGCGTAAGATTCATTCGATCAATGAGCAACAATGTAAAAAACAATAAAGTAATGTACATAAAACCAAAGCATGTGATGAGGATATCTTGGAATTCTACTGTTTTATAGGATAACACCCAAAATGCCAATAACATCAGTAATAAAAGTAACAGTAATGACATGGTAACGTCCGGGTTTTTGTTGAAGCTGAACAATGCATACAACGCAACGGTAGCAATATAACCTGCCCATTTGACAGGTTTATAACCCCCCATTTGAACACTGGAATAAAATTCATGCAGTCCAAGCATCGTAATCATCAGTAACGATATTGAAAGCAATACTCCGCCAGTTTTTAATACAAAAAAAAGAATTGGCAAACCTAGAACGGTTGTTATAATACGTTTCAACACATTTCTGCCTCCTAACTAAGCCCACCAAAACGTCTTTGTCTCAATTGATAGTCAACAATGGCTTCAACTAAATCTTCTCCTCTAAACTCTGGCCATAGTACATCTGTAAAATACAGCTCAGCATACGCAATCTGCCATAAGAGAAAATTACTGATCCGCTTTTCACCACTTGTTCTAATCAACAAATCAGGATCGGGTAACCCACTGGTATCTAAATATGAGCCTATCATTTCTTCAGTTAAATCGTCGAAAGCAATTGTTTGCTCTTTATAATTCTCTGCGATTCTTTTTAGGGCCCTGACAATTTCGTTTCTGGCACCATAGTTTAACCCAATGTTCATGATAAGACCATTATTACCTGCAGTCTTTTCCTTTGCTTTGTCAATTTCTCTTTGTATGCGCTCAGGAAAGGCAGATAAATCTCCAATTGTTCGGATCATGACATTCTGTTTGTGCAATTCTTCAATTTCTTTTTTTAAATATTCTACTAACAGTTTCATTAGGAAAGAAACTTCTTCTTCCGGTCTCTTCCAGTTTTCCGTTGAGAACGCATACAGGGTTATTACTTGGATTTTTAGTTGAGAAGCCTTCTTTATAACGTCTCTGATGGCCTCAACACCTTGCTGATGACCAGCACTTCTGGGAAGTTTATGCTTCTGTGCCCATCTGCCGTTACCATCCATAATAATAGCTACGTGCCTGGGTATATGTTTCATATTAATCTCATTCATTTTATATTTTCACCTCAACAGTCAGAAACCCCCTGTCTGCAGGGGGCTAGAAGTAAGCAATCAGTAGTTCTGTCTTGTTGCTTTTTTTTATGATTCGTTGTCTAATGATTCTCCCAGTCTTGATTTCATCCCCAACCCTCGTAGGAATACGTTGAATCGTATATGCAACACCATTTTTATCCAAGGATATAATTGCCTCATACAAAACCATTCCTAACACATCAGGCGCGTTCAAAACTATACCTCCAATATTTCTTTTTCCTTTGCTTCAACCATACTCTCAATTTTTTCAATGTATTGATCTGTTAACTTTTGGATCTCATCCTGAGCTTGTTTTAAGTCGTCTTCAGTCAATTCTCCCGCTTTTTCCATTTTCTTCAATACATCATTACCAGTACGGCGTTCATTTCTGATGGCGACTCTTCCCTCTTCTGCTTTTGCTTTAACCAGTTTAGATAAATCTTTTCGTCGTTCTTCAGTTAACTGTGGTATAACCAATCTGATGATTTTACCATCATTGTTAGGGTTTATCCCCAAATCAGATTTCTGTATTGCTTTTTCAACTTCCGTCAAAACGGTTGGGTCGAAAGGTTGAATTGTAATCATTCTAGGTTCCGGAGCTGCAACCGTTGCAATTTGTTTTAAAGGCGTTTGCGCTCCATAATACTCTACGGTAATTCTATCAAGCATTGCCGGGTTTGCTCTTCCTGCTCTTATGCTGTTGAGTTCATCCTGAACCACTGCGACAGTTTTTTTCATTTTGTCTTCAATTTCCCTGTGGATTTCAAGTTGCATCATAATTCCCCCTTAATTAACTGTGAATGTAAGTACCAATTGCTTTACCCATCACTACTTTTTTAATATTTTCAGGGTCATCCAACCCAAACACTTTGATTGGAATTTGATTATCCATGCACAACGATGTAGCGGTTGAATCCATCACTTTTAGTCCCATGTTTAATATATCAATATAACTTAAATCCAGCAACTTGTTCGCATCATCATTTTCATTGGGGTCCTTATCATAAACAGCATCAACTTTCTTGGCCAGCAAGATGACTTCTGCTTCAATTTCAGCCGCCCTTAGGGCAGCGGTAGTATCCGTTGAAAAATAAGGATTTCCTGTGCCGGCAGCGAATATAACAACACGATTTTTTTCCAAATGTCTTACTGCACGCCTTCGGATATATGGTTCTGCAATCTGTCTCATCTCAATAGCAGTTTGAACACGTGTAACCACATCGATGTCTTCCAGGGCATCCTGCAATGCGAGACTGTTAATAACTGTTGCCATCATACCCATGTAATCAGCTGTGGTTCGGTCCATGTTTGCACCACTTCTACCTCGCCAGAAATTGCCTCCACCAACAACAATGGCAACCTGAACGCCCATATCGACAATTTCTTTAATTTGTTTTGCTATGTTTTGTATGGTTGTTGTATCTAGTCCAAATCCACGTTCTCCAGCTAAAGCTTCTCCACTTAGCTTTAATAAAATTCGCTGATATAATGGTTTTTCCATGAATTGACTCTCCTGTCTTGTTGATTGTCCAATGTTAGTTTCAGACTTTCATAGTTAAAGAGAACACAAATGTGTTCTCTTTTGAATCAATTATTGGATCGCTTTAGCAACTTCTTCAGCAAAGTTTTCTGATTTTTTTTCAATACCTTCTCCCACTTCATAACGTGTAAATCTTCTAATACTAAGATTTTCTCCAATTTTCGCGACTTTTTCAGTCAACAACTGGCGAATTGTCATATCTGGGTCTTTTACAAAATCCTGTTCCAACAAGCAAACATCTTTATAATATTTTTCGATTCTTCCTTCTACCATCTTGTCCACAATTTTTTCCGGCTTTCCTTCATTTAAAGCTTGCTTTCGAAGAATTTCTTTTTCTTTTTCAATCATATCCTGAGGCACATCGTCACGGCTTACATATTGCGGGTTTGAAGCAGCAATTTGCATTGCAATGTCTTTAACAAATGTTTTAAACTCTTCATTTTTTGCAACAAAATCTGTCTCAGAGTTTACTTCAACCAATACGCCAATACGACCACCATGAATATAAGCTTCTACAATACCTTCAGCCGCAATTCTACCAGCTTTTTTAGCAACAGCAGCTAAACCTTTTTCACGGAGCGCTTCAACCGCTTTTTCCAGGTTACCATCGGTTTCAGTTAGTGCTTTTTTACAATCCATCATACCAGCGCCTGTTTTTTCTCTCAGTTCTTTGACCATGCTAGCAGTTATATTCATTGATTCAACCTCCATTATAATAATAAAGGCAAGGGGTGAAATGGTTAACATTTCCACCCTTACCTATTTTTTACGCTTCTTCTACTTCTTCAGCTTTATCCTGAAAACTCTGGCTTCCTTCAACGACTGCATCGGCCATTGTAGCTGCAAGCAATTTGACAGCTCTAATCGCATCATCGTTACCTGGAATAACATAGTCCACTTCATCAGGATCACAGTTAGTATCCACAATGGCAATAACTGGAATGCCCAGTTTGTGAGCTTCAAGAATAGCAATGTGTTCTTTTCTGGGGTCAACAACAAATAATGCCTTTGGCATTTCCTTCATGTCTTTTATGCCACCGAGAAACTTTTCAAGTCTTTCCATTTCATGTCTAAGTTGAATGACTTCTTTTTTCGGTAACACATCAAAAGTGCCGTCTTCTTCCATTTTTTCCAATTTTCTTAGTCTGTCAATTCTAAGTTTGATGGTCTTGAAGTTCGTCATCATGCCGCCTAACCATCTTTGGTTAACAAAATACATTCCGCATCTTTTAGCTTCTTCTTCAATTGACTCCTGTGCCTGTTTCTTTGTTCCCACAAAGAGAATTTTTCCACCATCTTCAACAATTTCTTTGATGGCTTGATAGGCTGCATCCACTTTTTTAACTGTCTTCTGAAGATCGATGATGTAAATACCATTTCTTTCTGTAAAGATAAATTCTGCCATCTTGGGGTTCCATCTTCTGGTCTGGTGACCAAAATGTACCCCAGCTTCCAATAACTGCTTCATTGATACTACACTCATTTTCTTACCTCCTGTTTTGTTTTTCCTCCACTTTCTTCAGCTCATACAACACCTAAATGATTTAGGCACAGCTGTATGAATTAGAAAGTGTGTGAATTGTTACCTATAGTATTTTATCATACTGTTTATCCCTAATCAACGTTTTTTTAGTAATTATACCTTAAACCAATCCCTTTTTCCGTAGTTCACCTTGTTTTTGTGAAATAAATGCACTGATTTTGTTCTTATTTTGTTCACTGACATTTTCAAACGTTATTCCAAGTTCATATTTTTGCTGATCCTTCATTCTAATTGATCTTACTACGGTGGCATCAACAGTAATGTTAGCATCATCCAAATTCAATGTACATTCAATTTTTTCACTCACATAAAACGATTTTGTTGATGTTGCCCGAATTCCACCGACACTGATATCCAATACCATAATGTCACAATTGGTCTCTTTTTCATAGCTTTTTATACTGCCATTCACCATATATTTTAGACGATGATATGCACGTCTTTGTGTTTTGCGAGGTTCAGAAATTCGCGCTATTTGATAAAGCTCCAAATTGCCTTCGTTCATTTTCCTTAGAAAAGTTGCAGTAAAACTAAAGATACCTGCATCTCTATAGTATGTAAGATCAGCTTTTTGTCCAATTTTTATCGGATATTCCATTCCTTTAAAAACGGGACCGGTAATATAATAAAACTCATTATCAACATTCATAACCTGTGAATGGAGCGTTTTAACACCTTCAGGATTAGTTGGATTATGGATCTGGATGTCAACATTATCTCCAATTTTCAGCAGCAACTCCATGCAACTACCTCCTTACAAAAAAACCTGATTAGTCTGTTCACGAACAATCCTGTTTGTTACTGGATCTTTTTATCAGCCTTACATATCCAGTGATATCAGCGCATCTTCAATCAACATTATACCATAAGTTGTGTCTAGGCTAACAAGGAAAAAGAAGTCATTGGATAACGACTTCTTTCAATGTTTATATTAAGTTTTGCTTAACGTTTAAGTTTTCTGAGTTCATCTAATAACCGTGTATTAAGAATTCTTATGTGAGTTCCTTTCATGCCCAAAGACCTGGACTCAATAACCCCTGCACTTTCAAATTTTCTTAGAGCGTTCACAATTACCGATCTGGTTATACCTACCCGATCGGCTATTTTACTCGCAACGAGAAGTCCTTCGGTTCCATTTAATTCGTTGAAAATATGTTCAACTGCTTCTAACTCGGAATATGATAAGGTATCTATTGCCATTTTAACCACAGCTTTCTTGCGGGCTTCTTCTTCAATTTCATCTGATTTAGCTCTTAATATTTCAAGCCCAACCACAGTAGCACTATATTCAGCCATGATTAAATCATCATCAGAAAACTTTTGGTCATGACGCGCCAGCACCATTGTGCCAAGTCGTTGAGCGCTGCCGAGTATAGGTACTACTGTCACCAGCTTGTTATAGCTTTGCACATCATATTTAAACAATTTCAGTAATGCGTCCTGGGTAATGTTTGACTGTGTTTCAGTCACCAGGAGCAACTGTTCATTGTACTCATCAGGAAATCTTTTTTCTCCTGTTTGTTCATCCAAAATAATGGGGCAGTCTGACGTATCTGTTAAACTAACACCTAAAACTTTTCCTTTTGAGCTTGCCACATACACATTTGCATCAAGAATGTCACTTAATGTACGGCATAATTCGTTAAATGATACAGTGTTTTCTGCAGATTTTTGAAGAATCGAGTTAATTCTTCTGGTTTTCTCTAGTAATGAAGCGGACATCACTGAACCTCCTTTTTTTATTGTCATCGCTATATGATTCCATTTCATATAACATGATTTTTTCATAATCAAATCCTATCACAATTATTCAAAAAATTCAATTTGTTTTTTACTGCTCTTTTTCATCCATGTTTTTTTCAAATGAACATTCTTTTGTAGGGCAAACTAACTTTGTTTCTTTTTTTGTTTTCTTGATAACAAGCAAAGTATCACATTTCGGACATTTTTCATTGACTGGTTGGTTCCATGAGACAAAGCGACAATCCGGAAATTTATTACAGCCATAAAACAATCTACCCTTTTTAGACTTTCGCTCGACTACTTCACCCTCCTCACAAAGTGGACAATGAACACCAATTTTCTTAACAAAAGGCTTGGTATTTTCACATTCTGGGTAATTTGAGCAGGCCAAAAATTTACCGTATCGCCCATATTTTATGAGCATGGAAGCTCCACATTTCTCGCATACTTCATCACTTTCCTCAACAAAATCCACTTCTTCAACATGTTTATCAGCGTGTTGAAGCATTTCGTTAAATGGTCCGTAAAATTCTCTGATTAAATGCTTCCAATCTTCTGCTCCATCTTCGATTTCATCCAGCTGTTTTTCCATTTTGGCCGTGAAGTTTACATCAATTATTTTTTCAAAATAATCTTCTAACAAGCGTGTTACCAGAATTCCAAGTTCAGTTGGTTTCAGGGTTTTTGTTTCTCTTACCACATACCCTCTTGCCAGGATTGTACTGATTGTCGGTGAATAAGTACTGGGTCTTCCAATCCCCAGTTCTTCCATCGCCTTAACCAAACTGGCTTCTGTATAACGCGCAGGTGGTTGAGTGTAATGCTGGGACGAGTTTGAATCTAATTGCTTGTACAATTCACCCTCCTTAACCGTAGGTAACAGTTGATCTTTTGTGACGGAGGCAAAACTATACACTTTGAGGAAACCATCAAATATTAATCTGGATCCATTGGCTTTAAATTGGATCTTTTCAACATCCATGATAACACTGATGTTTTGATATAGCGCTGGCTTCATTCTACTTGCAACAAATCTTTCCCAGATTAGTTTGTATAACTTATACTGATCACTGCTTAAAAACCTTTTCATCACATCAGGGGTCCTTTCAATGTCTGTGGGCCTGATGGCTTCATGGGCATCCTGAACAGATTTATTTTGCTTCTTTTTAACAGTCACATTGTCAGGTTTTAAATATACTTCACCAAACTTGCCTGCTATAAACCCACGAACTGATTTGTGAGCATCATCAGAGATCCGCGTTGAATCTGTTCGAAGATACGTTATTAAACCGGTTGTTCCTTCTTTTCCAATGTCAATTCCTTCATATAATTGTTGTGCAATCATCATCGTTTTGCGTGTTGCAAATCCAAGTTTATTTGATGCTTCCTGCTGCAAGGTACTAGTAGTAAATGGCTCAAATGGATTTCTTCTTTTTTCACTCTCTTTGACCTGTAAGACTGTCAGGTCCAATCCATGTATTTTCTTTAAAATTCTTTGTACAGATTTTTCATCTGGTAACTCTTTACTGCCTGTTTCATCTCTATGAAACTGCACCGTTACCTTGTTTTTTTTACTGTTTTCAAGTTCCAGTTCCAAATTCCAATATTCCTGAGGAACAAACAGGTTAATTTCTTCTTCCCGATCTTTTATCATTTTTGTTGCAACGGACTGTACTCTTCCTGCACTTAACCCTTTTCGTAACTTTTTCCACAACAAAGGACTCAGGTTATATCCAACAAGTCGGTCCAATACCCGCCTTGCTTGTTGTGCATCTACCAATTGTTTATCAATCACACGCGGATTTTTAACAGCAGCTTTAATTGCATTTTTAGTTATTTCGTTAAAGACAATTCTGCACGGTTCATCTTCATTTAAATTTAGGGCATTGGATAAATGCCAAGAAATGGCTTCTCCTTCGCGATCAAGGTCAGTCGCCAGTAAAACTCTTTTGGCTTTCTTGGCTTCTTTCTTAATTTCAGTCAGGATAGGTCCTTTTCCTCTTATGGTGATGTATTGCGGCTCGAAATCCTGATCAACATCGACACCCAGTTTGCTTTTAGGCAAGTCAATAATATGACCCACTGTTGCTTTCACAGTGTAATGGCTTCCTAGAAATTTTTTTATGGTCTTTGCTTTTGCCGGAGACTCGACAATGACCAATGACTTTGACATGGTAACACCTCTTTTGCATTTTAAAAACTCACGCACGATTATATCAGTTTATCTATACGCTGTAAATCTTTTACCTGGCAGTTGTTGCACCAAGCCTTTTAATTCCAGGATGGTAAGTATTCCATTTAGTTCAGAAATGGTAAGATCAGATCTATGTAAAAGCATCTCTATTGGCATAGGTTCTTCCGCTACGAGGTTCATGACAGATTTTTCATTACTACTCAATGCTATGTTAACGTTATACGCTTCACTATTGTAAATTTTAACTGGTAATATAGACTCAATTGGCCCAATCACATCATCTATCTCAAGGACCAATCGGGCGCCATCCCTCAACAACTTATTTGTTCCAATACTTAGCTGACTGTTTATGTTGCCAGGTAAAGCGTAAACTTCTCTGCCTTGTTCCATGGCAAATTCAGCTGTTATAAGCGCCCCACTCCGTTCCCTTGCTTCTATAACGAATACACCGGCTGACAAACCGCTGATGATTCTATTCCTCGCAGGGAAAAAATGCTTTTGAGGTTCAATCCCAGGTGCATACTCGCTGATAATGGTTCCTTTTTTTTCAAGTTCCTGGTATAGTTTCCGATTAGAAATCGGATATGTTTTATCAATACCACATCCTAAAACCCCAATACTATAACCTCCAGCATCAAGGCAACCTTGGTGCCCAGCAGCGTCTATGCCATAGGCTAAGCCACTGACAATACCCACTTCGCGCTTGGCCAATTCCCTGGCAAAATAATCAGCAGCCCATTTTCCATATGTTGACGCTTTTCTGGCGCCAACCATTCCAATCATAGGATGACCATTCAAAGGTTTCCCTTTTGCATATAATACCCAGGGCGGATCATATATTTCCTGAAGTTTTTCTGGGTAATGATCGTCTAGCAAGGTAATGATTGTATATTGTTCATTAATTTTTTCTACTCTTCGTTGAAGCACTTCTGTGTCTTTAATCGCTGCTTTGATAATCTTATTGCGATAAGGGCCATTACCTATTACTCTTTCCAATAGCTCTTCAGAAGCATTAAATACATTTTGAAAGGAACCAAAGAAATCCTTTAAATCAGATAGCATCTTTGAATAATGTAATCCAGCTACACTAAGGGCTATCAAGTAGTCTCTTTCTTCCATCTGTGTCAGCTCCTTTTAAAATGATGAAGCGTTCTAAACTGCAATGCTTCTGCCAAATGGTGTGTTTCAATCATTTCGCTTGAATCCAGATCTGCGATAGTTCTGGCTACTTTTAATATTCGGTGATATCCCCTTGCACTGAGTTTCATTTTTACGAAAGCTTCTTTCATGATGATTTCCGCTTCCTTATCCAACAAACAGTACTTTTGAATACTGGCTGGTTTGATTTCGGCATTTGTTTTGATTGAAGTCCCACTATAGCGTGATTGTTGGATTTTTCTTGCTTTAGATACGTTTGCCTTAACCTGCTCAGTATTATCACTTCTACGTTTAGCAGTCAAGTCTTCATATTCGACACGTCTGGACTCTACATACAAATCCATTCTGTCCAATAATGGTCCTGATATGCGGTTAACATAGCGTTGAACCTGGTAAGGAGCGCACTGGCAAGTATGTCCACTGTCTTCGAATCCATGATATCCACAGGGACATGGATTCAATGCTGCTACAAGCATAAATTCACTGGGAAATGAAAATGAACCTGCTGATCGGGATATGGTCACTTCACCATCTTCCAGTGGTTGTCTCAATATTTCCAATGATTTTTTATCAAATTCCGGCAGTTCATCAAGGAATAAAACACCGCGATGACTTAATGATATCTCGCCAGGGCGCGGAAGCCTTCCACCCCCAGTGAGTGCCACTGAAGAAGTCGTGTGATGAGGAGCTCTAAATGGCCTCTGCTGAAAAAATGATTTAGTTGGTTTCAGCAGCCCAGCTGCACTATAGATAGAAGCTACTTCCATCGCTTCTTCAAAACTCATCTCCGGTAAAATAGAAGGCAATCTCCTTGCTGCCATTGTTTTTCCGGAACCCGGAGGGCCTATCATTAGTAGATTGTGTCCTCCTGCTGCAGCAATTTCCAGTGCTCTTTTCACATTTTCCTGTCCACTTAAATCATCAATATTTTCAGTGGTTTCAGATGGTGTAGCGTCTATCAGAGAAATGGAGTCTATCTCTTCAAATTCTATTTTAGCCTGAATCTGCTTAACCAGTGATTTCAGGTTGTCGGCAAAACAACAGGTCAAACCTTGTAACATGCTTAGTTCGTATCGGTTTTCTGTTGGTATAATTACTTTGTTAAACCCCATTCTTTTTAATTCCATGATCATTGGTAAAACACCATTAACTTTTAGAATAGATCCATCCAGAGAAAGTTCTCCAATAATAACTGTGTCTAACAATGCTTCTTTATCAATTTGATTTGTAGACATTAAAATGGCCAATGCGATGGGAAGATCAAAATGAGTTCCTTCTTTTCTTGAATCAGCCGGTGCAAGGTTTATGGTCACTCTCTGCATTGGATATTCTAAACCGTTGTTTTCAATAGCTGCCCTTACCCGGTCTTTTGATTCTTTAATGGAAGCATCTGGTAATCCAACAATATTAACTGCTGGAAGACCATTTGATGTGTCAACTTCCACATCAATTTTAAGCACCTGCAGCCCCAGCAGGCTGGCTGTTGTTGTTTTAGCAAGCATTCAATAACCTTCCTTCCTATGCTGTCATCTCTTCATTAAAGGCTAAATGCGTTGTCGATATGTACTACATGCGTTGGTTGTCTATCATAGAATATTTCTATCACATCAAAACGAAAGAGTTTGTCTTTTATTTTATACCGTTGAATGTATTGTTGTGCTGTTTTAATAATGACTCTCTGTTTTGCATATGTCACCGATTCTCTGGGCAAGCCATAACGCTGATCAGATCTGGTTTTAACTTCTACAAAAATTAAGGTGCCATTCCTGGCCGCTATTATATCAATTTCTCCAAAACGACATCGGTAATTCCTGGTGATGATCTCATATCCATCATCAATTAAATAGGTTTCAGCAATATCTTCTCCGTGCTTTCCTGTTAGTTGGTTTTTATTTGTCATCTTTGAGCTCCAGAATTTTTTTTAAAAAACTCATCCTATGCATGGGTGATGGTCCATGGACCAGCAGTGCTTCTCTGTGAGATTTTGTTCCATACCCTTTGTTTTGATCCAGCCCATATTCAGGATATTTCAGATGCCAATCAAGACACATATGGTCTCTCGTTACCTTGGCGATAATTGAAGCGGCTGCAATGCCATGCACATGATCTTCCCCGCGTATTACCGCTTCCTGGTTGTAGGGTAAATCGATGATTTCAGCATCAATCAACATTGCCTCAGGTGTAAGCCTTGTTCCGTTATTGGTTGTTAACTTTTCCACAGCTATTTTCATTGCTAATTTTGAGGCATTTTTAATGTTAATCTGTTCAATCGTTTCAACAGGAATAATCCCAATTCCAATCGCTTCTGCTTTATCAATTATTTCATGATAGAGCAGTCTTCTTTTCTTTTCAGATAACTTCTTTGAATCTTTTACACCATCAATATACTGATATGGTTTTAGTATGACTGCTGCTGCAACAACAGGTCCAAATAGACAACCTCTACCAACTTCATCGCAGCATGCAATATATTTTATCCCACTGTCCCACAAGGTCTTTTCATAAACAAATGCATTCATTTTTTCACCTCTCATTCAGGACTTTCAAGTGAAATTCTGCCAATTTTGCCTCCGCGAAATTCATCCAGGAGAATGGTGGCCACTCTCAATAGATCTACTTCGCCGCCTTTTAAAATACATCCTCTTGTCTTGGCAATCCATTTCATATAATCCAAAGGATCAATCATGACATCTCCACCATATCTCTTATGAAGCTGTTCTGGATACAACGCCAGCAATTCTTTTACCAATTCATGTGCCAATTCTTCCTGGTCAATGATCTCATCTCTGATTGCGCCAGTTTGTGCCAGGTGAATTCCTGTGATTTCGTCTTCAAATTTTGGCCATAATATACCCGGTGTGTCTAACAGTTCAATTTGCGAATGAACTCTAATCCATTGTTTTCCCCTGGTAACACCAGGTTTATCACCTGTTTTTGCACTGCCTTTTCCAGCTAATTGATTAATAATTGTTGATTTTCCAACATTTGGAATGCCAACAACCATCACACGTGCCGGCCTGGATTTTCTTCCTCTGTTTATCAGTTGTTGGCTTTTTTCCTGAAATGCACGGGTTACTGCTTCCTGAATATACCTGGCTGTCCCGCCTGTGATCGCATTTGTAACAATCACGTGCATGCCCTGGTTTTCAAAATGGCTTTTCCATTCCATTGTTACTTTTTCATCTGCTAAATCTGACTTATTTAAAACGATTACTCTCTTTTTATCCTTAAAAAGATCCAAAAACTTTGGATTTCTGCTGCTTTTAGGGATTCTAGCATCAACCAACTCTAATACAACATCAATTAACTTGAGTTGTTCTTTTAACAGCGCTTCAGTCTTTTTCATATGACCAGGATACCAGTTTATTATCATGTGCTTCTTTCACCCCTATAATGAAAGGGACTACAATGAGTCCCTTTCTGTTACCGTTTTTCTTTAATTTTAAACGCTGCTTTACCAATTCGATCACGAATATAATGTAGCTTCGCTCTTCTGACTTTACCACGTTTAACAACTTGAATTTTGTCAATTTTAGGTGAATGTACGGGGAATGTTCTTTCAACTCCAACACCTGAAGCGATTCTTCTAACTGTGAAAGTTTCACGAATTCCTCCGCCTTGTCTTTTAATGACAATGCCTTCAAATACCTGAATACGCTCACGTGTACCCTCTTTAACCTTTACATGCACTTTAACAGTATCACCTGTATTGAATGCAATTAGGTCCTTATTCATGTTTTCCTGTTCTAAAGTACGAATTAAGTCCATGTTTGTCCCTCCTTCCTCAATAACGTTCATATGCAACCTCTTTTCATAGAGGAACGTTCGTCATTTCGAGTCATTATACCATGCTATTACGCAAGGTACAATCCATCATTCTTTCGTATTAAACTGATTGATTAATTCCACATCTTTACTTGTAAGTCGATCAGGTTTAATGATATCTGGTCGCTTCAAACAAGTTTCCTGTACTGCTTTATGACGGCGCCATTCTTGAATTTTTTTGTGATGACCAGACAAGAGAACCTCTGGTACTTTCAAGCCTCTAAAATCTGCAGGTCTTGTGTAGTGGGGGTACTCAAGCAGTCCGTCAAATAAAGATTCTTCCTGAAAACTGATGTTTTCCCTGAGTACGCCTGGTATCATTCTGCTGATAGCGTCTACCATGACCGCCGCCGGAAGTTCTCCACCTGTCAAAACATAATCACCAATGGAAATCTCATCAGTCACCAATTCGTCGATCACTCGCTGGTCTACACCTTCATAATGCCCACATAAGAAGATTAAGGATTCTTCTTTTGCAAGTTCTATGGCTAATTCCTGGCTAAATAGGCGCCCTTTCGGTGTGCAGTAAATGGTGCGAACCTCACTTTTCACGAGGTCAGTATTTTGCAAAACATACTCGTGCGCATCAAAGATTGGTTGAGGTGTCATTACCATTCCACAGCCTCCACCATAGGGATAATCATCAACACTGCCATGTTTATTCTCTGCAAAATCTCTTATTTGATGACAATGGATATTAACCAATTCTTTCTCTCGTGCTCTTTTTACAATACTAAAACTAAATATTTGTTCCATCATTTCTGGAAAAAGAGTTAAAACCTCAATGTTCATGTCAACAACCCTTCAATTGGTTCAACGAGAACTTTACCTTCTTCCAGCGATATATCCTTAATAAATGCTTTTACAGCCGGAATCATCCATTCTTTTTTTTCATCAATGGATTTAACCACATAAATATCATGTGCTCCCGTTGGTATTACCTGGGTCAATGTTCCAATCAGCTCACCATTCATGAGATGTACCTGAAGACCAATCAAATCTGAAACGTAATATTGGTCGTCTTCAAGCGCTTGTCGTTGATCTTCATCTGTTAAGAGATATTTTCCTTTCAATGGTTCAACTTTTTCAATGGTGTCAAGCCCTTCCAATTCAAGAATCACATCTTTAGGCCTTATTTTAACATCCTTGATAAGCCACTTCTTATCCTGGCCTTCAATGTAGACCCATTCCAGGTTTTTGAACCTGTCCAAACGGTCTGTCATTGGAAGTACTTTTATTCCACCACGAAGACCATGTGTTGTAGTTATAACGCCAACTTTTAAATATTTCATCTTTCAACCTCCACCGGTTCCATACGCGGTGAGAATCAATGTAGTTATAAAATTAACTACAAAATTTCTACAATTACTTTTTTACTTTCTTTTGTTGCCGCTGCTTTTACTACGGTGCGAATCGCTTTGGCAATCCGGCCTTGTTTTCCAATGACCTTACCCATATCTTCAGGTGCCACGCGTAATTCAATCGTGATGGTCGAACTTCCTTCCACCTCATTGACATGAACCTGATCCGGATTGTCTACCAGGGCTTTCGCAATTAACTCCACCAAATAGCCCATGTTTCGTTCCTCCCTTATTCACCAGGTACAGTTTACTCCACGATTCCATTGTTTTTCAATAGAATTCGAACAGTTTCCGTTGGTTTAGCACCGTTTGATAACCATTTTTGTGCTTTCTCCTGATCAATTTTAACTTCTTTGGGTTCTGAAACAGGATTGTAAAAGCCAATTTCTTCAATAAATCGTCCATCCCGAGGCGCGCGACTATCTGCAACAACAATTCGGTAGAAAGGACGTTTCTTTGCTCCCATTCTTTTAAGTCTTATTTTAACAGCCATACTTTTCACCTCCTTCTCATGTTATACCAATACAATAACTACTATTATCAGCTTACATTCCGGGAAATGGCAGTTTGAATTTATTTCCTTTTTTCATGCCTTTTTCCATGTCCATAAACTGTTTCATCATTTTTCGGGTTTGTTCAAACTGTTTCAATAATTTATTTACCTGTTGGATGCTTGTTCCGCTGCCAATTGCAATGCGCTTTCTTCTGCTTCCGTTGATAATACCAGGATTAATTCGTTCAGCTTTTGTCATAGACTGAATGATTGCTTCAATGTATACCAGCTCACGGTCGTCCACATCAATGTTCTTAAGTTGCTTTCCTCCCATGCCAGGTATCATTTGAAGTATTTGACTCATCGATCCCATGTTTTTCATTTGCTGAAGTTGGTCCAGGAAATCATCAAAGGTAAACTGCTGTGTACGCATTCTTTTTTCCAATTCCTGGGCTTTATTCATGTCTATGTTCGATTGGGCTTTTTCAATCAGACTCAGCATATCTCCCATGCCTAAAATGCGTGATGCCATTCTTTCGGGATAAAAAGGTTCAAATTCATCGACTTTTTCGCCTAAACCAACAAACTTTATCGGTTTTTGTGTCACTGCCCTTACAGATAAAGCTGCTCCACCCCTTGTATCACCATCAAGTTTTGTTAGGATGACGCCGTCAATACCGATTTTTTCATGAAATTGTTCTGCTACATTTACAGCATCCTGACCTGTCATTGCATCAACCACCAGTAAGATTTCCTGTGGTTTGACCGCAGATTTGATTTCCAACAACTCATTCATCAGCGTGTCATCGATGTGTAATCTTCCTGCAGTATCAATGATCACTGTATCGAGCCCTTGTCGTAAGGCTTGTTCAATTCCGGCTTTAGCGATATTCACTGGACTCACTGCATCACCCATTGAGAAAACCGGTGTGTCAATTTTACTTCCTACGGTCTGTAGCTGCTCAATTGCAGCAGGTCGATAGACATCACAGGCGACCAACAATGGATTTTTCTGTTGCTTTTTCAATATTTTTGCCAGTTTTCCGCAAGTAGTTGTTTTACCGGATCCCTGTAAACCCACCATCATGTATACCGTTGGCGGTTTTGAAGCAAATGTCAACTTGCTCTGTCCACTACCCATCAATGCTGTTAATTCTTCATTAACAATCTTTATAACGTGCTGGCCTGGCGTTAAGGATTCCATTACTTCTGAACCAATGGCTCTATCAGTCACCCGGTTAATAAAGTCTTTGACCACTTTAAAATTGACGTCAGCTTCAAGCAAGGCAAGCTTAACTTCTCTCATTGCTTCTTTGACATCTTTTTCAGTTAATTTGCCTTTTCCTTTTAACTTTTGTAATGTGTTTTGCAGTTTTTCGGAAAGACCTTCAAAGATCATTGTACACATCCCCTTAAGAGGTGCTAATTAGATATAGTTGTTCCAGTGAATCTTTTAGTTG
The DNA here is from genome assembly GCA_024635995.1 of Clostridiaceae bacterium. GTDB lineage: Bacteria > Bacillota > Clostridia > Peptostreptococcales > Tindalliaceae > Anoxynatronum. The sequence goes on from JAGXHW010000006.1 coordinate 138,051, forward strand.
CTTCAGTTGCCAGAGTGAATCCTCTGCATTCGGATTCCCACCTAATTGAGATTCAATAATGGCTATGTTTTTTTTCATTCCTTGGATTACTTTATTCTGTCTTTGAAATGTTTCCAACAACCCAATTTTTTCTTCGTATTGTTGTAACAGATGGGCCGTTCTCTTTAGATGATCATAAACACCCTGCCTGGATATGTTCATTTCCTCAGCAATTTCAACCAGTGTAAAGTCCTGATTATAATAAAGGTCCATCATCTCCCGTTGTTTATCTGTCAAAAGCGTCTGATAACAGTCAAACAAAAGAATGTAATTTGTATTTTTATCCATCATGATCATCACCACTGTAAAGGTTATTTGCTTTACGGGTACATGGGTATTCTAATTGATATGTTGGGCAATGTCAAGCATATTTGCTTTACTTTTTTTTACAATTATACTGACATTAATCGCCTAGCAAAGCATTGGTGAATTCTATTGCATTAAAGGGTTGCAAATCGTCCATCTGTTCACCAACACCTATCATCTTTACAGGAATTCCCATGCTTTTAACAATAGCCAGAATAATTCCACCCTTGGCTGTGCCATCCAATTTAGTTAAAACAATCCCTGTGATCCCTGCCACTTCTCCAAACACTTTTGCTTGTTGTAATGCATTTTGACCGGTTGTTGCATCCAGCACCAACAAAATTTCTTTACTCGCTTCCGGATACTCACGATCAACTACCTTGAAGATTTTCCCCAGCTCATTCATCAAGTTTTTTTTGTTATGAAGCCGTCCTGCAGTATCACATATCAGTATATCTGTATTCCTGGCTTTTGCTGCATGTATAGCGTCATAAATAACAGCTGCAGGATCTGCTCCTTCCTGATGTCGAATAACTGGCACGTTACTTCTATTTCCCCATACTTCCAACTGGTCTATCGCTCCTGCTCTAAATGTATCACCAGCTGCCAACAATACTTTGGTACCCCTTTTAACAAAATGGTGGGCTAACTTACCGATCGTGGTTGTCTTTCCAACACCATTTACACCCACAACCAGTATAACAGAAGGTGTCTCCTCAATATATATGTTTCGGTCACCAACGCTTAAAGCATCCGCAATCAACTCTTTTAGCAGCGTTTTGACAATGTGCGGATCATCAGTCTTTCGCTCCCGGACTTTCGTTTTTAAGGAGTCAAGTAATTCCATTGTCATATCAAACCCAACATCTGCAGTTATAAGTATTTCCTCAAGTTCATCATAAAAATCGTCATCAAGAATGTCGTACCCATTAACTAGTGAATCGATTCGATCCGAAAAACCTTTCGTTGTTTTACTCAATCCTTGTTTCAGTTTATTAAAAAAACTTGTAGGTTGTTGTTCATTCATCAATAGGCCCCCTGCATCGTATAGTTTAACTTGAGTATAAAATTATCCTGCAATCATATTTTGATCAATTTCCTGGAGTTTTAACGTCAGTAATTTAGAAATACCTTTTTCCTGCATTGTAATACCATATAAAGTATCTGCTCTTTCCATGGTCTGTTTTTTATGTGTGACAACAATAAATTGTATCCCTTCGGATAAACTGATCAGGTAATCTGCAAACCTACTAACGTTGGCGTCATCCAAAGCAGCTTCAATCTCATCGAGTACGCAAAAAGGAGAAGGCTTAACCAGTAGTATTCCAAATAATAATGAGATGGCTGTCAATGCCTTTTCCCCGCCTGATAACAATGATAAATGTTGCGATTTTTTCCCAGGAGGCTGTGCAATAATGTCAATCCCTGTGGAAAGAAGATCATTCGGATTTTGTAAAATTAGTTGTGTTGATCCACCATGAAACAATCGTTGAAACACCTCGTTAAATTTGTCTTGAATTTTATGAAACTGCTCTTCAAACTGTCTCTTCATATGGTCTTCAAGGTCAGAAATTATATTTATCAGCGACTCTTTTGAATCAAGTAAATCCTTTTGCTGTTGCAACAAAAATTCATAACGATCCTGTACCCGCTTAAACTCTTCCAATGCACCAATGTGCACATCACCCAGTGCATCCATTTCAGATTTCAATCTGGTTAAATCAGACATTTTCACATTGTTCATGTGATTATTTTTAAGCCAAATGCGGGCTTGGGTAAGATTAAAAGCATGTTGTTCTCTTAATTTGTCCAGAAGTTGTTGCACTTGCCATTCAATCTTTGAGACTTTAATCTCATATTGATGGATGGTTTCTTTGGTTTCTTCATTCCTTTTAGCAACGTTGTCACGATCTGTCATGTGGTGTTTTAATGCTTGTTGGCATGTTTGAATTAACTGTTTGATTTTGTCATGATTTTGGGTTGCATTATTTATTTCCAATTCAATCGTTTTCTCTTTCTTTTTGTCATCCTCAATGCATTTTAAGACATGCTCTTTTTTAGAAAGAACAACACGGGTTTCTTCATCGATTGTTCTGACTCTATCAATCACACTGTCATGGAGTTGTTCTACCAGTGATATTTCACTTAAAATGGCCTTTTCTTTTTCTGTCATCTCTGCCATTTCAATTTGATGAGTGTTTAACCTTTTTGTCAGATCTGAAATTTCATTTTTTATGACTTGTTGCTCATTTAACTCCAAATCCATATTTCGTTGCACATTTATTAAGGTTTCTTCTTTTTCTTTAAGGCTGTTTTCAAGTTTTCCAATATCATCAGACAATTGCTTAAGATGATCGCTTAATTGATCTTTTTCATCCTGTAGTAACTGAAAGCGATACTCTTTTTCTGACATCTGGTTTTTTAAATTTAAGCACGTACTTTCCAGACGCACATTCTGTTCCTGAAGGTTGGTTAATAATCTCTTTTTCTCCTGCAGCAATTGATTGCTTTCTTTACGTTTAGTATCCAGTTCCAGTTTTATCTTCTCTTTATCTTTCTTTTTTGCTGCCAATTCGTGAATCTCTTTTCCCAATTCTTCAATTTCACGTTTGCGAACCAGCAACCCTTCCGGTAATTTGGTAGAAGTACCGCCTGTCATCGATCCACCAGGCTGAAGTAGTTCCCCTTCCACCGTTGTTATTTTAATCTGGTGATTAAAGTCTCGTGCAATGCTAATAGCTGTTTCCAGATCATCCGCAACAATCACCCGTCCCAAAAGGCTTTCAAATATACTTTGATATGGACTGGGAAAGCTAATTAAATCAATCGCACAGGATGCTGTAGGATACTTCTCCAGGATTCTCAATTCATTGTGCCTTAGCATTCTGCCTTTTATGATCGTAAGGGGAAGAATTGTTACCCGTCCCAAATGCTGATGTTTAAGGTATTCGATTATTCTTTTAGCCTGTTGTTCATCATCTGTGACCAGGTGTTGCAACGCTGCCCCCAGAGCAGTTTCTACCGCGATTTCATAACCATTGGGAACGCGTATTAAATCTGCCACCACACCATGAAAACCCGATGCCAGTTCACTGTTTTGTTGAACAGCTCGCAACACATTTTTAACACCTCTTTGAAATCCTTCGAAAGATTTTTCCATATTGACCAACATGTTTTTTCGGTGAACAGCCTGGTCGTGATCTTTACTTATCTGGTATAAATCCAGTTCTACTGCACTCAGGTGTTCTTGCACACTGGAAATTGTGGTTTCATCTGACTCAATATCTCTTACCAACGACTTTACCTGAGAGCCAACCTTCAGTGCTTCTTTCATTTCTGAATCATACTGATTAGACACATGGGCAAGATCTTCATTGAGTCGTGTCATTTCATTATTAAGTTGACGGTTTCTTTCCTCTGCCGATTCGCTCATAGCCCAAAGTCTCTCTCTCTTGGCTTTAAACCCTGAGATTTCATTCAGCGTTTCAACAATACCTGCCTTATTATTCTCCAATTGCTGTTGCCTTTCATCCAACCGCAGTGTTGTTGTATGAATATTATTATTCAATTGCTGTAACATGTGGTTCATTTCATCCAACTGGGCTTTTTGATTCTCATGTTTTCGGGAAAGTTCAGCAAGTTTTATAGCTTCTTTCTCTTGGTCATGCTCTGCTTCTGTATGATTTAGTGTGAGGCGTTCCTTTTGTTCAATAAGATGTTCTAATTTCTGGCAGTTCAATAAATAGACTGTTCTTTGTTCTTCCTGGGACTTTTTTATTCCTTGGATCTTATTAACCAACACTTCTTGTTCAGCTAAAAAACCTTCGACGTCTGATTCAATTTTGTGCTTCTCGGACTCCAATTTATTTAATTCGACGAGAATCAGCTCTATTGTCTCACGAAGATTTATTTGTTCATCCTCCAAAACAGATCGTTGAGACGTGTACTTATCATAATCCTTTATAAGGCAATCCACCTCAAGAAAAGTCACTTTTTCTCGTAGGTTTAAATATCTTTCTGCTTTTTCTGCCTGGATACGAAGAGGGTCAATCTGTCCCTTCAATTCCAAAATAATGTCATTAAGTCGACAAAGATTTTCTTCCGTTTTAACCATTTTTTTCTCTGCTTCTTCTTTTCTTGTACGAAATTTTACTATTCCTGCTGCTTCATCAAATAAGAATCTTCTTTCTTCGCCTTTTTGGCTGAGCAATTCATCAATTCTACCCTGGCCTATAATTGAGTATCCTTCTTTCCCAATACCCGTATCCATCAGCAATTCCTTAACATCTTTCAATCTACATCGAGTGTTGTTCAATAAATATTCACTTTCACCAGACCTAAACACTCTTCGCGTTATGGCCACCTCATGATAAGGTACCGGGAGTTCTCCTGATTTGTTATCGAATACGATGGTTACCTCAGCCAAACCTTGTGGTTTTTTTCGGTCGGTTCCAGAAAATATGATGTCTTCCATTTTATGACCACGTAAACTTCGAGCGCTCTGTTCTCCGAGAACCCAACGTATAGCATCAGCAACATTACTCTTGCCACAGCCATTGGGACCTACTACAGCTGTGATACCTTTATTGAAATTCATTTCAGAACGTTGTGCAAATGACTTAAACCCTTTCATTTCCAGTTTTGATAAGTGCACTATGTTCCCTCCTGCAATTTAATGGATGTACTTAGAACAGATTTATTGGTTGGACATATTTGATATTGCGAACTTTGCAGCATTCTGCTCAGCCTCTTTTTTATTTTTTCCATCGCCAAAACCAATTACTTTTTCTCCTATTCGAACTTCAACAAAAAATATTTTGTTGTGATCAGGACCTTCTTCACGAACCACTATATATTCAATTTTATCTTGTGTATTACTCTGTAAAATTTCCTGTAGTTTCGTTTTATAGTCTGACATCAACTCTCCATTTACAGCAAGGTCAATTAAATCCATAAAATTATCTATGACAAAGTTTCTGGCTTGATCAAACCCTCCATCTAAATAGATGGCCGCTATCAAAGATTCAAGACAATCTGCTAATATTGAATCCCTGTCTCTTCCACCGCTGGCTTCTTCGCCTCTCCCTAGTAATAAATACTTGCCTATGTGAATGCGTCTGGCTTTTAATGCCAGTGATGACTCACATACCACATTAGCTCTTACTTTTGTAAGTTCACCTTCGGGAAGCTGGCTGTATTTGTCAAAAATATAATGGCTAACGATCAGACTTAACACTGAGTCACCCAAAAACTCTAACCGCTCATTGTCCAGCATTTTTTTATGGCGCCATTCATTCGCGAAAGAACTGTGGGTCATGGCTTCAAGCAATGTTATCTGATTTTTGAACCGATAGCCAATTTGATCTTCCAAAGCCATACACTGCTTAGCCCATTTATCTATCTCTCTCATAAAGAACCCTCCTCCTGAGGTTCTTCAGTGGCTGGCAAATGTTTAATAATATGGCTGACCAACTGATTATCGTGCGATCGCTTGGCTTGTTTAACAGCATTTGTAATAGCTAATGCATTTGAACTGCCATGAGCTTTAATGACCAAACCATTAACACCCAAAAAAGGTACTCCTCCATGTTCTGCATAGTCAAATTGCTTTTTAAATGATTTAAGCCCTGATTTTACTAAAATTGCACCCAATTTCCTGATGGTTGTACTCATTAATTCTTTTTTTAATGTACTGCCAAAAGTCTGTGCAACACCTTCATACAGCTTAAGAATGATATTGCCGGTAAATCCATCACATACAACAACATCCGCTACCCCTTCTGGAATATCCCGCGCTTCAATGTTACCTGAAAATCCAATGTCTGCGTTTTTCAATAATTTATACGTTTCTTTAGTGAGCTCGTTTCCTTTTTCTTCCTCTATTCCCACGTTAACCAAAAAAATGGTAGGTTGTTCGATGTTATGCATTGTCTGCATAAAGCTTTTACCCATTCGAGCAAAGTCAAGCAAATGCTGAGGCTTACAGTCCGCATTGGCGCCGGCGTCGATCAGTAATGAAATGCCTCTTGGTGTAGGAAAAGGAACTGCCAATGCGGGTCGGCTAATCCCTTTAATTCTCCCAAGAATGAAAAGTCCACCAGCAAGTAGGGCACCTGTATTGCCTGCTGAAATCACAGCATCTGCTTCACCTTCCTTCACCATGCGGAAAGCAACTGACATGGATGAATCTTTTTTCCTTCGCAAAGCGATTGACGGCTTATCGTGGTTTTCGATCACTTCTGAACAATGAACCACCGTGAGACCATTCACTTTACCATACTTGGCTAATTGTTCATTTATGGTGCTTTCAACACCTGTTAATACAACCTCAACGCCTAAGCTATTAACAGCATCCACGGCTCCCTTAACTGTCACCTCAGGCCCATAATCACCACCCATTGCATCGATCACAACTTTCATGCTAATCCTCCTTTTCCTTGTCCAGCGTAACAAGAATGAATTTTCCTCTAAACACTTGGTTTTGTTTAGTATGAATCTTAACATGTACAAAATGCTTATTACCTCTTACGCGTACAACTTCAGCCTTAGCAACTAACTTATCACCAGCTTCAACTGGATGAAGGTATTTAATATTAGAAACACCCGTCAAAGCAACATTTGCATCAATCACTGCCATGGCAAGGGTTTCTGCCTGAGAATATATGTGGTGACCCATCACCATTTTTGTTTTTTTAAAAGCCATTTCCTGTGATGTTTCCACAATCGATATTCCATTTTTCCCCAATTCCAAGTCGATTAGTTCACCAATGATCTCTGCCCCAGACATACTTCTTACTTTCGCATAGTTTTCTGATGCTGCAAAGCGCATTCTTTCTCTCAGTTCAGGAATTCCCAGTTCCAATCTGTCAAGTCTTATGGTTTGGATGCTAACATTAAAACGAACGGCTAAATCCTCATCAGTTAGAAAAGGATCCAGTTTCATAACTTTACTTAATTCATTTTGGCGATCTCTTTTAGACATCTTATCTTGTCTTTGAACTGGCTTCATTGTCATCACCTCTAATTACTATTAGTACCTGATACTAATCCCAGTATACTAGAGAACTCTGTCATAAACAAGGTACGCTTTGAATTCACAATCTCACATAGTTATCGGCAGAAAAAAACAGCATGCCATTGGCAATGCTGTTTATCTTCTTATTTAACGTCGATAACTTCTTTACCCTTGTAGAAACCACAACCTGTACAAACTCTGTGTGAAACTTTAGGTTCATGACACTGTGGGCATTCTGAGGTGGAAGGAGCGGTATATTTTGAGTTTGCTGCTCTTCTCATATCCCGATCAGATTTACCTGTTTTACGCTTTGGTACTGGCATGACTACACCTCCTTATTCCTTTGCTTTCTGAAACCATTCACTCAGTTGAGCCAACCTTGGATCCAATTCGTCTTCTTCAGCAACAGCATGGTCGCACGAACATGATTCAACATTAAGATTGCGTCCACAACGGGTACATATGCCAGCACAATCCTCCCGACAAACAGTTTTATAAGGCAAATTGACTAACAGCTGTTCTCTTGAATACGCCAGTAAGTCAATGTGATGCCTTTCATAAAAGAAAACATTCTCGTCCTGCTCAATCTGGTTTTCTTTCGATACTGGCAATAGTTCGTCAAACGTTTTAATCGACAGCGGTTTCGAGACTTCTTTTAAACATCTTGCACAATGAGTGGTAATGCTGACGTTAATCTCCACTTCCAGAAAAAATTCATCACTGATTCGTTTGGCAGATCCAGAAACTTTCACAGGTTCTTTGAATTCAATGATTTCTCCGTAATAATCAATTTCCATTTCTTCAAATTCAAATGAAATATCTATCACATCAGTCTCATTTTTAAGGAGAGCCGTCAGGTCAAGTTTCATACATACCACCTCTATTTCCAATAGAAGAAATTATATGTTTCCGGAGAAGATTTGTCAAGCTAAACTTATCCGATACATTATGAAATCAGAGATTTTGTTTCTCTGGCTATCATTAACTCTTCATTTGTGGGCATTAAGACTATTTTAACCGTTGAATCGTCAGTGCTGATGATTGATTCTTTACCTCTTACTCCCTTGTTCTTTTTTTCATCAATTGTTGCACCCATAAAAGACAAGGTTTTGCAGATCTCACTTCGAGCTAAATCTGAGTTTTCTCCAAGCCCTGCTGTAAATACGATAGCATCCAGTCCACCCATTTCAGCAGCATAAGCACCGATATACTTGGTTACTTTTTTGTAAAAAACTTGCAAGGCAACTTTTGCTCTTTCATTACCTGCTTCAGCGGCTTCTTCTATATCCCTGAAATCACTGCTTACTCCGGATATCCCTAATACGCCTGACTTTTTATTCATAATATTGTTCATTTCATTGATGTCGATATTTTCCTTCTCCATTACGAAGGAAATAATCGCCGGATCGATATCTCCGCAACGAGTACCCATGACCAACCCTTCCAACGGCGTAAAACCCATGGTCGTATCAACAGACTGACCATACATCACTGCAGTCATACTAGCCCCGTTGCCTAAATGACAAGTAACAAGTTTTAACTCTTCAATAGGTTTTCCTAACAATTCAGCTGTTTTTAATGCAACATATTTATGAGATGTACCGTGAAAACCATAACGTCTTATTCTATAAGTTTCGTATAGCTCATACGGTAGTGCATATAAGTAGGAAGACTTTGGCATGGTTTGATGAAATGCTGTATCAAATACACCCACCATTGGGACATCTGACAAAATTTCCTGACATGCGTATATGCCCATTAAATTGGGAGGATTATGTAACGGAGCAAGGTCAGAACATTCTTCCAGAGCATCAATAACATCCTGGTCAATCATGACTGAACCGGAAAATTTTTCACCGGCATGAACAACCCTGTGCCCAACAGCATTAATTTCGTCCAAGTTCTTTAGAACTCCATGATTATCATCAACTAAAGCATCCAGAACCACCTTGATCGCATCTTTGTGGTTGTTCAAAGGAGTGTTAATAACATGTTTATCCTGTCCAGCCGGTTCATGTTTTACAAAAGAACCATCAATTCCAATTCTTTCAGCAATTCCTTTAGCCAAAACCGTTTCATTTTCCATGTTAATAAGTTGATACTTAAGAGATGAGCTTCCACAATTCAAAACGAGTACTTTCATTTTAACCCTCCTGTGATTTGTATAGGATTGATTTTCTTTCACTTGCATGCTAACATGACAATCATAATAAACTTTTAACAATTTTTCAAGTGTTGTCGACGATATCGTTTAATTATTATCTGTTCTGCTATATAAATTATAAATTTTGTAAAAATCTTAATAAGGAGGTGCATGCAACGATGAAGCTTTTAGGTTTGATTACTGAATACAACCCATTTCATAACGGCCATTATCATCATTTAAATGAATCTAAAATTATCAGCGGCGCCAGCCATTCAGTGGCTATTATGAGCGGTCACTTCACACAGCGAGGTGAACCGGGATTGATCGATAAATGGACACGTGCCACCATGGCAGTTTCATGTGGTGTTGATCTTGTTCTCGAACTACCCACCATTTATGCATGTTCAAGTGCAGATTTTTTTGCTCGAGGCAGTATATTATTATTACAGCAGTTAGGCTGCATAACAGATTTGTGTTTTGGGTCCGAATCCGGAACTCTTAATGAAATTGACAAAATCAGCGACATACTGGCCAACCCGTCTCCCTTATATCACCATCAACTAAAAGCAACTCTTAATAGAGGTTCATCATATCCTGCAGCTCAGGAGGCAGCTGTTAAAGCTGTTTTAAAAGACAAATCCAACCAAACAGAAAGCGTTATCGAAAATGTATTTAATCTGCCAAATAATGTGCTTGGTATCGCATATTTAAAACACCTGAAAATAGTAAACAGCTCCATTCATGTTCACACAATAAAAAGAATCGGAGCTGATTATCATGACATTAATACAAATAATAGAATTAGCAGTGCTTCAGGTATTCGTCATCAAATACAAATAACTGGTGAACCGGATCTAATCAATAAAAACATGCCAGACAGCGCTCACCGCATCATGCTTAACGGATTTAATCAGGGAAGAGGTCCTGTTTTTATGTCAGATTTTGAACAGGTCATCATTACCTTGTTGAAACGCGCATCACAAAATGATTTTCTGGAACTCCCTCATGTGACAGAAGGGATTGATAACAGAATGTTGTCCTGTAGAACCTCTACCTCTTCCATAGAAGATTTTATTGCCTGTGTCAAAAACAAGCGTGTCCCCTATTCAAGAATTCAACGAATGCTAACCCACTTATTGCTAGGTATCAGGACTCCATTTGCTCAGCAATGGTACAGTGAACAAAAACCTCCTTATGCCCGCATATTGGCATTTAACGATCGTGGCAGGGACATCATTCGATTGTGTAAAAAAACATCTTCAATTCCTTTGATAAACAAACCAGCCCATTTTAAGCCCGATAATCAAAGGATAAAAGAACTATTAGCGTTAGACTATCGCGCAGGTAGATTGTATGGAAATGCACTTCAAAACAATCAATTCAGAAATTCAGATCCTGACTTGATTATGAGCCCAGTCTATATCAGCCAAGATAAACATCGGTTATTATAGTGTTCTATTGTTGATTGCCCCGGTTCATTTGTTTTAGTTCTCTTCTGTTTTCTTCAATGGTACCTAGCATTTCTTTTAGTGTACCACCTGCTTGCTCAAGAAGTTCATCCGTATATTCTCTTGCGCTAATACGCATGTCCTTGGCACCTTGCTGCGCCTGTAATATGATGTCTTCTGCTTTTTTTCGAGCCATTTGAACTATTTCATCTTCATCCACAAGCTCATCGGCATGTTTTTTTGCTTCTTGAATTATTTGCTCCCCTTCCTGCTGAGCTTCGGATAATATTCGTTGTCTCTCTTCCTTAATCCATAGTGCCTGTTTCATTTCATCTGGTAAATGGATCCTGATTTCTTTGATAATTTCCAATAATTCTCCCTGGTCTACCATTACTTTGCTGACAAAAGGAATCGTAGAGCCGCTTTCGATTATGTCTTCTAGCTCTTCCAGCAACTGCAGCACATCCATATGTTTCCCTCCCTGTCACAATTTATTTATGTTGAAATTTCTTAATCAAAGCTTCTTCAACTGGACCTGGAACCAGTCCTTTAATGCACCCTTCCAACCTGGCCACTTCTTTAACAAGACTTGAACTGAGGAATGAATTCTTACTTTGTGTCATTAAAAAAATGGTTTCAACATTAGTATTGAGCTTTCTATTCATCAGTGCCATCTGGAACTCATACTCAAAGTCAGAAACAGCTCGTAAGCCCTTAATAATCACTTGTGCATTTTGTTCGTTTGCAAAATTGACCAACAACCCTGAATACGTTGTAACAAAAACATTTGGAAACTCTTCAGTCACAGTTTCTATCATCTTTACCCGCTCTTCTAAAGAGAATAAGGGTGATTTTGAGAGGTTTGGTAAGACGGTGACCAGTACCTCGTTACACAGCGTAGATGCCCTTTGGATAATGTCAATATGTCCGTTGGTAATAGGGTCAAAACTACCTGGGTATAGCGCTTTTATCATCCTTTACTCCTCCCTTCGCCTAAAGTAAGCAACTCCTGTCGAACCGTATTTTTTTGTTGATGTGCGTTGAAGACACCCAACGTCCAAAGGTAGTATTTCTTTGAGACTGTGTTCGACAATTATGAGACCTTCAGTAGCGAGAATTTCTGCATGTCCAAGTTTTTCCAGCGTTTTTTGTACAAAACCCAGATTGTATGGTGGGTCCATGAAAATCAAATCAAATTTCACATCTTGGTCTGAAAATGTGTCTATGGCAACATTAACATCCGAGCATATTAGAACAGCTTCATGAAGTATCTTTGTTTTAACCAGATTCGTTTTTATAAGGTCCATTTGTTTTGGTGAACTATCAACAAAATATGCCTGTTTAGCATACCTGGATAACGCCTCAATTCCCAAAGTCCCTGCCCCCGCAAATAAATCAAGAACTGTTGCTTCCGCTATATATTGTTGAATTGAATTGAAGACAGCTTCTTTAACCCGATCTGTTGTAGGGCGTACATCCCTTCCCAATGGTGATGCTAAACGATGGCCTCTCGCTTTTCCGCCAATAACCCTCATACTAACCACCTCTTTTATTCGAGTGAAATGATATAATAGTAAAGAGGTTGTCCACCGTAGTAAACTTCGACTTCCAAATCAGGATATAATCCTGCAACTGTTTCCTCCACCCGATTGGCCTCTAATTCGTTGATACCTTCTCCATAATAAACTGTAAGAATTTCATCGTCATCAACAATCATTGATTTAATCATTTCTAATGTTACTTCAGTGGTGTTCTCTCCTGATGCTATAATTTCTTTATCTGCCAATCCGATGATTGAGCCTTTGCTAATGACATGACCATTCATTTCTGTGTCACGAACAGCATAGGTTATTTGACCTGTTCTCACAACACTAATGGCTTCCGTCATGGAATCCTGGTTGTCTTTTACAGTCGCATCAGGATTAAAGGCCAACACTGAAGAAATTCCTTGCGGCACCGTTTTTGATGGGATGACGATAATATCCTTGCCACTTAAATTTTTGGCTTGGTTCGCTGCCATTATGATATTACTGTTGTTAGGCATTATAAAAATATGTTTTGCATTAATTCTATTAATGGCATTCATAAAATCTTCTGTACTGGGGTTCATGGTCTGCCCCCCCTGGATCACTACATCAACTGTAAAATCTTGAAAGATTTTAGATATGCCTTCTCCCATGGCTACAGCAATCATTCCATATTCTTTTTCCTGGTTTTCAACATTTACTGGATGAATTTGGTTCTCTTCAAATACTTCATGTCTGTGCTGAAATCTCATATTGTCGATTTTGATATCGCTTAAATGGCCAATTTCCATAGCCTTTTCCATCACTTCGCCAGGATGGTTTGTGTGAATGTGTACTTTTATCACTTGACCATTACCGACAACAAGCATTGAATCACCAAAATCCTCAATGTCTTTTTTATATCCATCGAGCTTTGCTTCAGGCCCGCGAATAATAAATTCCGTGCAATAGCCAAATTCCAGTGATTCATCACTGGCTATTTTAGCCACTACCGGTTTCGTGTAGATCTCCTCTGAAACAATGGTTTTTCCAGTTAACGCATTATAGGCACCTTCAAGAATGGACACCAACCCCTTACCACCCGAATCAACAACACCTGCATCCTTTAAGACTTTTAAAAGATCCGGTGTTCTTTCAAGGGATAAATTTGCTTCAGCAATTATCTGATATAAGAAATGATCGTGGTCAGAGATTGTCTCGGCAAGCACTATTGCTTTTTCTGCACTTTCTCTGGCTACTGTCAAAATTGTCCCTTCTGTGGGCTTCATGACAGCTTTATAAGCAGTGTCTGATGCGGCTTTCATGGCAGAAGCCAAGTCTTTTGTTGATAATTCTTTTTTACCCGCAATCCCTTTTGCAAATCCTCTGAATAGTTGTGATAATATAACGCCAGAATTGCCTCGGGCACCCATAAGCGAACCATTAGCAGCCATTTCAAGAATATTATCCAAATTGTCATCTGCCTTGTTGGCCTCACGAACTGCAGCTTCCATTGTTAAAGACATATTAGTACCAGTGTCACCATCCGGTACAGGAAAAACATTTAGGGCATTGATAACTTCCTGCTGGTCCTTGAGACTTTGTCTGGCAGCCGCAAGCATTTTTTTCAGCATAATGCCATCGATGATCTCTTTATTCAAAGGGGCTACCTCCTCTAATTACTTTTGTACACGCACGCCCTGAACATTGACATTCACTTTGTTTACTGTCATACCAGTTAAGTTCTCAATACTATACTTAACTTTTTCAACAATATTATTAGCCACTACAGAAATTCTTGTTCCAAACTCTACTATCACATAAAGATCAATAGAGATAACATTATCATTTGTCTGAACTCTAACACCTTTACTGGATTGTTCCCTTCGAAGAAGCTCTACCAATCCACCAGCAGATGATCTAGTCACCATACCAACTACACCATAACACTCCATGGAAGATAAACCAGCTATGGAAGCAAGAACATGATCGTCAATAATTGTTGTACCATACTGATTAGTCAGTTTGCCAGGCATTCTTGTACCTCCTTACAAATTATTTCTTTCATCAATTAAACAAAACACTGATATGTTAACAATTTCGGTTCTATTATATCACAGCCGATACCATTTGTTGACTTTGAAATAAAAGGATTTATTTGCCAAGGATTTATTTGCCATATTGCAAAGTAAGCGGTTATGTGATAATATACTAATGTTTCAAGGCTACATTGCTTAAAGGAGGTGTTCAACATGGCAAGAACATGCTACGTATGTAATAAAGGTAAAGTATTTGGCAATCAGGTGAGTCACTCCAACCGTCACAACAAACGAACATGGTTACCAAACCTCAGAAGAGTGAAAGCTGTGATTGATGGGTCACCCCAAAGAATCAACGTTTGTACCAGATGCCTCCGATCAGGAAAAGTGGAGCGTGCATTATAGTGTTTTCTGATAATAAAAGCCTCTTGAACAAGAGAGGCTTTTTTTATTTGTTTCTTATGGCCAGTAACATGCCACTACCCACTTCAACCATTTGATCTGCCTGTGCAACAATATTACTAATACTACGTGTATGACCCTGGTACAATGTCTCCCTCTCCAGTGGATATTCAAATCCAGTGAGAGTGACTTCTTCAACAGTTTCAGATACCGGCACAAAAGAAACTGTTTCACCAATCTTCCAATCAAGTGTTTCTCTCTTGGTAATAAGACGGATTTCATAATCCATTTCATGGATAATACCCACGCAATTATGTTTGTGTATAAGCACCAATAAAAAAAGATTTCCCAAACTGTGGTCAAATCGACCACCCAAGGCCCCCGTTAATGTTATGGTTGTTGAACCTAACTCTAAGGCGTACCTAATGGCCAACTCTGTATCTGTATAATCTTTTCTGGTATCGTATAAAACAATTGGTACATCGTTGTTCTTTATCCAATCCAGATCGTCCTGACTGATTGAGTCTAAATCACCAATAACACATGAAGGGAGTTGTTGTATCGAACGAAGGTATCGCACTGCTCCATCTGCACAAATGATGTTTATGTTCTTTTTCACCAATTCACTGAGATATTCAGTCGATTCAATAATTCCATTCGTAATCAGCAGTGTTTCCAATTCCTTACCCCCATCCATTACCTCTATTCATTCTACAAAACAGCCGCTTCCTTAAGTTTTTTTATGGCAAGGGCTGGATCTTCATGATTAAAAACAGCCGAACCGGCCACAAAAACCTGTGCACCTGCCTTTGCCATTGTTCCTATGTTTGATGTGTTTATGCCTCCATCAACCTGGATAACCGCACTCGATGTAACACTTTTTATTTTTTCAGAAAGGTCTCTAACTTTATGAATCATTGCGGGTATGAATGACTGTCCGCCAAACCCGGGGTTAACAGTCATAATCAGTACCATGTCCAATTCCGTCAGTACATAGTCAAGCGTGGATAAGGATGTTGAAGGATTAAGGGCTACACAAGCCATCGCACCGGCTTCTTTAATCTGGTGTATTGTTCTGTCCAAATGAGGGCATGTTTCAACTTGAACAGTAATGATATCTGCTCCTGATTCAACGAACTGATTAATATATTTTTCCGGTTCAACAATCATCAAATGAACATCAAATGGTAATTTACTTTTTCCTCTTAATGATTTAATGACAACGGGTCCAATCGTGATATTCGGCACAAATCTGCCATCCATCACATCAATGTGCAAATAATCACAACCTGCATTTTCAACCTTTTCGACATCTTGACCCAAATTAGAAAAATCAGCTGACAAGATCGATGGTGCAATTTTTACCATATTAGTACCTCCGGTTTTTTCTTATTTCATCAAGTAAATTGACATAGTTTTGATACCTGTTCAGGTGAATGACTCCCTCTTTCACAGCTCTTTTAACGGCGCAATTCGGTTCTTCCAGGTGAAGGCATGTTTTAAAGCGACAAGATAACTGTGCCACTGAAAAATCCTTAAAGTAATCTCGCAATTCTGAGTCATCGATATCTGTGATTGATAATGAGCTAAACCCGGGTGTATCCATGATCCAGGTGTCACTATTGATCTGGTGTAATTCCGAATGTCTCGTTGTGTGCTTTCCTCTTTGAATTTTTTTACTTATAACACCTGTTTCCAAAGTAAACTGAGGAAACATACTGTTAATCAGAGTCGATTTCCCAACACCTGACGATCCCGCCAAAGCAGTTGTACGACCTTCTAATGCCCTTTTAAGGCTTTCTAAGCCTTTGCTGGTAATAGCACTGGTTTCAATAACAGTGTAGCCCATTTCCTTATATGCTTCCATCAGACTGCTACCCATGATCTTGACCAAAAGATCAGTCTTATTAAAGCAAATGATTGATTGAAGATGTTGGCTTTCAGCAGTCACCAGAATTCTATCCAATAATACATAGTTTGGGGTTGGTTGTGTATAGGAAAAAACAATAAGCAGTTGATCTACATTCGCAACAGGTGGTCTTGTCAACTCACTGTTCCGTGGAACAAGTTCTTCCAAAATGCCTTCACGTTGTTCTTGGTCGGTAATGCTAAAAAAAACCAGATCTCCCACGAGTGGTGTTTGCTCATTCTTTTTTAATATGCCTCTTCCTTTACAGCTAAAAACTTCCTCTTCAGACTGCACATAGAAGAAACCACTGATGGCTTTAACAATTCGACCTTTTTCCATAGTTCCTCCTAAAAAATCACTTCGGCGGTGTGTTTCGGTTCGCCATCAATGACGATTTCATAACGTTGAGTGCCAGAACCTGCCACAGTGACCTGTAACTCATCGCCTTCCTCATCAATGTTATGTGTTTTGCTGAATATAAGGGTTTTTTGCCCTTCATCCAACCTGTATAGCTGTATTTCAACAATTCCCTCAGTACCCAGGGGACCAATTCTTAACGTTTTTGTTGTCGTTTGTCCTGGTTCAGAAGGTTCATCTGGGGGTACAGGTGACGGTTCTTCCGGTTCAATTGTCGGTTCATCAATTTGAACTTCTTCCACACCCTTGCTAACAGTCAATACGATTGAAGTGTTTTCTGCTACTTCTGTTCCGACAGGTACACTTTGGTTAATAATGTAATTTTCCACATATTCATTGCTGAACTCTTCTCTCACTTCACCCACAATTAAGTTCACGCCTTCCAGGGTTCCCCGTGCACTTTCAAGTGCAACACCGGTCACATTTGGCATGATAACCATCATCACTTCCGGACCTTCACTGACTGTTAAATGAAGATTCTCACCTGCAGGCAATTGGGTTCCAGCCCCTGGGTCCTGTTTGATAACAGTGCCTTTTGGCAAATCATCGAAGACGTAGGCCGGGTCCGAAAGCGTAAATCCTGCATCTTCAATCTGAAATCTGGCTTCGTCAAAGCTTTTGAAGGTAACATCAGGTACCACAGAGGAATCATCCAGTGTACTAATAATCAATTCAATGGGAAATCCTTCTCGTACAGTCATACCTGCTTCCGGGTTTTGTGAAATGACTCGCTCAGCTTCCACTTCACTGTCAAAACGATATTCGATTCTATGTTGCAAGTTTAACGCTGCCAGTTCATCAATGGCTTCATCCAATAATTTTCCTTCCAGTTCTGGCACAATCAGATCATCGTCTGTACTCCCTCCAAATAAGTTACTGACATAAAACAACCCAAAGGTGAATAATAATGCTGCCACCAGTGCTGTTAGTATTCCTGCAGCAAGTATGAACTTTGAATTATTATTCTTTTTCCTGCGTTTACTTTTAGTCGTTGCCATTTTTCTGATAACATCTCCTTTTGTCTGTGTATTGATTTGAGTTGGATTTTCATCCATTTCATCATCAATTTCATCCAACACATAATCAGGATCAGTTTCTAGTTGATTTAATGCATCAATCAATGTGTCAGCAGACTGAAATCTGGATATTTGTTCCTTTTGAGTGAGTTTAAGAATGATCTGTTCTAACCCCTCAGAAATCGAAGGATTCACTTTCGAAGGCAGTTCTATGTCCTGTTGGAGATGCTTGAGTGCAATTGTTATTGGGCTTTCCCCATCAAATGGAAGTTTGCCAGTTGCCATTTCATACATCACGATTCCCAACGAATATAAATCTGTTTTAGCATCAGTATATCCGCCCCGAGCTTGTTCCGGGGAAAAATAATGAACTGAGCCAACTAAACTTCCCGTGTTTGTTAGAGTCGAAGAAGTCGTAGACAATGCAATACCAAAATCAGTTACCTTTGCTCTATGATCATCAGTGATGAGAATGTTTTGAGGTTTTATATCCCTATGAACAACAAAATTATTATGAGCATGCTGTAGAGCCCGTGCAATCTGTTTTGAATAATAAATGATCTCTTCCTGATGCAATGGACCCTTTTCCTGAATTACCTTTTTTAGTGTTTTTCCACCCACCATTTCCATCACAATATAATATAGGTCATCCACTTCTCCCACATCATATACATTAACAATGTTGGGGTGTGACAGGCTGGCAACGGCTTGTGATTCCTTTTTGAATTTATTGACCAGGTCTTTGTCTTGTGTATATTCATTCCTGAGAATTTTTACAGCTACATAACGATTCAATAAGTGGCATTTTGCTTTGTAAACAACAGCCATACCTCCGCCACCAATTTTTTCAATAATTTCATATCGGTTTCCAAGTGTTTTTCCTATCAAGGGATCACCTACTTTCCTTCGAAGTGCCTTGGATATTCACAAGAAGCACTGTAATATTATCGTGCCCACCACGTTCTATGGCTAATTGAACCAATTTCTGCGCTAACACCGGTTCCGGATCTATGGTCAAGAGTGTCTTGCATATCTCATCGTCATTAACCAGGTTTGTTAATCCATCCGTACATAATAATACGTTGTCATTTTCATGCAATTCCACTTGAAAAAGATCTACTTTTACCTGGTCCCCCATTCCCAACGCTCTGGTGATAACGTGTCTTTGGGGATGGTTGTGCGCTTCTATTTCTGTTATTTCACCGCTTCTCTTTAACTCTTCTACCAAAGAATGATCACTCGAAACCTGTACTAAGGAATTATTATGGAGTACATACGCTCTGCTATCACCAATATGTCCAATTATTGAGTGCCTCGCACAATAATAAAGTAATGTTAATGTTGTTCCCATTCCTGCACAAGCAGGCTCTATATGAGTATATTCTAATATTTTCTTGTTTGCTCTGTTAAAAGCCTCAAATAAGATCCCTTTGGTCGAAGAGATATCGAGATCATCTGACATGAATTTCTTAACATGTTCACTGATCACTTCTACAGCCATTCGGCTTGCAATTTCCCCACATTGATGCCCTCCCATTCCGTCAGCAATAATGTAAAGACAACAACCGTTTTCATGAATGGCATAATCGTCTTGGTTAATCTCCCGGATTTTTCCGGCATCCGTGCAGACACCCGTTTTCATCATAGAACCTCCTAAAATGTGCCCTCAAAATGGTCAAAAAACCATTTAGTAGTCCTTTAAAGTTCTTCTCTTCAGCTGACCGCAAGCAGCATCAATGTCGCTTCCAAGCTCTCTTCTGACGGTTGAAACAATACCTTCTTTCAATAACACTCGAGTCAAATCAATTAAATGTGCCTTGTTGGTAGCTTGGTAATTTGATCCCTCAACTGGGTTTATTGGTATTAAATTAACGTGGCATAGTTTTCCTCTGAGTAGTTTGGCTAACTGCTGCATGTCAGCAATTGAATCGTTAACACCTTTAATTAATGCATATTCATAAGTGACTCTTCTGCCAGTGACGCTTGCATATTCGTCGCATACATTGATCAATTCTGTGATGAGGTAGCCTCTGGAAACAGGCATAAGTCTCCGACGTGTATCATCATTAGATGCATGCAGTGAAATGGCAAGGTTGATAGGCAGTTTGAAAGAAGCCAGTTCGCGAATTTCCGGTATCAAACCGCACGTTGACAATGTAACATGACGTAAGCTAATGTTGAGTCCTTCTTTATCATTGATAATTTTCATTAATTTTACTACGTTCCCCAGGTTCTGTAAAGGTTCGCCGCTTCCCATTAATACTACATGACTGATACGCTCAGACTGCAATCTGCTCATTGAAAGTATTTGATCAACCATTTCACCAGTTGATAAATTCCTAACTAACCCTTCCTGGCCAGAAGCACAGAACGAACAAGCCATTGCACATCCAACTTGTGTTGACAGGCAGGCACTGTTTCCATGTTTGTATTTCATAAAAACACTTTCAATCATTTCACCATCAGATAGCTGAAATAAAAACTTAGCTGTTTCATCTTCTCTGGACTCCTGCTTTTTTATTAACGTTAGATTCATTATACTGTATTTATTCTGTAATTCCTCTCGATCACCTTTGGAAAGATTCGTCATTTCCATAAAATCCTTTACGCCCACATACAACCATCTGAAGATCTGTGTGCTGCGAAATTTTGGCCACCCCAGAGCAGATATTTCATGGGTAATCTCTTCCAATGTGAAATCTAATAAATCTTTTTTCACGTCATACACTCCAATCAATCTTGTTTGCGCCCTAATTTAGCAACAAAAAACCCGTCAAGCAATGGATTAATATGTGGACCCAACTGTATCATTCCATCTTGGCTCATCCCTGCGCGAAGCTCACTTAGATTTTGATCAATGTTCAATTGCATGAGTTGAAACTCAGGGTGTTTTGATAAAAAAGATGACACAACAGATGTGTTCTCTTCAGAAAAATAAGTGCATGTTGAATAAAGAAGAACACCTCCAGGTTTCACCATATAAGAAGCATTTTCCAGTATTCTTTCCTGTAACAAGGGCAGCGAGACAAAATCATGTTGTTTATGAATAAGCTTCAGCTCCGGTTTTTTACGAATCATGCCCATACTTGAGCAAGGTGCATCCACTAAAACGCGATCGGCAATTCTGTCAAGGTTCATATCATGTTCAGTACCGTCTGCCACATATGTATCAATAATGTCGCAACTGAGCCTGTGGGCATGTTCCTGTATTTGCTTACTTCTTGATACAGATATATCTCGGGCAACTATCTTCCCCTGGTTGTGCATTCGTTGGCAAATGTGAGTTGTTTTTCCACCAGGAGCTGCAGCAACATCAACAATAAGTTCATTTGGTTGAGGGTCCATCCAGTGAACCGCTAACATTGACGCGATGCTTTGAATATGAAACAAACCGATTTTGTAGGAAGTTGTTGATGTTAATAGTTTATCTGATTTTCCGATTAAATATGACTCCTTCATCCATGGAATGTGCTTAATAAAAATGCCTTCTGAATTCAATTGATTGATGAGGTATTCAACGTCACCTTTCAATAAATTCAAACGAATTGTAAGCGTTGGTGGTTCTTGATGATATTTTAAAATGTCTGCAACCTGCTTTTGTGAGTAGTTCTTTTGAAGTTTATTAATAATCCAGTCTGTGTGAGAATATCTAAGTGATAAGCTGCCACTGATATATCGTTCCAGGAATTCTTCTTTGTTGCTATGCTTTTGGTATTCTCTTAAAACATTTCTTAATACAGCATTTACAAAGCCTGCCGCTTTTGGTTTGTGTTTTTTAGTTATTTCTACCGCTTCATTGATCACAGCGTAAGCCGGTATTCGATCAGTAAATATTAATTGGTATATTGAAATGCGGATTACGCCACAGGTGGTTGTATCAATTTTACTAATTTTCCTATTTGACATTGTTTCAATAATTTTATCAATCAGCAACAGATTTTCCAATGTTCCGTACAATATGCGAATGTACAAGCGTTGATCTTCTGCTGCCCAATTATTGCTGTTCAGCCATGAAGCTGATTCTATGTTCGAGAATGATTTTTTATTGATGATGTTTTCTATGGAAGTCGCAGCAGCCTGTCGAGGTTTTATCACTTTGTAATCGCTCCTTTATAATCAACCATCTAATACAAAAGAAAGGCGTTTATAAACGCCTTTAATCATTTAACTGATTATGATCTTCTATTTCTCAATAAAATTAATCTCAAGAGTTGAGCTACTGCTGTTGCCATGGCAGCCACATAAGTTAATGCAGCGGCATTCAATACCTTCTTTGAAGAGGATACTTCATTGGTAGCCAGATACCCATTTTCTGTTAACATCTGCATCGCTCTGTTGCTGGCGTTAAACTCAACTGGTAATGTTACAATTTGAAAAAGGACTGCTGCCGAATACAAAAGTATTCCAATGTCTATCAACCCAACAAAATCAAATATAAACCCGCCAATCACAAAGAACCATGCCATCGAGGATCCGAACTGGGCTATTGGAAAAATGGCATTTCTTATTGATAATGGTGCATATCCATTTGCATGTTGTATCGCATGGCCGACTTCATGTGCTGCAACACTTACTGAAGCAATGGATGTGCCTGAATATACTTCTTTTGATAATCGCAAAATCCTAGCACGGGGATCATAATGATCAGCCAGGTAACCCTGTACCATTTCAACAGGTACGCTATGTAAGTTGTTCTGATTTAATATATTTCTCGCAACTTCCCCGCCGCTGTAACCTTTTGTTGAATTAACACGCAAGTATCGTGCAAATGTTGATTTAACTCTGCTCTGTGCAAAGAGAGCAAACAATATGGCCGGTATTAAGATGATAAACCCTGCATGAAATGGATACATCTTTTCAATCCCTCCTTAAAAAACGATCTAGCATATTCTTCACAACATCAATGTCAACACTTGTATTCTGACAAGGACCTTCGGGACGATCATTAATAATGGCATAGACAGGAATACCTTTAACATCCATCAAACCGCTCATCAAATCCCTTTCACAAGCGATGGCAATGATCATTTTTGGCTTCTTTTCTTTTATCCTTAACCTTGCCAAAGTGCCTCCCGTCACTACTTGTGTTTCAACCCCGTATTTTTCCTGCAAATGAAGAAGACCTTCCACGGAACATTTACCACACTTTTTGCATTGGCGGATGTCGTGAGTAATTTTAATGTCACACATCGTTTGCTGTAAACAGTGAGGTGTCAAAATGAGGATTTCATCTGCTTTATACGTAAGACTGCTGTTTAACAGAACCTGGTTGTTCAATTGAGTAAACGACCTTCTGATTTCATTTTTATCTTTTCCAATCATCTGTCCCAGAAAAACCAATACAGGATAAAGATACACGACATACTTGTTAGAAGCATGTAGCAATCCTTGAGGAATCTTTTTGTTTTGCATTAGTCTATAAAATACTAACACGCCTGTAAAAGTAACGAGTAAAAAGGCAACCAACAGCATAAGCACTACTATATTTAATACTTTATACCACAATAAACCATCCTTGGACATCACCCAAAATATGGAAATGATTAGCGTAATAATAAAAATAAAAACTGTCATTAAAAGTGAAACTGTGGTTTTTAAATTTTGTATCAGTTTTTCTGCTGCCATTTTACTTATGCTCCTAATCTGTTGCCCACCGTAATTTGGTTGCCTTTTATATAATCTCTGACTTTCATGCGTTTTTTCCCTTCCATTTGAAGCTCTTTAATCAATAGTATTCCATCCGATGTTGTCACCTTAATGCCTTCATTGTTAATATCAAGGATCAATCCTGGAGCAACATTGTGGATGTGGGCAAGCACTTCAGCACGCCAAACTTTCATAACCTTTCCATCTAACTCAGTAAAAGCTGTAGGCCAAGGCTGCAATCCCCTAACGAGTGCTTCTATCTCGCTTGCCGTTTTGTTCCACCTAATTCGACCGGTTTCCTTTTTTAGCCTTGGGGCATAAGTTGCTAATTGATTATTCTGAGGTGTTCGTGTTGCCGTGCCAGCTTGAATTTTTTCGATGGTTTCCCGCAAAGTGTCGGCTCCTAAAGCCGATAACTTATCGTGTAAAGTTGTTGCGGTTTCATCTGGTGCTAATGTAATTCTCTTTTGGATAATCATGTCGCCTGTGTCCAGGCCTTCGTCCATCAACATGGTTGTAATCCCTGTTTCCTGACACCTGTCAATAATGCATTGTTGAATCGGGGCCGCTCCCCGATAATAGGGTAATAGTGAAGCATGCACATTTATACAGCCATACCTGGGCATCGAGAGCACTTCAGCCGGTAATAGCACTCCGTATGCAACAACAATAATGAGATCGGGCTTTAATGATAACAGCGCTTCAATAAAACGTTGATCCCGTCCCGATGTTGGTTGAAACACATCAATGTTAAGTTCTAAGGCTTTCATTTTAACTGGTGAACAGGCACTTTGTTGTCCCCTGCCCTTGGGACGATCTGGTTGGGTAAAAACACCACAAAGCTCCAGACCTTTCATTTGTGAAAGTACTTCAAGGCAAGGAACAGCAAATTCCGGCGTACCCATAAATACAGTTCTCATATAACGTCTCCTTTATAACAGAATTACAAGCATCAAGTTCAGTATTTTAGGAAAACTCATTCTTCCTGGCAAGTCATCATTTTCAATACCTAATATTCATTCACATCCTCTGAATCATCTTCTTCTGGCAACATAATGTCAGTAAACAATATGCCATTTAGATGATCTATTTCGTGGCAAATTGCTCTGGCCAATAATCCCTCGGCTGTCATTTCAAATTCAACACCTTCCCTGTTAAGGGCTTTAATTTTTATCTTCTCTGGTCTTATCACTTTCCCGCTTTTTTCAGGTACGCTTAAGCATCCTTCAATGCCACAATTTTCACCTTCTGTTTCAAGGATCTCAGGGTTAATATATTCAATAACACCTTCTCCAACGTCAGTGATAATAACCCTTTTTAAAACGCCTACCTGAGGAGCTGCCAACCCAACTCCGTCTGCATCTGACATGGTTTCTATCATATCATCAAGTAATATCACAATACGCTGGTTAATATCTTTCACTACCCTGGATTGTTTCCTCAAGATAGGATCTTCATCCGTTCTAATAACTCTGATAGCCACACTAAACATTCCTTTCACGATTAAATTAAAATTTATGACTGATTGACTGACTACTGTATGAACCGAGGATCCGGATCAATGATAATTGAAACACTTTCCGGCACTTGCTGTTCTCTTTTATCAAGAACCAGATACTTAATGATCTTTTTAAGCAAAGAAAACTGAACATCAACCGATTTAACTAAAACAGTATAACGGTATTTGTTATCCACCCTTGCAATAACTGCCGGACCAGGTTCCATAATAATGTTAGAATTGTCAACGTAGCCTGATTTCTGTAACAGAAATTTTATGCCTGCAGTTATTCTGTCAGCAGTATCTTTAACCTCCAATTCATTCTTACCGTAAAAAACCAATTGGATAAGTCTCGAGTATGGAGGGTATTGGAACGTGTTTCTTATTAAAATTTCTTCCTCATAAAATCTCATATAATCATGTTTCGAAGCAGCACGAATTGCATAATGAGATGGTTGATAGGTTTGCAGTATCACTTTTCCCGCTGTATCTCCTCTTCCAGACCGCCCAGCCACCTGCGTGATCAATTGAAACGTTCTCTCTGAAGCTCTAAAATCAGGTAAATTTATGGATGTATCCGCCAACAGTATCCCGACTAAAGTAACATTCGGAAAATCAAGTCCTTTTGCAATCATTTGAGTTCCAATTAAAATATCAATTTTTCCAGATTCAAATTGACTAAGAATCGTTTGGTGAGCGTCCCTTTTGCGCGTTGTATCCTGATCCATACGTACAACGTTATAATCTGGAAACAATGATTGAATGGCATCCTCTGCTTTCTGCGTGCCTGCTCCCTGATAAGATATTTCTTCTCCACATTCAGGACATTGTTGAGGTGCTGGTTTTTCAGCACTACAATAGTGACATTTTAGCTTTTTTTCTTTTTTGTGCCATTTCATCGTTATATCACATTGTTCACATTGAATTACATGTCCACAATGCAGGCAATTCACATATGTTGCATAGGCTCTTCGATTCAAAAAAAGTATCGCCTGGTGGCCATTTGTTAAACATTCCTGCAAATCATTCATGAGTTTTTGGCTTAAAATCGTTTTATTTCCGCGCTTGACTTCTTCACGTAAATCAACTGTCGTTATAGTCGGAAGTTCGCCGCCGGTTGCCCTCTCATGTAATTCAACCATTTTCAATTTTCCATTGAATGCGTCATAGTAGCTTTCAATGGATGGTGTGGCTGATCCCATAATTAAGTGAGCATTTTCTATTTCACATCTCAGTTTTGCAATATCCATCGCATGATATCTTGGTGCCTGTTCAGATTTATATGTGCTTTCATGTTCTTCATCAATAATAATTGTGCCAAGATTATTACACGGAGCAAAAACCGCTGACCGGGGCCCGATAACAATGTTTGCTTCATTCTTTTTTATTCGATTCCACTCATCTAATTTTTCACCATCTGACAGGTGGCTGTGAAGTACCGCAATTTTATTTCCAAACCGTCCTTTAAATCGCTGAACCATCTGTGGTGTAAGTGCAATTTCTGGAACCAGCAATATACTGTCTTTCCCTTTGGCAAGTGTATCCTTAATGATATTCATATAAATCTCTGTTTTACCGCTGCCAGTAATACCATGAAGCAGGATATGTTTATTGGGATTTTCAACCCAAGTTTGCTTTATAATATGGATTGCTTCTTGTTGGCTTTCATTCAACATCGGCTCTGGATATCTAAAATCTTCCTGTAAAATATTCGGTTCTCTTCTATAGTGTTGTTTTTCGATCAAAATATACTGTTTTTCCAAAAGAGATTTTATTGAAGAGCGATTTGTTTGGGTTGATTTCAAAAGCCTATTAACTGCAGTTTCGCCATTCTCATTTAAATAATGTACGATTTTCTTTTGGGCAGGAGCCTTATTAAAATCGTTATTTATGTTCATCTTTCTGATTACAGCTTCATTTAAACGTACAACATCAACCACTTTTTGCTTTACGCGTTGGTTGGGTACAAAACATCTAATTGCTTCAATGGTTCTACATAAATATGCACTTTTCATCCAATGAATCATTGACATGGTTGAAGCCGATAACACAGGTTTTTCCTCAAGGATTTCTTTTATTTCCTTCATGTGAAACGATGTGTTATCATCCATTTTTATTTCCATTACAAAAGCTTCCAGCATGCGGTTATTCCTTCCGAAAGGAACAAGAACGCGCATGCCGGTGACAATCTTTGGCTGTATAGGTAATGGGACAAGATAATCAAACAGATGGTCCAGCTTACTATGATAATGGTCAATTATCACACGGGTAATCATGTATTGCTTGCTCAAACAAATGCCTCCCGAATAATACCATTACGAAGTGAATGTACTCAGCCAATAATTACCACTTCTTAAAACACTTACTTTTTCTGCTTTTAATATGGCTTCAATCAGTTGAACTGCATCAGAAATATGATCATTCATTACCACATAATCATAATGAGTTAATTGTTTTATTTCCTCAAGTGAACTGTTAAGTCTTCGTTCAACTTCTTCTTCTGTTTCAGTACCTCTGCTATTGATACGTCTTTGTAATTCGTTGATGGATGGTGGAACAATAAAAATGAATACGCCTTGGGGAAATTTATCTTTTATTTGCAGTGCTCCTTCAGTGTCAATTTCCAATAATACATTTTTTCCTGCTTTAAGCTTCTCATCCACAAAATCCCGGGGTGTACCATAATAATTGCCATACACTTCTGCATACTCTAAAAAAGACTCTTCTTTCAACTTTTCCGTAAAATCTTTTTTTGATAGAAAAAAATAATTCTTACCTTCTTGTTCTCCAGGTCTAATTTTTCGGGTTGTGGCCGAAACAGATAATTCAACATCGTTATTTCGATTGATGAACTCTTTTACTATTGTACTTTTACCGGTTCCCGAAGGTCCGGAGATAATGATTAATATACCTTCCTGCTTCATCCAGTTGTCCTCCATTACTTTATTCCAAGTCTGTTGACAAATCTCTGTCTTCTCGAATGTCAGATTTCGAATGCAGTCTATGTGCCACTGTTTCTGGCTGTACGGCTGACAGAATAATATGATCGCTATCGGTAACAATAACAGCCCTTGTCCTCCTGCCATAGGTTGCATCAATCAAGGTTCGCTGTTCTCTCGCTTCCTGTATCATGCGTTTTATTGGTGCAGATTCGGGGCTAACGATAGCAACAATACGATTGACAGAGACAATATTACCAAAACCTATGTTAATCAACCGATGCGTCATATGGACTCTCCTCACTATTCAATATTTTGAACCTGTTCTCGAATTTTTTCCAGTTCACTTTTTACATCCACTACATGGCTGCCAATTTTAATATCACTGGCTTTTGAACCAATGGTATTGATTTCACGGTTTAACTCCTGTACTAAAAAATCCAACTTACGTCCAACGGGTTCACGTTCATCCATTGTAGTAACAAACTGATCCAAATGGCTGTTGAATCTTACAAGTTCCTCATCAATACTGCTTTTTTCAGCAAATATTGCAATTTCTGTCAGCAATCGATTATCATCAACTGTAACATCAGGTACTGCCAGCTCACTAATTCTTTTCATTAACCTTTCACGATAGGCTTTAGAAACTTCAGGACTGATCTCCTCAATTTTCTTTATTTGATTTCGAAGAGCATCTATTCTAACTTTTAAATCTTTGCGTAGAAATTCTCCTTCTACCTTTCTCATTTGGACCAATTGTGCCAATGCATTCTTCAATCCTTCTTCCAACTCTTTTTGTAAGATACTTTCATCAATATCTTGTTGTTCGACTGATACCACTTCAGGTAAATGGGCTAATAGTGAAACTGTTACATCATTTTCAACGTCCAATTTTTCACTGATATTATTAAACGCCTCAACATACGACTGGCATAATGATTTGTCAATGACAACCCGTTTATTGGATGTTTCAGACGTCTGTTGATTGATATAGACATCTAATCGACCACGTCGCATCTCTGATTTCACAATATTTCTCAAAACGTCTTCAAGGAATGCTAGTTTCCTAGGAAGTTTGATACCTACATCCAAATAACGATGATTGACAGATTTTATTTCTATGGTAAAGCTGAACTGCTCTATTGGTACTTCTGATCTTCCAAAACCTGTCATGCTGTTCATGCAAAACACATCCCTTCAGCCGATTTTATTAACAGTAGATTTAGTCTGGATAATGACCTACACATATATCCGCTGCAGGTCCTGTCATCTTAATACCATTATCAATTGTTTCCAGTTCAAGGTTCCCGCCTTCTGCCTGAACCAGGACATGATTATCAACTTTTCCCATGTGCACTGCAACTGCATATGTGCTTGTAATTCCTGTTCCGCATGCCAGCGTATGTCCAGCACCTCTTTCCCATGTAAAAACACTCACGTTTTTGCGGTTTTTAATATAACAAAAATTAACATTAGTGCCATTCATAAAGTTTTCATGTCTTTCCAGTAATGGACCAACAATGTTTGTGATATAGTCATTGATCTCGTCAATAAATATCACAACGTGAGGTACACCCATGGTCAAATAAGAATAATTGTATTCAACGTCATTTATCATAATCTTATTATCCACATCATGAAACGTGGGTATTCCCATGTTCACGCTTACGATACTTTGTTTTTCGTCAAGGTTTCTGATGGTTAGTTCTTTAATACCTGCCATTGTTTCTATTGTTAGTTTTCGGGACTCCGCAGATCGTTCAGTGTCAACATATCGTGCAAAACACCTGATACCATTTCCACACATTTCGCCTAAGGAACCGTCACTGTTGTAGTAATCCATGCGGGCATCAGCTATCGAAGAAGGTCTTACTATCATTAATCCATCAGCACCAATACCGAAGCGTCTGTGACAAACACTAGCTGCTAAATCAGAAATATTAAGAGTCACATTCAAATCCTTTTCATTCATTAGAATAAAATCATTTCCAATGCCATGCATCTTCGCAAATGGTATCATCATATATGTCCACTCCTCACCTATGTATTACATTATACCAAATAATATCCATTATTTCGATGATTGATTAGCTCCCCGACCATTTGCACAAAACTTATTGACTTTTCTCATCTCACAGTGACCGCTGGCTTGTAACGAAGCTTATTATCAAGTATGATATCCACATAGGAAAAGGAGTGATGCAACATGCCTCTTGATGGAACCGTGATATCTGCGATCGCCAGTGAACTAAAACCAATACTAGTGGGAAATCGCATTGAAAAAATATTTCAACCAGAGTCTGACGAACTGATTATAAGCTTACGGCACCAACGGAATAATGTGCGTTTATTACTATCTGCTCATAACCAATACCCTCGTGTTCAATTAACAAATTCTTCCCGAAACAATCCTTCCCAGCCTCCAGTGTTTTGTATGTTGTTACGAAAACATTTGGCTGGTGGTAGAATTGTCGGAATTGAGCAGCCTGAGTTTGAAAGAATCTTGATCATACACATTGACGGATCTGACGAATTAAATCAAGTTACTAAACGTGGACTTGTCATTGAAATGATGGGAAAACACAGTAATATTATATTAATTGACACGGAGAACAACCAGATCCTTGATTCCATAAAACGAATACCGCTTCATATTAGTCGAAAACGCCAGGTTTTACCTGGACTTTATTATGAATTCCCACCCTCTGATAAAACATCACCTTTATCCATTAAAACAATGAATTTGTTTAAGCAATCCATCTCACTTTTTGAGCATAAAACACTTAAAAATATGATTGTCAGTTCCTTCAATGGTTTTTCACCACTAATCGCTCAAGAAATCCTTTTTAGGGCATCTCTGGATCCTGACCAACAATGGGTAGATTTGACTGAAAACCAACAAAATAAGCTGTTTGAAGTGTTTTTTGAGATTAAGCATAACATCGTAAGTGAAGAATTTAATCCGGTCATTTACAAACAAAATGATACGGGAAAATTCATAGATTTCAGTGTCTTGCCGATGCATCATATAGACCAGGCTGAAGTACTTCAAGTAAAAAGCGTGAGCCAATTGCTAGATAACTATTATGGGCAAAAAGATCATCACGAGCGGCTCCACCAACGTTCACAGGACCTGAGAAAAACCATTTCAACGAAACGCAATCGACTAACCCATAAGCTTCAAAATCTCATACACGACGAAGAGAACGCAACCCGTGCTACACAGGATAAATTAAAAGCCGATTTAATCATGGCTAATATTCATACAATTCAACCTGGACAGGAAAACATTAAAGCGATTAACTATTTCGATGTAGGTCAGCCTTCCATTGAGATTGTTCTTGATACAAGAAAATCTGCTTCTCAAAACGCTCAATCATTGTATAAAAGATATCAGAAATCAAAAACCGCTTTGATCGAAATTGCTAACCAGAGAGAAAAAACATTGCAGGAAATTATGTATCTGGATCAAATACTGCTATCGATTGAACAGGCTGATTCACTGCTAGACATTGAAATGATACGGAACGAACTGGTCGAACTAAACTACCTTAAATACAAACCTTCTAAAAATAAAAAAAACAAACCTATTGGCGAGAGTAAACCACACGAATTTTATTCTTCAGAAAATCGGTTGATTAGAGTAGGTAAAAACAATGTCCAGAATGAAATGGTAACGTTTAAGCTGAGTAAGAAGAGTGACCTTTGGTTTCATGTAAAAGATTTGCCCGGTTCTCATGTTGTATTATCCCTTAATCAGCAGACACCTTCAAACAATGAATTAATTGAAGCAGCACTTCTTGCGGCATATTACAGCAAAGGTCGTCAAAGCAGCAATGTACCGGTTGATTATACGTGGTGTAAATTTGTAAAAAAGCAGCGTGGTGCCAGGCCTGGCATGGTCATTTATGAACATCACCAAACGGTTTATGTAACTCCCAGCGAAGCCTTGATTAACAGAATAGCTCAAAACAAACAGGATTCATAGCTTTTGTTGGAGTTTTAACGCCATCAGAAGGTTATCCAATAAGTAGATGCCCACATGTACCATTTTGTGGCAGATATTTAGTTTGTTACCTAGGGACAAAGAAAAAAGCGGTCTTGATTAGATCCCGCTTTTTTTATCCAGTTGCTCTAACACACTTTCGAAAGATTCCGGTAAACTAGCTTTAAAAATAAGTGTTTCTCCTGAAACTGGGTGAACAAATCCTAATGATTTGGCATGCAATACCTGCCCTTTTGTACAAAAGTTCTTTTGATGCCCACCGTATCGCTCATCTCCCAATATAGGATGGTCAATGTATGCCAAATGAACTCTAATCTGATGTGTTCTACCAGTTTCAAGTATGGCTTCAATGTATGAGTGGTTAGTAAACCTTTCTAATACTCGTATATGTGTTATAGCCTCTTTACCATTTACATTAACAGCCATCTTCATACGTTGCTGAGGATGCCTGCCAATTGGTGCATCAACCTTCAGCCTGTTATCGTGTATGATACCAATTGCTACCGCCTCATAGCTGCGAATCATTGTATGTTCTGCCAACTGCTTTGCCAATCCATTGTGTGTTATATCATCTTTTGCTACAACAAGTAAACCCGAGGTATCCTTATCAATCCGATGCACAATCCCAGGTCTGATCACACCATTAATTGATGACAATCTACCCTCACAGTGGTATAGCAATGCATTCACCAAAGTACCAGATTCATTCCCAGCTGCAGGATGAACAACCATATCTTGGGGTTTATTTACCACTAATAAATGTTTGTCTTCATAAATAATATCAAGTGGAATCTTTTCAGGCTTTGTCGATAACACCTTGGGCTCCGGTAAAATTACATCTATTTGATCCTCTTGCTGCACCAGGTATTTATTTTTCGACACTTTTCCATTTACAGTAATGTTGCCTTCTCCAATTAGTTTTTGTATATAGCTACGGCTTGTTGAATCCATCATCTCGGCCAAAAATACATCAAGCCTGTTACCGTCCATTTCTTCGTCAACAATAAAACGTTCTCTTGTCATGATGATTCACCTGTTAAATCTATTTTGCCACTCTTGAAAATGAAAAAAATCAATAGTACTTGGCCAATGACAATCGCCGAGTCTGCCACGTTAAACACAGGCCAAATTAGAAAATCAAAATAATCAATTACATACCCATATAGTGCCCGATCGATTATGTTTCCTATGGCACCACCCACAATCAAACTTAACGCCCACATCAACCCTTTGTTAATGAGGGGATGTTTGATTAAATACCATATGATTACACATGTAATAAGTGTGTTCACAACAAGAAAAAAAAGTCGTTGGTTTTGAAAAATACCAAATGCAGCACCTCTGTTCTCAAGGTAGTGTAAATGGAAAACTCCTTCAATAATTCTAATTGTGCCGATCTCTTTCAAATAGGTTATGACCCACCACTTACTCATTTGATCTATGGCAATTACCGCCAACATGATTAGCCATTTCATAGGTGAACTCCTTTCGCGAAAAAATACCTGTCCTCTACAAATGGGTGACAGGCATTCTCGTTAGGTAGTGGTGATATTAATCTTCAGCTTGGTTCCGCTCATCCTGACCACTTCTTCTATTTCTAAGCTCATTCCCTATGTCTTCCGCATCTTCAGACATGTTATCCAATTGCGCCTGCAATAGTGTTCTGAATCTGGTTTTAAATATTTGAAGTTGGTGTAGCATCTCGTCCTGCTGAGTCTTAATTCGGTCAAGCTCGTTTTTTGCACTTGCAACGATTTCCTTGGCTTTTAGTTCGGCTTCTTCAACCGTTAAATCTGCTTTTTTAAGCGCATTACTTCGCAGGTCATCAGCTGTTGACTGAGCAACCACCAACGTCTCTTTTAAAGTCTCTTCCATTTGCTGATACTTTTCAACCTGTTTAGTATCTCTTTCTAACTGTTCCTTCATTTCAAGGTTTTCTTTGTACAATTGCTCATAATCTACCATTATTTGATCAAGAAACGCATCAACCTGGGATTCATTGTATCCCCTAACACTTTTTTTAAATTCCTTATTTTGAATATCAAGAGGTGTGATCATCGTCTTGCCCCCCAGTCGTTATTTCATTTTTCCAACCTCAATATGCCATCTTTTCGAACGGCTCAAATTTCCAATGGAAATCAGCTTGAATCGTCCAAATCCACTAACTGAGACCATATCCTCCTCTTTGAGGAGTAAAATATTTTTTTGCACTGGCACCCAGTTGACTTTTACTTTTTGCGCCGAAAGCAAGCTTTGTGCTTTTTGACGCGATAGGTGCATAACCATAGAAATGACTGAATCAATCCTGAGAGATGCAACAGTCCCTGACATAATAATCATTTCATCACTTGCAACATCCTCCGGTAAGGAATCAGCATCTTCAATCAGCACCTTAATGGAACCTACAGTATTCAGGTTGAATTTGATATAATCTTTCATCTCAGGTGTTGTAAACAAGTAAGCGTTGTCTTCTCCAACAATAATATCTCCAATTATATCTCTTTCAACTCCAAGGCTTAACAGCGCCCCTAAATAGTCTCTATGCGTCAATTCATCGTTTCTCCCTTTGTGGTTGATTTTCAGTAAGGCTATGGGATTTTCGATATCATGGTAACGCATGTAATCAGGAAATATCACCAATCTTTTTCGTTCAGCATTCTTATACCCGCCTTCAATAACCCATTGAACATCTGTAAAGTGACACAAAACAGACTCAGTATAATGCCATTCTCCCGGACTTAAAAATAATGTTTTCTTAATAACATGTTTTGTGGTTACCTGATCTGCTTGGTCAAGAATGCCTTTCCATCTTTTTTTAATATCAATTTGTACAATGTGATCAAATATGTTTTCTTTGAACATCATTATTTTACCGTAAAAGGCTAATCACAAAGGACGATACCATATTTACTAAAATCATTCCTACAATGGGAGAAAAATCAAGCATACCCTGGTACTTGAATACCTGATGAATCATATTTCTTACCGGACTAAGGATTGGTTCAGTGACACCGTAGATGAATTGGCCAAACATGCTATAGGGGTTGATCCTCAACCATGAAAAAATCACACGTATCAGGATAAACATATTAATCAGACGAGCAAAATAATGTATTGCAAGTATTATATTTGTAGTTTCAAACAAACATCATCACGCTCCTTATCGATTCTGCCAAGGAAATACCCCTTTATTTTTGAGTTCTTCCTTAATATTGCCGGCAATTTCCACATTGTTTGGGGCTAAGATAAAAATATCTGAAGATACTTTTTGTATGCTGCCGTCCAGTGCATAAATAGCACCATTTAAGAATTCGAATATTTTTCGGGCCACATCAGCTTCTAACGTTTCTAAATTAACAATGACAGGTTTTCTGTTCTTGAGATTGTCAACGATATTTTGCACTTCATCATAAGCGTTGGGTTCGAAAATGACTACTTTCATTTGTGTCGTGGTATGAATGTTAACAACTTTATTCTTCTTTGCCGGCACCTGGTTAAAGGTTTCATCATCATACAGAGGTTCTGGATACAACTCATCGTCTTCATCTTCAAAAACATCCAAACCCATAAACTGCTTCACTTTATCCACGAAATTCTCTGACATCTCTATTCCTCCTTATCCGTAATTACGCTCCCCGAAAAGTGCACTT
The DNA here is from genome assembly GCA_024635995.1 of Clostridiaceae bacterium. Classification (GTDB taxonomy): domain Bacteria; phylum Bacillota; class Clostridia; order Peptostreptococcales; family Tindalliaceae; genus Anoxynatronum. Next base: position 174,032 of record JAGXHW010000006.1, read on the forward strand.
CCAATTCTAATCATGTTTGATCCTTCTTGAATAGCGATTTCATAATCATTTGACATTCCCATGGACATTATCTGAAAATTAGTCCATGAATATTGTTTTTCTTTATAATGATGATATAACTCATTTAGTTTTTTAAAACAATCACGGGTTTTCTCTGGATCATCATAGTGCGGAGCCATTGTCATAAGTCCCTTGATATTGACATTTTTCATGGCTTCAGTGTTTATAATCATATCGTTTAAATCCTCTGGAGATATTCCGAATTTAGTATCTTCTCCAGACACATTGACCTGAATCAGGCAATCAATATTTCTATTAAATTTTTCTCCTCTCCTGTTTATTTCATTGAACAATGAAATCGAGTCAACTGAATGTATTAACGCTACTTTATCAACTATATATTTTACTTTATTTCGCTGTAAATGTCCAATCATGTGCCATTTTACCCTGTCATCCATAAGCTTTATCTTTTCGGTTATTTCCTGAGCTTTATTCTCGCCAAATTGATACAATCCCACTTCCAGAGCATCTTTCATTTGAATAATTGGGATTGTTTTTGTGACTGCAATTATTTCAATACTCTTTTCCGGATCATCTGACATCAATAAAGCTTCATTGATTTTTTTTTGTACTATTTTATAATTTTCTGCAATACTCATATAATCACCTTCCCACCCACATTTTCATCTTACTTTTTGTCCCTCTGTAACTGATTCCGGATTTGAAATAATTTCATCATATTGATTGATGGTTTGAATTTCTGTTTCATCGCCTTCAGATTCAGGCGAAGATATGGTTATGGTCCCCTCTTTTAACACTGCAGTTGTTTCATTGCTAGCTAATTCTCTTATTTGCCTTTTAACAGCGTATCCATTCACATCTATTTCAAACACACTTTTACTCCCATCTTCTTCAGTAATAACTGCAGATGAAGGTACCAATAATCCTTCCTGTCTTTGATAGACAATCGCAAGCTGGTATATTCTTTTATTTTGCCATTCATCAAACTGTTGGTCCAATTCACCCAATAATAATATTTCTTCATTGCTGAAATCTTCGAAACGATTAATAACCCGGCCATGAATTTCTTTATTGCTCATTGGCTCCCTTACTATGAATCTTTCTCCCAAATCATATCGTTGGCCAATATTTTTGTCTAATGGTATCAATAAATACCAACGGTGATCTTTAATAATCCGATAGTAACCTTCACTCATTAATGGTTCTCCGTTTGTAAGCATATCATTTATTCGCGAAAAGTTATCATGAATGTTCTCATTCTCCAGGTTAATCGTTAAGGTCCCTTCCAATCCATCACTACCCATTGCAAGATAGCCCGCTTCGTCTGCTCTTATTTCATGACTTACATTATCTAGCTTTTCATCAATTATCTTTTTTTGTTCATCCAATTCTTCCCCAGACATTTCAGGTAATTGTTGATGAACAGAAACAAGACGTTTTTGCTCAGCCATTTCACGTAATAGTTGCTGGTTTTGAAAAGCCAGTTCATATTGGCTATTCTTTATGTTATGACTAATATCACTCAATAAATATTGCATTTGCTGATCTATCTCTTTCATAGCCTCTATGGAAAAATTTGACAGATCGCCACCATCGGCTATAATCTCCAGTCTCATATTGATTAATTGTTGTTGCAGCAACAGCGAATGATCTTGATCAGAGATAAGTATATCCGCCAATTTTTGGTTTTTAGAAACTCTTTGTCCTTCCTGTACATTCCATCTGAGTTGTCCATCTCCAAGCAAATGATACGAATTTTCCTGCCGTACCACAATCGCCTTTACTTCAATTACTTCTTCAATTGTTCCAAATTCTGCCAATGCCACATCCACTTTAAGCCGATTATAAAATGGATTTATTTGAAAAAACACATAGATCCCTACAACAAAAATGATTGGGATAAATATAACAACACCTATAAAATATTTCCAAACATTTTTATCCATCCGTAAACCACCTAATGTTTCATGTTAATTTCCAATAACCCTATCTTATCACATCTGCAACATCTTAAAAACCGTTGAAAATAACCTATTTGGTTAAATTCAACGGTTTATCGTTACTACTCCAATTGTTTTAAATAATCCACTACATCCTTAGCATGTCCTGTTGCTTTCACATCCCGAAATTCTTTTATGAGAATCCCTTCTTGGTTCATAACAAAGGTAGATCTTTCAGTGCCCATAACCATCTTTCCAAACATATTCTTTTTTTTCAATACATCAAAATACTGATGCAATTCCTGGTTTTCATCCACCAACAAAGAAAAGGGTAAATCTAGTTTTTCTGAAAATTTCTTGTGTGACTGCAGTGAGTCTCTGCTAATTCCTACCACTACACTTTCTAAATCAGTAAATTCAGGCATTAAGTCTCTGAACTCAGAGGCTTCTGTGGTTCAGCCAGATGTATCGTCTTTGGCATAAAAGTAGAGTACCACATATTTATGTTTCAGCAAGTCTTCAAAAGATACAGTCGCACTGTGTTGATCAATCAAAGAAAAATCCTTTATGCTGTGGTTTACCTTCGCCTTATCCATATAACCACCTCCCAGGTTTACTTATGACAGGTATACCCTTGAAGGTTTAATATCAATCATTCTCATTATGATTTAAATCCAAACCATACGCCAACGACTCCACCAGTTATGTGTGTAATCCTGGATATATTATCCACCATCACCCATGAGGCTGCTACTTCCCTTCCTATGTATAATATCATAACAAGTATCATGGTAAGTGGTATATCTGATTTCCGTCCATTATTGGAAAATGATGACAGCACTATCATCATGAAAACAATTCCACTGGCTCCCAACAATATATGGGGAAATAGTATAAGGTTGACTAAGCCTGTAATAGCCGCTGTCCACAAAAACATAACACCTAATTTTTTTGTTCCATGTTTTTCTTCCAGCATAGGTGCCAATATCAATAATAACAACAGATTTCCCATTAAATGTCCCCAATTTGCGTGCCCAAGCACATGGCCAAATAAACGTATAAAAAACGCCGGATCATTGATACTACTCCTATACACAGAAAAATAATTCAGGTTGGTTAATCCTGAGGTAAACCTGTTTAATAGTAACACCATGACTGAGCAAAGTGTAAATGTAAGCGTAAGTGGAGCATTGTAAGATATTTTTTTCATATATATCGTCCTTCTTGAGAATTTTACACATAATCGGGTATCTTATCGTATAGTTTGGAAGGAGGTGACTCTGTTATGTTGGCTATAACAGTTATGATTTATGGTAAAGTTCAGGGGGTTTCCTTTCGGCATCATATCAAGGAACTGGCTTATTCACTTGGTGTTGATGGATGGGTACGTAATAGAATAGATGGTTCAGTTCAAGCTTTCCTTCAAGGTGAAGATATCCCTGTAGACCAGTTAATTGATTGGTGTCGCAAAGGCCCTGCGGAAGCTGTGGTAGATAGCATTGATTATTCAGATTCCGCTATCGATCAGGATCTGTCAGGTTTTAAAGTCCGGCCTACCTGTTAACATTTACTGTTTACTAATGGTTGTGTTCGACAGTATTTGATTGTCGATTTCATCCACTGTCTCAAAATCTACAGCAAGTATGTACAGTGCAATCAATGTATTGTCAGTGTCATTTTTCGTAACATAAATACGACCAGCCAGTGAAATTGGATAGTAATCATTTAGCCCATCCGGCGGTGTTTTGGGAACACCGTATTGCAAGTAACCTCTTTGATGGTTTTGGTATAGATGCTGTGGACTATTTGTTATGATATGTGCATCCACTTTTGACCATTTTAAACCAGATTCTGACGCATAATTCAAATCATTGACTACATCAACAATTTCAACTTCAAATATCACATGATCCGGAGACAATCCAATGGATGGCATGACCAACCATCTTTGGTCATATTCAGGAATGCTCATGATCTCTGAAATAACAACTTCCTGCTCTTCATTAAATCCATAAGTTGTATCAGTATCAATTTTATTATCCACAATATAGGCACCATAAAAGCTGGAAAATCTGTCACTTGTATGATCATAGTAGGTTGAATAATCACTACCAAATTTGAATCCTCCAAATCGATATAGTACTGTTAATTCAACAGGTTCATCAACCCACTTTTCGAAGCCATACTCATCGTGAAATACCAGCATTCCTGGATACCAACTGTCTGTTATGAAGCCATTATGAGAAGGTGTGCGAATTAAATAGTCGTTCTTTTTTAACAAACTTTGCTGGCTGTGATAATAGCTGTAAGGGAACATAATCACATAACTTCTAAGTGCGTGATAATGAATATATACAATGATCATCAGGCTGATCAGTATGACAGCCAACACTTTTTTTCTGCATCGGTATGTGTTGAAAACAACCACCTTCATGCACCTACTTCGATTATATAGTTGAAAAAAACCTGTATCCATATGGATACAGGTTCGTTGGTCTGGCTGACAGGAATTGAACCTGCGACCTCTAGAACCCCATTCTAGCGCGCTACCAAACTGCGCCACAGCCAGTTGATAAGCGCACTTCAAGCCAACGACCATCTGAATATTATTCAAGTTTGACCTAATTATAGCATGGTCACAGCTTCCATTCAAGTGTACTTCTCCATAGCAATGATGCAAAAAACACAATATAATTGTTTTTGGAAACTTTTCAAATCTACTAATCGAGGAGCCCCTCTTCTATCCATTCATCTAATCCACTTTCAAGCAGCATATCTCTATTATTCTTAATTTCTTCAATCTCATCTTTAGTATAAGCATTATATTGCTTATTTACATTCATGGGTACACCAAATTTTAGAACCTCATCCTCGATACAACCTATCAACACCATCAGGTTTTCATAATCGGTGTCCATAATCGAGAGGGGTAGGTTTTTATTATCCTTGTACTTATCTCTCAATTTTACAATTTTCATAATCAGATCTTCAGTCTTTTGAACAATTTCAAGTAAGTCTTGAGGAAATTCACTATAAGTAATGGTAATATTTTCTCTTGGTTCTCTCATCAAAATGCCCCTTCCAATTAATTGCTTGAATGTTTGTTGTAGCTCTTTAAGATATTTATTAACTTCTTAGATACTCCCAAAAATCAATTTCTGAAATTAATTGTATCTGATGTCCTTTTTCTGACATTTCAACTGCTTTTTTCATTTTACTGCTAGTCTTCCCATCAGTTAATCTTAAATAGTCTTGCTCACCAACAATAAGATAATCGGTCTTCTGATTAACTCCGTTTAATACAACACCGCCCTTATCCACTACCAATTGTGCTGCTTCTGCTCTTGTGTATCCTTGTAATGCTCCTGTAAAAACAATATTTTTATTAAAGAATATGTTGTTGTCATCAAATTCATAACTGAACGGTTTTAATTGAGTTAGATCTATGCCGATAGACTTTTTTGCAATACTGCAAGGGTAATAACCACTTTTATGTATTTTCCCTAAAGAAATCTCAAATTTATCAAGTAAATCATCAAGTGAATCAGACCTATTCTGCTTCATCAGATTCAACAAAATCTCAGCGGATGCATTCGCATCTTGCAAAGCGTTATGATGTTTTAATTTTATACCCATTTTTGAGGATACTGTATTTAGTTTATAATTTATTAATCCAGGCATTGCTTTTTGAGCCAGTTTCATGGTGCAAAGGTAATCTATTTCAGGATAATCAATTTTATATTGCTCTAGAGTATAGCGAATCACAGACAGATCAAATGAAGCATTGTGAGCTACTACAATACTAGATTCTATTAAATCTTTGATTTCATTCCATACTATTTCAAATGTTGGCGAGTTAATCACCATATCTTCAGTGATCCCATGAATCATTATATTAAAAGGATCAAATTCACAAGGTTCTGGTTTTATGAGCCATTCTTTCTTTTCAACATTTCCATTATCGTAAATTACAACCCCTAATGAACAAGCACTATTTCTTCTGTAGTTGGCGGTTTCAAAATCTATTGATATAAAATTAAGACTCAAAATCTACACCTCCAAATTGAAAGTTTGTAATGCAAATGCTTTCAATAGGTATCCGATTTGAATCATTATGTCAATTTATTAAAATCTTCAACAACTTCTCCAATATGATTGAAAACTTCATTTCCCTCAAACATGCCATCGTAATTTCTATATATATATTTGTGCTGCAACCGATCCTCTAAAACTATTGAATTAATATCATTATTAGTATCAAATATTTTCTTTTCAATTATCTCTAGAATTTCTTTAAGTTCATCTGTTGAAGAAAATTCACCGATAATCTGTTTCGCTTGTCCCTTTATATGGGGAGCTATCCATTTATCTTTGTATGAAAAACCTAAATAATCATAGTTATAATCTTTATTGAAATGAAGTTTATATGCTTTATAAGTTTCGGTTTCTCTTTTTACTAGATTGAAAATAAATCCCTCAATCTTTATTTCGTCTATACCATATTTAAGTATCCCTTTATTAATTCCATTGGCTAAGTTATGTCTAAATTCAGTAGATAAATCATTAATTAAAATTTCTTCACTTAAGTTTGAAAGCAGGTCTCCCAATTCATCATGCGATTTCTGTAATACTTCACATCTTTCTTTTAACTTGTTGATCAGATCCATATTCTTTTTACCTCCTCATCAATACTATTAGACAAATATTCGGCTACGTATCAATTATTCGTCATTGTGAAGAGATATCCTTTATATTTTTTCTTTATATTTTAACTGCTCACTTTAAAAGGCTTCTAAATTATTGAAAGGGAGTTATATGCCGTCATTAACAAGATTACCGACTTTTTGTAGTAGAATTATAACATATACTTTGCTTGTCAAGCAGTATACAGATGTCACCAGCACTCTTCAGGGCTCTATCTGACGTTCAAAATGATTTAATGAGGTCATAGCATCCCTGAGATTAGATAGCCTTTAAAAGGCTCATAAATACTAAAAAATTGATAAGATAACCATAGTATAGTTATCATGCCAAATACTTGCCGTTAATTTCTTCCTTCACTAATTCAAGGCGTTTAGTCATAAATCCAGGATCAGGTATAGCTTCATACCATTGAGATCCATATAATGAATTCATTTCTTTGACTAGAATATCGAATTCGATCCAACGTTCTTCAACCACAAGCAAAAACACATATGCAAGTTTATTCATCATGAATTTATTTAAAGTTTCCATATCTGCATTAGTTAGATTCTTTTGTGAAGCATGCATATCTTCAACAGGCCCACAACGGAAAGAAAAATGTGTTATTGCATTGACGATATTGTTTAAATTGTCTTTGTTAAACTTGGTTTTTTTCATTACTTGATTATCCTCTTTTGCTCTTTTTGTCTTTCCTTGTAATAATTCCTCAACCTGATCCAGTTTTTCTTCAATCTTACTTCGATAATTTATAACTTTATGTGCACTGCAATCAAATAACTCTGCAACCATATTATCTGTTTTATTTTCATCCTCAAAAAGTTTTTTCAGATCTCCAGCAGTCAATTCTTCAAATACTAATTTTTCGCCTTGTTTTTTCTTTTCATTAAGCAAATTGAATAAACTCATTCAAAATCCTCCTTTTTTAGTAATTAAAATTATTAATTCTCACATAAATAAACCTCTCAACATACATTGTTCTGATCTTGAATGAAGCTATTACAGTTCTACCAGCGTTGCTGAGGCTTCCATATGAAGGTCTAATGATGAAACTAATACCATAGCATACCTTAAATAGATAATTGCTTAAACAGCTCAGGAAATAGAGGTTTAATTTTTAAGTGTCTTCTCATGTTCTTTAATTAGTTTGTCTAATGTTGGTCTACTTATACTCAATTCTTTAGCAAGCTGGGATTTAGTTACTTGCCTTGACATATATCTATAATAATAATTCGTAAAATCAGGAATCTTTACTTCTTTTCTTCCTTTATATTTTCCTTGTTTCTTTGCAATAGCAATACCTTCTCTTTGTCTCTCAAGTAGATTCGCTCTCTCAAATTCATTAATTGCACCAATCATTGTAACCATAAGCTTTCCTGTTGGAGTGCTTGTGTCAATTTGTTCTTTTAAACTGATTAAGTTGATTCCTTTAGTCTCAAACTGTTCGAGTATATCTAATAAATCTTTTGTGCTTCTTGCAAGTCTACTAAAATCAAGTATATATACAATGTCACCTTCTCTTGCAAAGTCAATCATCTCTTGCAACGCTGGTCTATTAGTGTCTTTTGCAGAGACTTTCTCTTTGTACCATTTATCAATATCTTTGCTTTGTAGAGCTTCGACTTGCCTAAGTTCGTTTTGTTCAATTGTTGATACTCTTACATAAGCTATATTCATTTAAATGAGCTCCTCTCTATATTAGCTTGTTCAGATAAGCTCATTATACACAAATGTAAATATAATGTCTATAATTTAATTTACATTTTGTAAGTTAATATTGTTTATAATTTTATATTTACATATTAGCCGAGGTGCCGAAGTGTTAATATAGAGTATACTTTATATTTACATCTTAACAACGGGAGACCTATCGTTTGTACTGCTGCAATAAAGAAAGCACACTTCTATAGTATGCTTTACGATTTATAGAAGATAATCATAAATAACTAAGTCGATCTATTAGTTAGTTCATTTGTATACTCTATTAATTCAATTATTCTTCTGCAAAAGAAGCTCTTTATCTTCTGCAAAAGAGGCTCATTGTGTATTCTAGAACTCTAAATACTGACTTTAGTTTTCTGAAATAGAGCGGCCTAATAAATTAGCATGGTAAATACTTCTTCTTATAATTCATTGATTAAACTTATAATATTGTTGCTGTATATGCATAACATGATTTTTTATACTTCGTTTGATATTTGCACAACTATTGGATCATGTGATCACTTGCAAGAGAAGCGTTCAATGCTAAGACTAGGGGGTAGTTTACTAACTTTGAAGTGTATTTCAACCTCAATAAGGCTTCGGGTGGTAAGCTTGCTTATCTGTGTTTTGGAATGATCGTTTGAAGTGAAAAAATTAAACATCCTTTAGGTTAAATAAGTTGAGCTACTATTTCCGATACAGATTTGAATTGATTATTCTTATGATCAAGTAAATACAATCAACACAGAAAGCACATTGATAATCACTAATCAATTAACAATTCTGGCCTCAGTTATTTGAGAATATGATGATAAAACGAACTCGGAAAAAATATTCCTTACTATATAAGTATACTTTTTCCGATTATTCTTCTTGTACTTCTTCCATTTCTGTTATCCTGTAATTCTTCTTGCTTGGCAATTCTTCTAATTTATATCCAATATTCTTTATAATTGGACCGAGAGACTTCCCCTTATATCCCAGATAATTCATATAATTTCTTAATTCATCTCTGTCTTCTATTGATAAATCTCTACCCATATATTTATCGATTTTTTCCTTCGCTTTATTGTAGTCCCTAATTAATACAATCTCATCATAATATCCTGCTAAGGCTTTCTTAATACCATTATATGATGATAATCTTTCTTTATCTATAATATTGCTTATAAACCCCCAAATCTGAAGCTCAGAGACATCGTATCTTTCTTGCCAATCTTTAGCCATTATTCCATCTCTATTTGTGACTTTAACTACTCCCACAACATTATATAATGTAGATTCATTGTAAATACACTTCTTATAAAGATCAATCGCATGAATTGCAGCATTCTTAAAATCATTGAACCACTCTTTAAGATTGTCCGGATAGTAATGATTAATCAATGCTTCTTCAGATTCTGTCAATTTTCTTATTTGGATATGTCCGTTTGCCTTACTTTTCCTTGCTCTGCAAAAGAATTGTTTTATTGAAGCTATGTTATAGCCCATGCAATACATATGTTCAATTTCAGTATCATTAAAATTGGCTCATTGTAAAATGAAATGCAACAAAACAAAAAAGTAGAACCACAGCGAGAAACCCAGTATGATATTGGTGTCGAATCAAAAACATACGGGAGGTTTCAGCTATGGCTCTACCACAAAAGAATACCATATCCACAC
>JAGXHW010000007.1 GCA_024635995.1 Clostridiaceae bacterium
GCGTCCAAATCCAGACAATGGGTCAACATGTCCAAACTATGTCAAACGAATACTACAATAATAAATTACCCCTTCTGCATGATATTAAACTTATATTAGTTGAGCCATATTTACAGACAACACAAAAGTTTCCGCTTCTGGGTTTGCCTGTTATTCATACATAAACAGTGATTCAGGGTAAATTATGTTACAATGATTATAGATAGATAATATTCAAGAATCATAGAACCCTATTATGGAAGGAAATCCACTGAGCATGAAGAGTGTGAAGCATGGGTAGATCGGAAAAAGATGCATTAAAGAAGATGATGGCCTTTAACCGACAGTTTATGGAAACCAACCAGGCACCGGAACTAAAGGAAATCACCGAATTTATGCTAACATTACCGGGGCAGAGTATGCCTTCCTCAACCTTCTTGACGAAAGCAGACTCGATGTTGTTACAGAAGCCGTTGCAGGTGCCCCGAACACCTGATGAAAATTACAAAAATCCTTGGATTTAGCCTTGTGGGCAAACGATGGTCCTACGATCCGGTACGACACGCAGCTATTAATGCCAATAACCTGACCCCTTTGAAAACCTCCAGTCCAGCATGGGTAATGTGTTACCGTCAGCGCTGGTCAACTTGCTGGAAAAAACCCTTAACCTTGGTAAGGTGGTCATTATTAAAATTATAAACTGGATCAGATCATGGGTGAATTCACTCTCCTCATGCCCCGGGGTCAATCCCTGTTACAACCGGAATTGGCAGATCTTTTCGCCTCCTGGTTCATCCGGAAGACTTTCAAAGAGCGAACCTCATTTTTATAGAAGCCATAGAAAAGCTTCTTGAATTTTCTCAGCTGCTGGAGCAGAAGAACCAGGATTTTGAAAACATACCCGTCCGAAACTAAGGGTCTTTGAAAACTGCTGTTGTCTAATCTATAGGGTACATTTTAGATGTCACCCTTACCTGCCTGAAGACCACCGGAACCCACCATCTCTTGCGACTGGTGGTGGAAGACACGGGAATAGACATGGCCATCATAAAAGAACTTGTGGAGCTGATGGACGGAGAGATTCATGTAAACAGCACCCCAAACAAAGGCACCCGGGTAAAAGTTGAAGTGAAATTATTCAAATCAAACCAATGAATAGTTGATAACCAGCTCCTGGCGAAACTGGGGACGGATGGAGTCTATTGTGTCACCATGATAGTTGAGGTAATTGACGTGCGGGTTTGATGGTGAATCGAAGAATTTGGTGAAGAGTATTTAAACTATATGAAAAAAGTGAAACGTTATTAACCACAACCACCCCATTGAATTCGTTGAGGTGGTTTTTGGTGTTCACATTGCATATGGTGAAATATAGCAGTATAATAGAAGTGTATCCCCCATAGGGGGATATGTGTTGTGAGGAGGATCTGAATGAATGACATAAAACGTATTATTCAGCGGTTTTCAGGCTACACAAGCATAAAAACCATTCTATTATTAGCCATACCTGCTATGATAGAAAACATCTCACAAGTGTTTATTGGCGTTGTGGACACCTACTTTGTCGGTAAAATAGGCACAGAAGCCATTGCCGGTGTGGGCGTCACCAACCTAACCATGAATGTATACATCGCCTTTTTTCTGGCTTTGGGTATTGGCACAACGGCTGTGGTGTCAAGGAACATAGGCGCTGGTGACAAGAAAAAAGCAAACCACGCAGTGAAACAGTCATTGATCATGAGTATAGCCATCGGTTTGTTTTTCGGTATACTCAATTTAGTGTTTGCAAAACAAATTTTGATGCTCCTGGGGGCGGAAGATCGAGTGATCGATTATGCCCTGCCCTATTTTATGTCTGTCGCTGTACCTTCCGTATTTCTGTGCGTTAACATGGTTTTATCCAGCGCTTTACGAGGTGCAGGCGACACGAAGACCCCAATGAAAATCGCTCTGCTGGCCAATGTGGTTAATGCGGTATTGGACTATGTGTTAATCTTTGGTATTTTTAACTTCGGGGGCTTAGGCATTTTGGGAGCAGGGTTGGCCACCACCATAGCCAGAATCATGAGTGTGATTTTGCTGTTGAAAAAGATAAATGGAAAAGAATCTAAAATCGAGCTGTCCATATTCAATTCATGGAAGGTCGATTTCCCAATGTTAACATCCATCACGAAAATCAGTATCCCCGCAGCCATCGAAAGATTGATCATGCGCTCCGGACAATTGATTTATGGAGGAATGATCATTAAGATCGGCACCGAAGCCTATGCGGCACACAACATTGCCGGTACAATTGAAACATTCTCCTATCTACCAGGCATGGGGTTTGGCGTAGCCGCGGCAACCCTGGTGGGCCAAAACATGGGAAAGGGAGACACGGATGAGGCGCAACGAGCTGGATTGATGTCATACTTCTTATCTACCATCTTCATGGTCATCGTCGGGGCTGTCTTCTATGTGTTTGCTCCGGCCCTGGCCAGGCTGTTTACCCAGGATGACGACGTGATTCGGCAGGTGGTGCAGGTCCTGCGAATCATTGCCCTGTTCCAGCCTTTCCTGGGCATAACGCTGGTCATCACTTCAGCACTGCAAGGCGCCGGAGACACAAAATTTCCCATGTACTCATCACTGATAGGTATTTGGGGCATAAGAGTGGTGGGCGTGTATATTCTAAGTGTCCGACTGGGTTATGGGTTAGTGGGTGTATGGATTGCCTACGCCACGGACATTACTGTCAGGGGAATAATCATCATGTCACGTTATTTAAAGGGGAAGTGGAAAGAGATAAAACTTTCGTAGATTTCCGTAGGCTTACTTAGAATTACTAAAGGGGGTTAATCAACATGAAAGGTCATAGGCATCCGCATCACAAACAAATTATCAACAGAATGTCCAGGGTTATTGGCCATGCAGAAGCCATTAAAAGAATGCTTGAAGAAGAGAAGGAATGCAGTGATATACTCATTCAGATTGCAGCGGTTAAATCTGCACTCAATAACGTGGGGAAACTGGTATTAAAGGACCACATCAATCACTGCATTGTAGAAGCAGTGGAAACGGATGATACTGCTGCATTAGAACAATTGGACGAAGCAATTGACAAGTTTATAAAGTAAAAATTTATTTTGCACGTATTTGAAGGCTACAATAATGACAAAAACCAATATTTCGATAATATTTCTCTATGACGACCAGAACCACAATGGACAGGATGATGACATCAACAAATCCTTAGGTTGCCTCAAAGGAAAGGATTAACCCCTCATTAAGCAACGTGAACAATGCGCCGGATGGTGTGAGAAATGGATATAGAATAAAAATGTTTGTTGTCAATCTAAGGAGGGTGACAGCCATCTTACACATCGCTCTTAAAAGCCATGAAAACCATCATGCCCTGTTCACCAATGCAGCCGTGGAATTTGGTTTTAATGAAGCCATTATCGAAAAAGATTTCTGGGTGTGCTGGACACTGGAAATGCTGTTTCATCATTCCCGGTACGCTGAGAACTTATCCTTTAAAGGCGGTACAAGCCTCTCAAAAGGGTTTCATCTCATTAATCGGTTTTCAGAAGACATTGATTTGATCCTTGATTGACGTTTGCTGGGGTAACCTGTGAACAGGCCCCTGGGAGGAACGAAGCAGAACAAAACAGGATCAATTTGTGAAAGAAACGAAAAAACAGACTGAAGCGTATATTAATGATGTAATGAAACCCAGCTTAATGGAGTTGTTTGGAAAAAAACTGAAAGAGCCCTTTGAGCTAAGCATTGATGAGGCACTAGCATTTCTACTTTATTAAATTCAAGGCATAAAACGCAGCGGCGAAGTTCGTCAGGTGCAGGAGTGTTCCCTCGACTTCGCCGCTGCATTTTTGTGCCCCAAAAACCTACTCCCGATTTCCCATCACCGTGATGCTCTTGGCCAATTCGTGAACACTCGCCGATAGGCCTTCGATTTTCCCTTCAAGTCGTAACAGCAAATAGATGGATAGAACGATAGGAAAACCCACATTGGCAACAGGGGTTAAGAGTTCATTCATGGAAACCCTCCTTTGTGAAATGATGTGAAATATGGTGATAAGGTTGGGTGATTCGGTTTTAATGATACATATGATTATATTCATTAAGAAAATTTTCAAAAGATGATAGGTTATGAGATTAATGTTGATGAAATGTGGTTAGAATTGAAAACTCTTGATGACGTTCGCAGGGTCCACATCGTCTTCATCGTCCTCGAAAACCTTAACTTCGATAGCATCACCTTCGAGAACATCATACTCAGTGAGAAGAGCTCTTAGGTCCATGGAGTGGTCTTCGTAAGGTTGATTTTTGGACTTAGGTTCTGGGATAGGGGCTGGCGCGGCGTCTGTGTCTTTGTCCAGCATTGCTTGTCTTTGGGATAGTTCCAGATCTCACATAGACAGTTGCATGGTTGATAGGTTGACCATGACTTCTTCGTCAGGACGGAATTTTCGGATGGCAATCAGGTTGGCATCGGTTAATTCGATTTCTTCTAGGATGAGAGTGATGGTCTGTTTCCAATCAGCTCCCAGGACTTTATTCAAAATATCAATTTTCTTGACTTTGACCAGTACGTTTGTTTTGGGCATTGTTTCACCTCCGGTCTGTGTGTGTTTAACCTTTCCAAGTAGTGGGAATGGGTCGGATATCTACATGGATAAAGGATTTATAGATGCCAATGCCTGTAAATCCGACTTGCTTTGCCAGGTGGGCCACTTCGTCGGGATGCATGCCAGAGATCTGTATGTCAGATGCTTCTCCGGTCAAGTGACGGCTGGTGGGTCTGCCACCAACGTTTTTATTGTAGCTGGGGTTTCGGTAACCGCTGGTGATGATGACTGGTTTACCTGCCAGATCACGAAGGTGTTGGAGTTTTGCCAAGAGCTGGTGGTGGAGAGTCACTTGATGGCTGCCATCTTTGCAGGCAAATTCTTGTAAAGTGAAGTTGTTGGATATTTTGATGTTGTACATGGTGTTTTTCTCCTTGCTATACTAGATATAGTGTGATTGCACATTAAACATGGATTAAGAAAATATATATAGTTATTTATAGCAATACTCTAGTAAAAAATAGAAAAACTCTTTCTTCCAGGGGAGTGAAAGAGAGAGTTGTGTTGGTCAAAGCTTCTATCAAATTTTCTAATCAAATCATTCGGTTTTGATATTTTTGATCTTTTTGATTCCTTAAGATAATTACTTGGAATCGTTCTATATAAAGGGTTGGAGGGAGATGTTCCTATTGGTTCCTATTGGTTCTGAAAGGCTTTAGGTCTTTGGTAAGGAAGAGGTCCTGGGTTCGAGTCCCGGCAACAGCTCCATATTTGTAATCATCCCAGAGGTTTAGGCTTCTGGCTTTTTTATTTTTTTAATCGTTTCTTCAAATCAGCGAATAAAAATTCACATACATAGGTCAATAACCAGGAAGCATTTGATGACCGGGTGTTAGGTCTTTATATTTTGATACCTGTTCAAGTGGTGATATTTCAAAAAGAAAAAAGCTGATTGTTGAGTATTTGTAATGGTTTAAGGGTATGTATTATTTAAATGATATTCAATTTTAGCGGCGGTTGAGGACTCATGGTGACTAGTGAAAGTAATGAAAGAGAATCGTTATAAGTAATTAAGACGCCACACAAATACATAAGGAGGTGAGTGACTATGTTTATCAATATTGTTAATTTTCCACCTATAGTAGAGGGCCAAGACGAGGCGTTTCGCACATGGTTTGCCTGGTCAACTGAAGAGTATAAAAGTCATAAGGGATTTATCAGCAGAAAATTGTTAAAACCAATGGAAAATGGTAACTATGTAGGAGTCGTTGAACATGAAAGTTATGACACATTCATGGCAATGCATACCAGTTCTACCCAGGCAGAAGCTCGAAAACGGGTAGATAAGTTGATGCAGGGAGATCCAACTCCGCATTTTTTCGCAACTGTTGAGGAATAATCAAAATAGAAGCATAGTAGAATAATACTAATATGGATTATGGGAGTGGATTCTATTTCAAACATATCGTTGGTGCATTCCGTTAATTTATTGAGAATAGACTTATTCAAAAACCAGGGTTTTCTCAGTAGAAGTTCACGAAGAGAGGCCTTTTTTAACGTATAAATTTGAACTTAACCCAATACCGGAGTACTGGGGTACTTGTTGTGAGTTTTTTACTGGCAGAATATATTCCCTTTTATTTTTTACATTTCTAAATAGGAGTGATCTACTTTTCCATGCCCGTTATGTTCGGTACAAGCGTTAAAAGTTGAAAATTTGGGCTGAACTTGATGGGAATGGAAATATTGGGAGTTATTAAAAAGTTCTAATTCAGATCAGGTTATGATAAAGGATATCAACCCACCAACAAGAATTATAATAAATAAATAAGCTATCTTTCTTTTTATACTCAATTTACTTTTATTATCATTATTTTTCATTTCATCATCATCCGTTTTTTTATCCTTCTCTTTATTTTGATGATACTTTCTATTTAAATAAATCATTACTCCTGCTATGGCCACAAAGACTATATTCATCCAAAAGGTATAATCTATTTTGAATTGAGTAAGTTCAGCTATCTGTCTGGTGCTTTCAGGTAATATATCAAACATTCCGAATAACCAATTAAGCAGAAGGGCTGTTATGACGATGCTAACATACATAATTCCAGCAATATAAAGGGCTGTTTTTTTTCCATAATATTTAGCATTTACAGCAACTAAAGGCGGTACCATAAGATCTGAGTAAATAAAAGCCATTATGCCTGTAAAAAATATTCCATTTGAATAAAGTACAGTTGCCAATGGAATATTTCCCATTGAACCTATGAAGGTCATTGCAGCTACTAAGGGTCCAACAAGAGCGTTTTCTAAGGATATGAGCCAATTGGGCAGTGTGTCAGTCATATTGATTAGAAAGATCCGAGCCCATAGCTCTTCTGGTACCAATATTGCCACAAAACCTGCTATGGTAAAGCCGATGAGTATTTCTTCCCAAACCATCATCCATTCACCAACAAAATGCTTACCTACTAATCTCCAGCCTTCCTTACTCTTTATTCTTTCTTTCCAGTTAAATTCTTCCTCTTCTTCAGGTGCATCATTCTCAACCTTTTTTCTGGCTTCTTTTAACCATTTTTTGGGATAAGTAAATTTAATTAATATACTACTTATGGTTATAAGAACTAATCCTCCCACTATCTCGGCAGCAATAAATTGCCAACCTAAAAATATGAATATAAGAATACCCAGTTCAATAACGAGATTAGTAGAAGCAAACATAAAAGCCACTGCAGTAATGAAATGAGCACCTTTTAAAACAAGAGATCTAGCAGCAGCAAGTGCAGCAAAGGAACATGATGATGATGCAGCACCAAATAAAGTAGAGAGGGATACGCTCTTAATATTGGCTTCCCCCATGTACTTAGTCAATCTCGTTTTAGGAACAAAGGATTGTATAATAGCGCTGATAACATACCCTAATATAAAAGCCCAACCAGATTTCCAAAAAAATCCGACAGCTGTTTTAGCCGCCTCACCATATAAGCTTAAAAAGTTAATATTGATCTCCTCCCTTAGAGTGAAGCAGTTTTTTGGAAATACCATAAACTGCCCCTGCTATGAACTTCTTTCCCCTCTAGTTTACGCTTTTAAGTATAAATGTCCCAATCAACAAAAAGAAAATATCATTTATCATACATCATACCCTTGATGTAAGGAGAGGCATCAAAGAGTTTGGACAGGTTGCAGGCATTAAAGATGCGGTATGTCAAAGATGAGATTTCTGAAGAAGAATATTTGCAGAAAAAGAAAATGTTGCAGGAGTAACCGACACTTTTATTCATCTTAGCATTTGGATGACAATCATTGGACACAAAAAGTATGTATTATTCATGGGATGTAACCGTTAATGAAGAAGTAAAGTATAAAGGGAGGCAGTGAAATGGGGGGGTATAATAATATGCAATTCTAGTCAACCATCCTAGAGGTTCATACCTCTGGTTTATTTATTTTTTGAACTATTTTTCGAAATAACCTGATTGTGTGAGGCAAATCACATATTAATACTTTTAATAGTGATACGATGAACACAAGAATTAATAAATGAACCAAAATAGAAAGCGAGGGATGCGATGCAACATTTAATGAGTTAAAAAAGATATCTTGAAAACAATAGCAGGGGGGTGGGGACATGCAAAGACATATTTTAAAGAACAAAAACAAGATTACACTTATTAATGGTATATTGATTATCGTTGGCTTTTTTAGTAAATGGACAATGGACAATATGGATATATTTACCGGGTCATTGATTATAGCGTCCATTTTAGGTGTAGCACCTATTGCGATTCAAGCGTATCAATCTTTAAAAGTAAAAGTAGTGAGTATTGATGTGCTGGTTACCATCGCTGTAGTTGGTGCATTGATAATTCAAAACTATGAAGAGTCTGCAATTGTTACATTTCTATTCTTATTCGGTGCTTATTTAGAGCAACGCACATTAAATAAAACGCGTTCAGCTATAAAAGAGTTAACAGAAATGGCGCCAGAAAAAGCACTAAAACAAATGGATAATGAAGAGTTCATGGTAGTTGATGTGGATGAAGTTGATGAAGGTGATATTTTGCTTGTTAAAACGGGTGCAAAAATCCCTGTGGATGGGACAGTTTTAAAAGGTGAAGGTAGTATTAATGAGGCAAGTATTACAGGAGAATCTATTCCCGTTAGAAAAGAAGAAGGTTCAAACACATATGCCGGTACAATATTAGACAATGGCACTATTCAAATTGTAGCTGACCGAGTGGGTGAAGACACAACATTTGGTAAAATCATTGAACTGGTAGAGGAAGCCGTGGACTCAAAATCGGAAGCAGAACGTTTCATAGACCGATTTTCGAAATATTATACGCCGGCAGTTCTTGTTATAGCCATTGTGGTATGGTTATTCTCACGAGAAATTGAACTGGCTATTACAATTCTGGTGCTAGGTTGCCCAGGTGCATTAGTAATTGGGGTACCAGTATCCAACGTTGCGGGTGTAGGAAATGGAGCGCGTAATGGCGTATTGCTAAAAGGGAGCGAAGTAATTAGTGATTTCAGCAGACTTGATACAATGGTATTCGATAAAACAGGCACACTGACCGTAGGAAACCCATCGGTTGCAGAAAAAGAATATTACGGCGATAATACTGGTGAAGCTTTAAAATATCTTGCAAGTGTTGAACGTGAATCAGACCACCCATTAGCAAAAGCGGTATTAGAAGAAATTGGTGAAACGACATTCCCAACAGTTGAAAAGACAGAAGTTATAAAAGGAGGGGGAATTGTAGCGAGTGTCGATGGTCATAGAATAGCTGTTGGTAATGTTACCCTAATGGAAAGAGAAAAGGTTGAAGTAAATGAAAAAGCGCAAGCTGATTTAGTACGATTCGAAAAAAATGGCGACTCACTAGTGTTAACTTCTGTTGATGGGAAACTGAAAGTTTTGATGGGTGTTCGTGACCAAATGCGTCCAGGCGTTAAAAAAGATTTACGAAAGCTAAAGGAATTAGGCGTGAAAAACCTTGTTATGCTATCGGGTGACAACCAAGTAACGGTTGACGTGGTTAGCCGTGAATTGGGCTTAACCGAAGCCCGGGGAAACATGTTACCTGAAGATAAATCAGCGTATATTAAGAAGTTAATTGAAGAAGAAGGTCAAATAGTTGCTTTCATTGGAGACGGCGTAAATGATAGTCCTTCTCTGGCGTTAGCACATGTTGGCATAGCAATGGGAAGTGGTACAGATGTAGCGATTGAAACATCCGATGTCGTTTTAATGAATTCAGATTTTAGTCGATTACCACATGCGCTTGGATTAACAAAAGCGACGGCAAGAAATATGAAACAAAACATATTTGTAGCTGTAGGGGTTGTAGTATTGTTATTAACCAGTCTGATATTTAGTGAATGGATGAGTATGTCAATTGGTATGTTAGTACACGAAGTGAGTATCCTGGTAGTTATTCTTAACGGCATGAGATTATTACGTTATAATGTGGGCTAATATTCACAAGAAAAACATGATTTAAACTAAACCAAAGTTTAATTTTAGCAAAACAGAAAAACAGGGTTTATTTGAAGTCTAAGTGATAAATTGAAACCATTTCAACCCAAATGTAATTTATGAGAGGAGATTGTATAATGAAATCAGCAACAATCCAATTAGAAGCTTTAACATGCCCATCATGTATTCAAAAAATCGAAGGAGGGATTAAAGGTTTAGAGGGCGTAGACCAAGACGCAGTAAAAGTATTATTTAACTCAAGCAAAGTAAAAGTAGACTTTGACGCAGATCAAGTCTCGATCGATGAAATTGAAGAGTCTATAAATAAGCTTGGATATGACGTTATAAAATCCAAAGTAAAATAAAATACTCCTTCTTTTTCTCCATTCCCGTTATGTTCAGTGCAAGTGCGTAAAACCCAATAATGTAGGTTGGTTCTATCTTCTCCTAGCACCTGATAAATTGATTATCTTTTTACTGCAGATGGCTCAAGATGGACTAATTGATTAAAAATCACAGAAGACATCGCGACGCACTTATGATTTATCCAGTGCCGGAGATGATTTGCCAATTTTTCTTAAAGTGAGATGAAATCGATATGAACACAACAGAAAACCAACCGGGCAATGAAAACCCAGGTTGGTTTTTGTTGTGCGATGTGTTTATTGAGGTTTATTGAAATCTAGGTTGTTGAGTTCCAAAACCACCCATCATGCCTCTATGGCCATAACCGCCGCCGAATCCACCGCGGAAACTTTCACCGGCTACTCCACCGTGGCATAGACCATATCCTTCAACAAATTCGTTTTCAAGACGGTATTCGTCCATGGCCTCCCAGCGATCACGTTGCCATTCTGCCTGTTCTTGTGTGATCAGGCCTTCTTCAAGGGCAGTGTCAACACGCTCTTGTCGCCATTCTTTCATTTCCTGGTACCATTCAGGTGTATCAACACTCTCTGCAAATGCCATAGCACTAAGAGACAGTACCAACAACATGGTTAATCCAATCGCTATTTTCTTTTTCATTTTAATTCCTCCTGTTATAGATTGTTAATTTTGTCAGAAATCCAAAGCCGTGTATAACCGGTCTCGCTCTGACTTATCTTTAGTATAAGGGGTAAATGTGTTGAAAGTGTGATGGAAAAGCAATGGATTCGTGAAATTCAATATATTATACGTTCAAAAAGTCATAAAACAGAGAATGTTGACCAATTAGGTGGACCTAAGACGATTATTGATGTCGAAAAGTAGTTGGGGTTCACGGGCAGAAAAATCTCATAGGAAGAACAGAGCTGACGACCTGTTGATTCTGGAAGGGAATGATGCTTATAAAACCATAATGGGTACTGATGAGCATGAAAACATGGTAGGACGCAAGATTTTAGACTTGGACCATTTAGTACCTTACAAGTGGCTGGTCGAAAGCATTAAATTTTATAACAAATCAGCTCATGCAAATAACAACTTGACATTGTCCGTTGAATTTTCTGTGGAAAGCACTCAGAAAGTCTATCAGAAGAAACACTGCTGTGATCTATCGAGTATGAGTATGTCAGTGTAGGGTGTACACGAGATCTAAAAGAGAAGAATGAAGACATTATTCATTTGTTAAAGATTTTATTTTGCAGATATTTGAAGGATACCATAAGGACGAAGATGATTAGAGCTGCTACAAATGTGTAGGTTTCTAAGTTTGACAAGATAGTATCTCCGTACAACCTGATGAGAATGGCCTGAGGTGTATGCCTGATAATTCTACTAACAACTGTTGCAAAGAGGAACGTTTTAAAATCTATCTCAAAGATCCCAGCAGACAGTACATAAACTTCGTAAGGGACCGGTGTGAAGGCAGATGTTATGAGTGTGAAAAAGGCGTTTTTGTCATAGAGAGACTTAAGCTTCTGAACGTACTCTTTTTCCATAAATTTATGTTTGAAAGACTTACTCAAAAATTGAATCAAATGATAACCGGTAATTGATCCTATAAGAGAAACGATTATCAGTACAGTAACATAGAAAATTGCCTTTGTTGGGTTAGATAAATAAACAGGAATCGAAATAAGTTCCATAGGCATGGGCAAAAAAACTGCTTCGGAAAAGGCGGCGATGATAATGCCGACTAATCCATACTCAACAAGTATAGAAACCAAATGATCCATCCTGATACCTCCATGTTCTCAACCTAATATTCATTTTAACATATTGGGTTTAAGCTTAAATTACTAATAACATAAATATCGTTTAACAGGCCAAACAAAAGCCCTTAGAAGACAACCTTACAACTCGAAATAAGCACAAAAACCACCTGAGAAATATAGCACTTTCAGGTGGTTTTTATATGACCCGCTTTATTTCATCAACTCATAGATCCGCTGGGTATCTTCCAGACGGCACAGTTCCGATCCCGGCGTCATGACAGCAGCAGTGCCGGCCGCCACACCGTAGAGAATAGATTCCCTGACAGACATGCCCCGGGCAAGGCTTAAGACAATACCGGCTACCATGCTGTCGCCGGCACCTACCTTGCTGATAATGGGGACGGTGTGCGGTAAAATGTGTTCAGCCATCTCTGCTGACACCATCAATGCACCGGCTGCTCCCAGAGAAATGACAAGTATCTGGCACCGACCCTTCTCGATCATTTTTTTTGCCTCCGCTATGATTTGTGTTTTCTCTTGGATGTTGTCTCCAACCAGTTCCCTGAACTCACGTACATTTGGCTTGATCAGATAAACACCCTCATGAAGTGCCTGTTCCAGCGCTTCTCCTGAAACATCAACAATGGTTTTGGCGCCACGATTTTTCCCCATTCGGGCAATCCGGGCATAAAAGTCTGCAGGGGCACCCGGTGGAAGGCTGCCGCTGGCCACCAGATACGCTGGCGCCGGATCAATGTCCGCTAACACCTGAAGAAACTGTTCGCATTCTTCCGGCGTCACTTCCGGTCCCGGCATGCCAAAGCGGTACTGTTGCCCAGTGGCTTCCTCCAGAATCACAAGGCTTTCGCGGACCCCCTCCTGTAAAGGAATCGGTCGGTGAATCAGACCTTCTTCATCCAGAAGTTCTAGTAGTCTTTCGCCTGTGAAACCCCCTTTGCCATACAGCAGCAGAGACTCCCCCCCCAGCTTTTTAATTGCCCGGGAAACATTCACACCTCCTCCGCCTGCGTCAAAGCGGGGCGGTTTGCAATACAGCTTTCGTTCAGCCACTACATGGTCTACGCTTGAACTCTTATCAATGGCTGGGTTTATGGAAATACTTACAATGTTCTTCATGAAAAACCCTCCTGCCTCTTAACTGTATCTCACCTGTGTTTCCATATACCCTCGGGGGTAACCCATAAACGACGTCTATCTCGTGTTAAATGAACCCCCAGTAAGGGATTTTGTGTTATCCCAAAAAAACACCGCCAAAAGCCAAGGCCATCACAATGAGAATAGCGGGATGAAGATTGAAAACCGCCAGGCCCACTACGGCCAATGCCGCAATTATATAGGTTGTTATACTGGGGAAGGAGGTTCGGCCCATCATATAAACAACTTGAGCCACCAGAATAACGACCACTGGACGGACGCCTCTCATCATACCACCCATCCAAGGAGCATTGCTAAACCGGGCGTAAAAGCTGATGAGAAGTACTGCAGCAATAGCCGAAGGAGCAACAGTGGCTGTTATGGCCACAAGTGAACCTGGAATACCTTGGACATGATAACCAATCAGTGCAGACATTTTTGTAGCGATGGGCCCTGGAAGCATATTTCCGAAAGCCAACGCATCCGTAAATTCTTCGATGGTCATCCACCCGTAATTATCAACAACTTCCTCCCTTATCAGTGGAATTGAAGCAGGGCCACCACCAAAACCAAAAATGCCAGGCCTCAAAAAGCCCATAAATAAATCCAAATACGTATGAATGACTTTTCCAATAACACTACTCATGATTTAAACGATCTCCTCTCATATAAACGAATTAAGTATATAATATAAGTAAAACATTCTTGAAGCAAGTAATAGTATGCAAAAGTATAGCATAAAATCACCTCGGTTTGAGCCAAACGAAAGCGTTACACCAATCTTCCTTTTGGGTAATGATAAAATGGTAAAACTCTTCGGGCGAGAGGGCGATGCTATGACATGAGAAAAGATTCATCCAGAGCGCAACTGTATCCACAATTGGCTGTTCATGTAAAGGAGAGACGAAAATTATGAATCGAAAAATCCTAGCTTTGTTAATGGTGACAGTGATGGTCTTTGCCAGCTTCACCAGTGTGTATGCCCTGTCCTACACTGTGGTACAAGGAGATACACTGTGGGATCTGGGTATAAAGTACGGTGTTGAATGGAGTGAAATTGCAGAAGACAATGGCATCCAGGATGTACGAAAACTGCAAATAGGTACGGTGTTGGACATTCCTGTACCCGGCGAACCTGCCCCGGCACCAGTTCCAGAACCGGAACCAGTCCCGCCCATTTCAGAAGTGATCCCCGAAGAACCAGAAGAGGTAACCTACATGGAATACAATGTATCCCTTGTAAACGGTGATTATCAGGTGCCCGGCATTGTGACCTTGCCCATTGGTGAAGGACCCTTCCCTGCTGTGGTCATGCTTCACGGCACTGGCTCAGAGAAGAACGAAGCCGGAGGTGGTTATGCCCTCGCAGCGCCTGCTTTGGCAGAAGCCGGTATTGCCAGTATCCGCATCGACTTCATCGGTACCGGCGACAGCCAGGTGGACTATATTGAATACAATTTCAGCACCGCTGTTTCCGACGCTAACGCCGGTTTTAGCTACTTGGCCAATCTGGAACAAGTGGATGCCAACCGCATTGGCGTCATGGGCTGGAGCCAGGGCGGCACCATCGCCATGCTGGCCGCTGCCCACAACCGTTCCTTCCAGTCTGTGCTCACCTGGGCCGGCGCTCCGGATATGTCCCTAGGCGACTTTGAAGCAGAATATGAAATCGCCAAAGAAGAAGGTTTTTTCCTTAGTGAATATGAATGGCGCTCACCCCTTCGTTCTGGTCTCCAATGGTATGAAGACGTTTCCAACATTGATGTGCTGGAAGTATTTAGCAACACCGATGCTCCCGTGTTGGCCATTAACGGCAGTGAAGACACCGTAGTTGATCCCGCCAACGCAGCCCTCATAGTGGAAGCTTCCGCCAACCCCGCTTCCCAACAGATGATATTGGAAGGTGCTGATCATACCTTCAACATCTTTACCGGTGACATGACTGCTTTTGACCAGCTCATCGATGCTACCGTCAATTGGTTTGCTGCAACACTTCAGCCAGTGTACACTACTGAAGAAGTCAGCATTATGAACGGTGAACGAATGGTTCCCGCCACCGTGGTTATGCCCGTGGGAGACGGACCTTTCCCGGCAGTGGTGATGAACCATGGCCATGGCGGCAGTCGTCAGGAAAACGGCGGATTTGACGGAGTGGCCGAAGCCCTGGCCATCCGTGGTATTGCCACCATCCGCATGGACTTTCCCGGCTGCGGTGACAGCACCGAACCCTTCACCGAAAACTATCTGTCCAACATGATTTCCGACTCCAATGCCAGCCTTGCTTACCTGCTGGACAATTACCCCATCGATCCCCAACGACTGGGCATCATGGGTTACAGCATGGGTGGCCGAATTGCCCTGCACATTGGAAGCGAAGATGATCAGCCCTACAAAGCCATGGGACTCTTAGCGCCCTCTGCCGACTGGGGCCAGGAAATGATGGTCAGCTTCCTGGGAGGCCAGGAAGCCTTTGACAGTCTCTACGCTGAAGCCCAGAGCGAAAAAGGTTATGCTGACTTCACCACCCAGTGGGGACAGGTGCAGCAGCTGAGCCTCAACTGGTTTGATGAAATGATTGCCTCCCGGCCCCTGGAAAACATCGCCAATTATGACGGTGACATGCTGGTGGTCTATGGTGACCAGGATGATGTCGTGCGGGCCGGTGTCAACCAGGCCGTGGCAGAGGCTTATGAATCGGCAGAGGTGATCGTCGTACCCAACGCCAACCATGGCTATGGCTTCTACAGCGACCAGCCGGATGTGACAGCAGCAGTGGAAGATTCTCTGGCAGATTTCTTTGCCGAAGCCCTGAAGTAAAGAGAAATCATTCAATCGCCCAGCACACGCCCCCGACGATAGACCACAAAATGGTTGTAGCCGGGGGCTTTTTCTGTACATTTGTTTACATTAATAACTGCCGGGAATGGTTTCCCGACAGTCTGTGATGGTAGACATATTTTATTCCATCGCTTCTCGGATAGCTGATTCCGCCTCGTCTTCCTCAGGGAATCGGCCCAGGGATTTTTTCGAAAACAGGAGACTGTCCTCCAGCTTCACTTCAAAAACACCTCCGCCTGAAGGAATTAGCACCAATTCAACGATGCTGTCTTTGTGCTCATCCAGCAGGCTTTCTGCAAGGCCCACGGCCTTGTCTAGATATCCTCAGGCGATGCAGTATTCAATGCTTATTTTTCGTCTCATGAAAGTTCCTCCTTAATAGTTCCATTATTGCTAACTTATCATCAGTTTTATACCCAACAAATTGAAAGAGTATCTCATTTGTAGTGAACATAATGATTACACCTTTGAAAACCGTAACATCATTATTGATTACATTCGAGATATGGGAGTCATTGACCCACAGGAAGAGCACAATTGGTCTATTTTACCAATTGAAACCGCTGGAAGACTTATTTTTAGAAGTACCCCTTAGATAAAGACTGCATTGAAAACGAAGGATTAACCAATGTAACCTACATCGGGGAAGAAGAGGAGTGGGGTCTTTACACCTATAACTTCCCAACGGTAGATGATTCAAAACCAGAAGAAGTAACAATACCTGAAGTTGTAGAAGTTGTAGAAGAAGAAAAGACAGAGACTACAACAGCAAAGGTACATGTTGTTCAATCTGGAGACAACCTATGGAACATTGCAATAGAGTGTTATGGTAATGGAAACTATTATCACCAAATATTTGAGGCAAATCAAGTAAAAATTAATCAAGCGGCATTGATCTATCCAGGACAGGAATTAATGATTCCATAGTCATAAATCATTTATTCGAATGCAAAAAAAGAGCGTATCAATGATATTCTCTTTTTCCTTGTAAAAACACAAGTCATTCACAAAGATGGAATGGGACGGCGGTTTATATGAAGGTGAAGTTAGAAGTTATGAAGGCGAGTTTCGGGATGACTCCTGCTGCGATTGTTGCATTAAAACCTGGGAAGATGGGTCGCGTTATGAAGGGGAATGGAAAGACTATGTAAAACTCGGCAGGGGAACCTAGTAGTTATTCCACTCCGCTTCCTCTTCGGGGAGGCGGTATTTTCAGTGGTGGAAAGATACGATATATTGAAACATTTTGGTGCTTTGTGGTATGTATAGATAAATGATAAAATATGTGTGAAGTATAGCACAAATCATGCTTGAAGTGGAATACTGGTGTTTTTAACGATAGAAGTTAAGGAAGGGATCAACTATGAAAAAGACAATGATTGTGATTTTGGCAGTTCTGCTGGCCTTGGCCCTGGTGGTTACAGCAGTGTTGAGTATAAATATTGAACTAAACCTGCGGATTCGCAGATGGGCCCAGGAGCTGCCGATAATGGGAGCTTATGAAACTTATGAACTTGCACCCCAGGTGGTATACCTGGGGGAAGAGGGTGTCTTTGTTGAGCCATATACGGAAGACTTGCTGCGCATCAACGGGGAAACTGGCAAAACCCATTTCAATGCCTACTGGCTGTGGGATTCTCTTTACACTCATCATTACGATGACGTTAAGGGACAGACCAATGTAGTAGGCCCGGAGCATTTTATCACCATCTCCGATCAGGGAGAAGTCACTGTTGACGATGTTCCGGAGAGTGTGCAGATTATTCCGGTGCACCTGGAAGAGAACACCTTTCTGCCTTATGAAGACCTGGCAGCTTTGGACGTTTTTGATTCTCTGGGAATCCGGTTGCAGGAGGAAACAACCAGCGGCCATGTGATATTTTCCAACGACTACCTGCCTTACCAGCAGCTGGAGCTGGAACCTGGTCAGCTGGTGTTTGAGGACGTTGAACTGATGAATGACTACCGGGATAAACGCCTGTCCCTGGAGACTTACATTGAGTGGCAGGACATGCGGGAACCCACCTGGATTTTGGAAGAGTCTCTTGGAGGACCGGCTACAGCCTTTGTGTCCGGTGAGGAACAGATCACCGTGGTCACAGAGAAGGGCACCATTGGGGTGATCCGGGAAACGGAAGACCGCCTGGCGGCCATGGAAATCATTCAAACGGCCAGGCTGCCAGAATGGCAACCGCCTCTGGATAGGCCTATTATGATGGTGTGGGAGGCCGTGTACGGTCGGAACCCTGATGTGGACACCTTACCGGATATGCCCGGGGTCAATGTGGTGTCTCCCACCTGGTACGGCCTAAGGGACGAGGAGGGAAACGTGTCCTCCATGGTGTCAAACGCGTACATTGGCTGGGCCAGGGACAACGGGTACCAGATCTGGGCCCTGGTTTCCAATGAATTTGACATTGACCGGACCCATGCATTTTTAAAAAGTGCAGACGCCCGTGAACGGTTCATCGACGAGATGATCAGTGAGGCTCTGACCCATGGGTACGAGGGGATCAATGTGGACTTCGAGCACATCTACATGGCGGACCGGGACCGGTTGACCCATTTCATCAATGAGCTGGCTTGGGCCATGAAGCAGCATGATTTGATCCTCTCCATGGACGTGACTATCATGGGAGGCAGCGATAACTGGTCAAAATGCTACGACCACGAATACTTGGGCAAGATTGTGGATTACCTGATGATCATGACTTATGACGAACACTGGGCATCCAGCCCCATCAGCGGGCCTGTGGCTTCCTACAACTGGGTGGAACAGAGCATGACCCAGCTGACCCAGGTGGTTGACCCGGACAGACTGGTACTGGGGCTACCCTTCTATACACGGGTTTGGCGGGAACAGCCTTCCACTGATCAGGCTGACAGTATGGTTAACCGGTCATCGGCCATCGGCATGGAAGCACAGGCCAATTTTATTGAAAACAACGATCTTAATGTTTTTTGGGACGAAGAGTCAAAACTATACTACGCTGCTTTTATTGACGGGGAAGACTTGGTGAAAATCTGGGTGGAAAACGCAGAAACCCTTTCCATCCGGGCGGGCTTGGTCAATGAACTGGGCATGGCGGGCATTGCTGGCTGGCAGCGCAGTTTTGCCGCCGACGATGTGTGGCCGGCTCTGCGGGATGTTGTGTTCAGGAATGCAGATTGATGAAGCAGGGAAAAAATGAAGAAAAAATTAGGTGAAGGAGTGATCGAATGTCAACACTGCGACCGATTGTAGAAAAATTTGTCATAGAACAGGAACACTGGGTAGGAAACGGTTTTCGGGTGAGGAATTATTTTCCCGGAGGAAGAAATCTGCTTCAGCGATTTTCTCCTTATGCGCTGATGGATTATAACGCTCCAAAAGAATTTAAACCTTCAACGCTCATTGTCCTCAGCGGTGAGCCCTTAAACGAACCCGCTGTTGCAGGAGGCCCCTTTGTGATGAATACCAGGGAAGAACTGGAACAGGCTTTTCAGGACTATAGAGACGGAAAATTTGGAACAGAAGATTTTTAATATTGAACGAAATTGTAGCAGTCAACCAGGGATCTTTGATCACCAGATGGCTGCTATTGCTCATCATGGCGAAACATTTACTGAAAAGTTAGCGTAGTAGAAGATGAACAAAACCACATTTATTCCGAGGATTGAAGCGATACTGTCACACAGGTATGATTAACGCCAAAATGTTTAAGGCCAAATCAATCTGATCTACTAAGCAGGGATATTTACAGAATTAGGAGAATGTACATGAAATCGTTGAAAGACGACTGAAGCAAGGAGTGTTTTGATGAATTCCGGAACTTGGATTGCCATTTACATGCCATTGTTTATTTTGTTCTTTGTCATTTTTCCTCAGCAAAGTCAAATGCAGAGCCAAGCATCTAGAATGATAACGAAAAAAAGGAGGGCGAGAAAGTTGAATCATGAACTGATTAAGAAATACATTGGAAGGGTGTGCAAAATAACCACCGGCTCCTATGGAACAACTACTTCAGGGAAAATACTTGATGTTACAGAAAACTGGATTGAAATAGAAACCCGAAAAGGGATTGAATTAATGAACGCCGAATTCGTACAGAATATCAAAGTAGTGAATTAGAGGAAAGGTGCATCGGGCAAGAAGCAGCCATTTAGTGCTCTTTGGTTACCAGATGGCTGCTTATATCAATGGAAAAATCTTTCTGTTAAAAACGACTTGGAGAAGAAGGGGATGACGATGATGGATGAGATTGGCGCTTTCAAAATAGAAACATTTCCTGCAAGCCGTGTTTCAACCATTGATGTAGGCATCATGGGAAAGAAGAAGCATCACATGGCAGCGTTGATTGAACTGGATGTTACAGAGGCCCGAAAATCAATTCGGGAGGCTCGGAAAACTTCAAAAAATATTTCTTTCAATGCCTGGCTTATAAAATGCGTTAGCCAGGCTGTTTCTGAATGCAAATCCCTTCACGGCATACGCAAAGGCAAACGCAGTGTTGTCATTTTTGAGGAAGTGGACATTTCCATTGTGATCGAGCGAGAAGTGGACGGCATGAAAGTCCCCCTGCCTTATGTGATTCGAAAAACCAATGAAAAATCGGTTGAAGAAATCTATGAAGAGATTCAGAGTGGCAAGTCTCAACCCATCACCGGTGAAGCCGACTATGTTTTGGGTAGAAAAGAAAACAAATGGCAGGCTACCATTTATTACCGGATTCCCGGATTTCTGAGACGGCTGGCGTGGAAGTATATTCTGGCAAACCCCATGATCATTAAAAAAAACATGGGCACTGTGATGATGACCATGGTTGGTATGATGGGTCGGATCAATGGCTGGGTACTGCCTGTCAGCATCCATCCGCTCAGCTTTGCGGTGGGCTCTATTATCAAAAAACCGGGTGTCGTGGACAATCGCATCGAAATACGTGAATTTCTGCAGTTGACAGTGTTGGTGGATCATGATGTGGTTGATGGCGCACCAGCTGTACGGGCCCTTACTTCATTGTCCAGAATGATTGAAAGAGGGTATAAATAAATCATCCAAGGATCCTTAATCACCAGATTTGACAGACCTGTTAAATTGAGTTTATCAAGGAGGTGAAGAAATGGCAATAGACAAACAATACTTATCTGATGTTGAAGCAATTCTGTCACACAGGCATGACCAGGGCGCAGACTACTGGACCACTCCTGACAAAAGACTAATAAAAGGATCACCATTTTCCATGATTGATTGCATATTTTACCTGTTAGAGTTGGGTATGGAATCCACCGATCCGGTACTTAAAGAATGTGCCGCCCTGATCTTTAGCACATGTCAAGAAGATGGTAGATTCAGATTGTATCCGAAAGGCTCTATTTACCCATGCCATACCGCTCATGCTGCCAATGTGCTTTGTCACATGGGATACACTCACGATAGGAGATTGGAGAAGACCTTACAACATCTTTTAGATATCCAATATTCAGATGGTGGTTGGCGTTGCAATAAGTTTAGCTATGGTAGAGGACCAGAAACAGAGTATTCAAATCCCTTCCCCACACTTAATATTTTGAACGCATTCCGCTTTAGTGACTCTTTAAATAAAGAACCTGCACTTGACAGAGCTGTGGAGTTTTTGCTTGAACATTGGACGATTCGGAAACCTATTGGTCCTTGTCATTACGGAATGGGAACGTTGTTCATTCAGGTGGAATATCCCTTTCGAAACTATAATCTTTTTGTATATGTTTATGTATTATCCTTTTATGACTGCGCAAAAGAAGACCCTCGATTTCTGAAAGCTTTAAGAGCACTGGAATCCAAAATGAAGGATGGTCAGATTGTTGTTGAACGTATTGTTCCGAAATTGGCCACGTTTTCTTTCTGCAAAAAAGGAAAACCAAGCGCATTGGCAACAATACGTTATCGCGAAATTTTAAAAAATCTTGGTAGAATTGATAGGTAATGTTGATGATGCGTTCAAAAAACATTTGAAAATGTCTTTTTACCGGCATCTGAAACGTATAAATATTACAACAAATTAATATGGCATGACAGTTATGCAGAATGCATTTCAATTGAAGAAACCTTGGAAAGAATGTGACAAGGGCGTTCAGAATAAAAAATAACTGTGACAGGTGTGTAATGATAATTGCAGGAAAACAATTCAACTGATTTCCGTATTAGAAAAAGAATAGTTGAGCGAAGGTAGATTAAATAGAGAATGACTGAAACAGGAGGCTTACAATGAAACCTATGAAAAATCAGGGTCATATTCACATTGAAGAGTTGTTTTTCAGTTACGTCCCACGACAGCCTTTGATTCGTGACATGTCATTTCACGTGTCACCCGGTGAAATATTTGGGTTTTTAGGGCCTTCCGGTGCAGGAAAAAGTACATTGCAAAAAATCCTCACCGGTGTCCTGAACCAGTATACCGGCAGTGTGTTGGTGAATGGCCAGGAGGTTAAAAGCAGGAAAGCCCATTTTTACGAAGAGATCGGCGTCGATTTCGAGTTTCCCAGCCTGTACGGAAAATTCACCGCCCTGGAAAACCTTGATTTTTTTGGGTCCCTGTACCAAAAAGAATTGTTGTCGGCCAATGACCTACTGGAAATGGTGGGTCTGCAACACGATGCTCACCGCCGGGTGTCTGATTTTTCCAAGGGAATGAAGTCCCGGTTGAACTTTATTAAAGCTTTGATCCATCAACCCCAAATGCTGTTTCTTGATGAGCCCACCAGCGGTCTTGACCCCTCCAACGCACGGCAGATGAAAAACATCATCCTTGAGCAGAAAAAACAGGGCAAAACCATCATTCTCACCACCCACAACATGCACGATGCCGCTGAGGTCTGTGACCGGGTGGCCTTTATTGTGGACGGCCAGATTCGGGCCCTGGACACCCCTTACCGTCTGATCATGAAAAAGGGAGGGCAACAGGTGATGTACCGTTATCTTGAGAAGGAGCAGGAGCAGGAGCAGGTGGGCTCCACTCCTCTAAACCAGTTATCACAGGACTTGCTGTTGCAGCAGCTCATGGCCGACAACCGGATTCTCAGCATTCATTCCAGCGAACCCACCCTGGAAGATGTGTTCATCGATGTGACGGGGAGGGCTCTCCAATGAATCCGACACGCCTAAAGAAGGCTTTGATCAATGACATTCGGTTTCAAGTCCGCTATGGGTTTTATCTGTTGTACCTGGTGGTCACGTTGATTTACCTGAGCCTGCTCTTTGCCCTTCCCATGGCCTGGCGGCCTGTGGCGGCGGTCATTGTTGTTTTTTCTGACCCCGCAGCACTGGGGTTGTTTTTCATGGGTGCCATTGTGCTTTTTGAAAAAAGTGAACGAACCCTGGAATCTGTCTTCATTTCCCCCATGACCATTGATGAATACATCACTGCCAAAGTGCTGTCATTGTCTCTGATTTCCACGGTGGTGGGCCTGGTGCTGCTGGCGGTTGTCATTCCGGGTAGTTTACAGCTGCTGCCCCTGATCATTGGGTTATTCACAGGGTCCGTCCTATTTTCCCTGGCAGGGCTGCTCATTGCCAGCCGGGTCAATTCTCTGAACCAGTTTATGTTTGGGGTCATCCCCCTGAGCACATTCATTGCCCTTCCGGCCCTGTTGCACGTGTTTGGTGTGGGAAGAGGCTGGAAATTATGGCATCCAGGAGCATCTCTCATTCACTTATTGACCCTGGGGGCGTCCCCAGAATGGATGGGGTTTGGAGAGGTTATTCTTCCCATGGTGGTCATGCTGGTATGGACAGGTTTGTTTTGGAAACTGACCACACTGCAGGTGGGTATCATGGTTACCCGATTGGGAGGTGTGCAGCTATGACCTTGATAAAACGTTGGTTTTCAGGATTTTTCTGGGGTTTCAGACTTGTGGCCAGAGACTCAATGTTGGTGCTGCTCAT
Organism: Clostridiaceae bacterium; assembly: GCA_024635995.1. GTDB lineage: Bacteria > Bacillota > Clostridia > Peptostreptococcales > Tindalliaceae > Anoxynatronum. Next base: position 24,070 of record JAGXHW010000007.1, read on the forward strand.
GGCGGCGCCCTTTCTCGCCGGTCTGTTGTTTCGCTTTGGTATTCCGGCGATTGACCGGTGGATTGCCGCCCAATGGACAGGCAAGCCTTTGTTGATGCCCTACGCCGCTGTCTTCGACCTGATGCTTCTTTTTCTGACACCTTATCTGCTGTGCACCGCAGCGTCCCTGATCATGCTGGAAGAAAGAGATCACCAGGTGGGTGCCTATTTTCGGGTGACACCCATGGGCCTTAGAGGATACCTGACTGCCCGCCTTGTGATCCCTGCTTTTGGTGCTGTTCTGATTTCTATCTTGTTGCTCATGTTGTTCAGCTTGACCAACCTTTCCCTGCTGGCAGGCTTTGGACTGGCATTACTGGCAGCTTTCTCCGCCATTGCAGCAGCCATGGTTGTGGTGGCCGCTGCCAATAACAAGGTGGAAGGCATGGCATTGATGAAACTTACCGGCATTTCAATGGTGGGATTACTGGTGCCCTGGTTTATTGAGAGCAATGCCCAGTATGCTTTTGCCATTTTTCCCTCCTACTGGATGGCCCGGGCTTTGCTGGAAACCCAGGTTACGACCTATACCTTTTTCATCTTAACCGGCGTCGCCTGTTCTTTACTGTGGATTGTGGCCTTTTACCGGGTTTTCACCAGAAAAATCGTGTAACGAAGGGACCTAAAAGGTAAAATGCATCAACGATGAAAACTTTGATGGGTTAATTTGTTAGAATAACAAGAAGATATTTGCAAGTTAAAAACGTAGCTATAGCTGGAAATGCGGAGGTAAATGTATGAAACCAAAAATCAGTTTGATCACCATCTGGACGAACGACATCATCCCTATGAAAACTTTTTATGAGCAAACATTAGGATTTGAAGTAAAACTTGATCTGGGAGAGTATGTTGAATTTAAATCTGAAGGTGTGCGGTTTGCACTTTGTCTACGGAAAGTTATGACGGGTTTTAGTGATGAATACGCCAAAGAGGCATCTGGGCAGCAGTTTGAACTGGCATTTTTCTGTGACAACCCGCAAGATGTAGACGATTCCTTCGATAAGCTGATAGAAAAAGGGGCTGTACCCATACACGAACCCCAAAATATGCCTTGGAACCAGCGAACAGCCTTGTTTGCTGACCCGGATGGTAATGTACATGAAATATTTGCCGAAATAGATATGTAAGATTTCAGCGAAAGAGGTGTCTAACATGGTTCTATTGGTGATTGATACACAGAACGCCATTACAAACAGCCAACTGCACAATTTTAAGGGGTTTGTCTCCAATGTGGAACAAATCATCAAAGCAGCGAGAGAAAACAATGTTGAGGTCATCTATGCTCGTCATGATGATGGCCCGGGCAGTGAATTGACCAGGGGCACCTGGGGTTATGACATATTTGACAAGTTTGCCCCGCTGGAGGGAGATAAAATAATTGATAAGCGGTTCAACAGTGCTTTTAAGGAAACTCCGTTATTGAACCACCTGAAGCAAAAAGAGGAGAAAGACCTTATCGCTGTGGGGTTGCAGACAGACTATTGTATTGATGCTACCATAAAGTGCGGCTTTGAACATGGGTTTCGCATCATTGTGCCGACTGATGCCAACACAACGGTTAACAATGACTTTTTAAATGCTTCGGAGACATATAGATACTACAATGACTTTATATGGAATGGCAGGTATGCAGAATGCACTTCGTTGGAAGAAACATTGGAAAGAATGCGGATACCAGGGTGATCAAGGAACAATCATCGTGACAATTATTGAGGCAATTATCGAGACAACAATCTATGAATAATGCTAGTCTTTTACAGTGAATGTTTAATGGAGGAGGAATGTCTGATGCTGGACCAGATCAATCGCCTGCTTGAAACCGTTCCCGGCACCTTTGGGGTTTACTACAAGAACCTGGTTACCGATGAAAGGCTTGCCATTAACGCCGACCAATCTTTTCTGGCCGCCAGTGTCATTAAGTTGCCGGTACTCATGGCCGTAATGCAGGAGATTCATGAAGGGCGGCGGCATCCCTTGGATACCCTTCGTGTTTTTCGCGATGATAAAGTGCCCAGTTGCGGAGCCCTTTATTACATGAGTGATCCCCAGGAAGTCACCCTGAGGGACCTGTATACCCTGATGATTATCCTCAGCGACAATACTGCCGCCAACCGGATCATGCGGTTGGTGGGGATAGAACAAATAAATGAAGTCATCGAAATGGCGGGACTCCACCACACCCGCCTCAACCGAATGCTCTTTGATGCGGAGGCCCAGCGCCAGGGAAAAGAGAACACTTTCAGCCCTGCTGATGCCGGTTTGCTGCTGGAACGTATTTACCAGGGCACCTTTGTCTCCCCCGAAATGAGCCGGGAAGCCAAAGAGATTCTGCTCCTGCAGCAGCTGAAGAACAAGCTCCGGGCCATGATCCCCCGCTCAGTCCCCATCGCCCATAAAACCGGGGAAGACAGCCACATAACCCATGACGTGGGTATCATCTACGCCGATCAACCCTTTGTCCTGTGTTTGGCCAGTAACGATACCGATGTGATTTTGGCGGAGGAGGCTATCCGCCGCATTGCCCTGGTGTGTTATGAGCATTCTTCAGTTTGATCTTATCTGTGGTGGTGAAGCTGGGAATGGGTTCGTAGAAATTTGTTTCATAGCGTTTTCATTTAAAAACAGGGTGATTCTCTATTTATATAGTGTATAACATGATAAAATTAAAGGAATAAATACACTTAAGTTAGAAGACCTTTGCTTTAAATAAAATGTGTAGAAAGTGCAAGAAAATATGTGAAGGAGTGATGGAATGTCAATGTTGCGACCAATTGAAGAGAAATTTGCAATAGAAAATGAACACTGGGTAGGGAATGGTTTTCGAGTCAGAAATTATTTTCCCGGTGGGAAAAATCTGCTTCAGCGGTTCTCTCCTTTTGCGCTGATGGATTATAATGTTCCAAAAGAATTCACGCCCTCCACCTCATCACGGGGTATCGGACCCCATCCACATCGGGGCATCGAAACCGTGACCTTCGCCTTTCAAGGGGCTGTGGAGCACCACGACAACGCCGGGAACCACGGCATAATTTATCCCGGTGATGTACAGTGGATGACAGCCGGGGGAGCAATTATGCACAAGGAATACCATGAAAAAGAATTTTTGAACAGGGGCGGGGTCTTCCACATGATTCAGCTCTGGGTGAACTTGCCTAAAAAAGATAAATTTGTACCTGGACGTTACCAGGACCTTCCAAACAGCAAACTGGGTAAAATGGAACTCCCCGATGAAGGGGGAGATGTGACCGTTGTATCTGGGGAATTTAAGGGTGTGAAAGGTCCTGCCATGACCTATTCACCCATGAACATCTATATGATGGTTGTGAAAGGTGGAAACAGTGTCACCTTTGAGGAACCGGGAGACTATAATACGGGCATCCTCATGACAGAAGGCCAAGCTGATATCAACGGTACAGCCTGCGCCCACAAAGATTTCATTCTTTTCGAAAACCGGGAAGGTGAAATCACCTTAAAAGCGGGAGAAGAGGGAGTAAAACTCATTGTCTTCAGCGGTGAGCCCTTAAACGAACCGGCTGTTGCAGGAGGGCCTTTTGTTATGAACACGAAGGAAGAGTTGGACCAAGCTTTTCAGGATTATCGTGATGGAAAGTTCGGAACCGAAGATTTTTAGCTGACAAGATATCATACACCCCTTATTGATTAACTACGCCATGGTGCTTATCTGTGGCACAGAATGGGTATGAAATATAAGGATGCAATTTTCTCCTGGTTGAATCAGCGAGGGGTAGAAAAGATGAATAAACGAATGAAAGAGGCGCTTATTGGGGGTGCTTTGTTGGGGCTCGTCTGTGTGGTGGGAGCCTATATCCGCTCAGGATTTACAGCCTCACCGATTTTTGTGTTTTCACTATGGTACAACCGTGTGATTTTGGGGCTGGTTGTGGGCGCTCCCTGGGTAGTAACAAGCAGAAAAAAGGCGGTGCTTCGTGGCGCTTTGATGGGGCTTCTGGTTTCCTTTGCTTTCTACAGTTCTACGGGATTTCAAGATCATATAAGTTTTTTGGCGGGGATCATTTATGGTGTCATACTGGAAGCATGGCTTAGTAGATCATAATTACTGAGAGGATGACATGATGAAGAAGATGGATAACGAGCCGCAAGAAGAAAAAGAAAAACTACATAATAGGACTGAATTCTCACAAGGTTATTCTCATAGCGAAAGTGAAAAAAAGCAATATGAACAAAACCTTAAAGAAAGTGAAGAGAAATATCGTCGTTTATTTGAGACAATGTCACTGGGCGTTGTCTATCAGTTATTCGATGGATCCATCATATCAGCAAATCCTGCAGCCGAAAGAATGATAGGCATTACCATGGATCAAATGCAGGGTAAAACGTCCATTGATCCGCGCTGGAAAATGATCAGGGAAGATGGTTCTTTTGTCCTTGGGCTGGAACATCCTTCCATGGTTGCCCTGAGAACCGGGAAAAAAACAGGACCGGTTACAAGAGGCGTGTTCATCCCCGAAAAAGATGATTATGTGTGGTTATCAATTACTGCCATCCCACTTTTTAGAAAAGGAGAAGATAAACCTTACCAAGTGTATGGCTTATTTGATGATATCACTGAGCGTAAGCAGGCCGAGGAAAAGTTGAGGGAGAACGAGAAAAAATCCCGAACTTTATTCAACCAGTCGGTTGCCGGCATCTATTTGCATGATCTTGAAGGGCGCATCCTTGATGTTAATCAGGAGGCTTGCTTACAGTTAGGCTACTCTAGAGATGAACTGTTGAAAATGCGTGTATTTGAGCTTCATCCCAATAGACCGGAAACAGTAAACTTGACAAAAGATGAGGTGCTGCCCCATTGGAACCAGTGGGAATCGCAACAGAGATTTTCGATGGAGGCAGCGCACCTGCATAAAGATGGGACCATTATCCCCATCCAAGTTTCAACGGGTATCGTATTTGAGGAGGATAAAAAACAAATCCTTGCAATTACTCAGGACATCACTGAACGCAAGCGTGCTGAAGATGCCCTTATAGTAAGAAAGGAACAATTGGAAACATTAAGCAATAACATCCCCGACGGTTTTGTTTATCAGTTGACGGTTGATCCACAGGGTAATCGCAAATTTTCCTACGTGAGTGCAGGTGTGGAACGGGTGCATGGGGTTACACAAGCAGAGGTATTCAACTATTCACAAATACTGTATGATCAGATTATTGAAGGCGATCGACAAAAGATGATTGAGGCTGAGGAAAAGGCATTTATCAACTTGGATCCCTTTTCATTCGAAGCACGGATTAGAAAACCTAGTGGGGAAATCCGGTGGGTTCATTATCAATCAGCACTCTCTAAAAAACTGGATGGCACCATCGTTGCTGACGGCATTGGGATTGACATCACAGAGTTGAAAGAAGCCGAAGAAAAACTGCATGAATATGCCAGCCTGCTGGAGCTGAAAAACCAGGAGCTGGATATGGTCGCCCAGGAAGCTCAAAAGGCTAACCAGGCTAAGAGTAGATATCTGGCCCATATGAACCACGAAATAAGAACCCCCTTAAATGGCCTTTTGGGTTTTTTGCAGTTGATGGAAACAACCAACATGGATGATTTTCAGCAGGAGTATATGGAATATATGAAGCAATCCACCAGTCACTTGCTGAACATCATCAACAACGTGCTGGACATGGCCAAAATTGAAGCCGGAGAAATACAGTTGTCAAACCAAATCTTTAACTTGAGAGAGGAAATACAAACTGCCTTGGCGCCCCTTCATTCCCTGGCCAGACAAAAAAACATTCACTTTGAGATTATAATGAATAAAAACCTACCCCACCAGGTGGAAGGTGATCCGGACCGACTGCGGCAGATTGCCTTAAACCTTGGAGGTAACGCTGTTAAGTTTACCCAGGAAGGGCAGGTTCATATTGCGATACGTTGCCTTGAAACCACTGAAAAACAACACACTCTGCAGTTGTTGGTGGAAGACACCGGCTCCGGCATGACCCGGGAAACTTTGGACAAAATCTTTCTGCCCTTCTATCAGGCAGACGATGGGTTGACACCTCAGTCCAAAGGGACTGGCCTGGGGATGACCATCACCAGGGAACTGGTGGAGTTGATGGATGGAAAAATTCAGGTGGACAGCACCCCAGGTAAAGGGACACGGATTGAAGTACGCCTGATGTTAGGTAAAGCCACGGACAGTGACAAAGATGGATCCAACTGAGATCAGCTTTTTTTCAGGGTGAAGAAAGAATTTTGCAACTCTTTAAACACTTCAAACTGCCGCAAATAAACTGCCTGGTTTTCCCTGTTAGGGGTAAAGCGTGTGGTTTCATGGAATGCCGGAGGTTCGCTATTGGACAGGATCCGGTACAAACCCATCAGTCCCAGTTCTTGCTGGGGTGACCGGCAGATGATCTCACCAGTGACGTCGCTGATCACACCGCAGAGAAAATCGCTTCGGGCAGCACCGCCGGCCATTTGCCGGACGCCCCTTGTCGGTGGCATGTGCCGACAGCAGTCATGCAGCACAAAAGCCAGGCTCTCGTAAACGGCACGGACCATGTGTCGTTTTTCATGGGTAGCCTGAAGCCCAAAAAAGCCAGCGCAGACTTTGGAAGACTGAAAAGGTGCCCGTTCACCAAAAAGGTAGGGTAAAAAAACGATGCCATCAGCACCGGCGGGTACGGACCGGGCCATGGTTTCCATTTTGGAAAAGGAGAGGCCGTCGGCAATTTCTTTCTGACACCAGTCCAATACCTGGGTACCGTTGAGAGATGACATCTGCCGCAGGTAAGTACCGGGCGCCACGTGGCAGAGCACACTGCCGCCGGAAAAGGATTCTGCTTTTACCTGAGCTTCATCCAGTACCAGCAGGTTTGCCAGAGAGGTGCCCAGAATACTGCCTTTTTCACCAGCTGACATGACCCCAAGGCCAACAGCGGTGGCCGCCACATCCAAGGCGCCGGCTGCTACAGGGGTTCCGTGAGGGATTCCCAGCAGTGCTTCTGTTTCGACGTTTGTCACCGCCACGCACCTGTTTGATGGATAGGGTATGGGCAAAGCCTTCTTCATTTCTCTCAATTCCAACACATCAAAAATGTCCCATACATATTCTTTCTTGAAGATATTGAAGGCCGTGGTGGAGGCATCAGTGAAATCTGTTTGCAGGCTGCCGGTAAGGTGTAAATTGATCCAGTCTTTACAATAGAGGATGTGCCGGATACGTTGGTAGTGATCCGGCTCTTTTCGTTTCATCCAGTGAAGGATGGCCAAATACGAGCCTTTGCACAAAGGGGTGAGATGGTTTTTTCGGCACACTTCCATGGCGCGGTTCCAGGTTTCTGGGTCGATGGTGTCTGACCGGTTATCATTCCACAAAATGGCTTTTCCCACGGGCTGGCGGTGCTCATCCAGCAGCCAGGCGCCTTCCCCCTGGCCACTGACCCCGATGGCTGCCAACTGGTTCCACCTTGCACCGCTCATTTCCCGCAGATGGAGAAGTAACTGGCAGAGGTCATCCCACAGACCGTTCATGTCCATTTCACAATACCCTGGCTGGGGCCGCTCTGTGATCAGGGTTTTATGCGTCATGGCCGTTAGGTTTCCAGCTTCATCAACCAAGCCAGCCTTTAATTTGGTTGTTCCGGCATCAATGCACAAATACTGTTTCATTTCATCTTCTCCAGTGCCTGTTCAAAATCGCCGATGATATCTTCCACATGTTCAATGCCTACTGACACACGAATCATGCCGTTCATGATGCCCATTTTTTCCCGTTCTTCCCGGGGCACCTTGCCATGGGTCATGATGGCCGGAATTTGTACCAGGGTATCCAAATCTCCCAGACTGACGGCAAAATAACACAGCTTCAGTTGAAAAACCAGTTCCTGCACCTTTTTTAGATCTCCATCAACCTCAAGGCTCACAATGCCGCCAAAATCATTAAAGTATTTTAGAGCCCGCTGGTGAAAGGGGTCGTGGGGCAGTCCCGGATAACGTACGGCCAGGATTTTTGGATGCTTCTCCATGGCCTGGGCAAAGGCCAGGGCGTTTTCGCAGTGTTTTTCCATCCGCAGGTGAAGGGTTTTCAGCCCACGCAACATCAGTGAACAGCTGTCGGGAGAGAGAATCGGTCCCATGTCCATGTATTGCTTCTTTCGGAGCCCTTCGCAAAAAGCTGTACTTCCCACCACGACACCTGCCACAAGATCGCCGTGACCGTTGATGTATTTGGTGCCACTGTGAATCACGGTGTCAATGCCCCAGTCCAGAGGTCGAAACAGGTAGGGGGAAGTGAAAGTATTGTCCACCACTGTGTTGACGCCATTGATTTTTGCCCAGTTGACGATTTCATCGATTTCCGGAATCTCCAGGGTAGGGTTGGCAACGGTTTCGAAATAAACCACTCGGGTGTTGTTGCGTTTTGCCTTGGTCAGGTTTTCTGCTGTTAGTTCCTGAAGAAAGGTAACTTCGATGCCCAGGTCCTTCAGCACATGTGCCATCAGGTTGAAGGTGCCACCATATACAGTCTGGGCAGAGATCACATGGTCGCCGCTCTTGCAATAACCCAGTAACGCCATGGTAATGGCTGCCATACCTGATGCCGTCACCAAGGCTGCCTCGCCGTGTTCCAGGGTGGCTATTTTTTTTTGAAGGGAGATTTGGGTGGGGTTCCGGGAACGACCGTAGGTATAGATAATTTCCTCATCCCCAGTTGTGCCCTGCAACCAATTTTCCAGGCGTTCCTCCGTAAACACAAAGGTACTGGTGCGGTACACAGGCTCCACCAGGGCGCCTGTGAGAGGATCTGGATGCTGGCCGGCGTGTACTGCCAGGGTTTCGAAATGCTTTCCATGAAAGTGTCTGTCTTTTTTGTCCATTCGTTTCTCTCCCTTATCTTATATATTCATATTCCAGGGCTTCTCTTCGCAAAAAATGGGTGACATCTGTTACCAACTGATGGGTATGGTTGTGGATGGCGTCATGGGTGGCGCCTGCCAGGTGGGGTGTCAGCACAACGTTGCTGCATTCTTTCAGCAGGGGATGGTTTATTGCGATGGGTTCACTTTCAAAAACATCCAGGGCCGCACCGGCAATGGTGTTATTGCGTAGCGCCTCAACCAGAGCCTCCTCATCCACCAGGGCACCCCGGGAGGTATTGATGAAGAAAGCATCCGGTTTCATCTGGTCCAGCACTTCCCGGTTAATCATTTGAAAGGTTTCCGGGGTATCCTTGCTGTGAATGGTGAGAACGTCCACCTCCCGTGCCAGTTCCAGCAAGGTGGCGGTAAAAACCGCATCGTCCTTTTCTTCCTCCGACAGGTAGGGGTCGTACACCATGATTTTCATACCAAAGGCTCGACAAATGCCTGCCACTCGGCGGCCGATGCTGCCGTAGCCCACAATGCCCAGGGTTCTTCCCTTCAATTGAAAGCCCTTGTAATGCACATAAGGGGTGTCTTTTCCCAGTGCCCAGGTGACATCCCGGCGAAGCCCTGCCTTTGTATTCTGCAACTGGTTCTCTTCGGATGTGTACAGGCCCATTTTCAAGTCATGATGGGCATTGGGAATGCGACGCATGACAGCCAGCATCATGGCAACGGTGTACTCTGCTGTTGAATCTGCGTTGCGCTCTGGGGAATAGCTGAGGGGAATGCCTTTTGCCTGTAGATAGCCGTCATCCACATTCACCGGGTTGGCCCGGGTGCAGACCACCAGTTTCAGATGAGGGGAACTGTCGATGACCCTTCGGGTAATGGGGTCATAACTGGTCAACAGGATCTCCGGCTTTTGAACCGCCATCAGGGCTGCCATTTCATCCTCCGATAAAATCCGCTGCTCCGTTGCCC
>JAGXHW010000008.1 GCA_024635995.1 Clostridiaceae bacterium
ACATTTCGCGTCCTTGCATTCTGTTGATTTATTAATTAATTCCAGTAACAATCTGCCTGATTTATTAAACACGATTCTTGATTATCTGATTGAACTACTCAATGTCGATGCGGCTGCAATCCTTCTAAATAATTCTGACACTTCAACTCTTGATTATTTTGCTGGCAAAGGATTCCGAGGCAGGAACATTGAAAAATCCAAGTTGAACATTGGTGAAGGATATGCTGGAACCGCAGCATTAAATCAACAAACAGTTATTGTAAATGATCTTAGAACAGCAGAGTTCAAATATGCCCGATATGATTTATTGAAAGACGAAGAATTTATTTCTTATCTTGGTATTCCACTAATAAATAACAATGAAATTATAGGTGTACTGGATATTTTCCAGAAATCTATACTAAATCCAGATCCAGAATGGGTTAATTTTTTGGAAACATTCGCCAGTCAGGCGGCCATTGCAATTGGAAAGTCGACTTTATTTGATAACCTGCAGCGTACTAATACTGAACTTCTGCAGGCATATGACAAAACCATTGAAGGATGGTCAAGAGCCATGGACCTGCGTGATCATGAAACGGAAGGGCATACACAGAGAGTTACTGAACTTGTAGTGAGACTTGCACAGGCTTTAGGTCTGAGTGAGAAGGAAATTGTTCATATACGTCGTGGTGCCTTGCTGCATGATATGGGAAAAGTAGGAATCCCAGACGACATTTTGCTTAAGTCAGGACCGCTTACTGATGAAGAGTGGGTTATTATGCGTAAGCATCCGCAATATGCTTTTGACATGTTATCACCTATTGAATTTTTGAAAGAGGCATTGGATATCCCCTATTGCCATCATGAAAAATGGGATGGTTCGGGGTATCCACGTGGCTTGCAGGGGGAAGAAATACCAATCGCTGCAAGGATATTTGCCATTGTAGATGTCTGGGACGCATTACGTTCGGATCGTCCTTATCGAAAAGCGTGGAGTAAAGAAAAAGTTATAGTGCATATTATGTCTTTGTCCGGAACACACTTTGAACCTAAAATAGTTCAATTGCTTTTAAGTTTATCCGGGATATAGAAAATAACAGTTTTAGCTTTTAAGTGGGGGGCATAAATAGAAATTATTGCTGTAAATGACAAAACTCAAGGTTGGATTTTGGCAGACGAAAATATTTGCAACTTTCGTGTCCGTGCCAGAAGCATCCGTGAATAAATATTGCTATTCCATATTTCTTAATTGCTATATCAGGCTTTCCTGCAATATCCTTGCAATTTTTACGGTATCTTATTCCATGCTGATAAAGCCAATGGCGAATTTTGACTTCGATTTTTGTATCCTTACCTCGTTTTTTTGACATTACCTCATGTCTTTTTTCCTTTGAGATCATATCTATCATTTTCATCACACCTATTTAAATTCTACTCGTACATCAAATGTTTAACAATAATTGCCTTAACAGTCAAAGGCCTTATGTTCTTTTTCTCAAAACTTCTAACCTGTCTCCACAACCTTACGAATTTATCTTATCTATCTCCTCAGCCACACCCACATTTTTAAGGTCGATTTGTTTCCTCAACAGATAAAAATAAGGATTACCGAGTTTAAAAAGGTACTGTCGGACATAAGGCAGAACATATTCTAATCTCGGAAAACCCCAATTTATACGTGTTTTGAGTAGCCCTTATTTATCTTCACTTGACATCAATACTACAGTCTCCACATGCGATATCACATTACTCTTATACAATTTAACAAATCGCACTTTAAATGGGGTTGTTGCAGAAATATTTACCCCATTTAATAGTTGTATCAGCCTATCCCCTTTATGCAGATAAACATAAATTAAGGAACCATTATTCTTTACCTTTTAATCTAATACGGATAACCATAGTTTTTCAGACTCTATCAGAAATTTAGATACCAGATCTATGAATGGCTCATAATTCAAGGTTGTGTGTGCCAGATCAAGAACATCATAGTATCTTGCCCGCTCCTCATTCTTTATTATGATTGGGGGGTATCCATTTTTCATTAACTCAAAATTGAGAAGTAACCTGGAAGTCCTTCCATTCCCATCAATGAATGGATGAATTTTCACAAACTCTCCATGAAGTAATGTTGCTCTAACGACGGGATGAAATGCTTTCCATTCATTCTGATATTCCGCCATAAGCTTTTGCATTAAATCTCCAATCTCATAATGCTTTGGTGGAATGTGCTTTGCACCGCTAATTACAACATTTTCACTCCGGTATTTTCCGGCATTTGTATTGTCTATTTCTTTTAGTATCAATGCATGGATATTCTTAATATTCCATTGAGAAAGTGGTTCCTTGTTAGCAATTAAATCTTCAACAAAAAGGATAGCTTCACGATGGTTAATTGCTTCTAAATGTTCCACCATGCTTTTACCACCAATGGTAATTCCTTCTAAAACAACTTTGGTCTCTGACAACGTGAGAGTATTCCCCTCTATGGCATTGCTATTATATGTCCATTCAACAATGAGTTTCTCCTGCAGTGAATTGGCAAGTCCTTTCGAAAAAGGTCTTTGCTCGTCGATAGATTCCTTAAGTGAGTCTATATATCCTGAGTCAAATTCCATGCCAATGTAGTTCTTCTTACGAGTTTCTCTTGCATCTACAGGTTTAGCAGCATCGGTAGGTATAGACCAATTTCGACCAATTTTCATTGCACCCTCGATACGACCCTCATTGCATAGTACTCGAATTCGACGATCACTTATTTTCCATTTCTCACTTGCTTCTTTAGAACTCATATATTTCATGAAAAATCACCTCATTAATATATTATGCCGTTATCAGAATAAAGTCAATTCTATTCCGATAACGGTATAATGAAATGCATATTTTCTCCATAATACCCGCTGAGTCTCGTAAGAAAAATATGTCTTAATAAAGACTATAGATTATATTCATTTTATTCGTTTAAGCAATATTACAGTAATTGTTAACATTACTAAAGATATGAATGCCGTTATAATAGAAGCCGTCAAAAAACTTCCAACAAGAAAACTAATTCCATACCATTGACCTAAAAGTAAAATTGCAAAAGGTATTGCCCAATCGACTTGAGCCCCTGTAAAATTAACATATCCCGTTAATATAGATAAGAACAGCGTTAAAATCCAAAATATAGAATAATACCTCATAACCCCACGATTCTTAAATTTGGTGCTCCTTGTTATTATGAGCATCCAAATGGTGATGTATGCAAATGTGACAGTTAAATTCTTTAACGTTGCAGGACTTCCCATTAAGAATTCTTGAAAATTCAAAACCATACCTATAATAACAGTCAAAATAGATAGAATGATTACTGTGGTTGTCTTATTTTTGATTTTATGCCCCCCTCTTATCAAGCATCTTTATTTCGCCTTTTTCTACAACTACGCAATACTATATTTTGCTAAATAGTTCAACCATCTATGCAAAACTCCCTCTACATATTAACCGCAAAATGCTATTTCCGCTTCCCAAGACTGAAAACGCACGTAATTATCTGATTGAAATCCCCTGAACCCCTTGATTTTACTAGTTATTTTCTTGTCAGCAGACAGACGGTTTCAACATGTCCGGAGAAAGTAGAAATGATGTCTTGAGTCAATTTTTGGTACCTTTCGTTCGTGGGAATATATCAATGGCTTTTTTGCTGTTTTTCTCGAAACCGGCGTTCAAGGGAACATATCAACTTCATCTTGGTTTACCCCTCATAATGAAAAATCCACTTCTTTTAATCTCTCTCTCTAATGAAGTATTACCGAGTTGCGGTATTTAAATTTTATTACCAAATAACTCCTTAAAACGTTTCACTGCATATTTTCCAGTATCAAGCAGCCATATCCCCAAGGTATTAAATGGTTGGCTTTTCCACAGATAAATCTTGATGATCAGTAATAAGATAACGCACACCATCTTTTGTGTATTCCAGATAGCTGTGGATATGAGATAAGTAAACAGTATCTACACGATAGGTACTCATGAGATTTTCAAACTTTGCCGCTTCCTTTGAATCCTGGAAACCATGATTCATGCTCTTGCTTTCACTGTAGTTGTTTAATTTTTGTTCCAACCACCAATTTCCGGTGTCTTTAACTTCATTTACATAGTTTGGAATTTCATTTTTTGTTACACCGCTTCTTGGGTCTTGAGGCGGTATATTGTTTAAGCCGGCCCCAACTGACCAATTGCTGATTGTCTTGCCTGTCCGAAAATTGCCGGATATAATGACCATAACTACTCTTGAGAAAGGAAAGACGCCCCTGTTAGATAGACTGCTCACCACAGCAGTCTCAGGGACGTCTCACAACAACTCTATGGTCATTCTAACAGAATTTGAGTTGATTGAAAACCCTGTAACCGGTGTTTTTTGTTAGGAGTTTGGAGCTATTCTGTTGTCCCTGTTGTTGTGGTGATAAAGCCACTGTCATTGGAAGCCGAAACCGGAAGGTACTTGAAACCGACCAGACCAGTGGCGACCTCCAAGAGAAGGTGCTGCGTATTCGTCGGCTTCAGTGCAGAAACTGCCTGAAGATCCATCACGAACTGCCGGACCTGCTGGTACCCTACAAACGTTATGCAGCGGCAACCATCGAAGCCTCCCTGTGAAACAGACACAGCATAAACCTGGCCTGGGAACTTATCCCCCAAAAGGGACTGGTAAAATGGTGATTTCATCGCTGTCACGCAGGATGGTCACTTTCATTTCATTCGCCGGCAAAAACCGGCCGTTTAAAATGATCATATATTCCGCCATAAAGCGCTCTTCGCCCGGCACGTAGACCTTATCCCTGATGACACGGTGTTCAAAGGCAAGTTTTTCAAGAAACTGTACCACTGTAGTTGAATCGGGGATGTGCCCCTTCCACAAAAACTTTTCTTCCGCCGTGGGATGATGATATACCTGCTCAGAATGTCCCTCCGGAACCATGATTTCAACCTTCACCGCCACCTCACTCATGGATTTTTCACTACCTTCTCCAAACCAAAGGTTTTCAGGGTTTCCGGCAGCGGTGCGCCCGTTGCAGGGTCCCAACCCATGACTTTGTAGTATAGCGCCTGCATTTCATCCCATTTTTCCATGATGTTTTTACCTTCTGCCGGGCCGTCCACCGGCACTGACCCGTATCGCACCGACGGTTTTTCGTCTTCCGGTTTCAGTCCGTGCTCGATGTTAAACTGACGCAGCAAGTGAACAATCCGTTTGCCTGCCTGGAAAGCATCTTCCAGTTCCCATTCCCAGCCGGTGACGGCGTTGATGGCGCTGATCAGCTCTTTGGGTTGAGGCGAGATGAGGCGGCAGGTGCCCAGGCAGTCATCGATCTGACGGATGCCGTTGTATTTGGCATTGAACTCAGCGATGCCCAGGTGGTCAAAAGGATCTTTGATGCCTTCCATATCCACAAACTGCGGCTGCACACCGCTGTAAGTCGACTCGATGGTGCCGGTATTGCTAACGCAAGTATCAAACAGTTCGACCCACCGGGTAACACCGCGGTGGTCATGTCCTCTGGGTGCGGCTCCCTTGCCGCCGTAAATGGCCCAGCCGGCTGCTTCTCCGCCGACTTTCTGTGAAGCTCTCATGGTACCTTCCGCCAGCATGTCTGCGAAAGCGCCTTCCCTGCGCGCAATCCGGTTCATGAGGGTTTTAACCACTTCCACATTGCCCCAGGTCAGTTCCAGCCCGTCAGTTTCTTCGGTGGTGAAAATCCCCTTTTCAAAGCATTCCATTGCCCAGCCGATGAGCCATGAGGCTTCGTTGCAGTCCATGCCCAGTTTATCGACTTCTGAAGCCAGCATCACAACGGATCCAAGCTCCGTGTTGCCGATCTGCGGGCCCCATGCCGCCATCTGTTCATATTCAGGCTCTTCACCGACAAATCCCGTGTAAGGTCCTTCTGTGACCGTGCACTCCTTGACATGTGCCATCGGACACTTGTAGCAGGGCTTTGATTTCAGCTCATAATGGGTTCTCAGGTATTTGCCGCCCATTCGTTCATGTTCCGGATAGAGGTTGGTGGCATAGTTTTTGACAGGCAGCGCGCCGACGGTGTACACATTGGAAAAATTGCCGCCGGTGCCCCATTCGTATACGCCTGCAAATGTTTTGCTGAACTCGAACATTTCCTTATTCACAGCTTTAAGCGCTTCCTCATCCTTGACGGACACTTTGCTGCTGCCCTTATACACCACAACCGCTTTGAGCTTTTTGGATCCCATGACAGCGCCCACCCCGTTATGTGACGCCACATGGCCCCTGTCACCGACAATCGCTGCAAAACGTACTTTGTTCTCTCCTGCCGGGCCAATGGTATACACGCTGACATCTTTTTCTGCCGCGCCCAGTTTTTCGCGGACAGCATCCTCTGTTTTGACCGTATCCAGTCCAACGAGGAACCCGGCATCTTCCAGCTTGGCTTCGCCGTCTTTCACAATGAGATAGACCCATTTGTCGGAAGCTCCCTGAACAACGATCCCGTCAATGCCTGAAAATTTCATATAGGCGCCCATAAAACCGTTTGCCTGTGAAGCTCCGGCCAGTTCGGTCACGGCTCCCTTTGTCGTCACGTTAAAGGAGCCAGCACCCACAGCATTGCTGCCTGCAAGCGGACCCGTGGTCATGATCAGACGGTTTTCCGGATCATCCCACGCCACGCCCGCCGGCACTTCTTCATATAGGTATTTCGCTCCGAGCCCCACCCCTCCAACCCATTTGCGGGCTGTGGTTTCATCGAGCGGCTCCATTGTCAGCTTGCCCGTGGTCAAATCGCATCGCAGAATCTGTCCTGCATAACCAAACATCATCGCGTTTCCTCCTTTAGATCTTTTTATTGTTCCTGGTCTCTTACTTGGCTGTCATTCATTCATGCTTGTTGCAACGACTTTTTTGCTTTACTTTTATAGAAGACATATCCACTGCAAAGAATGTGAAAAACCAGAATGATCAAACCCAAAGGCAACTCAATGTTTATAATCTGCCCTGTGTCTATGGTGCTCATGTAAATCCAGTGAATGCCAGTTAGCATCCCAAAAGTGCCGCCCCAAAATATATCTTTACTTAACAGAACAGCACTACTAAATAGCAGTGCAATCCAAACAAAGACAATCGGGGAAAATCCACCAAATCCCATATAGACCGTTAGCCACCCATAAAATGCGACAAATAAAATTGACGGGGTGTAATAGACTATTTTCATCATAAAACCCTCCATAACCATACCCGGTATAATGCGACGCCAAGTATGACTGCAAAAAACAGACTCAAGGTTCCCTGATCCAGGTCCGTACCAGTGATTAATACAGCATACATTCCCAGATAAAATATGTAACTGAGTAAAACGTATTTACTTTCAATGATGTTTCCTTCATCATCCCGTATCCCCTGGTCTTTTTGAAGCATCTTCCCGTAAAAAGTCCCACATAGGAGGCCAACCAAAAGTAAAATCACCCGGAATGAATCCATCTGCAATCCCTCTCCCGGTAGCAGGATGGAATAGCTGCTTATTCCCCAAACACTGACGACAATACCGACCAGAATAAATACTTTAAAAAGAGCATCCTTTGCAGATCTTCTATATCCAATAACCATCGCCACTGTAAAAATCAATCCGTAAATCCCGTTTCCCTGGCCAAGGATCAGATAGATCCCCAATCCCATCAGCCCTAGCAAGTCAAGCACCGTGGTTTTTTTCCCCGTGATTTTTGTGATCCCCCGAAGAAGCAGCACCGTCCAAAAGACTAAGCCTAAGTTTATCTCCACAATCCACATAACCATGGAAAGATAAATAAAAGCCGCAACAAATGCGGACTTTCCATGTAAAGGATCAATTTCCCGGGCAAGGGCCCAGGTCAGAAAAAAACCTGCGGAAAATACCAGAGACCCCCTCCAGTCATTGGTGAATAATCCCCTGGCAATTAAAAGGGTTATGGTCATGATAAGGATTATACGATTTGTTTTATATCTTGGATCCACTTTTCTTCCTAACGTAAAATATGGCGTTGGTAACACTCCCTGTCCTTCAGCTGGTGGAAGACTCATCCTGATACATCACATTCCCCTGCTAATCCACCAGCGTCGTATTAAAACTCAGCTTGTTTTCTCCCGCAACTCGATGGACCAGGAATTGTCATCTTCTGCTTATTCATAGTATACCTCCATCAGTTTCTGCACATCCTCAGTGATCCCCATCTTCTCTGCATAGTTAAACAGAACCATCATCCTTTTATCTGTGCTTTTTACAAATATCTTCACAGTTTGTGCAAAAAGCTCTGAGGGAACTTTTTCTCTGTTATTGATCAAATCACAAAGAGTTCGTTCCATATCATAAACTCGGACAATGTTTCCAAAGTTTGTTTTGGTAACGCCGATAAGCCACGGAAGCAACCTCTTGTCTCTTTTGTTGAAACATCCTTTTTCCCTCATGAATCCTACCGTTTCGTTATAACATAATAAATTGACAATCATACCAGTTGCCTTTATACTAAATGTAAGGAATCTTGGTTTCTTGGTTCGAAAAGGAGATGAGAACAATGTACGCTAATAAAATCAATAAAGTAAACATACCTATCGAAAAACGCCGCATCAGTATTTCCAGTAAACGACAGATTACGATCCCTGCAAAATATTATGAAGCCTTGAAACTGGACAAAGAGCTTGATTGCATCTACTCAAACAATATGATCATTCTTACCCCAGTAGCCAATGAAGACTCAGCTTTTTCTGAAGAAATCCTGGCCGATCTCATTCAGCAAGGATATTCCGGAGATGCATTGCTGACTGAGTTCAAAAAAATCAGCCGAAAAGTTCGTCCTGCAGTGGAAAAACTCATTGAGGAAGCAGATAAAATTGCTGAAGCAGCCTCCACTAACTATGTCGACATCACCGATGAGCTCTTTGATGATGATGAAACGGAGGACTAGGCATTGCTTCCAGTCGAATACACACCCATTGCTCAGAAGTATTTCAAAAAACTAAAGGACAAGAGATTAAAAGAATCATTCAAAGCAGCTATACATATCTAATTGAAGATATCTGCCGATTAGCTTTATCTTTACATTTTTCTGCTATTAGCATACTTACACTTCCTAATGATCTCAACCCGATTCTCAAATTGCTCTTTTCAGCACTATAGGCACAGTTCCATAGCTGCGAAAATTTCATTGTATACATTGCGAGCCCATCCGCAAACATGAGATTCAATCACACCGTGCTTTTTTACAATCATCCTGGCCTTGGTAGCAACATCCTGTCTACTTGAACAGTTTCTTCAGCATGCCAAACAGGTCATAGGTGGATAATTCTTTACCCCTTCAAAACGTGGCACATCCTTCTCTGTACTCTGGTACATCCTAATCAACTGCCTTTCTCTGAAAATGAAGCTCAGGAAGCACGATTTTGATTTCCTGATTCTCATCCTCTTCATTCTCTTTTTCTTTATTCCAATGAACGACAAAGTTTACTTTGGCATGGCTCGGTGTATATCCATTTTCCTTCAACCTCTCCACTTGCTCCTGGCACTTATTCGCAAGCCTGAACACTGCCCTGCCCTCTTCATTAACCCACTCGTCCTTATGATGCTTCAATAAGTCACCACTTTGGAGTGATTCTATTACCTCTTGCCGTCCAGCAAAAAAACTTAACCAAACATCCCGGTGACTTAACTGCATCGCCATATTCTCCGGAGGTTCATGTTTTTTCCAGTCCTCCAAACGCTCCATGTTATCCACCTGAATCTGGTTAAAGAACGCCCTGTTGGTGTGAATGGTCAAATGAGTCTTCGCACGTGTCATGGCAACGTACAACTGGCGCTTTTTCTCTTCTGTATCGATTCCAGCGTTTTCCAGCAACAAAAACACATTGTCAAATTCTTTTCCCTTGGCTTTATGAATAGTAGAAACAAAAATAGTTTCCTGGGATCCAGAGTAAAAATCTTCCAATCTTGATTCTTTTATAAACACTTCGAAGTCAGAGATATACTTTCTTTTAGGATGAAGCGCTTCAAAATCTCGAAAAATATTTTTGCAAATCCCTCTCACTTCACTTCGATCAAACTTGTTCGCCAGTTTCCTTTTTGCCATTTCCCATTCTTCCTCATCAATCAGTGATGTGGCGGAATCAATTGCCAGCATGTCCCGGAAACAGCGCAATTCCGACAGTTCATCCAGACGGAAACCCTCATTGGTTTGTATTAACTTTGCAGGAATACCTTTGTGAAGCAGCAACCCTGTCACCTGAAGGGCTTCATCATTGGTTTGTGTCAAAACGCAGGTGCTTCCCGTCAGTTCTGCACCAGATAGCTCTTCCACAAAGGGCACCAACAAATTCCCATACCGGTAACGAACCAGTCGAACGAATCCATCATCCTGCTGATAGGCTGCAATCTCATGCTGCTTTAACCGATTTTTTACCAGGGGAATGAACTGGTTGGAAAAATTCACCAGGTTTCGTTTACTGCGATAGTTTTCCAAAAGCTCGTAGGAGATCCCCTCATGTTCCACCATTAACGTTTTAAGGTACTGGGAACTTGAACCGCGAAATTCAAAGATGTTTTGGTCATCATCCCCAACAGCAATAACCCTCATTTCTTCATTGTGTTTAATCAACGCCTTCACCAGTGCATACACATCCTGGTCCATGTCCTGGGCTTCGTCAATCACCAGCACCGTTTTGGTAATGCGGCTGGGTTCAACCTCTCCCCCTTCGATACTCTCCAAGGTATTTTTCATAACCTGGTTAAACTTCTCGGCATGTCCCATCTTGCCCAGCAAATCAAAACAATAGGCGTGGAATGTCTTGATCTCAATGAAACGGGCTGTGCTGCCTACCAGCTCTTGGAGGCGTTTCTGAAACTCTGTTGCCGCAGCCCGGGAGAAAGTGAGCATCAACAACTGCTCATGCTTCACATCCTCCATGAGGATCAGTGAAGCCAGTTTATGCACCAGCACACGGGTTTTACCACTTCCGGGACCCGCCAACACAGTAATGTATTTGTTCTCGTTGTCTTTGATAATTTTTAACTGTGACGGTGACAGGGTTCCAAAGAGTTGCCTGAATTTACCAGGGCTTATGTTCTGTCCAATCTCCTGTCCCCGGTCGGCTTTGAAATATTTTCGAAGGAATGAATCGTAATTTAGCCGAAAATAATCCTCCACAAACTGCAAGGCTTCTTTGTATTCCCCAAGCATTTTCCTGGCGTATTCCCCCACAATATGAATCTGCTGAACCTTACTGCGGTAAAACTGGTCCAGCTTGGAATAATCTTCTGACTTGTACCTTCGCCGGTTATCCTCCTCCAGCCGTTCGATGGTCATGGGATTGTAAATCACCAAGAAACCACCTTCCACTTTTAAGGCCTCGATTTTCGTCAGATAAAGCAGAGACTCTTCCAAATCATCACTGCATAGGTCCTTCAGCTTTCCAATCCGGTTCTCATCTTCATAACCCTTCATCAGTTCCTTTTGGGAAAAACCCACCATTATTTCCTCTCGCTCCGTGGTTTCCTTTGCCCTGACCGCAAGACTGAACAAGTGCTCGATTATGAAACCCGCAACCTCATGACGCCGCTCTAACCGTCGGCGAATTATGTCCCTGGGTTCCAGCAACACCAGGCGTACGTGATTTTTTGAATTGCTCATATTCTTATACTTCAGCATTTTCTTGATGGTCCAGAAATTAAAGATGGTTCTAATGGTATTAAGAGTGACTTTTTCACAACCAGCCTTCTCTGCTGCTTCATTCAGTTCCTTTAAATTAACGGTATACTCCCGTTCTTCCAGGTATTCCACCAGAAACCGTTCCAGGCTGCTACAGGTTTGAAAAGTCTGGCGTGATCGCTCAATTTTATCGTTTTTACCCATATAGGCAGAAAGATCCTTTGCATCTGCCAGAATGCCTATTTCTCTCATCAGGTTTACCGCCCGAATCACACGGTCCCGTTCCATCCCCAGTTGGTCCGCAATATAATCCACTCGGGATTCTGCCTCTCCGTCCGGATCCAGGCTGCGGCTTCTGCTGGAAATCAGTTTTTTGATAATCCGTACGGCATCCTCCTCTTCCCGTTCATTAAAGAGGTAGGAGGACTCAATCCACTCAATGGCTTCCTGTGCATTTCGGCATTGAATGCTATCAGCAAATACCCGGGGCATATTCTGGCCACGCCGGATATAACCCGACTCTTCCAAAGCTGCAACAGCCGTTCTCACACGGGTTTCAATCTCTAACACACTCTCATCCCACCCGGCTTTTCTGGCAATTTCAAGCGCCGACTGGGAAACCGTCTTGCGGAAACGGGTGATGTCTTTGATGGCTTTCCATATCTGCTGAATTTCCTTTTGATTGATTTTCGTCTGATTCAACAAGGTAAAGTGATTGTCCAGGTCCTGTTCGCTGAAGAGAATATAACAGTCGGCAGTAATGTTCTCATCCCGTCCGGCACGACCCGCTTCCTGGATGTAGTTTTCCAAGGAATCAGATATTTCATAGTGAATCACCCTGCCAACATCCTTCTTATCCACCCCCATGCCAAAGGCAGAGGTGGCCACCATGATGCCTACTTTTCCGGCAATAAAGGCGTCCTGGTTTTCCGACTTCTCATTTTTATCCATTTTTCCGTGGTAGGGCTTAGCCAAATAACCGTCTTTGGTCAGACGTTCTGCCAGGTCATAAGCTCTGCGGGTTCTGGAAACATACACGATGGTGGGACAATGCTTTTCCTCAAGCAGATGCCGCAGGGTCTTGTATTTTTCTTCCGGAGTGGCTTTCTCGATCACCCTGAAAGTCAGATTGCTTCTAGCTGTGCTGGAACTGAACAGCTCCAAATTCAGTGCTAATTTATCATTAAAATATTGCTGTATGTCTTCGATGACCTTCTGCTTGGCTGTCGCCGTAAAACAGGATACCGGAATGCTTTCTGTCAGGTTCTTGGTTTCCTGGATCTTCTTGATAAAATCCCCTATGTACAGGTAATCCACCCTAAAATCCTGGCCCCAGGCTGAAAAACAGTGGGCTTCATCAATGACAAAGCGTACAATTTTACGACCCAGCAATATTTTTTCAATGGTTCTGGATCGCAACAATTCCGGTGAAATGTACAACAAAGACGCAGAACCATCCGCCACTCGTTCTATGGCATTGGCACGCTCGATGGGATCCAGCAGCCCGTTAATGGTCACAGCCTCCAAGATCCCCACTTTTTCCAGGTTGTCCACCTGGTCTTTCATAAGGGACTGCAGGGGAGAGATGACCACTGTCAGCCCTTTCACATTTTCTCCGCTCATCAGTGCCGGCACCTGGAAAGTGATAGACTTTCCGCCCCCAGTGGGGAAGATGGCCAAAATCGATTTCTGGTCAATGGCCGCCTGAACAGCTTTTTCCTGCAAAGGTTCTCCGTCAAAGGTACGGTAAGCATCAAAACCAAAAAACCACTGTAACCCTTTGGTTGCGTCCAGAGCCTGCCGGCAATAGTCACACCCGGTGATACAGGGTCGGTTTCGCAGCAAATCCATCATGTGATCCATTTGAGGATAAGTCTTCAGAATCCAGGGAGGTATGATGGAAAACTTATCATTGACATGTATCATGGCCAGGGCATAGGCCAGGGATGTCGGATCTCGCAGCACCAAGTTACCCAAGTCCACGTTTTCACAGATTTTAGAACTGAAAAATGTCTCGATCAATGGAACAGGCTCTTCTATGTTCGCCTCATAATCCAGGTACTCAAAAAAAGAAGCAAACTCCCTTTGATCATGCAACAGCAGATAATAAATGTGCTGCAATTCTTCTTCCAGCTTACGAAAAGCCATGACTTCATCCTCAAAAAGATCTTTCGCTTTCTTCGCATCACTCAATGGATTGTTAAGCTCCTCAGACTGAAGCTTTTCGTCCTTCACCAGGGCATGGTAAGGCTTCTTGGGAAACAACAGTGCCGACCAGAACAAGGTATCGATGACCTTCTCACACCTGACTTCTGCATGATCCAATTTTAGCTGCAGGTACTTCATGTCATGCTTGATAACGTTATGCCCACACAAAAACTCGGACTCTTTGACAAATTCGACAATGTCACTCACTCTCTTGGAATGAAACACATTGCCGGATTCATTGATGCCACCCAGGTCCATGATTGCCCCATTATTTGGTTGAACTTCCAGATCAATAAAAGCAATGGATTTCATGGGATGATGCTCCTTTTCAAAACATAATTTTAGGCAAAAAAATCCTGCTTTATCGCCAAAAACAGGTTGTCCCAAAATTGCGGCAACCGGCTGCCATAGCATCTGCTTTAGGCCCTTGGCTTTGCGTCTTCATCTTTCAATGAATTTGCTTTTTTACACATGTTATATTTCTATCATTGTACACCACTTTAACAGAATATTGAAGCATCTTTTTGTTTGATCTTTTCACTGGCCCAGGAACTGCCTATATAGGTAATTTATTGAATATTTTACCCACGTTCTATTTTCGCAATAGATTTATAAAAAATCTCTGGTATATTAAATATAAACGTATTTTCTGTTTACATATTATATTTTACTGGTATAATAATAATATAAATAAATCGTCAACTGCACCACCAGTTGAGTGGATCACAGGATGGAAGGAGGGTACTGAATGAAAATTCTAAAAATCAGATATGATGGCATTGGATTGTTTGAAAGTGGTCTTGAAGTTGACTTGACAGCTACTGACAGAGTCACCGATCCTGATCAAGTAATTCGGTTATACAGGAATATTAGCACACAAAAAGTAATAAGCATCATAGGCATTAACGCAACAGGTAAAACAACTGTACTGCGATTGATCAACATGGCCCTGGATATTGTGCTTGACAACGTAGGTCTGGAAAACATATCCATCCCAGCTGGTATTGTAAAAGATGGAACCATCCTTACGGTGTATTTCTTCAAAAAAGGAACATTTTACAAGCTTATTTCAACCATTGGACTACGATCTGAAACAGAAAACGTAAACACAAAGGAAACAGACTACTATTTTAAAGAAGAAAAGGTTTATAGCAAACTAAAATCAACTGTTACCGCCAAAGATCAACTCTTTGATTTTACTGTAGCAACAGAGGAAATTGTCAGAAGCAGCATAGAGGAGAAAAACACGTTCCTGAAAGACCAAGACAGTATCATTTCGGCCATCACAATGAATGAAAAGGTCAATCATTTTGATATGATCATGGACACAAACTTCAATGTGTTGTGGACGAAAGGCATCGCAAAGACAGAATTCGTTTCATTGTTTGATCATAGTATCCAGCGTATCAGTGTGGAAAAAGACAAGGGATCCGTTATGTTCAAAAATTCCCAGGAGGAAATAACCTGGGACAATCTGCTGGACATAAATAACACCCTCTCTTCGGGTACCATCAAAGGGATCAACCTCCTTGAAAAAGCTAACCAAGCCATGAAATCAGGCGGATACCTGATCGTTGACGAAATTGAAAACCATATGCACAAAAAGTTGGTACAGACAATCATTCGCTTTTTTTTAGATCCAAATGTGAATAAAAATGGAGCTGCCCTCATCTTTTCAACACACTATGCAGAAATAATTGACACCATTCAACGAAAAGACAGTATTAATATCCTTCGAAAAACGCCTGATTTTAGTCTTGAAATGTTTAAGTATTCCGACAAAGTTAACCGTAACGATCTGAAAAAGAGCGAAGTTTATTTATCTAACCTGATCGAAGGAACATCGCCATCGTATGAAGACATTCAGACCGTGAGGAACTATTTATGTCAATAAAAGATACACTTCAGGATAAATACATCCTTTGTCTGTGCGAAGGAGCAGCTGAATTAGACATTATGAACCGATTGCTGGATAGAAATCTGCTGGTATTTACCAGGAATGATCTCATTGAAGAAACACTGCACCATAGAAAAAAGGCTAGAGATATAGAGGAGAGATTTTTAGGACTTTCCTACAAAAAGGAAGTTGTAATTCTTAGGATAATCGATTCAAAAAATGAGCAGTTGAAGTTAGGAAAAGCTTACAAGGACAGATTTGAAATATTCGATGTCAGAACAAAACCAGAAATCGAAATACTGATTATCATTGATATGGGCGATCTTGAGAAGTTTTATAAAGCAAAGTCGAAACAAAAGCCAAGTGAATTCTGCAAAGATCGCTACAAACATAAGAAGATGAAGCAATCAGGTTTTATGACGGAGTATTTTGATGATGATAGATTGGTTAAAGCGCTTAAAACACATAAGAAAAGATGTGGTAAAAAGGTTATCACAATATATGATCTTCTGAAATAAGATTGTATCTACTCAAACAATATGCTCATTCTTACCCCACTTACCCATGAAGACTCAGCTTTTGCTGAAGAAATCCTGGCTGATCTTATTGAGGAATCAGATAAAATTGCTGAAGCTGCCACCACCAATCATATCGATATTACCGATGAACTTTTTAATGATTAAGAAACAGAGTTGATTTCTGGGATAATTCCGTTGACGACGAGGTATGGAACGACGATTGAAAAAATTGATAAAAAATGAATATACTATTGAACCGGGCGATAACTGAACGTTAAACATCGTCCGGTTTTTTACTTGTCACCCACCAATCTTCCCGGTGAAACACATACAGCATAAACCTGGCCCGGGAACTGCCCACGTACACATCTGCCGCAGACGCCACCGGGGTGTCCGGGGTAACGCCGATGAGAAACACAATGTCCGACTCCAAGCCCTTGAACTTACGAATGGTGGTGAACTTAATGCCGCTGGAACGGGGATTGCCGCTGTCATCAACCGACCACTCCTTGATTTGGGTCACATCCTGAAAACTGCTGTTTAAAACACCTGCACCTCCGGCCCCTGGGTCAGCCGATCCCGCAGCTTCAGCCCGGGAATCACCTGCTGCAGCCAGTGGTTAATCCGCCGGGTGTTCCGCAGGTTCAGGGTCAGCTTGTGACGTGACACAGGAAAAGAATCCAGGTTAATCAGCTGCTCCCGAAACAGGTTCTGGTCCGGGTCGGCAAAGATGTAAAACTCCCCCGGCTCCCGGAGCATCATCTCCAGCAGGGTCACCCAGTCGTTGAGAAAATACTGACCCTCGTCAATGATAATGGCGTCATACCCCTGGGCCTCCTCCAGGTAATCCAGGTCCAGTGCCCTGTCCGGCATGATCCGGTCATAATAAAGAGGCAGCTCCTCCCGTTTCCGTTGTAAAAAAGCCTCCTCCACACCACAACTGCGCAGCACTTCCTCCAAAAGTCCGTGGAAATGAATGGCCTTGATCCCCTCCACCTCCTGGGGAAATACATACTGGGCCAGGTTGATGTTAAAACAGGTGAGCAGCACCCGCTTGCCCTCCGCTGCCAGCATCCGGGCCTTCTCCATGGCCAGAAAGGTTTTCCCCGTACCGGCTCCCCCCAGAAAAATCTTCCTCTTGTCGTATTCCGTTTCCTCCAGAATCCGACTCTGCTCATCTGTCAACACCTTTTCCGCATTCCGGTGGAAGACTTCCAGCCACAAAAGCCTCCTCCAGGGCCTCCGCACTTTCAAGGTGCGGGCCCAAGAGCAGGCTTTCTTCCTTCAGTGAATCCGGCAGGTTGCCACCCAGGCGCACACTGTCAGGAAAACACAGGGCATACTTGATCTTAAGAGGAAAAACCCGCTCCCCCGACTTTTCCTGGTACTGGTGAAGCACCCCATACATGGCGTCACTGGCCTGTTTCAAAGGGTCTTTCTTCATGGGCTGGTAACGGCCCCTGTCCTTCAGCTCGTGGAAGATCCCGTCCTGGTACATCACATCCCCCTGCTTCACCTCAATGGTCATGGGGTTTACAT
>JAGXHW010000009.1 GCA_024635995.1 Clostridiaceae bacterium
CCGAAACTTGGCATGATTATTGCAATAATATATAGATACGATATTCTCATTGGTCCCAAGGAGAGCTTGCCGTGAAAAAATGGTTCGAATCATTTCTCAAAAATATTGAAAAAGCCAACAAGAAAAACTTTGGCTCAGAGCGTATGGATTGCTGCGATTTGAACAGTAAGGACAAATCATCTTCAGCACAAAGCTCAGAAAAAAAGCAACAGGCTTCTTCCTAGCCTGTTGTTTTTCGTTGGATTCTCAGGAAATAAGTAAATCACCGGTTGCAAGTAAATGAGCGATAAAAGTGTAGGATATGCTACAATGATACTATAGAGTGTATCTAATACCTCATGAATACCTATAAAACCCCGACTGAGTGCATTATCATAGATATTGTTTTTTTGTACTATCTTTGGTTTAGGTGTCAAAAGTAATTTTCACACCAATGGATACTCATTAAGCAACTTATAGAACTAAAAGCAACTGTCCTTAACACACCTAACAAACACCTTACAAGACCCGCTATTACCAAAAGACCGGTATCTATCGTGCCTCCTTTAACCTGAAAGACTGCCATGATTGTCCGTTATGAAATCACTGTGGCATGAAACCCCAAAAGAAGTCCAACTATGTGATGATCACCGAAAAAACGGTTCAAAGGGCGATTTATTTACAAAAGTATTCTCTGCCGGAATATCAGGAACTGGCAAAAGTCCGTAACCGAGTGGAAGGTATACCTTCCGTCCTTAGACGTAAGCACCATGTTGATCAAATGCCTGTCCGGAGTTATCTGCGCTCAAAAATGTGGTTTGGGTTTAAAATTACAGCAATTAATGTCAAAAGAGTGTTGAACAAGGTAAAACAGAACCGTTTTCTTCCTGATATCTCGACAAAATTACAGGACTTGTGGGAAACAATGTGTTCAAATCAACATTGCATAAATTATGAGGCTTGAAAACCGGCTATTTTGACACTACAACCATCTTTTAATAATCATTCTATTGAAATGAGTGTCTGCTATGACAAGAAAAGACAAATGGAATCTCACCCTGATCCTGTTTATGATTTTAGGGATCACCGCCCTGCATTACGGCACAGTCTCCAACCCATGGCCCATGCACGACTTCTACCGGCGCCTTTATTATGTGCCCATCATCTTGGCAGCCTTCCATTTTCGGCTACGGGGTGGGTTTATATCTTCTGCACTGGTGATGCTTCTCTATGCCCCACATCTTCTTCTTTATTTTGGTCAGTTGGATATAGCTGTGATTAACCAGCTACTGGAAGCAGGCATGTTTATGGTGGTGGGGGTCATCACCGGCTATCTGTCTGAAGAGTCTCATCGCCGGGAGTTACAGTTGCAGCGCCAGGTATCTCAATTGATGAAAATGGATTTACTGGAGAAAAAATTACGCCAGAGTGAACGGTTGGCCTCCCTGGGCCAGCTGGCCTCCGGCATTGCCCACGAAATCAGAAACCCTCTGGGCATTATTAAAACCATCAGCCAAACCCTTCACCAGGAAGCCCTGGAATCCGGCGAAGATTCTCTGGCAGAGGGCCTGAATATCATCGAAAGCGAAACAGACCGGGCCAATAAGGTGATCAAAGGGATGTTGGACTTTGCCCGACCGGAACCTTTGCATTTAAGGCCCATTGATGGAGAACTGGTGCTACGGGATTTACTGACCATCCTGCGGTCTCTGGCCAAACAGCACCAGGTGGAAATAGAAAGCCGGCTTCAGCCTGTGCCACCACTTCTGGCCGATGCTGACAGGCTGAAACAGGCGGTGATGAACCTGATGCTCAACGGCATTCAATCCATGGAACAGGGCGGCACTCTGACCCTTTCACTGGAACAGGCAAGCGATAGCCTTGCCCTGATCACCATCGCCGACCAGGGCAAGGGCATTGACAAAAAGAACCTGCTCCATATTTTCGACCCCTTCTTCACCACCAAAGACGGCGGCACCGGGTTGGGACTGTCAGTCACTCACCGAATCATTGAAGAACACCGGGGAACCATTGACGTGAACAGCCAGCCGGGAAAAGGCACAGTTTTTTCCCTTCACATGCCCCTGGCCCAGCCCAGGATAGAGGAGGCACAACATGAAACATAAAATACTGATCGTAGACGATGAAAAAAACATGCGCTGGGCCATCAACAGAGCCCTGGAGAAGGAAGGTTATGAAATTTTTGAAGCCTCCAACGGTCAGGAGGGCCTCGAAGCCTTCGACAGACACCGACCAGACGTGATGCTGCTGGACCTTAAAATGCCAGTGATGGACGGTATGGAAGTACTGAAACTGATCCGAAAAACCAACACCACCACTCCCATTCTCATGTTGACAGCCCATGGAACCATGGAAACCGCCATTGAAGCCATGAAACTGGGGGCCATAGATTACCTGTCGAAACCCTTTGATGTGGAAGAATTGAAGGTGCAAATTCGTAAAGCACTGCATGTCAGCGAATTGGAGGAACAGGTCACTTACCTGAAGGAAACCACCGCCTTTGAAACCGGCAATGTGGTCATTGGTAACAGCCAACCCATGGCAGAACTGATGGCCATGGTGGAGCGGGTGGCTGCCACCCCGGCCACTATTTTGATCCAGGGAGAAAGCGGCACAGGCAAAGAAATTATTGCACACCTGATTCATCATAACAGTTCCCGGCGTGACAAGCCCTTTATCAAAGTAAACTGTGGTGCCATTCCAGAAAACCTGATTGAAAGCGAACTCTTTGGCCATGAAAAAGGGTCTTTCACCGGCGCCACCAGCCGAAAAATCGGTAAATTTGAACGGACCCGTGGTGGCACCATTCTGCTGGATGAAATCGGCGAACTTAGTTTATCCATGCAGGTAAAACTGCTACGGGTGTTGCAGGATAAAGAAATTGAGCGGGTAGGCGGGTCAGAAACGGTATCTGTGTATGCCCGGGTCATTGCTGCCACCAACCGCCAGCTGAAAAAAATGACGGAGGAAGGTACCTTTCGCGAAGACCTATATTACAGGTTGAACGTCATTCCTCTTGACATACCACCCCTTCGGGACAGAAAGGTAGACATCCCTGCCTTTGTGAACCATTTTCTGCAGTATTATTGCAATGAAATGGGCCGCAAGTTAATGACCCTGTCTCCCGAGGCCATGGACCAACTTGTCAACCATCCTTGGAAGGGAAATGTACGGGAGCTGGAAAATTTTATTGAACGACTTGTTATACTATCGCCAACAGATGAAGTCAAACGGGTGGATTTGCCCACCTCCGGAACCATAGACGCAAATAAAGACAGACCCCTGCAGTTGCCTGAAGAGGGTCTGTCCATGGACCAATTGGAAAAAGATTTGATTTTGCAGGCTTTGGAAAAAACCGACAACAACCAAACCAAATCAGCACAGCTTTTGGGCATCAGCCGCCACACACTGATGTACCGTATGGATAAGCATGGAATCAGGAATTAACCCACCATCTTTAATCGTATCCATCATAAAACCCCAGCTTTTCTTCGCTGGGGTTTTATAAATTATATCATGTTTATTATTTAGAGTTACTCCTTAATGGCAGTATTATTGGAAGATGAACGTCCTGATTTCTTAAATAGTTGGCAGGGTTTATGCAACATTATATTCTATGCTGGATTAAATGAATGATTTTGCTCTGAAATCAACCAGATACCCACATTATAAACCCTGTTAATGTTTAGATTGTGTCATATGCCACAGTCACTGTTGGAAATAATACAGATTCAAACCTTTGTAAATACACATTTTCATCACATTTTCATCACATTTGCATGTTACGATGTATGTAAGGTATTTGAAAGGATCATATGAAAAGGAGGCGTTCAATCATGATGTTTCTGTTTTGGATTATTATTGGTTTTGGCATCTACTACCTGTACACCAACCGTGACCAAAGTGCAACCTCTGGAAATCGGCAGAATGCTGAAGATAAGTTAAAAGAACGTTATGTGAACGGTGAAATAGATACCGAAACTTACCAGCGAATGCTTAAAACACTGAGAGATTAGGAGGATGTAATATGTTCATGCGAGGTTATGGTGGTCTTGACAACTGCCTGTGGTTTTTTGGTCGGTATTTATACGGAGGTTGGGGAGTGTTGATGCTGGTAGCCATCGTGTTGGCCGCTATCGTGTTATCAGTTCTTGTTGTCAAAAAAGGCATTAAAAAGGACACCTCGAAGGATGCCCTGGAACGATTAAAAATTAGGTATGTCAATGGAGAATTGACTGAAGAAGAGTACTTGGAGAAAAAGAAAGTATTAGATTTGTAACGGTTAGTTTTATACTTAAGGACAGTCTCCGGGCTGCCTTTTTTTATAAATTTTTTTGTACTACTCTAATTTCAAAAGCCTTGCATTGGCAGCGACGATCACTGTGCTGAGCGACATCAGTACAGCACCTACAGCCGGGCTAATGAGAATTCCCTGGTTATATAAAACACCTGCTGCCAGAGGAATTGCCAATAGATTGTAACCAGTGGCCCACGCCAGGTTTTGAACCATTTTACGGTAGGTGGATACGGTTTTCCCTTCCTGGGCAAGCTTCTCATAGGCTTCCTCATCAAAGGAAACACCTTCGTCACGCATGTAACCGGGACTGACCACTTTAATGTTTTTACCGTCCACCCTAGCTTCAAGCCCTTTTCCTGGCAGATTCTGGTAATTTTCAACATCCAATTTTTCAACCTCTTGTGCTTCTCCTTCATTTGTAATGCCTTTGGCAATAGGATGTTCAGAATTTAGTTCCACTGAATAGGCAATGGAGAGCAATTCTTTATCTGAAATGGTTTTTCCTGCCAGGTCTGTCACTCCAAATTCACCTTTCGTTAACGTTCCTGTTTTGTCAAAGATAATGGCATTGATATTTCGGGCACCTTCAAAGGCAGCTCTGTTTCGCACCAGCAAACCATTTTTGGCGCCAATGCCAGTGGATACGGCTGTAACAAGAGGCATGGCCAGACCCAGCGCATGGGGGCATGAGATAATGACCTGGGACAAAAAGGTCTCGTCGCCAATATGGCTCACTTTACATTTAAGGACACCTTCTCTGTTGATGGAGCCGCCCACCACTTCATCACCTTTGCCTTTTTCGACAGGCACAGACTCTCCAGTCACCATGGATTCGTCTATTGCAGAATTGCCTTCATAGATTTGTCCATCGATTGGCACTTTTTCTCCAGGTTTAACAAGGAATGCATCTCCCTCTTTCAATTCTTTGACCATAACATCTTCTGTATCACCGTTTTCGTTGATCTGGTGAGCTTCTTCTGGCATTAGTTTTACCAATTCATTCAGCGCATTGGAGGCCCCCATGACCGATTTCATTTCGATCCAGTGGCCTAAAAGCATTACCACGATTAAAGTAGCCAATTCCCAGAAGAATTCACCCCCGGGCAGAAAAAAGACGGTCAGGGAACTGTACACATAAGCCACAGTGATGGCCAGGGTGATAAGCATCATCATGGCCGGTGTTTTGTCCTTCAGTTCGTCCAGGACACCTGTCAAGAATGGTTTTCCCCCATAGAAAAACAGAATGGTGGACAGACCAAACAAAATATAGGAATCCCCCGAAAAACGGAAATCAACACCCATGAACTCCTGGATCATGGGTGACAATATGAGAATTGGTACCATCAGTACCAGTGATACAAAGAACCTTCTTCTAAAGTCTTTCACCATCATGGCATGATGGTCATGATGATCATGTTCGTGCTCGTCATGATTTTCATGATTGTTTTGGTTGTCATGGTTATGAGAATCCAATGAATACCCTCCTTCAGCGGTACGTTACGTGGTAATCTTATCAACTAATGAACTCATTATTCTTATCTTACATCCAGCTCTAAACATCTATCACACCCAATGCATACTCCAAATAATGAAAACTTAATGATCCAGATTGGTACGTACCCATAAAAAAACCGCCATTGTGAGGTCCACAATTGGCGGCAATTTTTCTTCAATAACTTAATAGCTTACCTTTGTGATAACAGGGAGCCAGTCCCATACATACATCCTTAGCAGTTGTTAGTGAATGACTGGCAGAAATGGGTTTCGAGGGACGCGATCTGCTCCTTGTCAGTAACGCAGTGTATGCAACGGCGTGCCTTATAGCTGATCAGCTCCACGTCACTCGAAAAGAAATTATCTTTTACAGGTTCTGTTTTCATCAGGTCGGTACTCAGGTATTTTTTGTTGTCGTCAGAAAATACTGTGACGACGGTGCTGTTTTTGCCCAATTTATTCTGGGCTATCAGCGCACCTATGAAGTTAGCGCCAGATGAGATGCCTACACCGAGGCCAAGTTGATAGGCCAGTTTCTGCGCCATAACGATGGCGTCACCGTCATCCACTCCGATGATCTCATCAAGCTCATCCAGCTTCACAATTTCCGGTATGAATTCGTCCGAAATACCCTGGATCCGATGGTGCCCGACCTTATGTCCTGTCGATAATGTGGGTGAGCTGGCTGGTTCAACCGGATGAATTTTAACACCCGGATTATGTTCTCTCAGGAAGCGTCCGATTCCCATGATGGTACCGCCGCTGCCAACTCCGGCTACAAATGCGTCAGGTGTTTTGTTCTGGTTATTCAGCTGCTGAACAATTTCCGGTCCTGTGGTCGAGAAGTGGGCATCACAGTTGTGTTCATTTGAAAACTGGTGAGGCAGAAAAGTACTTGCAGAGCTGTTACCAAGATCCTCCACCATCTGGATGCTACCCAGGAAACCACCCTCTTCTTTACTGACCAGTTCAATATCGGCGCCAAAACTTTTAATCAGATTGATCCGTTCCATGCTCATCCAGTCAGGCATAAAAATGGTGACAGGATGTCCCAGTGCACGACCGATTGCTGCAAATGAAATGCCAGTGTTACCGCTGGTTGCTTCGACAATTCTGGCTCCAGGTTCGATCACCCCTGTTTCATACGCCTTTTTTAGGATATACAACGCCATTCTGTCTTTGATGCTGCCTGTCAAGTTATAGTGTTCTGCCTTGATATACACGATCCGCTCTTCGCCTTTATAAAGAAATTTGATTTCAAGAAGCGGGGTAGCTCCCACCATGCTGGTTAAAAATTTAAATTTATTGTTAAGTTCTTCCTGTTTCATTGAAACGCCTCCATTTTTTAATAATGACAAGCTGGCTCAAGTATGCGACGCCAGACTTCACCAACTCTCAGGTGATTCTTATGCTTCAAAGTATGATGCACATCCTTTCATGATCAGCATGCCTACTGTAGCGCCTGCATCCTGTATGCCAATACTCTGTTCGCCGTAATAGGCAGCCCTGCCATGTACTGATTTCATATTTTTTGTTTTCTCCATACCGCCCTGTGCCGCCGCCTCCGCATTCTGAAAAACTTCTGCCATGCTTTTCTGTGCGTCCGCATCGCGGGTCATAGATTGAGCCGCTGGATAAAACGAGTCAATGATGGTTTTTTCGCCGGGCGCAGCGCCGCCTTTTTCCATCAGTGCGTTCACACCGTTTTCAAAGCTTTTGGAAAAACCAATAATATCAACACTCTCCTGTCCCTTCATTGATTTCGCCATACCCATGAAGGCAATGGAAAGCAGTGTTCCCATCGTGGACGGTGCCGCTTCATTGAAGGTTTTCGAGATTTTGAGAAATACCTTCCCAAGATCTTTTTCCTCAACTGAAGACAACATTTCACAAGTCTTGGTGAATCCGCTGGACATGCTGATTCCCAGGTCTCCGTCCCCGTTTTGTGCATCCAGCTGGATTAGGTAATCTTTGTGTTCAAGCATTTCCTGTTTTATTGATTCAAACATACCGGTTATTTCCCGAAACGTTATTTTCTCCACGTTTTCACCTCTACTTGTTGTGGTTGGTATAAAATGGGGTACTTGCAGGCTGGGACAGCAGTTCTTTTAATTCATCATCCAGTTTAAACAAGGTTATTGATACGCCGCTCATCTCCATTGATGTAGCAAATTCTCCGATGTGCGGCATATAACTGGAAATGCCTTTTGCATCCAGAATTTCATGGATTCTACGGTAGCAGATGAGCTGCTCTTCAAGGGGTGTCGCACCCAGACCGTTAACCATGATGGAAACTTCGTCACCTTCACTTAGTTCAATGTCGCCCATGATGATTTCCATCATGATGTCCACGATTTCGTCCGCTGTCTTTAGTTTTCCCGTATGGATTCCGGGTTCACCGTGAATACCCATACCAATTTCCATCTGGTCTTCTTCGATAGTGAAGGTTGGTTTTCCTACTTCAGGGACAATGCACGGGGTTAGTGCCACGCCCATGGTCCTGATGTTTTGCAGCGCCTTTTCGGTGACCCGTGTAACCCCTTCAAGGTCTAGCATATTCTCCGCAGCAGCACCAGCAATTTTGAATGCATAGACCATTCCAGCCACCCCCCTGCGCTTTCCGGCTGATTCCTTTGGGCTGGATGCTACATCGTCCTTCACGCGGATGGTGGCTGTTTTGATATCACTGAATTCGACTTCTTCTGTGGCCATGTCAAAATTCAAGTTGTCGCCACCGTAATTTCCATACAGGCAAAGTACGCCTGATCCGTAATCACAAGCTTCAATCATACTGGCCATTTTGCTTGCTGAGGGGGACGCAAAAACATTTCCGACAGCGCATCCGTCGATCATACCCTGCCCGACATAACCCAAAAATACAGGCAGGTGGCCGCTGCCGCCCGCAGTAACAATACCTACCTTACCTTCCGGTGTCGGAGTATTTTTGATGAGAATCCGGTTGTCCCCATTCAAAAAAGTTATGCGGTCTCCATAGGCATAGTGAATGCCTGCCATGGTTTCGTCAACAAAACTTTCTGGGTTGTTAATGATTTTTTTCATTTCCAGCCTCCTTATCATTATATGCCTAAGTACGCCTTGCGCACACGTTCGTCTGTAAGAAGCTCTTTTCCCGTTCCTTCGATCGTAATATTTCCTCTTTCCAGCACATAACCCCTATCTGCAACCTGTAAGGCCATTGCGGCGTTCTGCTCAATCAGAAGCACGGTTTTGCCGGAATCCTTAATACGAAGAATCAATCTAAATATTTCTTCGATGATGATAGGTGCCAGTCCGAGTGATGGTTCATCAAGCATTATGATGTCAGGCTCCATCATGAGTCCTCTTGCGATGGCCAGCATTTGCTGTTCGCCGCCCGAAAGCGTGCCGCCAGCCTGGCGGATACGTTCCTTTAACCTGGGAAATAAGGTGCACACTTCGGCAATCTTGTTTTCCAGGTCTGCTGCCGACTTTTTTTTGCTGCCAAATGTTCCGGCAATAAGGTTTTCTTTAACTGTCAGAAGAGGAAATATTTTTCTGCCTTCCGGTACATGGCTGATGCCCATCTGTACTATTTTATGAGCTGGCAGCTCTGTAATGTCCATGCCTTTGAAAAAAACATGCCCGCCATCTTTCGCGACAAGGTTGGAGATGGCCATCAGGGTGGTTGTTTTACCTGCACCGTTTCCTCCGATCAGGGTGATGATCTCACCTTCCTGGACATTTAAATCGATCCCATTCAGTGCATTGATATATCCATATTTAACTGAGAGGTCATGTACTTCCAGCATTAATGTCCACCTCCAAGATCCAGACCTTTTCCAAAATAGGCCACAATCACCTCTTCATCTTGTTTTACCTGTTCAGGCGTGCCCTCTGCTATCTTTTGCCCGAAGTTTAGAACAAGTACTTTGTTCGCCATTGACATAATGAATTTCATGTCATGTTCGATCACAACGATCGTATATCCTTCTTTATTGATGTTTTGTATAAAAGTCATGAGTGCATGGGTTTCCATTGGATTCATGCCTGCCGCAGGTTCATCCAATAGAATAATTTGTGGATCAAGTGCCAGTGCCCTTGCAATTTCAACCCTGCGCTGCAGACCATATGCCATATTGCCAGCCAGTGTATCCCTGTATTCAGACAGGCCGACCTTTTCCAGGATCGCAATGCCTTCCCGAACGATCACTTCCTCATCCACGCGGTACTTTTTGTTCCTGATAATCGCATCAAACATCGTTGTTTTTGTCCGGTTATGAAATCCGATTTTGATATTTTCCAGTACGCTCATATTTTTAAACAATTTGATGTTCTGAAAGGTTCTGGCCATACCTTTTTTTGCAATATGTTCCGGTCTCTGGTTGATGATGGATTCTCCATTAAACAGAATGTCTCCTGAAGTTGGTTGGTAAATGCCTGAGCAGATATTAAAAAAGGTGGTTTTGCCTGCGCCATTTGGACCGATGATGCCAAATATGTCTCCTTTTTCAACCTGCATATCCACTTTTTCAACGGCTTTGAGTCCGCCAAAATATTTGCAGATCTCTTTGGCTTCCAGTATCACTTCGCCCATCATTCTTCACCTGCCTCTTTCGCGGATGCCATTCTGACCGGCTTCCTTTGACTTTTTTTAATTGCGAAAACACTGTCATAGGCACCGACCAGACCCTGCGGCCGCCACCACATCATGACAATAATAAGGGTTGCGTATACCACCATTCGATAACGTGCCGCAAACCTGAATACTTCTGTGATCAGATTCACGATGATGGATCCAACCAATGGACCCACCAGCGTCCCTTGACCGCCGATAATGACCATGGAAAGAATATTGAATCCTTCATCCAGTGTGAACATATCCGAAGCGATAAACCGGTAATAGGGTGCAAATGCCGCCCCCGCGACACCTGCCCAGAATGCACCATACATGAAATTGATAGATTTGTAAAACCTTGTTTCGACACCAAGCGATCTTGCAGCTGCTTCATCTTCACGGATCGAAATCCAGGCTCTGCCTACCCGCGATTTTAGAACCCTTCCAGTCACAGCAAGAAATAAAATGGCAATGAACAGGAAGATATAATAGTAATTGGATGAATTGGAAATCGTCATGCCAAAAAAGGTTGGCGACGGAATGCTTTTGATGCCCATCGCTCCACCTGTTACACTGCTCCAGTTCAACGCGATAACACGAAGAATTTCTGAGAAACCCAGGGTAACGATCGCAAGGTAGATGCCCCTTAACCTCAGGGTCGGCAGTGAGATCAAAAATCCGACAATTGCCGCAAATGCACCCGAAACTGCTAAGAGCGGCCAGAAACTAATCCCAAACTGTGTCGCAAAAATCGCTTCAGTATAGGCACCGATGAGAAAAAATCCGGCATGACCAATATTGAACTGACCGCTGTACCCATTGATAACATTCAGAGAACCGGCAAGTACTGAATACATAAGCATTCGGCAGGCAATTCCCATAATGTAATTGCTTCTAGCAAGATAAGGAAAAACAAGCAATAACAAGATGATAATCAGATTGATCTGCAGTTTTCTTTTTTCATAAATCGCTTTGATTTTGTCGAAAATTCCTTTTCCAAAATCCCTGACTCCAGACATTTGTCTTCTCCAAAAGCTGGTTTTAGGGATATCATTTCGCATTTCATCTGTTCTCATCGTCAGCCACCTACCTTTTTCGAGAATCCTTCCGGCTTGATAATTAACACCAGAACCAGGAAGATAAAAGCAAAGACATCGCGGTAGCTGTTGGACAGAACCGAAGTACCAAGGTTTTCAATAAGCCCGATTAACAGACCGCCCAAAGCAGAAGCCGACGCTTCGGTTAGTCCACCGAGCACAGCGGATGAGAATGCTTTCAGACCAAGCGATCCACCCATTGTGGGGAGGATGGATTGGTAGTAGATGGCGATCAACATGCCTGCCACGCCTCCCAAACTGCACCCGATGGAATTACCGATCATGGCCGTTCGTCTAACATTAATGCCCATTAACGCCGACGCTTGTTTATCCTGACTGACGGCTCTAAGGCGGATGCCCCATTGGGTTTTATTATTGACAATGTATAATCCCAGGGATAATGAAAGCACAACGAAAATGATCAGTATTTGAATGGTATTGATCCTAACACCAAGAACATTGACAAAATTCAGTGCAATCGGCTGCGGCATCGCTTTCATATTCGGACCGAACACAATTTGCGCCAGGTTTTTAAGCAACATACTCATTCCGATCGTACAGATGAGTGAGATGTGTCTGGGTGAATCGAAAAACCGTTCATAACAGATTTTATATACAAATATTCCGATAAACCACGATGCAAAAAATGCCGCAATAATTCCCAAAAATATGTTTTCACCGACAAAAGTAAATGCATAATAAGAGGCGTAAGCGCCAAGCATAATGACTTCTCCATGGGTGAAAGTCACAAGGCCTACAACGCCGACGACAACTGAGTATCCAATTGCCATCAACGCATAAATTGAACCCTGGGCTAATCCATTGACAATTTGAGCTATAAAATACTCCATCTATTCACCCCTTATCACAGGTTACTAAAAATGCTTTGCAGCCACTATCGGCTGCAAAGCGATTTATTAACGGTACAACCTGTCTCTTCTATTGATCTATATAGTCAAAATCAGTTTCCTGTACAAACCGTCCGTCTTCGATTCTCATAATCAGGTAAAGTCTTGTAATATCGCCTGCTTCATTAAATGTGATCGGTCCGGTTAAGCCAACAAAGCCTTCCAGATCCTGCAGTTCCTGACGGATAGCGTCGCGGGTCACTTCACCATCGATGTTCTCAATGGCAGCTTTCAACAGATAAACCGTATCATATGCCACTGCAGGATGTACGGTTGGTTCGAAATTAGCTCTGCTTCTGAATTCTTCTGCCCATGCCCATGCCTCTTCATTTTCTTCGGTAATGTGGAACGGAGTCGATAACAGAAGTCCTTCCACATTTTCCCCTGCAAGTTCAATAATCTGCATGGAAGTTCCTGGTCCAAGTGCAGTAATATCAACGTCCCAGTCCATCTGGGCGATTTGGTTCGCAACTAACGCCACATCGTTTGCATGCATAATCA
This sequence comes from Clostridiaceae bacterium, assembly GCA_024635995.1. Taxonomy (GTDB): domain Bacteria; phylum Bacillota; class Clostridia; order Peptostreptococcales; family Tindalliaceae; genus Anoxynatronum. The sequence goes on from JAGXHW010000009.1 coordinate 12,892, forward strand.
ATGCCAGTGTGTCAGGATTTGTGGAACGCACTTTGGTTAAAAGTGAATTAAAGTCTCTTTCGCCTTCAACATAATTCTCTTCAGCCACAATGTTCAGTCCATCTATTTCTGCCTGACGTGTTAAATTGGCATGGGCTGACTCGCCCCAGTCGTTATTGATATAAATAACGCCAACTGCTTCTGCCTGCTTGAATCTTTGCAGCAAATGTGTTGAGAAGAAAGGTGCCTCGCTGTCTTGTCTACCCATGATACTGAACATGTACTCATTCATACCTGCATAGTCAGGATGTGAAGCGGTGGGTGATAATTGCACAAGACCACCGTCACCCAGGATCGGTGCGTTTGCCATGGCGTTGGAGCTTGAAAAATCACCAATCACAGCAAGTATTTCATCATCTTCAACCACACGCCTCGAAATATCGGCACTCTCGGTAGGTTCACCCTGTGAATCAAAGACCTCGAGCTCGATCATCACACCATCTATACCGCCGGCATCATTGATTTCGTCGGCTGCCATCTGGGTAGCTACTTCAAAACCTTTACCATATTCTGCATAGTTGCCTGTGATGGGTGCAAGCACCGCAAATTTATAGGTTTCTGCATCGCCGGTTGCCCCATTATCTGCTGGATCCGCAGGCTCCTCAGGTGCCGGACTTCCGCAGCCTGCTAACAATACCAAGACTAACAGAATCGCTGTTAACACTGTAAAAGTTTTTTTCATTTTGCTGCCTCCTCAATTTTTCAATGTCTGAAAATATACACTACCTGCCATTAAATGGATCGAACACCCCCTTTACATCATTTTTTGTAAAATTTGACTTTGCACGTCTCGCAACTTTTTGCAATGGTATCTGTCAGTTCGAATTCATACCCCATTGCTTCAGCGATGCCTCTGTCTCCATCCATGGCGATGTCGCACAGCAATGCAATTTTTTCATCATCAATTCCAAGTTTCATCCAAGCGTCCACTAACGCACAGTAATTGAAATCAATGTCCACATGTTTCTCATCGTATGAGTTGATGTCCATTTCAAATATGTTGACGCCATCTTCTGTTAAAAACACTTCTTTAAATGAGCTGACATCTTCTGGTTTCGCGCTTTTGGCTTTGTACATCTCTCCATGCATCAGACCAGTTTTTTTGACTGCCGCACGAGTGATTTTTTCTGCATCCACACCAGCTGCTTCCATTTCGAGGAACATTAACCCCATCCAGGTAGCCCTGTGCTGAATGGCTGCACGAACTGCATTAATTTTTTCATTTTCCACATAGTCTGCCTTATTCTTTATTGTACTCAATTTGACTTTCCTCCTTTTATTTGTTGACCCTGTTATCAATGAGATTTATACCTTAGCATATTTTCCAGTGGCTTCCACAGCTGTGCGAATTCGTCGGTACTCGATACTGGTTGGAAGTGTACAGTCTGCGCCAAGAATCATTTTTTCTGTTCCCATTTTATCAAGCAGCGAGAACACTGCATTTTCAATGTCAGTTTCTGATCCTTCTACAAGTACACCAGCGTGGTCATCAAGGCCTCCCAGGACAGCAGCGCCCGGAAAAAGATCCATTTTCTCCCTGAATCCAGGGTTATTATTATGCACAGCCCAGTTGACCACTGTGGGATTGTAGTCCCTGAATCGGTTTAGATTAACATGATCTCTGCATATATGCAAAACATTGAATGCCGGTGCATCTTTAATAGTGTCCAAAATCATCAGCTCATTCGGCTTAATATAGTGTCTGTGTTCCTCATCAGTGAACAGTGTCATTTCACCGCCAAGTGCCGCATAATAAATGCCTTCGGCCCCAGCTTCCAGTGATGCGCGTGCGTATAAGGCCAGCCCTTCAGCAATGATTTCAAGCGCCCGAGCGAATACTTCCGGATTCTCCCTTAAGTGTGTTGACAGAATTGAGGCATTCTCATCATAATCCTTATCACCACCACGCGAATGAAAGGTTGATGCCACCAACCCATGAATGGTTGTCAGGATCACCGCCTCACCTTTCAGTTCGTCCGTGACACGTTTGATAATGTCCAATTGGTCCTGTACCAGTTTGTCCTTCACATTGATCGGCCTAACACGTTTCCAGTCCTCTGCTGTTTTTATTGGTGAATAATCAGGTAGCAGGTTTTCATTCATAATTTTAAGAATATCCGTCTGGGTTTCTTTAAAGAAATCGATATGGGCTTTAACCGCTTCCTGCCCGTGCTGTTTTTCTTTCTCAAAATGAAGCCAAAATCCTGCCGGGACCCGGTCTATCTTTTCACCTTTCACTGCCGATAATACACGTTCTCTTTTATTCATTCATTCACCAACTTTCATAAACGCTTCAATTTCAGTACGATAAGGCATGGCCGGAGCTGTTCCATTTTTGGTAACAGACAGGGCTCCTGCAACGTTTCCGAAACGTATGGCTGCTTCCATGTCCTTTCCTTCGGTTATTGCGGTGGCAAACCCGCCGTTGAACGCATCTCCTGCACCAGTTGTGTCAATGACTTTCTGTACCGCGTACCCCGGTATTTCCTGATGGTACTGTGCATTCTGGTAGTAAACCCCTTTTTCACCCAGGGTGATCAGGATATGTTTAACCCCTCTGGCCAATAGGATGTCTGCTGCTTTCCCGGCGCTTTCCCGGTTAGTGACAGGGATTCCTGTCAGGGCTTCCGCCTCCGTTTCGTTGGGTGTAATGACATCGATTAAAGAAAAAATGTCATTGCTTACCTGTTGAACAGGAGCTGGGTTAACAATTGTCAGAAGGCCTTGTGCCTTGGCAAGCTGCAACGCATGCCATACGGCATCCATGTTGATCTCAAACTGCGTCAAGAGTGCCTTTGCCTCCGCCATAGCAGGTTTGATCCGGTCAACTTCCGTCAGTTTGATGGCATTACAGGCACCGGGTGAAACAACTATGGCGTTTTCTCCTGTCAATTGTTCCACCATGATCAGTGCACTGCCCGTTTCAAGGGTTTCATCCTGGAACACACAGGATGTATCAATGCCTTCTTTTTCATAAGCTTCCAAGGCAACCTCCGCAAACCGATCGCGACCAAGCTTTGTCAGAAAGATGACATCTGCACCAGCCCGTTTAGCAGCTATGCACTGGTTCGAGCCCTTGCCTCCAGGGCCCATGGAGAAAGGTCCTCCGAAGATGGTCTCTCCCCTTCTTGGCAATTTAGGTGTCATCGCAGCTAAATCGACAACAAAACTACCAATAACAACCAGTTTGTTTTTCTTCATATCGTACCTCCCTAATTGTTAAAAATATTGTGTTAAAACATTAGATATGCTGCTTCTTTTTATGTGGACTTTCTGATGATAAGCCTGGGTGAAATAGTAATTTCTTTGGCATCTCTAATATGATTTTTTTCGGTTCGTTCCAGAAAGAGAGTGGTAATTGCTCTGCCAATTTCAGAAAGATTCTGTGCCATGACTGTGATGGATGGATCCGTCATGTTCGCCAGTTCCAGGTCATCAAACATAAGCACCGATATGTCATCTGGTATGCGCTTGTTTATCTCTTTTAGCGCCTGGATTGCGCCGACGCCCATGAAATTATTACCGACAAACACAGCGTCAATATCTGGATTTCGGTTAATCAGGTCTTTCATACATTGATAACCACTTTTTTTTGAAAAATCTCCGAAAGCGACCATGTTGTCCTTTTGATCAACCTGATACATTGACAGGGTTTCACAATAGCCTTCATATCGTTCCCTGCCGGGTGTGAAATTCTGTGGCCCTGCAATCATCGCAATCCTGCGCCGCCCTTTGTTTACCAGGTGAGAAATTGCCTGTAATGAACCAGATTTGTTGTCGGTACGGACAGAACACATTTTGTCACTGATGATCCTGTCCATTTGAATCACCGGCACTTCCAGATCCAGGTTTTCATACTCCTCTGCGAAAATAGATGAGGTAGAGGTGATAAAGAGACCGTCCAGTCTTCTCTCCCTGATATTTTTGATGTAGCTTCTTTCAAGTTCCAAATCTTCCAATACACTATACACCAACATAGAATACCCTTTTTCCTTCAGCATAACACCTGTTTCTTTGATGATTTCAGTGAAGAAAGGATTGCTGATATCCGGGATCACGAATCCGACTGTAAATGACTTAGCACCGCGTAGGCTTCGAGCAATCGCATTGGGCCTGTAGTTCAGTTGTTTTATGGCTTCATTAATACGGTTATGGTTTTTTTTTGAGATACTCCCGTTATTAAGAGATCTTGAAACTGTAGAAGGAGAAACCTTCGCCATTTTGGCAACCTCAATGAGTGTCGGTTTTTTCAATCGTTTCACCCTCCTATTTCTATTCATAGAAGTAAAGTCAATCCACTGATTCATATAGCGTTAAGGTTAGGTAGACTGTTTGAAAAGAGTAACATAATGGAAACGTTCTTTAAAGCGTATAGCACAGTGTAATCATTCTAATGCTTGTTTTTTTAATCATCTTGGCATAGTTTAATATGACTTTTTTTGGCAACGTTTCCATAATAATACCAGTTCATTTTAGAAAAGTCAATTAAATAAATATATAATTTTGAATATATAAAGAATTTCTTATGCGTTGGTTATGAGTTCGTGACATTGTAGACCAGTATCATATTCAGGAAAAATAATTTTAAACTATTGCGTCTCATTGCCGCAAATAGTACAACCCGGCCTTTGGGTAAATTCGATGGTGGTGAACTCGATTTCTTCGCAGGTGGGCGCATTAGCCTTGTCTTCTGATTGAAGGAAAATGCATTCATAGCAAGGGCCATCAGTGGATATGGTATTCTTTTGTGGTAGAGCCATAGCTGAAACCTCCTGTATGTTTTTGATTCGACACCAATATCATACTCGGTTTATCGCTATGGTTCTACTTTTTAGTTTTGTTGCTTTTCATTTTACAATTAGCCGCCTTCTATATATGATTTCATGAAATTTTTTCAAAAATCCATGATCATAACATGCTATTCTCATAATGTCGTATCACTTCATGTAATTCTTTACAATAAAAACCCGCAACCTTGGGTGAAGGGTTGCGGGTCATGATCATGTTCTTCATATGGTATGAAACGATGTTGACCTTTTACTCAAACAGGTTCACTCAAAAAGATAGGTGTACTCGCCATATCCTTCAGCTTCCAGCTCCTCCGCCGGAATGAACAGCATGGCTGCGGAATTCATACAATAGCGAAGCCCTGTGGGCGCTGGCCCGTCGTCAAATACATGGCCCAGGTGTGAGTCGGCATAACGGCTGCGCACTTCCGTGCGAACCATAAAAAAGTTTCGGTCTTCCAGTTCAACGATATGGGCGTCCTCCAGCGGTTTAGTAAAGCTTGGCCAGCCAGTGCCTGAGTCAAACTTGTCTGTGGAGCTGAACAGGGGCTCTCCTGAGACGATGTCCACATAGATGCCATCGTCTTTTAACCCATCGTATTCATTCTGGAATGGCGGTTCTGTACCGTCCTGCTGTGTCACTTCATACTGCAGTGGAGTGAGCATTTCCCGCAGAGTGGCATCATCCGGTTTTTCAAAATCGCGCCAACGACTGCTAATCAAGGGAACCTCATACTCCCGGTCATCTCCCCAGGTTCTTATCAAATAGACATCTCTTCCGGAAAGTGAGCGGTAAAAATGATACTGAAGAGCGTTCTTCAAATAATAATCCTGGTGGTATTCTTCAGCATCATAAAACACTTCTGCGTCTCGGACGGGGGTGATGATGGGTCCATCAAACCTGCCAGAGGCATCCATTTCTGCAAGTGATGCTTCTGCCAATCTACGCTGGCTTTCGTCATGGACAAAAATGGCGGTTTTGTAGGAATCGCCTCGGTCAACAAATTGACCACCATCATCTGTAGGATCAATCTGACGCCAGAACACTTGGAGCAATGTTTCATAGGTAACCACTTCTGGGTCAAAATATACTTGAACAGCTTCCAAATGTCCTGTGTCTTCGTAAGTCACCTGCTCATAGGTGGGATTTTCCAGCGTTCCGCCAGTATAACCGGAAATAACGGCTGATACTCCGTCCAGCTTTTCAAATGGCGGTTCCATGCACCAGAAACAACCCCCTGCAAAGGTGGCAATGCCCAGTTCCTCAATATCTGCTTCGTTAGGACCAGGTGCATTGCTGCTGTCGGAAGTATACCCCCGGTTTAACCCATAGGCGACCCCTGCCACGATCAGCAGTGCTGCTACAATAAAAATAACTATATTTCGCCGTTTTTTCATCTAAAAAACCTCCTACAACTTATATCAACAAAGCCATCTTTTGGTCTTTGTTTCTCCTCTTTCTTCTTACATGAATATTTATACCCCAAATAATCATTATCAATTAAAATACGTTCTCATTTTTTTAATGCATCCAACAGAAAAACCTGCAGCCTTGTTAAACTGCAGGTACATGCACCATACCGGATTCAATTTTTTCCAGAAATTTGCTCACTAAGTTTTTCTTTTCTTTCTCTCCAATGTGGCAAAAACGCATCCATCAACTGATAAAACCGGCTTGAGTGTTTCCTTTCCAACAAATGGTTCATTTCGTGGACAACGATGTATTCAAGACAGTCTGCAGATTTCTTCGCCAGTTCCAAATTAAGCCAAATGCGCTTGGCTTGGATGTTACAGGAGCCCCAGCGGGTTTTCATCTGCTTAACGCCCCACTCCGTTACCTTCACACCCATTTTTGGTTCCCATTTGGCAACAAGCCCAGGTATTTCCCTTTTCAGGTAATCCCGATAAAACTCTTTCATGAGCTTTTCCCGCACAGCCCTGTCTTTCCACGGATCTACGAACATCACAATTTCCCTGTGACGATTAATTTCAACCCTCGGTTTCCCCTCAAAACCTTGAATTGTTTTGAAATAATGCCTTTCACCGGCAACATAATGGTACTCTCCGATTTCAAAGGCCAAAGATGTGGTGGGTATATTTGTGACACGCTTTTTAATTTTTTCCTGCTGTTTGTGGATCCAAGTTAATTTTGAGGTGATAAAAGTGTGTATTTCGTCGTTATTGATATTATGAGGGGCTGACAGCCTTACACTGCCATCTGGTGCATGGACCGACAGGTTCAGGTTTTTCACCTGCTTTTTTACAACAGTAATGGCCATCTTGTCAATTACCAGGGTCATGATCTTCTCTTTTTTCATGTTAGAACCATCCTTTGTCATAGTGATTTTCTGCTAGTGCTGTAGATACACAAAAATGTCTCTACACATTTTTATCACGTATTAGTGCATAAGCGATATTGTATCAGAAAATCATGCCTTATGGGAATGATTAATCACAGGAATATAGCTAAAATGAGGTGTAAAAATGTCAATTTTTATGTGGATCATTATGCAATTGTGATGTATTATTCTTGATATTGACCGAAAAAAGATATAGGGTTTGATCACCCAAAAACAGGCAGAATGGCAACGTGAACGCTGGGAAGCCATGGACGAATACCGACTTGAAAACGGCTTTGAAGAAGGATTCGGACCATGCCACGGTGGAGTAACTGATGAGAGTTTCCGCGGCGGATTTGGTGGCGGCATGGGCGGCAGAGGCATGATGGGCGGTTTTGGCGGCCGATTTGGAGGATTCAACCGCTTCCGAAAATGAAGCTTGATGCCACTGCTGGTGAGAATTTCCATCACGTAGGGAGAAAACTTTTCACAAGGAAGGGCCTTACCGGTATTGTGATTCACCAGTTCACCTTCAGCCATATACAGAGAGATCTCGTGCCTGCCTTTACCTTTCCCGGTATGTCGGGGCAGACAAGGACCGGCAGACCAAGATTAATGGCATTCGGTAAAAAATCCGGCCGAAAGATTCTGCTACCACGGCCCCCACACTTGCATGGAGCCACGAGCCATCATTTTTTCGATCGCATGAATTTTAAATATCCTTTCATCTAATACTTATGTTACAGAAAAACATCATCTGCTTATCCTCGCCACCCCAGTATCAATGGCCGCCTGTTTAACCGCCTCTGCCACTTGTTCCATATAGCCTGGATCAAAAGCCAGGGGCAAAATCAGGTCGACATTTAACCGGTCACCCACGGAATCAGCCAGTGCTTTGGCGGCAGCGATTTTCATTTCTTCGTTGATGTCGGAAGCTCGCACATCCAACGCTCCCCGGAATACACCGGGGAAAGCCAGCACATTGTTCACCTGATTGGGAAAATCGGACCTCCCCGTTCCAATAATATAGGCACCTGCCTCCAAAGCATCCTGTGGCATAATCTCAGGTATAGGGTTTGCCATTGGCAGCACAATGGGTTTTTCACTCATGGACCGGACCATCTCCTTGGAGACCACGTCGGGAGCGGAAACCCCAATAAACACATCTGCTCCCTTCATGGCCTCTGCAAGATTACCTTCAAGATCGAATTTGTTGGTCATCTTTACCAGCTTTTCCTTGTAAGTGTCCAGGTCCTGTCGATTTTTGGACAGAATCCCTTTTCGGTCACACATGATGAGATTTCCAATGCCCATCTCTGTCAACATACCGGCAATGGAATGCCCGGCAGCCCCGGAACCATTGATGACGCATTTGATTTCGCTCATTTTTTTGCCTACCAGTTTCAGGGCATTAACTACGGCAGCAACGGTCACAATGGCTGTGCCGTGCTGGTCATCGTGAAAAACAGGGATATCCAATGCTTTCTTCAGCTTCTCTTCAATTTCAAAACAAGCGGGTGCGGCAATGTCTTCCAGGTTAATACCACCAAAAACCGGTTGCATGGCTTTCACAATACGCACAATCTCATCCGAATCTTCCGTGTCAAGACAAATGGGAAAAGCCTCCACATTACCAAATTCCTTAAAAAGTACACATTTACCTTCCATGACAGGGATGGAAGCTGAAGCACCAATATTACCCAGACCCAGTACCGCCGTACCGTTGCTCACCACAGCTATTAAATTGGATTTTGCGGTATAACGATACACCATATCCGGATTGGCTTCAATTCGTTTACAGGGTTCCGCCACCCCAGGGGTGTAGGCGATGGATAAATCTTCTTTTGTTTTCACCGGCACTTTGCTGATGACGGATATTTTTCCGGTATGCTTTTCATGCAAATCCAGTGACATTTGATTGTAATCCATGTGAATTCCTCCCTGATTACGATTGATACTTTCAAACCTCTGCTTACGCTATACTATATCGAGAATGCAAATATCATGTCAGTTATTTATGCTCTATGTATAGTTCTTCTTTTGGTCTAAAAAAACACGGAACGGTATCGGCGTCAGTCTGATCCCCACCCACTTATAAAAAGGTAGGCAAATGAACTCCTAGGTAACGATCGATTTCTTTGTGTTTACAAGATTTCTTCTGCTATGTTAAAAACATCCCGAAAAAACCACTAATCCAGAGCCGAAGATGCCCTGCCTGGGGAAGACCACAATATACATGGAAATTTTGCATCAGGGCCAAGTAAGAATCTTCTTGAAGTTACTTACGAATCAATTTGTGCCGACCTTGTAAAAAAGTGTTAAGTCAATGAATCACTAAGCTTTACTAATATTTGCTTAACTGAAAATGAAAGCGGGTGCGTACGCATCCGCTTTCAAAATTTAATTATCTTGGTGCCATTCACCTTATCCTAGTTTTTAAATATGCTTTGGCATTATCTTAACTGTCTGCTATCTTAGGTCTTCTGATCTTATTGATACCCCAACGGATTAAAGGCGAAGTAAAGATCAGAATATTAAAGATCAGTAATCCTACAAATAAAGGACGCTGTAACAAAATTTCATAACGATCACTATAAAGCGCGACCGTTCGGGCGAACTGAGCGTCTACCAAGTCCCCCAGAATGAAACCGAGTACTACCGGGAGTGCCGGGTAATCAGCCAATTTCAACAAATAGCCAAACAAAGCAAAGATACATAATACGATAACATCCATATACAGAGAACGTACACCAAAAGCGCCAATAACAGCTAAAACTGTGATCCCAGACACAAGAATCTGGGTGGGTATATAAATCACCTTACAGAAGTAACGAATAAAGATAATCCCTACAATGACCAACAGAATACTGCTTACAATATTGCCCCAGACTACTGCATAGGCAACATCCATATCCTCTCTGACCAGATATGGGCCCGGAACATAACCTGCCATCATAAACGCTGCCATAAGCATTGCTGTTACCCCGGAACCTGGAATGCCAAACGCCATCATGGTTGCCATCGATCCTGCCTCAGAAGAACTGTTAGCAGTTTCAGCGCTAACCAATCCTGATGGTTCACCGTTACCGAAGTTCTTACGTTTCTTCGAATGACTCTGCGCAACGCCATAAGAAAGAGTTGCTGCAATACTCGAACCTGCGGCTGGAAGGAGACCGATCACAACACCAATTATCGTTGAGATAAAAACGTTCACCTTATCCTTCAGGGGGTAAAGCATTCCTTTGATGATATCTGAAAATTCACTCTGTGCATTTTCCTGATCTGTTATAATTGTGTCCTTACCAACTAGCTCGATAATCATGGCAATAGCCAGCACACCAATCGTGACCGGAGCCAGCGGAAGACCGTCAATCAACATAATACTGCCAAACGTCCCTCTTGGAGCTCCATAGGCTGAAGCTCCAACCGTTCCAAGCAGAAGTCCTATAATGCCTGTCAACAACGCCTTAGAGATTTCTCCCTTAATCATACCGATAATAGAAATTGCAAACAACGTAAGCATCAGCATTTCGCCTGGGCCAAATAAGAGTACAATTTTACCAATAGACTGAATAGCAAATAGTATTATCAGCCATGAAACCAGAGCACCAACTGCAGAACTGACAAGCCCTATGCCCAGTGCCTCGTTTTGCCTGCCGTTTTGAGTCATCGGATAGCCATCAAAGACGGTTGCGATTGCACCGGAATTTCCGGGCATTCCCAGCAGAATAGCCAGAATACCTCCACCGAAGTTTGAGCCGGTGAAGACCGAAGACAGAAACATAATACTGATAATCGGATCGAAATAGTATACAAACGGCAACATAATGGCAATAGCCGTTGATCCTTTGACGCCAGGCATAGCTCCAAATGCTACCCCGAGGACCAGCCCGCAGAATATCGATAACATGACCTGCGGCATTAGGATTAAGCTTAGTCCGTCCATCATGGCTGAGTAGTTAACCAGTTCCAAAACAAATTCCTCCTTATTAGATCAGTGAATAATTGTTGCCATTGTTAGAAAAGAATCCCGCTAGGGAGCTTTATATTAAACACTGATCCGAATAGAAGATAGGCAAACAGTGTAAGTCCTGTAGGAATGGCAATCAGCTTAAGCTTCCCCCTTGTGCCAAGTACGATGTTTGCCACCAGCACATAGATGAACGAGGTGACAAAGAAACCGATTATGGGGAACAACGCAATATAGGGTGCTGTAACAGCCAGAAAGGTCACTTCTTTTCTGCGAAGTATACGTTTGACTGCTTTTGAGAATGATTCCAATTTCTCTCCATCCTCTGACCGTTCCGCCAAATATTTTACCATATTTTTAGTCGTCGCTATTGTGCGGAAGACGATCAGCACTACAAGGAGTAAGAGGAGAAGTTCAACCACTATTTTATCCTTTCGTGCAAGATCCATGATGTCATAATAATATGCAAGCCCAAAAACCGACGTAATCAACAAAAGAGCGTAACGAGCAATGAAAACGGCCAAGATAAAAAACCTCCATTCAATTAGAACTATTTTCTTTCAGCAGAGTAACCGGCCATCATCAATTATTTAAAATGCATCTTTGTATTCGAGGATACTTTCATAGTATTCATAGAGAACATCCTCAACTTCTTCAGGTGACTTTGGATCAAACACGTAACCTGCTTCTTCCATAAGCTGTTGGAAATTAGGATCTTTTCCTGCTTCCATGAGCTTCTCACTCAAGTATTCAAAACGCAGAGGATATTCATCCTTAAACTCGCTCTTAACCTGAAAATATCTAGCAGTTGCCATGTTTGGAAAAGTACTATAACCAAGTTCATTCATGACATCATTAGCAATGGTAAACTGGTCACTATAAGGGGATACTTCTGATAACACTGCCAGAACTCTATAGTCAGAAGGATCTAAAATCGCAACATTACTTTCGTAGTCACTGACATAGTAGTCAACATCGCCAGCCATAAACATAACACGGTCGTCACTGCCGCCATCAACCGGCACAGCACGGGTCGTAAGGTCATTCTCATTTAGGATAATATCAAACACAGCACTCCAGCCAGCACCGACAGGCTGTGAGTATTCATTAGGATTAGCCTCAACTAACTCCAAGAATTCCTTGAAATCTTTTATATCATTATGTTTCGGATTTACCATAATTACTGGATGGCCAGTGGACATGCTTCCGAGCGAATCAAATTCTTCGTATTCGTATTCACCAGCCACTACTTGTTTACAAAAAGAAGTGTGGTGACCGAACATAATATAAGATCCATCTGCAGGGTCACTATCTTTATGAGAGTGGTACCCAACTGTTGTACCGCCGCCAGAACGGTTTTCAATTTCTACTCGCACACCGAGTGTTTTCTCAATGTAAGGAGCTAGCGCGCGCGCCTGGCGGTCATTGGTGCCACCTGCACCATATGGAATCACAACGGTCAACTTGTCAAAAGGAAATTCCTTGGCATCTCCGTTTCCAGAAGCTGTAGGCTCATCGCTGGGTTCAAGTGCCTGCTCGGGTTCAGGTGCCTGCTCGGGTTCAGGTGCCTGCTCGTTTTGTGTGCATCCACTGATTATTACGCTCAAAACTAAGATTGTAATTAAAAAAATAGTTAGTAACTTTTTGTTCATTTTTTTCTCTCCTTTTTAAATTATTTTATTATATGAAGACTGATTCGCACAAACCTAATGGCAAATTCAACCACTATCGGTTAGTGCAAGATCCGTCGTCCATAATGATGGCTTTCGCACTTCGCAGTGTGTGAGCATATTTAGGGTTGTCAATTACGTTCTCGTTAAGCCTGGCGCCAATTCCTGGGGTATCGGGTATGATAAGATATCCTTTTTCCAGAGTAACGTCAGTCTTAATAATCTCCTTTTTTGGCGAATGATTTTCGTCATGCGGCAACTCCATGATACCGAAGTTAGGGATTGAAGCACTAAGCTGGATAGAGGCAGCGGTACTGAGTGGGCTTAGGTTTCCAGGGTTATGCGGTACAACTTTAACACCAAAGCCTTCAGCCATAGCTGCAATTTTTTTAGCAGGAGTTAAGCCTCCAACACACACTGATACTCGAGCGTAGCGCACAGCATCCCGGATAAACAGCATAGCAAACTCCTGAATATTAAGCAGACGTTCACCCGTTGCGATTGGCAGTGAAGTCTGTCTAGCAAGATTGCCCATTGAATCGAAATTCTCAGGCTTAATGGGATCTTCATAAAACATGGGGTGGTAGATTTCAATCCCCTTTGCTAATGTAACTGCCTCGGCTAAATCAAGTCTCCGATGAATCTCTAAACAGATATCCATTTCGTCTCCGGCTACCTCCCGAAAACGGGCCACATTATTTATGGCCGTTCTAATCTTCTGAGTATAAGACATAGTCTTTCCAATGTCATCTCGTGGAGGATCTAAAAAAGGATTAATATGCCCCACAGCCGTGAATCCTTGTTTTTTCGCCTCCAATATTAAACGCACATGCTCTTCGACTGAAGGAGACTTGATATGACAATAGACACGTGCTTTAGTTCTACATCGGCCACCGCCTCCAAGAAGTTGATAAACCGGAACACCATGGTGTTTTCCAGCAATATCCCAAAGTGCAATATCGATAGCTCCTATAGCACCCATGATAGCTGCACCCCGAAAACAGAAACTGTTATAAAGGTACTGCCAATGATGTTCAATCAGCAAAGGATCCTTTCCAATCAAGTATTCCCGGAATGCTTCCACAGCGCCTGATGATGCCTCCAGAAAGCCCCATGCACCAGATTCACCGTAACCAACAATGCCATTATCAGTCTCAATCCTGACATAGAGATACTTTCCAACAAAGATAGGTTTGACGTCTGTAATCTTAATCGTTATCACCTCATAATTTACATTAAATACTCTTTTTCATTAGTCATTTTTATCCAAATGTGCATTCTCAGCAAGAAACAATTACGATAACTTGCAACAAATAGGCAATCCTTTATTAATCAATTTATACTAAAATAGTCAGGTTTTGTGAGATGTTCCACTTAAACACGTTTTTTTCATTGCATTCCCCCCACAGTAATCTCAAAGTCCAGCTCATTAAATACTCATTCACACCCCATAAGCTCTTTGGTTAAAACAGCAACCCCCTTTCCAATCTGGTTTTCCATTCCTACATCACACAAAGATCTTTCAATGGTTGCAATGACTGATACTAAATCATGCATATCAATGTTCCCCATGTGTCCAAGACGAAACATTTTTCCTGCATAAGATCCCAAACCTCCGGCCACCACGATGCCTTCTTCGTATAGTTTCTTCCGAAAAGCTGCGTCATCAATTCCTTCAGGGTAGATCAAGTTTGAAAGGGTCGATGCCCGATTGTTGGAATCAGCTAGTACTTTGAACCCAATAGCTTCCAAAGCTTTTTGCATGGCTTTCCCCACACGTTCATGTCGTTCATATCGATTCTCCAAGCCTTCTTCTTGAATTAGTCTCACCGATTCTTTCAATGCCCAGATCAAGTTCACCGCTGGAGTGGCAAAATATTTGGCCGGGTCTTGCATAATGGGCAACCATTTATAAAAATCTATGTAATACTCTGGGATAGTACCCAAGCTTTCACGACGTTCCAATGCTTTGGGTCCTGCCCATAGTATCGCAAGCCCGGGTGCCACACCAAACGCCTTTTGGGTTCCGGTAAAAAGAATATCGATGTTCATCTCATCCACATATTCAGTTTCTCCCGCTGTGGCACATACACCGTCAACAATGAACAGTGTATCTTCAAACTGCTTCATCATTCTACCAATATCTTCAATGGGTGCCTTTACACCAGTTGAAGTGTCTACATGACTGACAGTCAGCGCTTTATAGTTCTTCTCTTTCAGTTTTTTCTCTATTTCAGAAACGGGCACAATGGACCCCCACTCACTGGCCAGCACATCCACATGCAAACCTTTTCTTTCGCATATTTCAATAAACCGGTCACCAAAATATCCGTGTGAAATGACGAGAACATCATCGCCAGCTTTTAACGTATTGGCAACGGCCATTTCCATGGCCATGGTACCAGTACCGGCAACCACAAACACTTCTCCTTCTGTTCGCCACATGTCTTTAATGTCAGCCACTAATTCTTTGAAATCTTTCACAAAAGCAGGGTCTCCAAAAGCGACAGTTTCACGTCCCATCTGGTCCTGGATAGATCTGACTACAGGGGTTGGTCCTGGGATCATAACCAGCTTTCGATTATTCATTGCTAACACTCCTCATCATAAGATTTATTTTATTAATCTGGCCGTTATTCGCACCAATTCATACCATTGTTTATACCATATCCTTGACGCTGCCACTATCTCGTAAAGACTTGCTTCCACTACTTAACATGTGTATACTAACCCTACGTTCATATTGAATTTTCATTGATTGTTTTGTGCTTTCTTTTAACCAATGATGAAACATGTAATTTATATACACACACAAATGGAGGTTATTTCTAATGAAATTATTTCAACTGGAATATTTTCAGGCTGTCTGTTTATACAACAGCGTGACCAAGGCAGCCCAAATGTTGCATGTGTCCCAGTCAAGCATCTCTTTCGCCATCAGAGATCTGGAGGCCGAATTCGGTGTAAGCCTCTTTTCACGCGTAAAACAACGGCTGATCTTAACCAGTGAAGGTGAATTCTTTCTCAAAAACATTAATAAAATTCTAAATGAAACGCATGCTCTTCATCAGAATATGCTTGATTTGGGACTAACCCAGAAACATCTTCGTATCGCAGTACCACCCATTTCAGGAACATTTGCCTTCATTCCACTTTACATGGCCTATGTTGAAAAGTATCCCTCGTCCAACATTCAGATTATTGAGTCAGGATCTGGAAATAATTTGCTGGGAGTTGTAGATGAGCGCTTTGATATCGTATTGGCAAATACCATTAAAATCGAAAATAAACAGGTTCACTTTTTGCCTCTAGAACAGATAAATATTGTCTTTTGTGTTTCACCACATCATCCCCTGGCTAAGGAAAAAACCATTACCGCAGAACTGTTGAACGATCTTCCCTTGGTCATGTTCCGCAGTGGCTCAAAACACAATACTTACATTAACCAAATCTTTGAAGTTGCCAACATACGTCCCAATATTATCCTTTATTCCAGTCAAATCCACACCATACAAAAGCTGGTGGAAGGTGGTCAGGTAGGTGCTTTTGTCTTCGACGGAGTTGCCAAACTTTTCCCCGACCTTGTGATGATTCCAGTGAAAGATCTTCCTCAACAAACTGTTTTTATGGTTTGGAAAAAGGAGCAACACATTAATAATAAAGCCCGTTATTTGTTTGGTGAAATTGAACAGTTTACAACTTTCGTCCGGCAATTTATTGGAAGTCATCATTCATAATGTGGCGCTGTCATTTGTACCTAAAACATTTATCATGCAGCATGGGTTCTTACTATCTATTCCGAATATGTATATCTAAAATTGCCTTTTCACGGTAGTTGCTAGTTTGTAGGATAACGATTGCCTATAGCTTGAACATTAATGCACCCTTCATATCAGTTTAAAATCTGATGGAGTGTCTAATTTTTCTGTTAATGACACTATAAAACACCTTAACCCATTTGCATAATAGTCATTTACGATTACTTGTTTTGTTTTATCTATTAACTAGCAAGAGCCCGGTCGGTGACCGGGCTCTATGATTTGACTCCTCAAAAAATCATGAATATCGGATCATGACTCAAGTAAACTCCCTACAGCATTTACACCGAATCAACTTAAAACACCTCTTTTGCAAACCGGATCCATTCCCGTGCAGCATGGGACATATACTTCCCTTTTTTCCATATGAGGGACAAATCAAGAGAAAGAGGTTCTCCTTCAATCTGCAAGACTTTAAAACGCTTTGGATCAAGATCTTTACACACACGTTTTGGTAAAAAGGTAACTCCAAGTCCTGTAGCAACCATTTCAGTCATGAAATCGCGCTGAGAACTTTCACAGATAATTCTGGGTGAAAAACCAGCCTGTTCACACTGATTTATAATCCGGTCGTGAAGCGAAAAATCCTTACGGTAGATGACAAGTGATTCCTTTGCTAATTTTTTAAATGGAACGACTGTCTTGCATGCAATCGGATGCTTCGCATGTATAACCAGTAAAATCGGATCACTCATCAATAGGAACTGGTCAAATGAGGCATCCTCAGAAGGCAGACTACAAATCACACCTACATCCAGTGTCCCGTCAAGAATCTCCAGTTCAATACTCTTGGTACCCACTTCCATAAGTTGGATCGTGATGCCGGGATACTGATCCTTAAAACGACTGATCACTCCTGGAAAAAAACCGGCACCTACCACAGGCGGAATGCCGATGTGAATGTGCCCTTTTTTAAGTTGTGCAATTTCATCTAAGTCTTCTGTCAATTGTTCCATGCCAACCAGGATATCCTGGGCCTTTCGATAGATGACTCTTCCGGCATCAGTCAGCTCAATCTGCCGAGATGTCCGGTTAAAAAGGGTCACTCCCAACTCTTCTTCCATACTCCGAATCGTTTTGCTGATGGAGGGCTGGCTCACCAACAAATATTGAGATGCACGTGTAAAACTTCTCTCTCTCGCCACTGCCACAAAATATTCCAACTGACGCATCTCCATGCTTCCACTCCTTTATTCATTCTTTTCAGGAATACTTCCTATTCCATATATGTATTTTTATTATAATTTAGTTCATGATACCATAAAACGTATAAATTATTCAATATTCAATTTATTGCACGTTCTAAGCAATCTGCCACCGTAAAGAAAAGGAGTGATTTGAGATGATGATCAAATTAACTGAACCTCTTGATGTCCAACAACACACACTTCAACTTCTGCTGAAGCCTCTTCAAGAACAGGGCCATACCACCATCGTTTACGATCAACCCGCTACCTCTCTTGAAGAATTGATTAACCGTTGCACTGATGCTGAAGTATTAGTCATTGCCAATCAACCACTACAAAAGGAAGTTGTCGAAGCATCCCCTAATTTGAAAATGATATCAGTCGCCTTCACTGGCATCGACCATGTCGGAGGAATGGATGTATTAAAAGAAAGGAGTGTCACTGTATGCAATGCAGCCGGTTACAGCAATCATTCAGTTGCAGAACTTGTACTTGGTCTCACGTTAAATCTGATTAGAAACATAGCTTCAGCGAATAATGCCACTCGAAATGGTGGCTCTTTAAATGGATTGATCGGCAACGAACTGAGAGGAAAAACTGTGGGCATCATTGGCACAGGTCGGATTGGACTCCAGGTGGCAGCACTCTATAAAGCTTTTGGATGCCGGATTTTAGGGTATAATCCGTCGATAAAACCGGAAGGACTTTCACTGGGCGTAGAGTATAAAGGCTTTGATGAAGTCTTGTCAGAGAGTGATGTTGTTACCCTTCATCTGCCGTTGACTCAAGCCACCAAAGGAATTCTGTCCGCTGAAAAAATAGGTTTGATGAAACCAAATGCCTTTTTAATCAATTGTGCAAGGGGGCCAATCGTAGATCATCTCGCCTTGGTGAATGCACTAAACAATGACCGTCTCGCAGGGGCCGGCATTGATGTCTTTGACCAAGAACCACCCCTGCCGCAGGATTTTCCTTTGCTTCACGCGAAGAACACGCTGTTTACGCCTCACTATGCATTTGCAACGGCAGAATCCATGGTTTGTCGGGCGGAGATCGCCCTTGGGAATGTGGAAGCCTTTCTGAATGGGAAACCGGAAAATGTAATGCTTTAGCAACGAATAAGAACTGCTAAATTCTTGCTCATGTGATAAATAAATTGACAAAATGTAAAATGCTCACTTCCAATAATTTAGAGGTGAGCATTTACAGTGGTGGAAATAAGGGTTTCGAACAGATTTTCCCAAACAGATCCATTAAGCTGGGTTTCATACTGCAAGAACTCACTATATTTGTGAACAAATCGATTGGTTTATTATTTTTCCAAAAATATTTACCATTCAAACTTCAAATCAATATCATTCCTTTAAATGTTTAAATATTGAGGCAATTTGGGCCAATCAAAAGCTTTTCATTGAACATGAATACATTAAGTGTTAGTATAGAAAAAAAGAATTTTGTAAACCATTCAGGAAGACAAGGTCTTTATCGTTGATATGGTGAATAACAGTTTAATAAACCGCTTAAGGGACACTAGGAACCCATGGTTTATTAGGGTGATTTACCCTGGAGAAGTGAGTACCATAACCGGCCACTTGTTTAGTGAAACTGGTTTTTATTTTCAGTGCGTAGAGGAGATGATCGCCCGATGAAAACCATATTTCCACATCCAAATCGGGAAACAAGCGAGATGGAACAACAAGTGCGGGATGAAAGAGATGCCTATGCGGCGGGCCCAGTGGTTTTCTTTACGTGGAAAACAGACATTGGCGAGTGGCAAGTCGTTCATGTCTCCGCTAATGTGGAAAAAATATTGGGATACCTGCCGGAAGAGATGATGTCTGCGAAAATGCCTTACGGCAGCCGTATGCATCCGGATGACAAACCCCGGGTGATGGAAGAAGCAAAAATATTTCGCCAGTCACAAACTCCCAACTATGTACAGACCTATCGATACAGGCACAGAGATGGCGAATATCGATGGATTGACGACTATAATGTGCCTGTGTACGATGGGAAAGGAAATGCACTGCTGATTCACGGCTATATACTGGACATCACCGATCGATACCATGCGGAAGCGATTTTGAAAGAATGTGAACACACATACCGAACCATTGTCGACCATATCAATGACGCACTAATCATTCACGATTTGAAAGGCACTATCCTGGAAGTGAATCAGCATGCCTGTGACATGCTGGGATATAAACAAGAAGAACTTATTGGTTCAAGCCTGGGGAAAATTCAATATGTATCCAATGGGAAGCAGACAGCAGAAATTATAGATCATCTCAAGCAGGAAGGAAAATATGTTTTTGAGACCATCAATCAACACAAGGATGGTTCACCCATTCCCGTCGAAATCAGTGTC
Organism: Clostridiaceae bacterium; assembly: GCA_024635995.1. Lineage (GTDB taxonomy): Bacteria > Bacillota > Clostridia > Peptostreptococcales > Tindalliaceae > Anoxynatronum. The sequence continues at coordinate 33,073 of JAGXHW010000009.1, forward strand.
AATCTGGTGTCCTCGGAAGGCAATGGGGTTATTCAGAGTATATGCCGAGACATTACAGAACGTAAACTGGCTGAGAACAGGCTCAGCAACAGTGAAGCGCAGTTTAGGCTGCTGTTTGAAAATTCGCCTGTTTCGTTGATGATTCATGATAAGAATACCGGTGAAATTTTGGATGCCAACCGTAATGCATACCAGACCTTTGGTTTGGAATCCTTGGAGGCGATGAAAGCCTATGACATCTGGCTGGAGCCGCCCTATTCTCTGGAAGAGGCTTTGAGGTGGTTGAAAAAAGCATCGGTGGAAGGTCTTCAAACCTTTGAATGGAAAAGCCAAAGGGTTGACGGAGAAATTTTCTGGGAGCAGGTTCATTTGATCCCCCTCATTATAAATCAAAAGCAACAAATCCTGGCAGCAAATACGAATATCACGAGCTTGAAAAAGGCTGAGGAAAAACTAAGAAGAACCAACGTGAAATTACAAACCGCCATGAATGCTGCAAAAGCCGCTAACGAATCAAAAACCCAGTTTCTTTCCAATATGAGCCACGAACTGCGCACACCCCTCAACGGTCTCATGGGTATGTTGCAGCTACTGGAAACCACGACCCTCACAGAAGAACAGGAAGAATACATCCACGCTGCGTTAAGCGGCTCCCAGTCTCTCACCCGGGTGGTGGAAGACATTCTTAACTACACCAGCCTGGAAAGAAAGGCACAAAAGACCCTGGAAACACCTTTCCAACTGGAAGAACTCCTCCATGATGTTGTGGAGCTGCATCAAGCCACTGCCCTTCACAAAGGCCTCTCCCTTAGTGTCCATCGGGAAAAGAACCTTCCCAAAGAGTTGGTGGGAGACCGGTTTAAATTGAAACAGATCCTGGGAAACCTGATGGGTAATGCCATCAAGTTCACTGAAACTGGCGCTATATACCTGTCTGCCCGGCAGGAGACAATCGACGTTAGTCCCGGGCGCATCTGTGTCTGTTTCCAGGTGAAGGACACGGGCATTGGCATCCCCAAGGAAAAGCTGGACTATATCTTCCATCGGTTCAGCCAGGTGGACGAATCACACAACCGACCCTTCAGCGGCCTGGGCCTGGGTCTGGCCGTAGCCAGGGAGCAAGCAGCCCTGTTGGGGGGCGCCCTCACCGCCGACAGCACCCTTGGGAAGGGAAGCGTTTTCACCCTCACCTGCGAAATGGGGCTGGGTGAGGAAGTACAGCCGACTGCTGCCACACCGGAGCCAAAAGACATCTACCTGCCGGACAAGGGTTCCGACTGCATCCGAATACTAGTAGTGGACGATGACTACGCCAGCCGGGTGATGGCCAAGATACATCTGAAAAAGATGGGATTCTTGGTAGAAACTGCTTCCAACGGAAAAGAAGCCCTTGAAATCATTTCAGAAGAAGTATTTGACTTAGTGCTCATGGACTGCCAGATGCCGGTGATGAACGGCTATGAAGCCACCAGGTGCATACGGGAGAAAGAACAGGGCACCGGCTGCCATACACCCATTGTAGCCATGACCGCCAAGGTGCTGCCAGGAGACCAGGAAGAATGCATGAAAACCGGAATGGACGGGTTTTTGGCCAAGCCTTTTGAGCGTAAACAACTATCAGCCCTGGTCAATGAGTTTGTTGAACTGAAAGAATCCAGTAAAAAAAGGACGCCCAACCAGTGAACTGGCGACATCTTTCTGTCTTTATGAGTTATGAAAAAACTCACTCTTGAAATCATATATCAACCTCAGGAGTGAGCTTTTCCAGTTATCGCAGTGGTGGGGAATAAGGGACTCGAACCCATGGCTTCCTCCACGTCAAGGAGATAATCGGCGTAGGAACCAGTAGGATTCAGACGTAACATTGGCTCCAAAGCTTTGAAATCACTTCTTACTTAACAAAACCCATTTGGATCTATCCGATCCAACAGGATGCGAAATCATCGCTCGGACTAGCATTCTGGACTAGCAAATACTCCGCCCATTTTGCCCCCGCTTCTAGAGAAGTGGGGGAATTTTTATGTGGTGTTAGTGATGATGAATGGGTATTTAGCAAATGAGGTATTTATCAAAAGAAATCAAGTCCTGGTTAAGGAGCGGTAAAATGATGACGATAACCAAAGATACAAAGGTATTTGATATTTTAGAAGAATATGGGGATATTGCAGACGTGATGGAAGTATTTGGTGTTAAACGAGTCGGAAAATACTCGGTACGTCGTTTGATTACCAGAGCATTGACTGTGGAGCGTGCTTCAAAAATCCACAAAATTCCTTTAGATGAATTTATAGACATTCTAAACAAAGCGATTGAATCAAAAAAATGAATTTAGATTTTCCACTCCATCCATAGCTGCCGAAATCGGCGGCTTTTTTGTTCTTAAATTTGAGTCCCTTCACCATCTCAATGGTTGCAGCCATTCCCGACAGAATCCTTTGTTAATGGTCGAAGAGCCCATACAGCAATGCTGACAACGGATGACCTATTCACTACGAACAATGTCTCAACAATTCATCCTTGGGCTATGCAGTTATTTATAGGCTATTTTGGGCTAATTTCAGTATTAATGTCGCTATATTCCATTGACTTTTTGACACATAAAATAGTTTGTAAAGGCGTGAAATACTTATAATGAGCCAAACATATTTGGGCAGTGCAGGGGGTATCGACACTATCCGATGGTATTTTTTATCTTTCTCCCTTCCATAGGTTGTTTTCGATCCAGCAACTTTGCGAACACTCCCAAAATTAGCAGGAAACCCACTGCTGCCTGACCTATTTTAATAGCTGTGTTTCGGAAAAACGATTTCGGCAACATTTGGATCAAAACATGCCGCCGCGGATCAAGAATCCACAAATCGTTGTCAAAGAAAATCTGATGAAAATAGGTGAAGTATTTGGTAAAATCCATTCGGATTAACAAGCCCAAACCTAACAACACGGCCACGTTGCCCAAGGCTGCATAAAATAACATGTGCAACCAGTTTTTTTTCCACAGAGGGTCCCACTTCACCGCCAACAGCGTCAACAGAATCATTGTTGCTACGGAAACCTTTCTCAGCAAACGTGCTAAATCGAATAAGTATAACACATCCTCCATGTGCGTCAGTTCCCGCTCATCATAAAGTGGCTGCAACTCACCGTCTTTAACGGCTATGCTCTGAAAATCATCCTTCTCCCCTTTCAAGTAACGTGTGATTTCCACTGCAGCGTTAGATAGGTTTACTTGATCCATTCCTGTGACAGGCACCCAACCCTGTTTTTCGAATTCATTCATATAGTGATCAACATTGTATGCTACCCATTCCAGCGCAGAGACCCACACAATCAATGTGAGGCTGACGGCCATGATCACATAAACAAATTTCCTGATAACCGACATGTTACTCCTCCTCAAAATATTATACAACTGTGTTCAATAACAACCACCACTGCTGCCACAACCAACCCTCCACTGGTTTCGGCCTCTATTCGTTTACTGCTCTGTACACGTCGAAACGAATTGTTTTTTATTTGGGGACAAACCCAATTTCGTGAGGTTTTGACCCCACTGGAATCCGCTTTATTACCTCAAAGGAATTCATATCGATCACTGCGATTTCGTTACTTTCCAGACTGCTCACATACATTTTATCCGTGTCCGGCACTTGAAATACATGGTTGGGCACACCCTGGATTTCGATGGTGGCTATCAATTCATAGTTTTGTGCATCGAAAACTGTCACATCGCCAGAAAACCGGTTAGCTGTCCAAACACTGCCACCGTCTTCTGCCACAGCAACACCATGGGTTCCTTCACCAGCCGGCAGTCTTACGATTTCGTCACCGCTGGCCAGGTCAATGACGCGGAGTTCATTGTCCATTAAACTGGCAACAAAAAATCGCTCCCCTGCCGGGTCTGTTTTTCCTTCGTTGGGAACCTTCCCCACAGGAATGGTACGGATGATTTCTTGGCTCGCTGTGTCGATGACCGACAGGTCACCGGACATCACATTGGTGGCAAAAGCCAATGAACCGTCACTGTTAAAACTGATGTGTGAAGGGCTTTTGGACCCTGATAATATTTCGCCTGCCAGGGTGTTTGTATGGGTGTCGTACACCATAATGTAATTATACTCCTCACCTTCTTCCAGTGCCCCACTGGTCAAGTACAAATAACGGCCCTCTGGTGCAAGATCGATGCCGTGAATCCTTCGTTCCAGGTTGATTTCATCCACTTCCTGACCGCTATCAACATCAATGATACTAAGAACACCCTCATTTTCATTGCCCACATAAATACGCCGCTGAGAGCTGCTGGCTGCCAGACCGTCAGAGACGGATTCATCCACCTCAATGACCTTCAGCGGTTCATCGAGTACCGTGTCAATGACAGTAATGGTGCCATCTTCTGTGTTGGCCACGTAGGCAAAATAGCCCTCTAGCGATGAGTCACTGTCTTCCTGGCGGAGGATGAAGAATCCGCTGGTTACCAGCAATAGCACCAGTATTAATAACAGGTTTTTGCGTTTTCGTTGGTTAGCTGTCATGGGAAACCCCCAGTTGGCTGTCAGCCAGTTCTACAGATTCCCACCGGAACACGCGGGCGTTAACGCCGTCCAGTTCAACAATCTTCAGTTCCATGGCATCTGCCACTTCTAGTATGGCAGTATCAAGTAACGGTCCTGTTAGCACAAGACGACCACGCAAATGATGCCCCTCTCCTTCCGTAACACGCCATTCCATGCTTTCAACCGGGTAGAGAATTCCGTCCAATGACAGCTGACTCATTAGTGCCAGGTCATACTGATCCAAATCCACTGAATGGGTGTCCATCAGAACATCAAATTCCAGGTGATCTTTAGGATGGTTGTCCAAATTAACCAGCGACACGCCTATGGCCACTTCCCCCTGGGCATCAACCCGCATTGCAGAAAGGGTGTCAGCTTCATCCTTCAATTTATTTTCAGACTCGTTAGGCACTGTTGTGTTGAGCTCATTCTCTTCTGCATTTCCTTCTGATTCTGCTGTTTCTAATGTCTCAGTCTCTACAGTTGCTGTTTCTACTGCTTCTGTTGAATTTAATTTGTTTAATAGTCCCCTTGCCAGTGCAGCTTCTTCTCCCGGAGGCGAAAAGAACTGTACCACACCCGCTGTTAGAACTCCCGTTATAATCACTGCTCCCAGCATAAATCCAAAACTCTTATTATTCATTTGCATCACCTTTCTATTAACATTATATTTCACAGCAACACGTCTTCCTCTATCGGCAATGTAGTGTGATTTCCCACACACATCTGTTGCTTATGCTCCTATATTATTTGGGCACTGAAACAATTGGAGCGACAAAACCGATCGATCAAGTCTCAAGCTCAACCCCACAGTCCACAGTAATGGACAGGGTTGCTGTGTTCACCGTTAAACAACGGTTCCTCTATCATTATGCAAGGATGATGCCAAAATAAATGGATAATACTGCTCTGTACAGTTGGCACGAAGATTGCATAATAACATAAACGCACTCACACATTTGGTTCAGCAGGCCCGCTTCTTTGAACCTGCTATTATTCTGGGTATGGCCTGGCAGGGTGAGCTATGATGTCTATAGTGGCCAAATGAAGTGAAACTGGCTGAAGGAAAGGAGCAAAAGCCACGACTGAGTGCAGAAAATGACACAACCACATCTAAAAAGCGGACTATCAGTGGGGATAATGGTGATTACGACCATTATATGGGGTTAAGGCAAGAAAAACCAGAAACAGGGAAGTCTCACAGGAAGAGCGGATTTTAAGTAAATTGTAGAAGGAGGTGTGCCCTATGAATAACTGGTTGTTGATTGCAGTACTGATTGGTTGGGTGTTCATGATGACCCGGAAAGGAGGCTGCTGCGGTGGTCACCATCATCGGGAAGAACGTCATGAAGATAATAATGAATAAAGTGAGGGATCCACATGCATTTTCTTAATGAATACGCTTACGGACTCTGGGGAGCTGTTATTTTTAATATCCTGATGTTTGGCAGTTTCGTTTACATGGTTTTCAGACCCAGGACCAAAAGGGATTGGCGGACCATGGGTGTTTTCACATCCTTTATGGTTGCTCTTTTTGCCGAAATGTTCGGCTTTCCGCTGACAATCTATCTGTTGACTTCTCTTTTGGGGAATCGCTACCCGGTGCTGGATCCCTTCACCCACCTTAATGGACACCTCTGGGTCGCTATGGCAGGCGGTTCAGAATGGGTGTATACCATTCTGCATCCACTAAGCAACCTACTTATTTTTGTTGGACTGGCAGTGATTTCAGTTGGGTGGAAGGGGATTCACCGTGCAGGCGGTGAACTGGTAACAGCTGGTATTTACAATTATGTCAGACACCCCCAATATACCGGGTTTATCATCATAATTATCGGTTTTCTGCTTCAATGGCCCACCATTATCACCCTGGTCATGGCGCCGGTTCTTATCATTACGTACCGCCGACTTGCCCGTCGAGAGGAAGCAGTGATGATTGAAGAATTTCCGGGAGAATACCAGCAGTACAAGGAACGGGTACCAGCCTTTTTCCCGAGATTCCGGATGAACTACCAGGATTCCTGATGGTTTTCACATTTTATCAATCAGGCATTGGAGGCGTTTATGCCTAGAATATTTGGAGGAGATTATATAATGCGAAAAAGAATGGCAGGTTTGTTTTTAATCGGGATGTTGATGTGGAGCACTGTTGGCGTGTCAGCTTTGGACAACGAAACAGGACTTTTCCGGGATGTAACGGAGATGGACTGGTTCTATCCCCATCTGGCAGAACTGCAGAAACATAACACTTTCAGCGGTTTGGGGAACAGCACCTTCGGCCCGGATTTTTTTATCACTGTTGGCGATTTTGCCATACTGCTGGAAAAGTCGGTCAGTTTCGTAAATGAAATGAATGGACCTTTTAGCGAAACCCTGGATTACATAGAACCCAGTGAAATAGCGAGCAGTTTCGTTGCAGAATCAACCTATATTGGTGACGCCGCACATCCATTGACCCGGTATAATGCAGCAAAAATGATGACCTTTCTGACTGGCAGCAACACAGGGGCGGATTATGAGCAATTCATTCCGTTGATCCATGATTATGAATTAATTCCGGAAACATACCAAGATGCAGTGCTGGAGGCTTACGGCAAAGGACTCCTATCGGGTTATCCGGACGGAACGTTCAAAGGCGAAGAATTTGTAACCAGAGCTGAAGCTGCCATTATGGTTTCAAAATTGATTCATGAAGACCGCAGAAGTGATCTGTTGGAGAAAGTATCTGCGCACGAAACGTCATTGCTTGAAGATAATGATATTCGAACCCGACTTATTGAAACAGCGTTGGAGTATCAGGGTGTCCCCTATCGTTGGGGAGGCACCAGTCCCTCAGGATTTGATTCCTCCGGTTTCATCTGGTATGTCTTTCGTGAAAACGGAATTGACATTCCCCGGGTATCCTTTGATATCTATCGGTTCGGCGACCCCATTAACCAAGATGATCTCAAACCAGGGGATCTGGTGTTTTTTGAAGGGTATCGGCCAGGCCCTTCCCACGGCAGTATCTATATAGGTGATGGCCAATTTGTACATTCTCCTTCAACAGGAAAGACGATTACCATTGACAGCTTGTCTGACCCAGCCTACTGGGGTCCCAAATGGTACGGAGCGGTACGCATCATTTAAAGGTCTACCAAATCAAGTGCTTCGCTGGCTGTGGGATTGAATCGAAACTTGGCATGATTATTGCATTAATATATTAGTAACGTTATTCGCATTGGACCCAAGGAGGGCTTGGCCATGAAAAAATGGTTCGAATCATTTCTCAAGAAAATTGAAGCAGCCAACAAGAAAAACTTTGGCTCAGAGCGGATGGATTGCTGCGATTTGAACAATAAAAACACATCATCCTCAGAAAAAAGTTCAGAAAAAAAACAACAGGCTTCTTCATAGCCTGTTGTTTTTTGTTACCTCTCCAAAAGTGATTAAATAGATCTCTTCCATCAAGCCTCCGCCACGATTAATTTCACTATATCGAGAGACAGATTTTTTTCACTGATAATTTTAAAGCCTGCTTTTTTTATATTCTCACTCGTCTTTCGATTAATATTAGCGCCCCATAACCGAACAGTAACTGGGTTTAAAAGATTCATCACAGGCTTTATTGCTCTATGTTCGCTCAATACATGCTCCAGTAAAACCAACTGACCTCCTGGTTTCAGCACTCTCTTGATTTCTTTTAAACCTTCAATGGGGTCAGGCACAGAACAAAATACACAGGTGGAAAAAGCCGTATCAAACACATTATCTTCAAATTCCAAATTTTGTACGTCCATGTGATATAATGCAACATCTTTCTGCAGTTTATCAGCCCTTTTTTCAGCTTTTGCTAACATTTTTTCACTAAAATCTATGGCGATAATATCAGCATCAGGAGGATAAAACTCAATATTTTTCCCGGTGCCAACACCGATTTCCAAAGCTTTACCATGAACGTTATTTAAAACGTCTCCTCTGTATCTTTTAAACGCCATTAATTCCATAGGAGCGTCAAGAAAATCATATACTCTAGCAACCCTGTCATACCTACGTTTAATTAACGAGGTTCTTTTTTCATCCATTCTATTCCCCACTTCACTTTCATTTCAACTCTGTAATTCTAGTAATCTATTGTCAATGTTCTTGAATATACTTGCCGTGGCTAAATACATATCTCGTGAACGAACAAGTGCTCAGTCTATCTTCAGTAACCGCGCATTAACGGCCACAATAATGGTGCTGAGTGACATGAGTACAGCACCTACCGCAGGACTGATGACAATACCCTGGGTATAGAGGACGCCTGCCGCAAGGGGTATAGCAAGAAGGTTGTACCCTGTTGCCCAGGCCAGGTTCTGGAGCATTTTCCGGTAGGTTGCACGGGACAGCTTCAGAATATTGACAACGTCAAGGGGATTACTTCGCACCAGAATAACATCTGCGGTTTCAATGGCAACGTCCGTTCCTGCACCAATGGCAATTCCCAAATCGGCTTTTGCAAGGGCTGGTGCATCGTTCACACCATCTCCAGTCATGGCAACGATTCTGCCTTCTTCATGCAGTTCGTCAATCTTTGTTGCTTTTTCCTGTGGCAGGACTTCGGCAATGACGGTGTCTATCCCAATATTTTGTCCCACATAGTCAGCCACGCGCTGGTTGTCTCCGGTCAGCATAATGGATTCCACGCCCATCTCTCTGAGTATTGCCACCGCTTCTTTTGCCGATTCCCTGATGATATCTGAGAGACCAATAAAGCCCAACAGTTTTGAATCTTCCAGCACAAAAACAACGGTTTTTCCTTCCTGGGCAATTCGTTCATAATGTTCATCGTCAAAGGTAATGTTCTCAGCTCGCATAAATCCCGGACTGACAATTTTGATGTTTCTTCCATCGACTTTTGCTTCCAGGCCTTTTCCAGTGAGGTTCTTGTAGTCGGTGACGTCCATCCTTTTCACATTTTCTTCCTTACCTTTATTGACAATGCCCTTCGCAATGGGATGCTCGGAATTAAGTTCCATCGAATAAGCGATGGCCAGCAGTTCTTCTTTTGATACTTCTATTTCATGGATGTCCGTGACGCCAAACTGACCTTCTGTCATTGTACCGGTTTTGTCAAAAACGATGGCGTTGATATTACGTGCATTCTCGAAGGCGGCTCTATCTCTCACCAGAAGGCCTTTCTTTGCCCCAATGCTTGTGGATACAGCGGTTACCAGGGGTGTTGCAAGACCCAGGGCGTGGGGGCAAGAGATAATGACGACGGTAACAGCTCGAACAATGGCAAAATGCAAGTCTCCACCGATCACCATCCACACAGTAAAAGTGACGATTCCTGCCGTCAGCGCGATGTAGAAAAGCCATTTAGCGGCAACATCTGCCAGTCGCTGTGACCTGGATTTTGATTCCTGGGCTTCCCGCACCATCTTTATTACCTGGGAAAGGAAGGTGTCGTCACCAACGCGACTTACCTTAAACTTCAGTACGCCGTCTCCGTTAATGGAGCCCCCGACGATTTCATCTCCTTCTCCTTTGTCAACCGGTACGGACTCTCCAGTGATCATTGATTCATCCACCGAAGAATTCCCTTCATAGACTTGGCCGTCGATGGGCACCTTTTCACTGGGTTTGACAAGTATTTTATCGCCTGTTTTCAAATTGTTTAACGGAACATCTTCGGTATCTCCATTATCCTTGATCAGATGAGCTTCCTCAGGCATCAGCTTAACCAGTTCATTCAGGGCGTTCGATGCCCCCATGATGGATTTCATTTCAATCCAGTGGCCCAGCAGCATAATCACAATCAGGGTTGCCAGTTCCCAAAAGAACTCGCCGCCCGGAAGCACAAACACTGTCAGTGAACTGTAGACATAAGCGACAGTGATAGCTAACGCGATGAGCATCATCATGGCCGGAGATTTTGCTTTGAATTCCTCCACCGCCCCTGATAAAAACGGCTTGCCTCCATAGAAAAACATTACTGTTGAAAGAGCAAACAGCAGATAAGAATCGCCGGAAAAACGGAGGTCAACGCCCATGAACATTTGTATCATTGGCGATAAGATGAGGATCGGCACCATCAGGATTAGTGAAATAAAGAATCTTTTTCTGAAATCCGCAACCATCATTGCATGGTGGTCGTGGTGTCCTCCATGGCCCTCATGACCTTCATGATCTTCATGATCTTCATGATCTTCATGATCTTCGTGGTCTTCGTGGTCTTCGTGGCCCTCCTGCTCTTCCTTTATTTTGTTGTGTTCTTCGTGATCATGTTTTTGATGTTCCATTGTGTGATCTTCTTTTTCTTTCATTATGTGCACCTCTTTCGCATCAACTTAATTAGTCATCCTCTGAAACTGCCATTGTCACTGCCTTATCAATGGATTGGTGCAGTGCATCTTCCACTTCTTGCGCAAATGTCTTCAGGTTTGAATCCTGCAGTGCTTCCAACATTACCGATGGTAGCATCATACCAAGGGTTGTTTGTCCGTCAGCATCAAAGACAACCACTTTGCAGGGCAAAAAGTATATCACTTCAAGATTAGCTTCCAATGCTCGTTTTGCCTGTTTGGGGTTACACACTTCCAGGATGACTGCTTCCCGACTGTAATCCACTCCTTTTTCCTGCAATTTCGCCGGTACATTCATTTCCCATAATGTTCCAAACCCATGCTCTTTCAAACTTTTTTGGACTGCCTTCACTGCTTCCGGTACTGACTTGTCTGTTTTGGCTGCGTACGTGTACTTTAAGCTCATTTCACTGCCTCCCTTTTCATTTTCTTCTTTATCAACGGCTATAACCCATGGATAACACACATCCTGTTTAAATAACAGCCTGTCACAATTTTAGATACGTTCCATTAATACCCTTCAATCTGTTACCTTCAAACTGAAAAATCTAAAAATCCTGTAATATCAGTGTTGTTGATAGTTCTAATGATAGTGACGGTTATTCCTGCAGCATTTTCTTTTTCTGCACATATTCTTCTTCAGAAATCTCGCCCATGACATACCTCATCTGTAATGCCTGCAGCGCATCATTACCTGTCTGATGAGTGTTATTGCGTTTTAAGAGATAAACCACAGCTACAACTATGGCGATCATCAGGACAGCAACAATCAACATCTCCCATCCGCCATAGAAAAATCTGGAACCAAACCAGCCATTATGATTCCAGTTCCCAAATTCTCTCCCAAACATCATAATACCCCTCCTAATTCCTCAGTGTTTTAAGCATCTTTGAGTAGGTTTCATCATCAATTTCACCATTCACATAGCGCTTCTTTAAGACTTCTTCCGGATCCGACTGACTGTTGTTACCAAAGTCTATTTTGCCATTGCTCTTCAACACAAGATAAATTCCCACTCCAATCAGTACCCAGAGAATTATCATCATGTTTAATCCCTCCTTCATTTACCAACTACATCATCCTGATAGTGATCTTTGTCTATTACAGGCACAAAACATTTTCCGAATAGACAAGTCCCGCTCGCATGATAACGATATGCCCCCATAAAATAGCAGTTTAATTTTTAACTGTCCATTTTATGGGGGCATATCAGTTTGATGGGGTTTCATTATCATCGACAACTATTTATAGTTATCTTTTATATGGGTTGATCAATTGCTACATGCTTTCTTTAAACTCTTTTACCCTGCCTGGAGGCGCCAAATGCCCCATGTCCATCTCGGACTCGAAAACAAAAGATTTAGCCTTATCTGCTCCATTGCCTGGGATCATGATATACCCCATACTTGAAAAATGTAAGTTTTTGTTGTTAACGTTTTCCACAACTTTCATGTCATCAGGCATGTGATCATGCATTATCTCAAAAGCTGGATTTTTGATGCTTTCTTTAGCCGCAAAACCATTTTCTGCTGCAAACACTGTTCCTGTTGATAGTATCGTCAGTGCCAGCATGATCGCCATAAATACAACTGCTTTCTTCATACATTTCCACCTCTCATGTTCCATCTACTCCATATAATTGTCATTCACTATATGATTACCCGGCTGTGATGCTCTAAAACATTTCTTTGCTAATCACGGCCTTAAACATAAACTTTCTTATGGACTAAACTATCTTAAAAAGTAAACAGCTGCCCCAATCACAGCAATAATCATGAAAATCGTCATAAAATCAATACCATTTGAACCATGCTCATCACTGTTGCTATTTTGGTTTGAGTCATTATTCACTCTATGGTTGTGTCCACCGCCACAGCATCCCATGGTAACACCTCCTCTCATTTAGGTTATTACTTTCCGTTACTAATCTTGTATTTGACGTTGATCTGTTTCAACTTGTTGCTGATTTCCATCTTTCCCATGATCCCGCATCATAAACATCATGCCAATGTGCATCAGTGGGCAAATCAGAAAAATAGCGTAGGGTAAATATCTTCCCATGGACCCCAACTCAATGCCCATACGGGGTAATGCAAGAAAGGCGATCAATGGCACCAGGCAAAGCAGCATCATTAATCCGTGGTTGTGCCCTTTTTTTTCCTCTGGGTTGTGGTGGTCGTTGTGATTGTTATGATTTTGATGATTCAATGCAATCCTCTCCTATCTCTTTAGGTTATTTTGTATGCACATTACTTGGTGTTACAGGCCGTGAATGAAGTAGTAAAACATCACTGATACGGCCATGGCTACCAGCACAACTCCTGCCATCTTCCACTCAATCACCGGCATGACCACTGCGGCATTTCCTCCACTGACTTGCGGCATATGCTCCTTCTGTTGCTTCTTCTGCAGCCATTTACCCACCAAGAGTGTCACAACAATCATGGCAAGACTGAACACATGGGCAATGGAGATGGGGCCAAACACCTGGGGGTTGGTCCTGAAAAATTCAACTATCAATCGGTTTAGGGAAAACCCTGCCATGTACAGGATAAACAGCTGTCCGTCATAGGTCGTGTTCTTACGTTTTTGCCATAACAGGAAGAACAGGATAAAGTTCAACAACGCTTCATAAATCTGCGCCGGATGCAACAGTTGACCGTTCACCTGCACGCCCCAAAACCAGTTTCCTTCCATGGGCACACCAAAGACGTCACAACCCACCCTGCCAATTGCCTGACCCAGAATAATGGCTGGGGCAAAGGCGTCTGCCGTTTTCCAGAAGGGCAGCTGATTTCGTTTCACATACCAGTAAGCGAACAGAACACCTGCAATCAACCCGCCTTGAATGGAGAGGCCTCCCTGTTGAATCATGAACATGTGAAGCGGGTTTTTCAGATAGTAGGCCGGATTAAAGGCGATGATGTATAGCACCCTGGCACCGACGATGGCTGCCGCCACAACATAAAAAGCCAGATTCGAGGTTTTATCAGTGTCCAACTCTTTTCTTTTGGCTTCCCGTAACATCACATAATAACCTGCCATGACCCCAAGTGCGATGGTGAGCCCAAAGAGATGGATGGGATAACCTCCAATGGTAAATAGTATTTTCATGCACTAGCTCCTCTCGTTTTTGTTAGTACTTATGCTTGCCTCTGGTATATACAAGCAACTATCGTGCCAAGTTTTTCAATAGAACAACGGGCATGGAACTGACACCCCTCAGCTACGTTAGGAACATTGGCAGCAAGACCTCCCTATAGAGGATGCCACTTATATTCATGCACTGTAAATATTGGCATGGTTTATGCAACAATCATTGTTATGTGTCTGAAAGGAATGGTTTGATTTTATGAAATCCGCCAAAAAACTACGGTGTAAGACCTTATGAATTTTTCAGACCGTGGCATATACCACAGTCACTGTTGGAAATATTACAGTTTTAAGCCATTGCAAACGCAAGTTTTAAACACATTGCATTACGATGTCTGTAGGTTTTCATGGAATCATGTGAGAAGGAGGCGTTTGAAAATGATGTTTCTGTTTTGGATTATCATTGGGTTTGGCATCTACTACCTATACACCAATCGTGAACAAAGTGTTCAAGCAGACAATCGACCAAGTGCTGAAGATCAGTTGAAGGAACGTTATGTGAATGGAGAAATAGACACCGAGACTTACCGCCACATTCTGAAAGCATTGAACGAGTAGAATGATTCTAGAGAGTGCTGTGTTACAGGCAGCCTATAAACTGCCTGATCATATACACAAATAAACTAAAAGGAGGAGTCAACTTTGAAGAAACGCTTTATGATTGGTATTACCCTGCTCCTGGTACTGGCCTTTGGCATTGTAACTTTTGCAGAATCGGCAGACATGCCGGACTGGTACAATGACATGCTTCAGTGGCGTCAGGAAAGACTAGACGCAGCTGTTGAAGAAGGCTTGGTCACTGATGAGGAAGCCCAGTGGCAGCAGGAACATTGGGAAACCATGGATGAAGTTCACCGTGAACAAGGCTTTGGTTCCGGTGTTGGTTCAGGAACTGGACCCTGCCACGGTGGCGGTCAACGAAGTGGTTTCAGCGGGTATAGTAATATCCCTGTAAACTAAATGTTTCAAATCGTTATACCATATCAATGGTAACGCGATATTTTTATTGCATTAAATCTAACCCTAACTTGATGGCAGCCTCCGGGCTGCCTTTTTTTGTGCATAGACTCTTTGATAGCTCTCCTTACATCATGGGTATGATGTCTGATAAGTAGTATTTTCTTTTGTTGATTGCCTAAGAGGAGGCGTTTTTTATGAAAAACCTGACCACCAAAAAAACTGAAAAACTTCATAGACATTACTTAGTACATTATTTTGTTGTGTTTGTTTTAATTGGTATGCTCTTCCTGCTGCAAGGATGTGATACAGCCATGCCGGCAACGACAACCGTTGAACCAATGCGCGATGGAAACCCTCTTGCCATTCCTGCATTACTTGAAGACCAGAACCCTGACCCTGATGTTGCAGACTTTGAACTTAACGTTCAGGTGGGTGAAATGGAATTTTTCCCGGGTGTGACCACCACCACATTGGGTTACAACGGCAACTATTTGGGTCCTTTGTTGAAGATGAGGCGGGGCCAGCAGATTAATGTTACAGTTACCAACCAACTAAATGAAATGACAACAGTTCACTGGCATGGCATGGAACTCAGCGGCGAGGCTGATGGAGGACCTCACCAGCCCATACAGCCAGGAGAAAAATGGCAACCCAGTTTTGTGGTGGATCAGCCAGCAGCCACACTTTGGTTTCATCCACACCCCAACCATATGACCGGCCCTCAGGTTTACTATGGGTTGGCTGGACTGGTTTATATTGAAGACGAAGTTTCTGACAACCTGAATATTCCCAAAGATTATGGTGTCAATGACATTCCATTGGTAGTGCAGGACAGGAATTTTAGTCAGAATGGTGAATTTCTCTATGACCTTGATATGATGGGTTTGGTACCTGGCGATACTGTACTGGTCAACGGCACAGTGGATCCTTATCTGGAAGTAAACCGGGAAAAAGTCAGGTTGAGACTATTAAACGGGTCAAATTTTGAAAGCTTCAGGTTCCACCTTAACAACGGTGAGAATTTCCACCAGATTGCTTCTGACGGCGGGTTTCTGGAAAGCCCTCTTGTCCGCGAATCACTCTTTATGGCTCCCGGTGAAAGAGTGGAAGTAATTGTTGATTTTTCTGAAGTCCAAAGAGAGACAGTTATTCTAATGGCAGGCGACTATGAAATTCTAACTTTTTACGTGAAGGATGTAGCCGGGCAGGACACAGAAATTCCTGAAACCCTCACAATAATCCCAGATATTCCTCTGGAAGAAAACCCGACCACAAGATTGTTTGTACTGGAAAGCATGGGGATTAGAGGGACGATTAACGGAAAAGTGTTTAATATGGAACGTATTGATGAGGAGGTGCCGCTGGGCGAAACGGAATTGTGGGTTATTCGAAGTCGTGGCGGTATGATGATGCAACCTGATGGTCATCCCTTTCACGTGCATGGTACGCAGTTTCAGGTTGTTTCCAGAAATGGAAACGCCCCTCCACCAGAAGAAAGGGGCTACAAAGACACTGTTTTTGTGAATGCTGGGGAAGAGGTTGTCGTCAAGGTTCGTTTTCAGTATGAAGGGCTTTTCATGTACCATTGCCACATGCTGGAACATGAAGATAATGGCATGATGGGGCAGTTTGTGGTCTCTCCTTAAGCTGCTTAACAAGTTGTTGGCTGACCTTTACTGGGTCAGCCAATTTCCATCAATTTCTCTTCGCTGCGCCATCGCAAAGGATTCATTCATAATTTGACTAAATCCGGATGCTTAGTATCAATAATAAATGTACAAGTCACCGTCACCACTAACAGTTAATGGTTATTCGATATGGCAGTGAGCTTATTTGTGTTTACTTCCTGGATAAAATCTCTTTTATTTCATCATTGTACATAATCTCTCGGATCGATTTGATATTTAACTGCTCTAAAATCTTCATCAGGTTTTGATTATCAAAAGGAGTCAGTATGAAGGAATCTTCTCCAAATTCATTAACAAGTTTTGTTGCCTTTTCGACATCTATAATCGTCTTAGGTCCACCTACACACCCACCGATGCAACCCATACCTTCAATAAAATTAGCATCACCCTTTTTCCTGCTGTTAAGTCCATTCAATACCTTTTTACATTCTTTTATCCCATTTACTTTCTGGGCTTTGAGTTTAATAACTCTAGTTGGCTCTAACCTATTCAATACTGTTTTAACCGAAAAGCTTACCCCTCCGGTTCTAGCATACACTCTTCCGCCAAATGATGCCTGATCCTTATCATCATCTCGGAGTTCATTAAAGTCCACGCTTAACGCATCGAAGATCTCCTTCAGCTCTCTAAAATTTAGTACATAATCGACTGCACCTTCCAAGTCGGATTCTTTTATTTCAGCCTTTTTTGCAACACAAGGGGAAATAAACACAACTTTAGCATTCTTGTATAGTTTTTTCAATATCCTGCCAGATGCTATCATGGGTGAAATTGATGGTGACAAGTAGTTGTAAATTTCCGGATAAATCTTTTTTATCATATTAAACCACATCGGACAACAGCAGCTTGTTAAGAAAAAATCCTCTTCAGTTTTTACAAGATGATTGAATTCATATGCTTCTTTAATTGTTAGAATGTCCGCAAACAAAGCGACTTCAATCATATCTTCAAAGCCTATAAATTTAAAAGCGCTCCTCAGTTTTCCCATGCTTACGTCTTCTCCAAATTGTCCTACAATAGCGGGTGCAACAGTAACATAAACAGGCGTATCATTATCTTTTAACAAATCAACTATTGGCATAAATTCAATTTTGTCAGCCACCGCACCAAAATCACATGTTAAATCACCATATCCACAGCTAACAGTCTCATTCAATCTATCATATATTTTTGATTCATACTTACCCAATTCGTTACATTCGCAATTTATCTCAATGCATTGCTTGCAAGGACCTTCCAATTTAACAACCAGAGGTTGAGTAACTTTCATCGAACTAGTAAGAGCGGTTAATTCATCCCCGAACCATTCGTCACCTTTTGGGTCTTGACCCATCGCTATCCTTATATGGTCCCTTATAAACGGCATATCATAATCGTTAAAGCCGTATTTATTTTTTATGTATTCAGCAAATTCGTTTAAGTCATCTATGTTCTTTAAGTCTCCATTCCAATATCTTTTTACTAGCTCACAAAACATTTCCATTCGTTTTTCATTAAAATTTGAATATTTGTCATCCATTAAAATTATCTCCCTCGTAAACATATTTTTTCTATTGCTATGCAATCAGCATACATCAATATCACGTGTCTTGTGTCTTGCGTCTTGCGTATCATAAGAGAAAGCAAGTAAAACAATAAGTTCCACCATTCGTAGAGATATTTATTGAAAATACGTCTTGCTTAAAAGACTACCCAACTATTTTAGGTTTCAACTCTCTCGGCCATATTAAAGATCATCCTGTGATATGACCATCTGAAATGCCTAACATTCTCTGTTGTATAACTTTACATGCATAATAATTATTGTTTTCATAAATCTATTGCTTTTCCATCACAATTTCAACACATTTACCCCTTATACTAAAGATAAGTCAGGGCGAGG
>JAGXHW010000002.1 GCA_024635995.1 Clostridiaceae bacterium
AATGAAAACCCCATGCTCCTTCAAATGACCAACATTTCCAGTATGATGGAAGGTTACCTGTTTCATGGAGAAGAAGCCATTGGTTATAAACGTGCCCGCAACATTGAGCGATACCTTAACTCCTACAGTGAACTCACCGGCATAAGAGAATTCATTAACCTCAAAGTGGATGAAGTGCTCACCTTAGATTATGATTGGAACCTGCAACAACACAAACTGCTGTCTGAAAGGGTGCAGCGTATCCAGATTGGCCTCATCCTCATCACAAGCCTGCTCATCGCACTGGGCATCCTTTTTGTCCTTTCTTTTTCAACGGAAGTGACGCGCCCCATCATGGTGCTAAGCGAACGGGCCAATGCCATCTCCCAAGGACAGTATGACGGATTTGCCAAGAGTGCACATGGTTTTCGTGAAGCAGAGCAGTTGGAAAAGGCCTTTGATACCATGACAGGTAACATTAAAATGTACATCGGTGAGCTGGAAGATAAAGTGGAGACTGAAAACCAATTAAGGGATTCGGAAATTGAAAGACTTAAAATGAGAAACTTACTGAACGAAGCGGAGCTAAAGGCACTTCAATCTCAAATCAACCCCCATTTTCTGTTCAACACCCTCAATGCAGGTATGCAGCTGGCGATGATTGAAAACGCAGAGCGTACCAATGTGTTTTTGGAGAACCTGTCCAATTTGTTCCGCTACAACATTCAACCACAAAATAACCGGGTCACACTGCGAGACGAAATAAGAAGTGTACGCCACTATGCACAGTTGATGAAGATGCGCTATGGTGACGGCATATCATTCCAGTTTGACATAGCCCCTCACTTGGAGACAGTTGTTATGCCACCGCTGATTTTACAGCCTGTAATCGAAAATGGCATTATTCATGGGTTTGCCAATCGATTATCCAACAGACGCCTTCAGATCAGGGCCTATGAAGTGGAAGGAATGGCCATGATTGAAGTAGAAGACAACGGCCAGGGAATACCGCCTGAAACACTGGAAAGACTGAACAATAAAGATTTTCGAAAATCAGGTGCAACAGAAAGCCATACCACCGGCCTGGGGTTGGAAAATGTGTATGAGCGATTAATGAATCTGGGAGGCAAACTAAGCTTTGAAAGCGAGTGGCACCGTTTTACACGCGTACGCATAGCGCTGCCAGTGGAGGTGATGACAAATGAGAGTTATGGTGGTTGACGACGAACAGATTGTGATGGAAGCGGTCACGCACATCATCAAACAACATTTTCCTGACGTGGAACTGCAGATGGCCTATAATGGCCGGGAAGCCCTTACCCGCTTCGAACAGTTTCGACCACAGATTGTGATGACGGACATTAAAATGCCGGGGATCTCAGGCATCGACCTGATTGAACGCATTCGAAAGATTGACAGTCACGTGAAAATTATCATTGTGACAGCCCATGATCAATTTGAGTTTGCCAAGGATGCGGTGCGTTTTCATGTGGAAGACTACCTGTTAAAACCCATTGGAAAGTCCATGATGATTGAGACACTACAGCAAGTGATGGTGAAGGTCAGAGAAGACGAAGCCAGCAGGATACAGGAATTGGGAAACATTGAACGGTTTTATCACTCCATTGGACTGGTGGAAAATAACTTTTTCAATTCCATACTCTTGGGTAGAAATCACATAAAATACATCAATCACTACCGAACCATACTGGAAATGCCCATGTGTAACGGACATTTTGCAGTGGTGGACTTCATAAACTATTCGTCAAAGTCCAACTCAGAAGAATTGAACCGGATTAACCATAAAGTTTCAAAGTGTTCGGAAGTACTTAAAATGGATGTGAAGCGTCGCTATGATGCCATTGTCTCCAGTCCTTACCTGAACAGGGTGATGATTTATTGTGAAGGGAAAGAAGGGATTCAAACCTTCGATGCACAGTTATGGATTGACCAGGTGTTGCAAAAGTTCGGCCTGAAAATCCGCATTGGCATCGGCAGCATCAAACGAATTGAGAACATTGCAGAATCATACGTGGAGGCCATGACAACCATTAAACTGTCCGATGGCCCGGTGGAACGGTTTGACAAATTGAAACGTAACCAGGTGTCCATGAATGATTTTCTTGAAGGCAAGAAAGTTGTGTACGATGCATTCATAAGCCGATCCAGGCATTTTACCCAGGCGTTAAAACAGTTCGAAGGCCTCTACCTGGACATGCTGGGCACAAACCATGACACAGAACTGGCAGAAGCAGTGCTGGTGGAACTGTTGGTCAACATTGCACAGGCGTTTGCCCCAAAGCTAACCGGTGAACGGCATTACCTCACTGACTTGCTGCATAAATCACCCATGCTGAAATTGAACAGTTTCGAAAGAATCATTAAGGAATGGTTTGCCATTCATGAAAAAATGGGTGGGTCCGACTACAATGAGTTGACCTACCAGGCCATCAAGGTCATTCAAAAGTCATTCGTCGAGGACATAACCCTGGAAAACACAGCTGATAAACTGAATGTCAGTGCACCTTACCTGTCAAAAATATTTAAGGAAGACACTGGCACCACCTTTAAAGAATACATGATCGAACTCCGGATGGAAAAAGCAAAACAACTCTTGAAGAATGCAGGTCAAAGCATTCGGGAGACAGGAGAAACAGTGGGGTATAATGATACCAATTACTTTATCCGGGCGTTTAAAAAATATGAGGGAATGACGCCAAAAGATTACCAGAGGATGAGACAATGATCAAAACTAACCTGTTAAAAAAAAGTGGGAAATGGTTGCTATTACTGCTCATGACATCATTGTTTGTGCTACTGTTAACTGGCTGCAAACAAGAAGATGCTATCTCTGATGTGCCAAAGATAGGCATTTCTTTTGACACTTTTGTGGTGGAACGTTGGCAACGGGATCTGGAAATGCTGGTGGCTCAGCTAAGCGAAACAGGTGCGGAAGTCTTTGTGCAAATCGCCAATGAAGACCCTAAAAAACAACAGGACCAGATTAGAGAACTGGTAGAGCAAAAGGTTGATGTGATCATCGTAGTACCTAACGATGCCTACTCTCTTGCTATAGTGCTGGAAGAGGCGGCGAATGAGGGTATCCGCATTCTTTCTTACGATCGTCTGGTATTCAATGCCCCCGTGGACGCCTATGTCTCCTTCGATAACCAGTACATTGGCTTTGGCATGACAGATCGATTACTTGAAGCAACGGAAAAGGAAAACCCTAACCTGCTTCTCATTAACGGCGATCCGAAAGATTACAATTCAACCATGATTCAGGAAGGGGTTTACCGGGCCCTGGACCTGCCCGGAAGAAAGGAAAAAATAACCATCGCCGATGAAGTGTGGGCACTGGAATGGCGTGAACAATACGCCCGTGAAGCGGTGGAGTCATATTTGTCATCTGGTGGAGAATTGGACGGGATTATCGCTGCCAATGATGTGCTTGCCATGGGTGCCATTGAAGTGCTGGCCAAATGGCAACTGGCAGGAAAAGTGATGGTGGTGAGCCAGGATGCTGAAATATCCGCTTGTCAGCGCATTGTGGAGGGCACGCAGTTGGCAACAGTGTATAAGCCCATTAACGTCCTTGCCGCTACAGCAGCAGACATTGCACTGAAATTATATGCCGATGAAACCATCGACACAGAGGATACCATTCACAATGGGCTTTACCAGGTACCGTACTACAAATTACCGGTTACAGTGATTGATAAGAGTAACATTGATGAAATGATTATCGATAGCGGCTTTCATCGTAAAGAGGATGTGTACTTAAACGTACAACCCTAACGATATCAATACGATATCAAATAACGGGCAAACGTTAAGATTAGGCTAAAAACAGCTTTTAAGAAAACTTATAATGAAATCCCACAAAACACGTAAAAATTTATCATTAAACATTTACGTGTTTTTGTTGTTATGGAAATGAGATCCTGAAAATAGGATGATTTAACAGAATATTGATTAAACTTATGAAGTGAACCAGCATGCCAATGAGGGTAAAATAGTAGTGAACATAGGTTAAAACATTAAAAAGGGGGGAGAGCAAGGGGGTAGTAACTGAGAGATAGAGCAACGATACTGTATGCTATTTGTGATTGTTTAGTTTAGATGAGGGAGGAATACAAAAAATGTTTAAAAACAGAAAAATAATGGCCATTGTAGTGGTTTTCCTTATGGGAATCACATTACTGGCCGGATGTTCACCCGCTGAAGAGGAAAGTGCAGGGCCAGAAATTGGTATCGTACTTCCCACCAGAGACGAGCCCCGTTGGGTACAGGATGAAACCAGGTTTAATGCAGCCTTAGAAGACTCAGATTATTCAGTGGAAATTCTTTTCAGCCAGGGATCATCAGCCACAGAATTAACGAATGTTGAGTCATTGTTGACAAGAGGCATTGAAGTGCTGATTATCTGCCCCCAAGATGGCGATGCAGCAGCAGCTGCTGCTGAAGCTGCTAAAGCAGAAGGGGTTACTGTTATTTCTTACGACCGACTGATCACAGGAACCGAAGCAGTTGACTACTACGTTACCTTTGACTCCATCGCCGTTGGCGCTGCCCAGGGACAATACCTGGTTGATAATGCAACAGGCACTGGAAACCCACTTTATCTTTATGCCGGCGCAGCATCAGACAACAACGCTTTCTTGTTCTTTGAAGGAGCATGGAACGTACTTCAGCCTAAAATTGCAGACGGCACCTTCGTGATTAAGAATTCTTCTGAAGCTGTCAACTTACAAGACAATGCAGAATTAACCCGTGACGAAATGGGCAGAATCATCAACCAGGTTACAACCAACTGGGATTTCAACGAAGCCAAGAACAAAGCTGAATCTCACCTGACATCTGCTGGCGCTGCTGACAAAGGCGACGTTTTCATTTTGGCTCCCAACGATGGCACCGCCCGATCAATTGCTGATACCTTTGCAACAGACGGCGATGTTTCCAGCTTCATAATCACTGGGCAGGACGCTGAAATAGCATCTGTTCAGTACATCATTGATGGCACACAATCCATGACCGTGTTCAAGGATGTCAGAACTTTGGTGGAAGATTCCATCGATATGGCCTTGGCCGTATTGGACGGCAATACTCCCGATACCACAGGCTCCTACAATAACGGCGTAACAGACGTCCCTGCAAAACAAACAGAAGTTATTGTTGTAAGCCAGGATAACGTTCAGTCAGCCCTGATTGATTCAGAGTACTATGAAGCATCTGAATTTACAGGTCTGGAGTAAATAATAAGTGTAGCGGTTGAAGTTTGCAAGTAAAATAAGGGTGAATAGTGGAAGCAAAAGCTTTCACTATTCACTTATCTTTGTCCCTAGGTGAACAAACTAAGTATCTGCTCCAAATGGTGCATTTGGGCCATCTACTTATGGATAACGCATTTTTAGCTTCTGGTGGAGTTTCAACTCCACCAGAAGCTAAGAATCCTGTTTATAAAAATTTATGATAAGATGAAGCAAAAAGTGGTAGAAACAAACTGCAGGGGTGAGTGCAAATGGACAAACAATCCCAAAACGTAGAAACAACGCAAGTAAAGACTGAACCAACAGATTATATTCTGGAAATGAATGAAATCACCAAAGAGTTTCCCGGCGTTAAGGCACTTGATAATGTCAATTTCAAGGTGAAACGCGGTGAAATTCATTGTTTGGTGGGTGAAAACGGGGCGGGTAAATCCACCCTGATGAAAGTGTTGTCCGGTGTGTGGCCTTCCGGCAGTTATACAGGTGATATTGTATTAGACGGAGAAATACAGTCTTATCAAGGCATTCAAGACAGCGAAAAAGCGGGCATAGCCATTATCTACCAAGAGCTGGCACTGATTCCTGAATTAACTGTGTATGAAAACATTTTTTTGGGGCATGAGATTCAGAAACACGGTTTGATCGACTGGAACGAAACCATTGTGAAATCCAAAGAATTATTGGAACGTGTGCGCCTGAATGTTAACCCGGAAACGCCCATCAAAGAGCTGGGCGTGGGTAAACAGCAGTTGGTGGAAATTGCCAAGGCTTTCAGCAAAAACATTGACCTGTTGATTTTGGACGAGCCAACGGCGGCACTGAACGACGACGATTCAGAAAACCTGATGGAGCTTTTAAAGGAACTGAAAACGGAGGGAATTACCTCCATCATGATCTCCCACAAATTACGGGAAGTCATTAAAATTGCAGACACTGTGACGGTCATTAGAGACGGCCAGACCATTTGCTCACTGGACGCAGCGAAGGGTGAAGTCACAGAACAGGCACTGATAAAAAACATGGTTGGCCGGGCCATTAATGACATTTTTCCAAAAAGGACAAAGAAAGACATTGGAGATGTGGCCCTGGAAATTAAAAACCTGAATGCCCATGATCACGTGAGCGGGCGGGATATATTGAAAAACATTAACCTCAATGTCCGAAAAGGCGAAGTGGTGGGCGTGGCTGGGCTCATTGGCGCCGGCCGTACAGAACTGGCCTACAGTATTTTTGGAAATCCCCGCGATTACAATATCAGCGGAGAAATATACATGGAGGGTAAACTGGTAGACTTCAAGCAATCAGGTGACGCCATTAAGGCGGGACTGGCCTATGTGACAGAAGACCGTAAAAGGGAAGGCCTCATACTCATCCAGGATGTGAAAAACAACATATCACTGGCTAACCTGAAGGCACTCAGCAATAGTGGCGTGGTTAATGAAAACAAGGAAATAACCGTCGCCATCCATTATAAAGACGCATTGACCATTAAAACACCTTCCATCGAACAGATTATTGGCAATCTCAGCGGTGGTAATCAACAGAAAGTTTCTGTGGGCAAATGGTTGTTTACAGAGCCAAAAGTACTCATTCTGGACGAACCAACCAGGGGCATTGATGTAGGCGCTAAATTTGAAATTTACACCATTATCAATAAGTTGATCGAGCAGGGCATGAGTATTATTATGATTTCGTCTGAACTGCCGGAGGTAATGGGCATGAGTGACCGCATCTACGTGATGTCTGAAGGTAAGATCACCGGAGAGATGAATGCCGCAGATGCGACACAGGATAAGATCATGGAAATGGCAACAGTCTAGTAAAATTCTTCTGGTAGGAGGATGAATATGAATGTAGTGACCGAACTCAAAACCATCTTAAAGAAAAACGTCCGATCATACGGCATGTTTATTGCTCTCTTTATTATCATGTTCACTTTTTCTGTGCTGACAAACGGTGTGTTTATGTCGCCGCGGAACATCAGCAACCTGATCAATTCCATGGGGTACATCGCGGTGCTGGCCGTCGGTATGACCTTAGTCATTGTCATACGTCACATCGATCTTTCTGTGGGATTTCTGGCAGGGTTTCTGGGTGCTGTGGCAGCCATCCTGTTGACACAGTATAACCTTCCTGTCTGGCTGGTGATCCCTATTGTGTTGGTCATGGGAAGTTTGGTGGGTCTGTTCAATGGATTTCTTGTGGCAAACTTAAATATACCTTCTTTTGTGGTGGGACTTGCCGGCATGATGGTTTTCAGGGGTGCATTACTGCAGGCCACCAACAGAACAGGAACCATCATTGTACCAAATCCTTCCTTTAATGCCATTGGCAATGGATTTATTCCAGATATAAATATATTGCCAGGTTATCATTTAATTACCCTTCTGGTGGGTGCAGTCAGCATTGTGTTATTTGTTGTAATGGAATTCAGAGCCAGAAACACGAAAATAAAGTACAATTTCGAAATCATGTCTATGCCTATCTTTATTGCAAAACTGGCCTTCATATCTTTTCTTATCGCTTACGTGACCCGGATTCTGGCCATGTACAACGGGTTGTCATGGACGGTGGTTATTGTGCTGGTGACAGTGGGCTTGTACCATTTTATGACCACCAAAACAGTGCTTGGCCGGTACATTTATGCAGTGGGAGGAAACCCGGAAGCGGCAGCACTCTCCGGCATTAATGTGAAGAAAATCACCTATTTTGTGTTTGCCTCCATGAGCATGTTGGCAGCCCTTTCTGGTATTTTGTACACATCACGACTTCAGTCTGCTACCACCACTGCGGGCACTCTCTTTGAGTTGGACGCCATTGCAGCAGCTTATGTTGGTGGTGTGTCAGCAGCCGGGGGTGTGGGTAAAGTCACCGGTTCCATCATTGGGGCGCTGGTTATGGCTTCCCTGGTCAGCGGCATGAACCTGATGGGTATCGGCAGCAGCGGACAGTACATGATTCGTGGCGGTATATTAGTCGTTGCAGTAATCTTTGACGTCATGACGCGAAACAGAAAATAATGTAAGCAGTAAGTTAACGAAAAACAGCCCGTTCAGTAAAGAAAAATAAAAAATGCAAAAAAAGTTCATGGCAAAAAAATCATCGAGAGACCCTGAATGTAAGAGAAATGAATCCAGGGTCTGTCGATGTTTTTATTCAGAAATTCGTGTTGGTTGTTGGTACATTTTGGCCCGCCATGCAAGAAACAGCGCCAACAGCGTAGCTACCAAAGTCATTGACCCATAGAGGCTGATTGGACCTATAACAGGTTGAAGCAAGAGCCAAGAGGCCGGAGCGTTCATTCCTGCATGGAGAAGCATGGCAATAAATACTTTTCCCTTAGCCCGCTGGTGCAGCCAGGTGGCAATGGTGGACCAGGCAATGACGTTCACCAGGTACCAACCCATGGGAAGGGAAGCCTGAGCAGCGCCAGTATTGAAGAATAGAGGTGTATGCCAGAAGGCCCAGACTAAACCAATGATAACACTGGTTGTCAGAGGGCTGAACCGCTTCATGAGGGTTGGCAGTGCAAAACCTCGCCAACCAGGTTCTTCCTGACCTCCACCCACCAATAACACAGATAACAAAGCCATGGGATATAAATACAGCGGTGGTGTTTGCCCAAAATCAAGAGGGGTGCCGCCCAGGAAAACAAACAATCGATAACCTGTCAGCATGACAGCCATAGGTATCACCAGGGCTAATAAGTAATTCAAGGGAGAGGTGCGGAACCGGAAGACTTTCTTTAATGTCTTTTTGGCTGCGGGCATTCCTTCATTAACAGCAGTGATAGTGAAGGCGGAAATCCAAGGTCCGAAGCCACCAACCATGATAATCAACGGATTATTGGCGATGATGAACAGTGGCCAGGAAATGGCATAGGCTAGCAGAACAAAGGAAATAAAGGGATGGGTGTGGATAAAATTTTTCAAGGGTATTCTCCTGTCTAATAGGTCTGGTGTTGATAAGGTTAGTAGGTCTGGTTGATAACGATTCGTTTTCGGTTTAAGGATCCTGTTTGTCAACCTGGGGGATTAGTACTGTTGACAGGTTTCGTGCCTTGCGATGTTTGTTCGGTTCCAGTTTGGCTGCCTTCTCAACGGGTTTACTAATTTCCTGCATCAATTGCATCAATTCTACGTCCGTTAGGTATAAGGTGGCCTTCCAATAACCGACACCGTCTTTTAAGGGGTCGCTGGTGTCTTGCTGAATGTAGTTGTTAAATTCTTCCAGCATCTGCACTGCAAAGGTCATGAAGTAGTTGAAATGTTCATCCGATGTCATTGTATTGTATACCTTCGGATCAACTGGTGCCGTTTCTTTCATAAGTGCATATACTTTTTCCGTGGTCCCCCGTATTTTGTTTTCGGAGACAACCTGGATTATACCCACTTCTTCCAGCTTTTTAAGGTGTCGGTATAGGGTTGCCTGGGGCACCTCTGTAAGACGCTGATGAATTTCTCTTGTGGTCAAGGACCGGTCACCAATAAGTGTTTGGACAATTTTCATGCGAATAGGGTGTAACACTGCATCCAGTTTTTTGTCTTTCATAGTAGGTCCTCCTAACAATATTATCATTATCAATAATGATAATATAATAATGTGTATGATATGTCAATGCTTTTTGAAAATTTAATATGAAATTATCAAAAAAGAACCCCTTGAGTCCAAAAATTTGGATTCAAGGGGTTCCCATTGATAACTTGTAACAACTAATCTGTCATTTATTAAGAAGTCTATTCTACATCATCAATGGTATATTCTGATGGACGGCGGTCTCTGTAAAACTGCCATTTGTTACGAATTTCTTTGATCAAATCCAGGTCTAGGTCACCGATAACCACGCCTTCTTCGTCACGGGTGCCTTCGGCCACCATTTGACCTTTGGGGTCAACAAAATAACTTTGGCCGTAGAATTCTCCCATATTCCAAGGTGCTTCAAGGCCGATGCGATTATTGGCACCAATGAACAGGCCATTAGCCACCGCCTGTGCTGGTTGTTCCAGTTTCCATAAATATTCAGATGTACCTGCTACGGTAGCAGAAGGATTGAATAATATTTCAGCACCCTTCAGACCAAGCATGCGTGCGCATTCGGGGAAATGGCGGTCGTAGCAAATGAAAATACCAATTTTAGCATAGGCAGTTTCAAACACAGGCCATTTTGGGTTGTTAACACCAGGCTTGAAATAGAATTTCTCAAAGAAACCATATCCATCCTTGGTATTCACATGGGGAATGTGAGTTTTGCGGTATTTTCCCAGATAAGTACCGTCAGCGTCAATGACGGCTGCAGTGTTGAAATAGACACCGGTAACAGCCTCTTCATAAACAGGGACCACCAGTACCATCTTATGTTTTTTTGCCTGTTCCTGCATCAGTTTAATCGTTGGACCTTCAGGGACTGGTTCTGCCATGTCGTACCAACGGGGGTCCTGTTCAGAACAGAAGTAGGGACCATTAAAGATTTCCTGGAAACAAAGAATCTTCACATCCTTTGCAGCCGCTTCTTCGATCAGCTTCAGGTGTTTGTCAATCGCAGATTGTTTATGTTTTTCTAAAGGCTCATTGCCATCGACGTCATGATGGGTTTGCGTTAGCCCACAACGAATAATTCGGCTCATAGCACAACCTCCTCGTTCTACATGTGAATAACGGTCTACCTTCATAATATCGCAATAATTAACAGAAATCAAACGTTTGCAATGTGGTTGTGGCGAATCATTTAGTATCATGAACAATATTCTATTGATTAGACAGGTCAGCTCTTGTGGAAGGTGCCTTAGAGTTGACAAAACACTGGTCCGTGATATAGTATGATAACGTTTTGAAGTGTAGACCGAGGATATCTATGTAGATATTAGATATGTCAAGAACAGATCCTTGTTCATGATGCTGCTCATCTGTTTAAGTGAGGTATTGACTGGAGATAAAGTACTTATGAAGATAAAATGTATTTTGTGTGAAAGCAATACCATAAAGATTCATCATCCCAAGATGTTGGTGGATTACCACTGGTGCCAGGAGTGCGATTTCATTTTTAAAGATGAACAGTTTATCGTGACACCTGAAGAAGAACTGAAAATCTATAATAACCACAACAATTCCATTGATGATCCCCGGTATGTGGCCTTTTTCTACCGGTTTCTGAACGATGCTGTGTTCCCCTATACCAATGGAAAAAAGAAGGGTTTTGATTTTGGAAGCGGTCCTGCCCCGGTACTGGCCCAGATTCTGGAACGTGAACATGGCTATGATATGGACATTCATGACCTGTTCTACGCACCGGAAAAACCCCACATAGGGAAAAAATATGACCTGGTGATCTCCACCGAAGTAGTGGAACATCTGCGAGACCCACTGCCAACCTTTAGGATGTTAAAAAACCTGCTGGAGCCAGACGGTATTTTGGCAGTAATGACTTTATTTCATCACCGTGACGCTGCTCATTTCCTAAACTGGCATTACATCCGTGACAAGAGCCATATATCCTTTTACAGCCCCAAAACCATGGAATACATCGCCGGTCAGGTGGGGCTAAGGGTGATTCACAGCAACCATGAACGTTACACTACTTTTGCACTGAGTAACTACACAACCCTCTTGGATTAGTCATCGGATAAACAGGGCTAAACAAGGGATATTGGAACAAAAGAGATGGAAATGAATAATAGAGCAATAGGAACCGAAGATGAAAGAACCAACTCATTTTCAACTTCAGCCCTGGTTCGGGTTTGCCTTTGACACCTTTGGCAACTACCAGTTCATTTTAACAGCCATGCTGGTGTTTCCTGCTCTGGCTTTCATAGCAGCCATCATTTCACCGCCGCTGGTGAAAAGTACTACTGAATAGAAACCATCATAGAATGATCAAAAGCCGGTATTAGTGGAGTATTCTCCCTGATCACCGGTTTTTTTATGTCTAGTTTCGTGTCAGAAGGGTAAGATAACAATATAAAACAGTAACCAAGTAGTGTCAGGAGGGATTAATATGTCATCCACCATAACCATGAAAAATTGGGCCATAAAAATTGCTGATATGGAGGAATTACCACAGCACTTTAAGCCTGGCGCGGAAGACCTGCTGAATTATTACAAAGGAGAATCATCCATTATTTACGCACCCAGCAAGGATCACAATGACGCTGTACTGATCTTATTAGACGAAGAGGTTGTTGTGCTGGAAAAGCAGGAAGAAGTCGTTAAGACAGCCCGATTTTTAATGGAAGAAGTACAACTGGTGCAAATGGGTTCGGTGTTATTGGATTCGTGGCTGAAGGTTTGCGGAAAAACAAACAGAAGCCACAGCTGTGAAACCGTATACTTTAACACAGTGATGGACGCTTTCTTTGAACCAGTTATGGAGATTTTGCGCCGGAAGATGCTTCACTTGACGAATAAAGAAGCGCCCATGGACAACGAGCAACTTAATGAGCTGAAAGAAATCAGTCTTAAATTTTATAATTACGGTACGATGAGCCTGTTGCCGGGGCAACGAGTGTTGGCCTATGCCTATCAACCAGGGGTAAAACTGTCATTCTGGAAAAGAGGATCGGGCAGGGAAACAGAACCCCATTTATTGATACTAACAGAAGAAGAACTGCTGATGATCAAGGAAACGGCGGAACGAAAGAAAACTGTCACACAAAAGTACAGCGGTATCTGGACCTATATTCCTCTTGAGAAACTCAGCACCATCGACTTATCACCAGGGAACGATGGGTGGGGAGAACTGACTATCCAACTGGAAGGCCAGAAGAATTTGACGCTACATTATCAGGCAGATCATATGGAGAAGGCGCAGCAACTGATAGAAGCATTAGTATCCCTTTAATAAAGACATGAATACGAAACCAGTCAGTCAAGTGGGCAGTAAATTTCAAAATGAGTAAATTTTAAAATGAGTGAACTTAAAATGAGTAATGTTACTTGATGAATAAGATTGAATATGATAAAGTGACGCTAGTAAAAGTTCATAGGCGATGGGGTTCGCCTTAATGCTGCTATTGCAGATGATGACTCCTGTGAGAGCCAATGGGTGAAATATCCGTGGGTTTTCGCAGGATTTTTGTTTTTTGTATTTAATAAAATACCGTATTCGTTTCATGCTACCAAAGACAGGAGAATGCACATGGCATTTAGCATTGCAGTCATCACTTTATTAGGTTTATTGTTCCATAAGATGTTTGTAAAATTTAATCTTCCCGGATTACTGGGTCTTTTGCTGCTGGGTATGCTCTTAGGACCCTTTGGTGTAAATCAGATAGACGAAACCACTCTGGCCATTTCCGCCGACCTGAGGAAAATGGCCCTCATCATCATTCTCTTCAGGGCAGGCTTGGGCATCAGCCGGGATAACCTGAACAAAGTGGGTCCAGAAGCCATCAAAATCAGTGTAATTCCCTGCCTGCTGGAAGGCTCCCTGATTACTTACCTGGCCATGGCCTGGCTGAATTACCCTTTTCTGGAAGCAGGCATGCTGGGCTTTATCGTAGCGGCTGTTTCACCGGCGGTTATTGTGCCTTCCATGTTGGCGTTGATGGAAGACAAAAAGGGCATCAACCAACGGATCCCAACACTTATCCTGGCGGGAGCTTCTGTGGATGATGTCATCGCCATCACCTTCCTCTCAGCTTTCATTGGCATTTTTAGTGGTGCCTCTGTAAACCTATTCTGGCAGGTAGTTTCGGTACCCATTTCCATTGTTACAGGTTTGGTGTTGGGTGGCATTGCAGCCTTCATATTGCTTCAACTGTTCGACCATTACGACATCCGTCATACAAAGAAGGCCATGATGCTGGTGGGAGCGGGAATCGTACTGACATCCATTGAAGATGCACTGCAGGGATTTGTACCTGTGGCGGCTTTACTGGGAGTCATGTTTGCAGGATTTTTAATACTGGAGCGAAAGCCCCAGGTAGCAGAAGCCTTGGCAGATAAATTATCAAAGGTGTGGGTGTTGGCAGAAATCCTGCTTTTCGTCATGGTGGGGGCAGCAGTGAATTTCAACCTTGCCCTGGGAGCAGGATGGTGGGGACTGTTGCTTATCATAGCAGGGCTGACAGCCCGAAGTGTGGGGGTGTTACTTTCCATCACTGGTAGGCAGTATTCTTTAAAAGAGAAATTCTTTTGTGTGATTGCCTATATTCCAAAAGCCACGGTACAAGCCGCCACAGGCGCTTTGCCCCTGGCAGCAGGGGCCATTTATGGCGAAGAAATACTGGCCCTGGCGGTACTGGCCATTGTGGTTACGGCACCCCTGGGGGCCATTGGTATCCAGTGGGGCAGGGAAAACCTTTTATCCAATGATACGTAGACACACTTGGTTAAAGTTGTTTTGGCCAGTGATTGAGGTGGATGGATTCAGGGAATATACCTTAATGGACGCCAACTTAGTGCTGAAGTAGGGATGCTGTGGCTGTCTTCAAACGAAAAAAATAACACAGATGTTGGAAGGAGAAATGACGTCATGTTGGAATGGATTGGTCAGTTTGAACCAGTGCAGCAAGCTTTGATAGGGACGATGTTCACCTGGGGAGTAACAGCGCTGGGAGCATCCCTTGTTTTTTTCTTTAAGAAAATCAACCAAATTGTATTGGACGGTATGCTGGGCTTTGCAGCGGGGGTCATGATTGCCGCCAGTTTCTGGTCGCTTTTGGCCCCTGCTATTGAAATGGCAGAAGAGATGGGTTTATCTTCCTGGAGGCCTGTGGCCATCGGTTTTCTTGCTGGGGGTGCTTTTTTATTGCTGGTGGACAACCTGCTTCCTCATTTACACCTTGGATTCGATCAGTCTGAAGCCGAAGGCATTAAAACCAGTTGGCAGCGCAGTGTCCTTCTGGTATTGGCCATCACACTTCATAACATTCCCGAAGGATTAGCGGTTGGGGTTGCCTTTGGAGCTGTGGCGTATGGCCTTCCTTCAGCCAGCCTGGCCGGAGCAGTTGCGCTGGCCCTGGGTATTGGTCTGCAGAATTTTCCTGAGGGGGCTGCTGTTTCCATCCCCTTGCGACGGGAAGGTTTCAGTCGCACCAAGGCTTTTGTATACGGGCAGGCGTCAGGCGTTGTGGAGCCCATCTCTGGGGTCATTGGAGCAGCAGCAGTGATTTATGCACGGCCGGTTCTTCCATACGCCCTGGCCTTTGCAGCTGGCGCCATGATTTACGTTGTTGTTGAGGAACTGATCCCTGAGGCGCAGCGTGATCATCGGACAGACATTGCCACCATCGGATGTATGCTTGGGTTTACTGTGATGATGGTGCTGGATGTTGCATTGGGGTAGCATCCTTTAACAGAGTCGTTTATCATTTGTATGTTTCAATCTGACCTGGACTTTGGTATGATGGTAGAAGCACAAAATTATTGACTGACTTACAAGAGCTGTATCAGAACGGAGGCCTGGATCAATCAGATGAATACAGTAAAAAAACGCAATATATGGGACAGTAAAATGTGTATCACGATCATTGGTATCAACCTTTTGGTGTTCATTGCACAAATGATATACACCCCGCTGGCTGAGTATTTACAGTTGTACCCGGACGTCAGTACCATTGTGCCACGGTCCTGGACCCTTATCACTGTCTTTTTTCTCCATATAAATCCATTGCACCTGCTGGGAACCATGTTTGTGGTGTATTACGCCGGTACCAGACTGGAAGAAGTGGTGGGACCACGTCACCTGTTTTACATCTATCTCGTAGCCGGCCTCACCGGCAGTGCGGCCATCATTGCTGCTTCTAGACTGACACCCATGTCAGAGCCTTTTGCTGGGGCTTCCGCTGCTGCCCTGGGCATCCTGGGGGCTTCTGTGGTGGTACCCTTGAAGGATGAATCCAGAGGCAAAGACTTACAGAAGGTGTTGATCGTTGTCATCATCACCAACATTGCCGTCACTTTTTTTGATTTCCAGGCTACGGTCGGCAGCACAGCGGCGCATTTTGCAGGCATGGCCGTGGGGGTTGTCTATGGCAATCTATATAAGCTGTACAAAAATGAGAATTTGCAGGAAATTTACAAAAGAAGGGCCAAGGGAAGACCCCAAAAGTAACAATCAGAATTTCGATTTCATTCCTAACAGCAGTTAAAAAGTAACAGCCAGACTTATCTCCGGCTGTTTTTATTTTACAGATAATCTCATTTTTAGGCCAGCCAGTTAGAAAATAAGAATAAAATCAAATGTAACGATTGCGTATCATTATTACTCTCTTGGTTTAAAAGTCACAAAATGTGATACAATAGCAATGAGTGTAAATTTTGAAAAACATTGTGAATGCGAAACCACCTGACTGGAGGATGTACCATGACGGGCATCAACGGTAAAAAAATTAAAAAGACACAAACTGAACATAAAAGTAAACAGGACATTCAATTTCCGATTGTTGGCATTGGTGCTTCTGCAGGTGGTTTGGCAGCTTTTGAAGCCTTTTTTTCAGGTATGCCTCCCGATAAAGAGCCAGGAATGGCATTTGTTTTGGTGCAACATCTGTCGCCGGACCACAATAGCATTTTGACGGATTTGGTCCAGAAATATACACGTATGCAGGTCTTTGAAGTAAAAGACGGGATGGAAGTGAAGCCCAATTGCACCTACATTATACCGCCCAATCGTGACATGACCTTCTTAAATGGAAAGCTTCAACTGTCGGAAATCTCTGAGCACCAAGGTCAAAGACTTCCCATTGACCTTTTTTTTCGATCCCTGGCGGAAGAACAGCACGAACGTGCCATCTGTATTGTTTTGACAGGCACAGGCAGTGACGGCACTCTTGGACTTCGGGCCATAAAAGGAGAAGGTGGCATGGCCATGGTGCAAAACCCAGCCTCCTCGGAATATGATGGTATGCCCAGAAGTGCCCTTGGTACTGGACTGGTGGACTACGAATTGCCGCCGGCTGAAATGCCTGCTCAACTAATGACGTATGCGTCACAGGCATTTTGGGACAACAGCGCCCCTGGGTTGCCCGAGGCTGAGGAGCCCGCACCTGAAGAAGAAAACGTACTGAAAAAAATATTTGAATTGCTTCGTTCTCAGACAGGCAACGATTTTTCTCAGTATAAACCAAATACAATCAATCGTCGTATCGAACGGCGTATGGCGGTTCACCAAATTGAAGATATAGAGAAATATGTAAAATTTCTTCAGAAGACCCCGACTGAAGTGGAAGATTTGTTCAGAGACCTGCTCATTGGTGTGACCAGCTTTTTTCGAAACCCTGGTGCCTTTGAAGTGATTAAAACACAATGTCTGCCAAAGCTGCTGGAGGATGAACATTCTAAAACACCGCTTCGCATCTGGATCGCAGGCTGTTCTACCGGTGAGGAAGCTTATTCACTGGCCATTCTGGTGACAGAACACCTGGAAAAACATAAGAAGGATGACCGGGTTCAAATATTTGCCACAGACATTGATAAAAAAGCCCTTGACACAGCGCGGACAGGTATATATCCAGCCAGTATTGCCGCTGATTTGTCAGCAGAGCGATTATCAAAGTACTTTACCGCAGATCCGGATAAGATCAATGGAACCCCTGCTACTTACCGGATCAATAAAAGCATTAGGGATATGATGATTTTTTCTGAGCATAATGTGGTTAAAGACCCCCCTTTTTCAAAAATGGACCTGATCAGTTGTCGAAACCTGTTAATTTACATGAACAGCGAGCTGCAGGGAAAAGCGATTTCTTTGTTTCACTATGCACTGAAAACAGGCGGTTATCTCTTTTTAGGCAGCTCTGAATCAGTGGGTGAATACAGTGATTTATTGAAAAACGTTGATCGAAAAGCAAAAATATATCAATCCAAGGACAGCTTTCAAAATAAGCATTGGACAACTGCAAGCCAGCTGTTACTACCAAAGGCATCGGATGATAAAGCCATGAAACTCCCGTTGGTAGAAAAGACAAAGACACAGGAAAAGCAGTCTTTGCAGAAGATGGCAGAACAGGAACTGCTTCAGCACATTCCTTTATCAGGCATTTTAGTGAATGAAAAAGGTGATATTTTATACCTCCATGGCCGCTCCGGCAGGTTTCTTGAACCCGCACCAGGTGAGTTTGACCGGAATGTCATTAAAATGGCACGAGAAGGACTGAAAAGGCCTTTAACCACTGCCTTGCATAAAGCGGCAAGCAATAATAAAATTGACATTGTTCAAGGGTTAAAGGTTAAAACAAATGACGATCATGGGTTGGTTGATCTGACAGTTCGACCCATCACAATGAGTGAAAATTTCAATGATGAGAATGTCCTTTATCTCATCGTGCTGGAAGATTCAACTGTAAAAGAAGAAAAAGAATTGAACATAGCCCGGTCGATCGTTGAGATTGAGAATAAAACAGCGCTAAGTGATTCAGACGGGCGTATTGCAGCCCTTCTGAAGGAATTACAGACCAAGGAAGAGTATTTACAGGCAACCAACGAGAAATTGGAAACCACCAATGAAGAGTTGAAAGCATCCAACGAAGAAATGCTAACAGTGAATGAAGAACTGCAATCAACCAACGAAGAATTGGAAACTTCAAAAGAAGAGCTGCAGTCAGTGAATGAAGAGCTGACAACTGTAAACACTGAACTACAGACGAAAGTGCAGGATTTGTCCCGTGCCAATAATGACATGAACAATTTACTGGCTGGCACAGGTATTGCCACCGTGTTTGTTGATCACCAGTTGAACATTATGCGTTTCACTCCAACGGCCACCCGCATTATTAACCTGATCGCCAGTGATGTAGGCCGCCCAGTGGGTCATATTGTCTCTAACCTGCGGGGGTATGACAGCCTGGTAGAAGACACCAAAGAAATGCTGGATACATTAGTACCAAAGGAAGTGGAAGTGAAAACCATTGAAGGAAAACCATACAAAATGCTTATTCAGCCTTATCGAACACTTGAGAATGTCATTGAGGGCGCAGTACTTACCTTTGTAAATATATAATTAATTGGTCTTCTCGGCAAGAATCGGTGATTGACCTTAGAAAGGTGAGTGAACCAATGATGAAAAAGAAAAACATGCAACATGACAATAATAACAATAAAGATGATACACAAAACCTGAGACAGGCAGCGGTGGAAAAACTTCAGACAAAGAAGCAGGCGATCACTGAGCACATTGACAACATGACGCCGGAGTATATAAGCAAAATGGTGCATGAACTGAAAGTGCATCAAATCGAACTGGAAATGCAAAATGAAGAACTGAGAAATACTCAATTAGAACTGGATATTTCCCGCAGCAAGTACTTTGATTTATATGAGTTTGCACCTGTGGGTTATTGTACCCTTGATCACAAAGGGAACATTTTAGAAGTGAATCTCACTGCCAGTAAACTGTGGGGAACACACCGCAGTGAATTGATTCGAAAGCCCTTCACCCGGTTTATCATGAGAGACGATCAGGATATTTTCTACAAACATCAAAAGAAAATAAGAATGACACACAAACCAGGTGAATGTGAACTTCGAATGTTAGGCCCGGAAGAAGCACCTTTCTGGACCCTTTTATCAACCGTGTTTGTTGAAGATGAAAACGGGAGTCAGATTTTTCGTGTGGTCATATCAGATATTTCTGCACGCAAAGAAGCTGAAAGAGAAATTATTAAAACCAAAGAAAAGGCCATTGCCGCCAACGAAGCAAAAACCCAGTTTTTAGCCAACATGAGCCACGAAATCCGAACCCCTTTAAACGGTCTTATGGGAATGTTACAGTTAATGGCAATGACAGAACTTGATGAAGAACAAAAGGAACTGGTTGACATTGCAAAATTATCCTCTGATGCACTGCTGGCCGTCATTGGCGACATCCTTGATTATTCAAAAATTGAAGCGGGAGAAATGCAGCTTGAGAAAATCGAATTTGATGTAAAAAAAGTGCTGAAAGATGTGGTGGATGTTTTTTGGATTTCATCCGCACTGAAAGATGTGGTGATTGAAGTCATCGTGGATGATGATATTCCGCATCTGGTCGGTGACTCATTTCGGTTTCGGCAGATTTTGTCAAATTTGATCGGCAATGCCGTTAAATACACACACAGCGGGAAAATAGTGATCGAATTAAATAAAATGGAGCTGTCTGACAACCATAAAATGGGATTGAAATGTTCAATCCAGGACACTGGCATAGGAATTCATCCGGACAAACTACAATCAATGTTTGAGCGCTTCAACCAGGTAGATTCTTCCAACACCCGTCAATATGGTGGAACAGGGTTGGGGCTGGCGATTTCCAAAGGATTGGTTGAAAAAATGGGTGGTGAATTATGGGTTGAAAGTGTTCTCGGAGAGGGCAGTTGCTTTACCTTCACCTGTAACATGGCCTTGGTGAATGAAGAGGAAGATGATTCCACTCAGGAAATGACAGAAACTGTTGAGAGCCAGAAAAGTCTTGAGCTGTTGTTGGTGGAGGATGAAGTGACCAGTATAATTCTGATTGAAAAAATAGCAAGTATGAACGGGTGGCATATCATGACAGCTGCCGACGGCCGGCAAGGTGTGGAAATGTTCAAGGCTAACTCATTTGACGCAGTGATCTTGGACATTCAACTGCCTGTTTTCGATGGGTTTATTGCAACAGGGATGATGAGAGAATGGGAAGCCAAGAAGGACACACGCACACCCATCATTGCCTTGACAGCCCACGTCACGGACAGGGCACGGGAGAAATGCATTGATGCCGGTATGGATGAATATTTGGCAAAACCCTTTGGTTCAGAAGAATTGAAATCAATGATAGAGAAAATGACTGTCAGGAAAGAGCAGAAAATGACAGAAATTTCATAGGTTTAACGACTATACCAACCAAATCCAGACTGTTGCTGACAAGCGGACAGTCTTTTTCTTTTGGAGTCTAATTAGGGTATAATAGTGATACTAAAGCGGACGAGGAGACGGTGGGATGCATAAAAACCAGTTATTTATTCAGCATGGCGATGACCCCATGGCGATGACCCAGCGTTTGCTGGAACGGGGCAACATGGCCGGTGAAATCAAACCGGGGACGAAGGTGGGACTAAAACCGAACCTGGTGATGGCAAAGCCTGCCTCCAGTGGCGCCACCACTCATGTGAGCATTGTGAGAGCCCTGGTGGAAAACCTTCACAACTGGGGCGTGACAGACATCACCATCATGGAAAGTGCTTGGGTGGGTGACAGCACCCAAAAGGCTTTTGAAGTCTGCGGTTACAACGACCTAGCCAGGGATGCCGGGGTAAAACTGGTGGACCTGAAAAAGGACAAGACAAAGGTTGTCAACACCAGAGGCCTGCAGCTGAAAGTGTGCCGATCACCCTTAGAAGTGGATGTACTGATCAACCTGCCGGTGCTGAAGGGCCACTGCCAGACCCTGATGACCTGTGCCCTGAAAAACATGAAGGGGTGTATTCCTGATGAGGAAAAAAGCCGGTACCATACCATTGGGTTGCATCAGCCCATTGCTGCCGTGAACACGGTGCTTCGTCAGGACTGGATTTTAGTGGATGCCTTGAATGGAGACTTAACCTACGAAGGTGGTGGCTCACCGGTACCCCTGCACCGCCTGGTGTTGGCCAAAGACCCTGTGTCTGTCTCTTATACACATCTGACGCT